>JAZRFM010000010.1:0-206175 GCA_045661345.1 Lachnospiraceae bacterium
CGAATAAGATGTCTGATACTGAACATGTAGTTCTTTGAAAATGCACCCTCAGGGAGCTTTGTTAAGGTTACCCTTTTTGCCCGATATCGAAAAAAAGAAATTTTTTGCTAATTTATGCTTGACTTTTCATAGCTGGTCTCCCATAGAATTATCACTATCAATGGCAGTGGCGTTTATTCCAAGTGTGTTCGTGAAAGCACTACCTTGATAATATTGAGATTGTAGGCCTTTAAACTTTATCAAAAAGTATTTTCTTATACTACGTTCCCTAATTCACTGGAAGCATTCATACTCACACCCTTGAACTATACAATCATTCAAAAAACGAGTCAGGATCAGGCATGTCAATACCATACACTTTTTTCATCAAGCGATTATGTTCGCGATATATTTCATTTATCATGTCTTTTGTAGGATAAATAGTAATCGGAACATCACTATCTGTTTCAAAGCATTTAACGCAATATTCCGGCCAATGATCCTCGATATATTTTGTTGGATCGTCAGCAAATTCTTCAGCATCAGGGCCACACGAATGGCTCACCGGGATGCAGTTTTTATCATATACTTGAAACAACGCTATTCCATGTTCCTTAGCGTACTTAATTGCCCCTTTCTGAAATCCGCTAGTAGAACAAATAATTCCCTTTTGAGCTCCCAAACTTCGAATCTTTCCGTCTAACAAGGCAACAACATCCCTTTTAACAGGGCTCTTAAACTGTTTACATTCACATAATACTTTAAAGTCGAGTTCCATGAAACGAAATGTCGCATAAACATCTATTTGATAGGTTCCATCATGTGCTTGCAATTTCACATTATGCGTAATATTAAAATCCTGCCATCTCTTCATTTTCGCATAATCTTTTAGACGTTCTAAGCAGAATTCTTCAAATTCTGTCGCACTAATTGAACATACATAATCTTGAGTATCCTCGTAATCCTTGTTCATTATTCAAAACTCCTATGATAGTCACTATTTTCATCTTGTCAGCTCGATTTTTCTTGCAATTTCATCAAGAAGTTATCATACCTATGCCTTTATCCTTTAGAATCAGATTACTTCTCTATTCTGAATTAACAATTATTCTTCATTGCCTGTATTATATTGGTATTTGTTTCAGTAATCGTTATCTCTTATGTTTAAAATCTGTTCAACCATGTATTTAGCATAGTCCTTCGCAAGATCTGTATTATACGTTATATTTGTTCCTTCACCATACTCTCTCATAGCATCCTGCATCAGACCATGGTACATTTCAGGGATGTGGTTAATTCCCCATTCGCCGCCCTCTTTTTTTGAAAGAACAAGCCCATCTTTTAAATACGCAAGCACTCTTGCTAGATTCAATATCAAATACATTGGATTATCTGTAATTTCTTCTTCTGCATCAGCAATATCATTCCAGATAGAGTCAATGTAATCCTGTACCGGTACGTCAGCAAAAATATCTTTAATAGAAGCGCCATATAGACACTCGCCCCTATGGTTTATGATTGTAAAATGCGCAGCAAGGTCTTTATCTTCGCCCTTCATTTTGGAAACATAATCATCAGGAACTTTTCGATACCAATCCAGATGAGCAACGGAAAAATGTAGTTCAAAAGGCGTTGGATAAACAAAGGGCTTACAAACACATCGTTTTACAATACTCATTTCAATTCCTTTTGCAGGTCCCTTTTCGTTTAAATCAATCACCATATCCATAAAGGTACTCTTAACACTATCCTCTATAGATTCCTTCACCACAACGATTAAATCTATGTCGCTTTTTGCCGGATTATAACATCCCATAACAGCAGAACCATGCAGGTATACTCCTACCAGGCTATCCTGTAAGATTTCTTTTGATTTTTCTACAAAACTATTTATAACTGTATCCATTTATCGTCTGTGCAGATTTGTCTCTGCTCTCCATTCTTAATGATATACGCTTCCCCATAAAGAACCTCTGTTCCATTGTCTACAACAATGAAGCTTCCATTATTCAAAGCGATTATCTCGTGTCCCATGCTGTCGGAGTATGTAATATCCTCTATCAGCCTCATTCCGTCAAGCATTTCATCCTTTAATGCCTCGAAATGAGGGAAAATATTAGTTTTCGTTATTCCAAGACCACTAATCCATCTTTGATAATTCGGATCAATTGCCTCCCCCGGAAGTTCCGGGCCTGCATAAACCATTTCTGCACAGTTCATGGAACCGGCGCTCCATGCAATAAGAAGCCCATTCCAATCCCGTAACCGTTCTTTTAATCTTATGGTCTTCATAAAACTGTTTTGCGTCGGCACATGTCCTCCGGCCAGGATTAGCACATCTATTTCGGGAAGTCGTTCTATGATCTCTTTGTTTCGTTCGTCACACATCAACACTTCCGAGGTATCGAGATCACTTAGAGAAAATGCTCCTTTCAGGCAGAATAATACGCTATCATTTTTGTCAAAATATTCAGGTGATCCGCTGATGATCATTACCTTGGAATCTTTTTTCCAAACATCCTTAATACACTTTAATAATCCGTTGGTTTCCGGCAGCTTAGCCGGAAGCCTCTTACCATCTATTTTTACTTGCCCACCGAGTGAACTTGTCAAAATTGCCTTCATTGTTACCATCTCCCCATATTCTTTTTATACTTTTCCAAATATGACTGCTTCAATTCTTCTGCCGAAATACCATAGCAAAGCATCACATCATTGTAATACATGAGAACATCTGCCATTTCTTCAACTAAGTTGTTTCTGAGTTTCGCATCAGAGCATGCTTTTGTTCCACCATTCTTCTTAACGATGTCTATGACTTCTCCAATTTCTCCAATCATCCACAGGAGTTTATTCTTTCCTGTCTCCGGGCCGATGGATTCCCATTTTTCTTTATACTTGTCTTGTAATTTTCTTTGCATATCCTGCATCTCATTTATTGTAAAATCTTCCACCTAAATCACCTCTTTTATTATTTCACAAGCCATGAACCTTTTTTCTTGGATCCGATTCTTTCAATCGTGCCTTCGTCCAGCAACTCTTTCATTAGCATTTGCACTGTTCTTCTGGATTTATCCATCATTTCTGACAGTTCAACTTGCGTTAATGACGGATTTTCTTTAAGAAGCAGCAATATATATTCACGGTCAGTCATCTGGCTTTTTTGCGCTTTATTTTGCGCTTTATTTTGCGCTTTATCATAGGCATAATTGAGATTCCAAAGCGTAAGGAAGAAATTATAGCCATCCGTATAAAACACAGGCTTTAGTTCTTCTTTATATCGTTCTTCTGTCTCATATGCGTCAAGAATTTTCTTAAATCCACTTCCCCTTCGCTCCATAAGCCGCATTCTTCCAAAAACATCCGCAAGAATCGGATTTCGCAGTTTTGACGGTACATGTCTTATATCCAGCAACTGGACCTCTGAACCATCAAACATTCCTCCGGGATTAGTGATGACAATCCTATCATCATAAATATCTACCTGGCTGTGAGCTCCTGTCTGAAGATAACTTCTGTGGATAAGAGCATTAACCAATCCCTCTTCTAAGGCTCTTTCCGGATAGTCAGGTAACTCCACACGTTTATCATTGTCTTTGCGCCATCCTTTTTTTGTATTATTTTTAATAAAGGACATAGTACTGTCATAAAGCTCTATAAGTCCACCTGTATATTCAGCATCATCAAGTGCATCCTGTGTAGAATTGGCTTTTTCAAGACCATTCCACCTTGTGCAAAAAATTCTCGAATGATGAATATTCCACTGATCCGCGAACAGAATCCCTGCATTAGTCATTTGTCCGTCTTCTTGCATAAGCTTAAAGCTTACAAGGTCATCATCAAGTGCCAATGAAAGATGCGTTGCTTTCAGGTATCTTTTCCTAAGTGACTCAAATGTAAGCTTCTCTCTTGGAATATCAGATGTCATTTCATCATATGATGTTCCCGTACTTTTTATAATGAATTCAGTAAGTTCAAACCCGGTAATCTCTTTTTTTACACTTCCGGTTCGGTAATAATATCTACCGTGCAGATTTAACGGAAGCTTTGATTTCTTTACTTCGATTTGAATATACTTCTTTTTATCTTTCGTTTTAAGGTTAACGTCACATGTCATACCAAAGGCCGCAGTAATCTTGTTGGGAATATCCTCCAACAACTTTTTTACAATCTTTTCTTCTAATCCAAGGACGTTACCATTGTCATCAATACCAATATAAAGAGTTCCACCCTGTGCATTGGCATATCCACAGATCCATTCGAGATATTTATCCTGCCATGACTCTTTCCACTCGACAACCTGACTTTCATTTTCATCTATGATAAGGTCTATTTCTCGCATAATCACACCTCATTTTCAAACTTTTTTATAACATTATCACTTTTGCGCTTTAAGTTCAATTCTAAAGCGCAAGAAATCATCATTATATGCGCTTTAAAACTTTTCCATCTCAAGCAAAAAGTATTGTCACTAAAATCATAGTAGCCATGCGGCTTTATCGGGTTATATCCTTCTTCTTTTGTACCGGTTTTCTTTCCTCATTTTGTCGTCTTGCTTCTTCCTGTGCTTCGACAAGTTTTGCCCTGAGCGATACCCTTGTCTGTTCAGCATGTCCGGCGATCTTTCTTCCGATTTCCCTAGTCTTTTCTATTACCGATGTCAGTTTCTTCATCACTTTCTTCAGTACCGGAAGTGTCTTTTCAGGATTCGGTATCTCCACATATACCATCCCGTTGCTTGATCTGACCGGGTGTTCCAGTGCTTTTGCAAAACCGGTTATACTGTCGTAGTCAGCTTTATCTGCCCCCAGATCTGTCAGTCCGTCCTTAAGTTCTTTCATTGCCGGGAGTTCTTTTTTCTCTAATTCTTCAAGCCATTTTTCTGTATCTTTTTCCGCAATCAGCTTCGCTTCCTGAATATTTACGATCTCACTTTGTACCTGCTTTACCTGCTCATTTGCATCGATCACAGACTGATCTGCTGCTTCCTTTATCTCTTTTGCATTTCTTGTAGCCGCTAAAGCTTCCTCCATAGCGCTCTGTGCTTTTAGCTCTGCTATGGTGCGATTGCCCCCGATAGTAGTACCGTTAAGTACCGGAAATAATCCCTTCTGAGAATGCTGATCCATATATTCCTGCAGTACCCTATGGAACGCTTTCATTTCAGTCATATTCATAAGTTCCTTGGCGCAGACCTTAACCCTTGGTTCCTTGTCAGGATGCTTTTCGTTCCACTTTTTATCATCTACTATAGGGATGAAGAGAAAGTGCATATGTGGAGTTGTTTCGTCCATATGTACATATGCCGAGATCACATTCTGTTCCCCGTATCTTTCAGACAGGAACTTGTAGGATAGTTCAAAGAATTGTTTTATCTGTTCATCTGTGTATGATATTTCTTTCAGTTTCGGTGCCGTTTCTGTAGTAACCGTCCCGTCTCTGTGATGAACTTCTTTTTCTTCATAGATAATGTTCCCGTTTTCATCCTCCATAGGAGCATGTGTAGGGAGTGTTAAGCACCAGCTACCGTAAACAACCACATCCATACGGTTCATACATTTCACATTCGGGTCAGAAAGTCTCGCTTCAAGCCTGTTCCTTTGTTCCCCGCTTTCGGGACACATATTGTAGTTTAAGTGCGTTCTTGTAAGATCGATGCGCTGATTCCCGAAGGTTACATATTGTCCGTTCTCATCCTTTTTTCAGTTAGACAAATCTCGATTTGGTGCGTATCATGGAATCTAAAATTCTTGTTTTGCGCCAAAAGCAGTGCTATTATAGAAATGCTTGAATAGGTGCGTATTTCGGCAGGCAAAAATCTTGATATTGTGCAAGAGGTGTTTATGAAACGTAAAATCGAGGATAAAATCCTAAACTGGAAAGTGAAAAGCAACGGAAAGACAGCCCTGCTCATCGATGGCGCCAGACGTGTCGGAAAGAGTTTTATTGTTGAGGAATTTGCCAAACAGAATTATAAATCATATATACTGATCGATTTTAACCAGGCCGGCTCTGAGATCACGGATTTGTTTGATATGAACCTGCAAAATCTCGACAGTTTTTTTATGTTTCTATCGGCCGCATTTAATGTGAGGCTGTATGACAGAGAATCCTTGATCATCTTTGATGAGGTTCAGTTATATCCTCGAGCAAGAGCGGCAATTAAGTTTCTTGTTGCAGACGGCAGATATGATTATATTGAGACAGGCTCTCTGATGTCGATCAAAAAAAATGTAAAAGATATTGTGATTCCATCGGAAGAACGACATATTAAGATGTATCCTATGGACTTTGAGGAGTTTCTCTGGGCAAAGGGTGAGGATATGATTATGCCGGTGATCAGGGATTGCTTTGAGAAGAGAAAACCATTGGGACAGGCTTTGCATCGTAAGGTAATGACACTCTTTAGAGAATATATTATCATCGGCGGCATGCCTCAAGTTGTCGAGGAGTATATTGGGACTGGGGATTTCGAAGCAGCAGATCAGATCAAAAGGGATATCCTGGATTTATATAGAGAGGATATTCATAAACATGCAAAGGGTTATGAAGGAAAGGTTGAGAGTATCTTTGACGAAATCCCGGCTCAACTTTCAAAGCATGAAAAGAAGTTTACGATTTCTTCTTTGGGTAAAGGTGCTCGTTTCAGAGATTATGAGAGTGCATTTCTCTGGCTACAGGATTCGATGATGACAAATGTGTGTTTTAATTCAACTGAACCCAATATAGGATTAAAACTTAATCGGGATAATTCTGCTTTTAAGATGTATATGGGAGATACCGGGCTTCTGATTAGCCATGCTTTTGATGAGAATGGGATTGTCTCAGAGGAAATATACAAAAAGCTGTTGTTTGGGAAATTGGAAGTCAATGAGGGAATGATCTTTGAAAACATTGTATCGCAGATGCTTGTTGCCAACGGTCGGACCTTATACTTCTATTCTAATTCATCTCGAACAGATAAGGATAGCAGGATGGAAATAGATTTTCTTTTGGCGAGGAGTAAGACAACAAATCGGCATAATATATCTCCGCTTGAAGTTAAATCCGGAAAGAACTATACGTTATCATCTTTGAATAAATTTAGAAAAAAGTATTCCGAGCAGCTAAATGAGGCGTTTGTCTTACATACCGCTGATTTGAGTGAGAAAGATGGAATAACTTATTTACCTGTTTATATGATTGCATGTCTATAGCGATAGTACCGAATAAGGATAAGCCAGAGTGTCGGAATCATGATCAGAATGCAGATCCTTTGCTCGATTAATGGAATTCGGTATACTCCTATGAAATATAGTATGAGAAGGGATAGGCTTGAGGGCCACAGGAATGCGTGATGTATTGCAGATATGCAAATTGGCTAAAAATGCGGAATACGCAATTTGTCTATTAGAGCTGAGAACAGTTTAGAAAAAGGGTACATATACCCAAAATCTAAAATAAAAATTGAAAATAGAGCGATATGGGATTATACTTTAGAAAAAGGGTACATATACCCAAAATCTAAATTGGGAGATGCGTTATATGGTAATTGATAGACAACGATATTTGGATAAACTGGTTAGCCGTATGAATAATGGCATGATAAAGGTTATTACGGGAATCAGGAGATGCGGAAAGTCGTATCTTTTATTCGAGATTTTCTATAATTACCTGATTGAGCAGGGAACTCCACAGGAAAATATGATTACTGTCCCATTAGACGATGAGGAATATGCTGAATATACAGATCCTCACAAATTATATGATTATATAAAGAGCAGACTGGTTGACAGTAATCAGAGTTATTATGTGTTTATAGATGAGGCTCAGTATGCGATAACAAAAGAAGAAATGAAGAATCCCGATATTCCGATTCGGTTATATGGGGTATTGAATGGGCTTCTTAGAAAAAATAATGTAGATGTTTATGTTACTGGAAGTAATTCGAAATTCCTGTCCTCAGATATAATGACTGAGTTTCGAGGAAGGGGAGATGAAATCCATATTGCACCATTATCATTTTCTGAATATTTGCCTGCTTCCGGAAAAGATAAGTATGATGCCTGGCAGGATTATACATACTATGGAGGACTCCCTCATGTACTTGCAGAGCCGGATGATCAGTCTAAATCGGCTTATCTGGAGCGATTAAACAGGGAAATATATTTGCGCGATATCTGCGAGAGATATGACATTAATGACGGAAGTGGCATGGAAGAACTTATGAAACTGCTGGCTTCTGCTATTGGATCTCTTACAAATCCACAGAAAGTTTCTGATACATTTACCAGTAGTGGTCGTAAGGGAATATCTATGCCGACAATAGCCAATTACTTAAAGCATCTACAGGAAAGCTTTATGGTCCAAAAGGCTGAACGCTACGATATTAAAGGACGAAAGTATATTAGTACGCCATCCAAGTACTATTATACCGATATAGGATTAAGAAATGCGTTTCTGAATTTTAGACAGTACGAAGAGACACATATCATGGAAAACATAATCTACAATGAACTAATATATCGCGGATATCATGTTGATGTCGGAGTTGTGGAAATGAGAGCTGATGAGGATGGAAAAAGAACCAAGAAACAATTAGAAGTAGATTTTGTGGCTAATCAGGGGAGTAAACGGTATTACATACAGTCGGCATTTGCTTTGCCTGATAAGGAAAAAATGGATCAAGAGCAGGCATCGCTCATAAGAATATCTGATTCCTTTAAAAAAATAATCATTGTATCAGGAAATGCAAAGATTTGGAGAAATGAGCAGGGAATCACAATTATGAGCCTATTCGAATTCTTGTTAAATGAGGATAGCCTGGATTATTAGAAAGGAAGGACGTACAGATTGGCTGCTCTGCTGACTAAGAATAATGATTCTGCAACAGTAGAATAGAGGAATAGCTGTTATGAATAAGATGTTTGATGGCATATCCGAAAAAGATCTTAAGCTCACTATTAATACAATCATAGAAATTGAAAAAAACTTAAGAGCGATGAATGGTAATTAGTTAAGTATAATGAAGGAGAGAGAATGATTCGAGATGATATAGTAAAAGAACTGTTAAGTAAACAGGATATAAAATATAGAGATTTTCAGGCAAAGCTAATCCCATCCAGAACATCGGAAGATATGATAGGAGTCAGAACCCCTGAACTTAGGAAGTATGCAAAGGAGCTTCTTAAAAGAGAAGACATTGGTGAATTCCTATCGATACTTCCTCATGTATATTTTGATGAAAATCAGCTGCATGCATTTATTATTTCCGGTATTAAGGACTATGATAAATGTATGGAAGAAGTTGATAAGTTCTTACCATTTGTTGATAACTGGGCGACCTGTGACCAAATGTCACCAAAGGTTTTTAAAAAGCATCATCCTGAACTTTTAAAAAATATAAAGAAATGGATCAAATCAAAGGAAACATATACAGTGAGATTCGCCATCGGAATGTTGATGGAACATTTTCTTGATGAGGATTTTGATATCAAATATTCGGAAATGGTAGCGAAGATCCGTTCAGATGAGTACTACATAAATATGATGATAGCGTGGTACTTTGCTACAGCTCTCGCAAAACAGTATGATGCGGTGCTTCCTTTTATTGAGGAAAAGAGACTGGATAAATGGACACATAATAAAGCTATTCAGAAAGCTGTGGAGAGTTACCGTATAACACCGGAGCAGAAGGAATATCTTAAGTCACTTAAAATAAAGTAGGGAGAGTATAGTGGAAAGACCTGAGTTTGAGAACATAAAAGATTTTGAAGAATTTAATAAGTATTACTGGTACCGAGAGGAACTGATCAAGATATGCATATCGGATCGTATGATGACGAGCCAGCTACGGTAGAAGCAATGCATAGGTTTATGGAAGAACGGGGATATATTCTTGATATTACAGATCAGAGAATGCACCATGAGATTTATCTCTCCGATGCGCGGAAGGTTGCACCGGAGAAGCTAAGGACTGTAATCCGGCATCCGATAAAAGTAAAGGAGTGATTGTATGGAATACATCAGAGTTACAAAGGATAATCTGGAAAAAGAGCACATTTGCTGTGCTATTTCCAATAATAAGGATGTGCAGGTTTCTTCTAAGAAGGCCTGGCTTGCTGAAAGATTTGATGAAGGACTTGTTTTTCTGAAGAGCGTGGAGCGAGGTAAGTGCTTTATTGAATATATCCCTGCGGAAAATGCATGGGTTCCGATCAATGCCGAAGGATATATGTATATTGACTGTCTGTGGGTGTCCGGTTCCTTCAAGGGGCATGGGTATTCAACGGAATTACTTAATGCCTGTATCGAAGATAGTAGGGGAAAGGGGAAACAAGGCTTATGTATTTTGTCTGCGACGAAAAAGAAACCGTTCCTTGCTGATCCAAAGTTCCTGAAATATAAGGGATTTTCCGTGTGCGATGAGGCAGATAATGGAATCCAGTTGTGGTACTTGCCTTTTGGGAAGGAAGCAGACAAGCCTGAGTTCAGGGAATGTGCAAGGCATCCGCACATACAAGAAAAAGGATATGTTCTGTATTACACCAGTCAATGCCCGTTCAATGCGAAGTACGTTCCAGTTTTAGAGCAAACTGCAAAAGAGAATCAGATAACGTTTCATGCGATTTATATCGAGAGCAGAGAAGAAGCGCAGAATGCACCGACTCCGATCACGAACTATGCGCTGTTCCATGACGGGGAATATATTACGAATGAGCAGATGAACGATAAGAAGTTCCTGAAGCTTGTAAACGGATAGGAGGGAAAGCAGGGCATCGACAAAAGAGTATCTGGACTTTGTTTTGGAAGCTATCTGATCTGGATGAAATCAGCAACTACAGTGTGTGAAAACAATGTTGTAAATAACTGCTTGCTGTCGAATCTGAAGTGTTGTAAAAAACTGCCTCAATACGGAAATAGCATATTGTAAAAACTGTTCGGAATGATATCATAGAAACGCAAGGAGGCTGTGTTATGTTTAAAAGAAAGGTTTATGACGCTCTGACAGAGTGGAAGGAGAAATATTCCGGAAAATATGCGGCCATGCTGGAGGGAGCACGGCGTGTGGGTAAATCAACGGTTGCCGAGGAATTTGCCAGGAACAATTTCCGTTCTTATATCAAGGTCGATTTTGCCAATGTAGAACAAGAGATTCTGGAAGTTTTTGATGATATAGCATCGCTGGATCTGTTCTTTTTAAGACTTCAGACTGCAACGGGGGTAACGCTGTATCCGGGGGAATCTGTCATCGTATTTGATGAAATTCAGAAAGCACCCCGTGTGAGACAGGCAATCAAATATCTTGTGGCAGATGGACGGTACAGTTACATTGAGACCGGTTCGCTGATAAGCATTAAAAAGAATGTGAAAGATATCGTGATACCGTCGGAAGAACATTTCATCCAGGTATATCCCATGGACTACGAAGAGTTTTTGTGGGCAACGGGTAACGATACTTACAATGTGCTGAGGCAGTTGTATCAGACAAACAAGCCTGTCGGAGACAGCCTTAACAGAAAACTTATGCGGGATTTCCGAATTTATATGGCTGTTGGTGGAATGCCTCAGGCTGTAGAGGCGTATGTGAGCGGAAAGAATTTTGAAGAGATTGATAAGGTAAAGCGAACGATACTGAAACTCTATGAAGAGGATTTTTATAAGATAGACCCAAGCGGACGCTTGTCTAAGATGTATAATTCAATCCCAAACCAGCTTGCTGCAAATAAAAAGAGATATGTTATATCCAATGCAACAGGAAAAAGAACAACAAATAAGGACAAAGAGATCTTTTCGGAGCTTCTGGATTCAAAGACGGTGTTGATATCCTATAATGTTACGGATCCGGATGTATCACTCGGAGCCACTGCTGATGATGAGACATATAAGCTTTATCTTTCGGATACGGGGTTGTTTACCACGCTGCTTTTTAATTCCGTGGATAAGATACACACAAAGATATACAGTAAGCTTCTTTCCGATAAGCTGGATGCCAATCTGGGATATCTTTACGAGAATGCTGCTGCACAGATGATCGCTGCCGGTGGGAACAGGCTTTTTTACCATACATGGAAAAAGGATGATGGTGTTCATTTTTATGAGGTCGATTTTCTCATAGCATCCAATGCTAAGATCGTACCGATAGAGATTAAATCATCCAATGTTAATACACATAAATCAATATCTGCCTTTTGCAAAAAGTATTCTAAGAAAGTGTACAGGCAATATCTTTTTTCGCAGAAAGATGCCGGTCATTTGGAGCAGCTGATATATAAACCGACATATATGCTTCCGTTTGTTCTGGAAGAACTATCCGGTAAATAAAATTTTAGAATAGCTTGAGACGTATGAGACATAAATGTTGGTCTTGGAATGATGGCAGGCATGGTACTTGGATTTGTCATCGGTTCCTTAACAGAAAAGGGAGAGTGCTGTTTGAAAAAGTACAACACACTGGAGATTGTGGGATGACCGGGAGGTTTGCTGACAATCACACAAGCCTCCCGCTGAAAAGCAACTTTTGGTCACAAGTTTTCAGGAGACAAAACATTGAATAAAAGAGACTACACGATTCGTTTAGAAGAGAAGAAGGATTACAGAGCAGTTGAAAACCTTGTCAGGGAGTCATTCTGGAATGTGTACAAGCCGGGATGTGCTGAGCATTATGTGATACATGTGCTTAGGAGTGATCCGGCTTTTATTCCGGAGCTCGATTTTGTGATGGAAAGGAACGGCAGGCTGATCGGACAGAATATGTTCATGAAGACGATCATCGAAGCAGATGACGGCAGAGTGATCGATGTTCTTACAATGGGGCCGATCGGAATCACTCCGGAGCTGAAACGAAAAGGTTATGGAAAGGCATTGCTGGACTATTCCCTGGAGAAGGCCGGGGAGATGGGATTTGGAGCAGTACTGTTTGAGGGCAACATCCATTTCTACAGTCACTGCGGATTTACCTTTGCCAGAGAGTTTGGCATACGGTATCATGATCTGCCGGAGGATGCGGATTCATCATTCTTTCTCTGCAGGGAGCTGAAGGAGGGATACCTCGATGGTATCACGGGCGTGTATCAGACTCCGCAGGGATACTACGTGAAGGATGAAGACGTGGATGAGTTTGATAAGTGTTTTCCTGCGAAAGAGAAACTGAAGCTGCCTGGACAGATCTTCGGTTAAACGAAACAACAGAAAAAATGCAGCTTCGGCTGCCGGAAAGGGATCGGAAGACCGGTTCTTTTTTCGAAAAATATACTTGATTTCTCGCAGGGGAGGTGGCTGAATGTTGCTGACATATGATACAATAGGAAAGCGCAAGAGGATAAACAGATGACACGCAGGGAAAAGGCAATAGCCAATTTCAGAAATGGATACAATTGTTCCCAGGCGATCGTACTTGCATTTGAAGACATGCTTCCAATCGATACAGATCTGCTTTTGAAGATGGCCTCTTCTTTTGGAGGTGGAATGGGAAGACTTCGTGAGGTATGCGGTGCCGTGTGTGGTATGTTTATGGTTGCGGGGCTTCTCTATGGCTATGCTGAGCCGGAAACCGGTGAAAAAAAGGCGGAGCATTATGCCAGGATACAGGAATTGGCAGGAAGATTTGAAAAAAAACAGGGATCCATCGTCTGCCGTCAGCTTCTCGGTATGAATCATCATCGGGATGATCCGACTCCCGAGGCTCGGACAAAGGAATACTATGAAAAACGTCCCTGTCCGGAGATTATAGGAGATGCGGCCGGGATACTGGAGCAGTACATGATGGAGAATCCGGTGGCGGGAACCGGTTGTTAATGCGTGTATCGAACAAACAATGCAAAGGAGGAAGGGATCATGCCGTTTATTGATTCGAAAATTAGTATCAGGGTAACAGACGAACAGGAAAAGGAACTGAAAACCAGGCTTGGAGAGGCGATCTCACTGATACCCGGAAAGAGCGAAAGCTGGCTTATGACAGGTTTTGAGGATGAGTACCATCTTTATTTCCGTGGAGATAACAGCGAACCTATGGCTTTTATCGAAGTCAGAATGTACGGCGGACCAAATGAGGATGCTTTTCAGAGAATGACGAGCGAGATCACAAAGATCTTCGGGGAGGTACTGGGCATCGCTCCGGACCATATGTATATCAAATACTCAGCTACGATGGATTGGGGATGGAATGGCGGAAACTTCTGAGGGGAGAAGTGAAAAGGGCTGGCTTACAGATACCTGCTTGGACGGACAGGGTATATTTGTAAGGCTGCCGGATCGTGGTGTCCGGCCGTGTTCAGGGCGTCGGCTTAACCGGATTTTCCCAGATAACGGAACAGCAGGGTCGTCATGTCGTCAAACTGCGGCTCATCCTTGGCAAATTGCGCGATCTCTGTGCGGACCTTTGCGTCGATTTCATTCAGAGAGGCGTCCTTGACTTCGTTTAGTGCAACCAATACTCTGTCTATTCCGAACAGGTTGCTGTCAGGGTCGTTGGCTTCTGTGATCCCATCCGTATATTGATAGAGGATATCTCCGGGCTCCAGCTCAAGGGTTCCCGCTTCAAAAGTCATGAACGGTATTGCCGCCACCGGTCCGTGGTGCACATCCTTATGCAGCAGGAATTCTCCCCCCGCCTTACAGAGCATGAGCTTTTCATGTCCTGCATTGACGTAATCGATGTGACCGGTGGAAAGGCTGATCACGGCGAGCCATACGGTGACAAAAAGCTCCGCATCATTTTCCTCCTGAAGCTCCAGATTCACTTCCTTGATGGCGGTTACCACATCGGTGCCGTATTTCATGACGCTGTGCCGGATCTTATCCATGGACATCGCCATGAACATGGCGGCAGGGATGCCCTTCCCGGAAACGTCTGCAATCACCAGCGCCAGATGATCCTCATCGATAAAGAAGTAATCGTAAAAGTCGCCCCCGACCTCCTTCGCCGGAACCATCGCCGCAAACAGTTCAAATTCATTCCTTTCGGGGAATGGCGGAAACTTATGCGGGAGGAAGGATAATTGGATCTTGGCGGCAAAGGCAAGCTCTGTATCAATTCTTTCTTCCGCTTCTTTGATCAGCTCCTTAAGCCGATCCACGGTGAAATTGATTCCGTCAGAGAGATGATCGAATTCGATGGACTCCCGGAAATTTGCTTTTTCGCTGAGATTACCTTCCATAATGGCTTTCAGCGAGTTGTTGATGCTGTGGACACCGCGGACCATGTGGTGCAGGATCAGGCGATCCAGAACGAAGAAAAGGATCGAAAAAACAGCCACATAGATCAGCAGCAGGGCTATCATCGAAGCATTCCAGGATTCCCAGGCTTCTTTGGCGGGATAGACCGCCACGATAGTGTCACCATAAAAGACAGATGCGCCGATGTAGGAATCGACCCCGAAGACCTTCTCTCTGACCATGGTTTCGTCTTGTGCAAGCTGTTTCAGATCGACGGAAAGCGTCAGAGACTCTCCGTCATGCTCATCTTTATAGCTGTCGAGGATAGTTCCCTGATCGTCCAGCAGGAGATAGCTTCCTGTTCGTCCAACCTTACCATCTGTGATCCAGTTTTTCAGGTAAGAGCGGCGGAATCTGGTGAGTGTATCAGCATTCATGCCGCACTCTACAAACCCTTCTTGTCTTTCCAGTGCAGCTCCCGCATACCACATCGACGTGTCGTCATCAAAGGATATTTTCCGCATATCCTGAAGATAGGCCTTTTGCCCTTCCAGAAGACATAGGAATTCTGAGGACTGCTCGCCGTCATGCATATCATAACCAACATAGGAAGGTACCGTGGAAATCCGGATGATACCGTCCCCATCCACAATGTTGATCTCATCCAGTTCTGTATTGTATTCAATACATCGCAGCAGATAATCCGCAGTGGCCGCATCATTATCGTCATCGGAAAAAAAGGGCGGATAGTCACTGTTCATTAATTCCAGATCCTCGGTAAACCTGACGGTGGAATCCAACATGGTTTTATCCATGTTATAGATGGTATAGTCTTCCAGATCATCAAGATATGCATAGATCAGTTCGCCTGTCTTCGTGGTGCCGTAGATCATCACAAAGATGATTGTGATGGCCATCAGGGAGGCAAATGATATGATGATCGTCACGAGCATGCGATTGAGCATGATCCTGGACAGATGTCTTTTCTTGGGTTGTGTACTGGTGTTCTTAGCCATAGGAAGTTCTATCCCCCGGTTGTTTTTCGCAAAAGCACAGGCGGTTTTATCGCATAGCACTTTTGACTGTTACGCCAATAATATCATAATAGGGATAATCCGGCGAAAGGTCAATAACAGAGCGCATTTCTTGATTTCTACATGCTTTTTGTGTAAAATACAGTTGTTTTTTTCGGATCGGGTGCCTGCGAACACGCGAGCCCCGGATATCGTTATTTCGGAGAGAGTAAATTGCGTTTATCGATTATCATTCCAACTTATCAGTGCGGCTCTTTTTTTGCGGATACACTGAACATTCTGATGAAAGAGCTTCCCGGAGACTGCGAGCTGATTCTGGTGGATGACGGGTCTACCGATGACACACCTGAGATTCTGCAGCGTTATGATCAGCTTTATGACAATATCCGAATCAGTCTCTGCGCCCATCGAGGTGCGTCCGGCGCGCGAAATACGGGCCTTACCCTTGCGGAAGGGGAGTTTGTCACGTTTATGGACTGCGATGACTGCCTGGAACGGGATTTTTTGTCCAAAGCGCTGCCGATGCTTGCACAGCAGGCAGACCTGTATATCTATGGGATCAAGAGGATCCTTTGCAATGGAGAGACCTCTCTCTGGACAGTCAAAGACAGAACCTTTGAGACCGTATCGGAGTTTGCCGATGAATACATCAGGTGCAGAAACCTTCTGATTTATTCCAACTGCAACAAGTTTTACCGGAACAGCATGATCAGGGAACAGGGTCTTTGCTTTGACGAAACCCTTTCCTTTGGCGAAGACCGCCTCTTTAACTTTGCGTATCTCGCCGGCTGCGGCAAAATTATCACCTCCTCCCTCGTGATGCTGGATTATATCCAGAGAAGCACGGAGTCCATGTCCGGCCGGCATATTCCTCATTATTTTAAAACGGTGAGAAAACTGCATGATGCAAAAGTACAGTGCTTTCTTACGCTGTCAAAGGGTACGGAGGAGGAGGAGAGAATCGGCTTTGCTGCCGCGGATCTGGTGCAGGAAACGAAAGGGACAATCGACCGGTTTGAAAGTCATCCGGAAGAAATAGAGGAGAACCTGCCGGAGATCAACCGGATGATCTTTGAAGATATGCCGGATGATCCCGGAGAGATGGATCTTTACCTGATCCCGGGCAGCCAGACGTGTCTGTATAAAGCGGAATACGCTCTGGAAAAAGGAAAAAGCAATCAAAATGCCTTCTACGTGGTCAGCGGCGGGAATGATTATCTGGGGACCGAGATCACGGAAGCGGAGGTCATGGCGGATTATCTGATCAAAAACGGCGTCCCCGAATCCCGGGTATACATGGAAAATAAAGCAACCTATACCAGGGCAAATCTGGAATTGTCGGTCCCCATCATTGACCGGATCCGAAAAGACCATCCGGAGGTCAGGCGGATCGGCATCGTCACGGCATGGTTTCACATGCGGAGAACACGGCTGCTCCGGGAGCATGACAATCTTTTTCCGGACATGAGTGTCAGCTACCTCCCCTGCTATCTTGAACAGACCTCACCGGATCTCTGGTATCGGAATGCCAATGCCAGAAGAATCCTGCTGGGAGAAATCGAGAAGACGACCATCCTGACGGGAAAAGAACCATGAAAGCCCCATACCTGTTGCCGTTATGAGTATGCGTTCCCCATAGGTTGCACAATTCAAAAAAATGAGTATAATAGAGTCGGTTCATGTTATTATTCATTAACGAAGGAGGAAATGAAAATGAGTTTTGAAAATGCAAAAAAGGGAATCGGTCAGATTTTCACGGCTGAGATTCTCCAGCTTCTTGCAGCGATTTTTGCGGTCATCGGTACCGTCATGACGATTACCGGTGCAGCTGCGATCTTTGGCGGCGGCGTGGCCGGCTCTGATACCGCGATGGTTGGTGGTGCGATCGGCGGCGTTGTAGGGATTATCATGACGGTTGTTGGTGCGATCTTTGCACTGATCGGTTTCATTCTCTACATTGTCGGTGTCGGTACTGCGGCAAAGGATGAGGAGAACTTCAAGAGAGCGCTGATCTGCCTGGTTCTTGCGCTGATCACCTCTTTGGTTGCTGCATTCACAGGTGGGATTCCGGTATTGTCCGGTATTTTGACGATCCTTTCCACCCTCTTCACCCTGATTTCCGCGATTTCCGTTATTAACGGCATTATCGTTCTGGCTGGCAAGGTAAATAACGCAGCAGTTGAGAAAAAGGGTCAGTCCACACTGAAGCTGGTTATCTGCATCCTGGTTCTTTCCATCGTTGCAAACGTCATCGCTTTGATCACGGGTGCTGTATTAGGCTCCGCTACGGATATCTCCGCTGCAATGCTGACCGGTGCCGGCGCGACGATCATTGTTTCCAGCGTAATGCAGCTGATTGCTACGATCCTGAACATCATTCAGTACTTTGTATACCTGAGCCTGCTGTCAAGCGCAAAGAAGATGTTCAACTAAACATGAATCCTTGGGTAAGGAAAAGTTTTGCATTTTCCTCTTGACAGAGGAAAACGAATGAGCTAAAATCCATATCCATAAAGACAAAGGCGTCTTGGAGATGTACTCCGAGGCGCTTTTTTTTGTGCACAGGTCCGTGCAGCGGAATATCCCGGCTCTACCGGGCACGGGTTGCACAGTGGGCAGGAAGACGACATCTTCCCTGCCTGACTGTTTCGGAGGGGAAAGACATGTGTTCAATATTGGGCTTCTGCGGAAAGGATGCAGCGTATGAAGAGATCAGGGCCGCGCTTTCCAGAACGGCTTCCAGAGGACCGGATGCCAGCAGGATCGTAGATACGGGAAACGGATACCTGGGGTTCAACCGGCTTTCGATCATGGGATTGACGGAAAACGGAATGCAGCCCTTTCTTTACAGGGATCAGAAAACGGTGAAGGAGTCGGATCCTGCGGATACCGAGATCATAGTGGTATGCAACGGGGAGATTTACGGATTCCGGAAGGAGAAAGAGGCACTGATTGTCGAAGGTTACCACTTTATCAGTGATTCCGACTGCGAGATTCTGCCGGCGCTTTACCGGGAATACGGCACCGGGATATTTGAGAGGCTGGATGCGGAGTTTGCAATGATCCTCTACGACGTGAAGGAAGACCGCTACATCGCGGCAAGAGATCCCATCGGGATCCGCCCCCTATATTACGGACTTACGGAAAAAGGCACTTACGTATTCGCATCGGAGCCGAAAAACCTGCTGGAGCTGGTTGACCGTGTGATGCCTTTTCCTCCCGGCCATTACTTCATAGACGGAGAGTTCGTCTGCTACCGGGATCCGTCAAAAGTGACCGCTTTCAGCAGGGACGACAGGGAGACGGTGACGGAAACGATCCATGACCTGCTGATCAAAGGGGTGGAAAAGAGGCTGGACTCCGATACGCCGGTGGGTTTTCTCCTCTCGGGCGGTCTGGACTCCTCCCTGGTATGCGGAATAGCCGCATCGCTTCTGGAGAAACCGCTGCAGACCTGGGCCATCGGGATGGATGTGGATGCCATCGATCTGAAGTATGCGAGAGAGGTTGCGGATCATATTCATTCCATCCACCATGAGGTGATCATTACAAAACAGGACGTGATCCATGCGGTGGAGGAAGTGATCGAAACTCTGGCGACATACGACATCACCACAATCCGTGCTTCCATCGGCATGTATCTGGTATGTAAAGCGATTCACGAGA
The DNA here is from genome assembly GCA_045661345.1 of Lachnospiraceae bacterium. Classification (GTDB taxonomy): domain Bacteria; phylum Bacillota; class Clostridia; order Lachnospirales; family Lachnospiraceae; genus RUG12461. The sequence goes on from JAZRFM010000010.1 coordinate 19,815, forward strand.
GCGCGGATGTCAGGGTGATCCTGACAGGGGAGATTTCGGATGAGATCTTCGGATACAAGTATACGGACTTCGCGCCGGATGCGGCAGAGTTTCAGAAAGAGGCCGAGAAGAGGATCCGTGAAATCCATATGTACGATGTACTTCGTGCGGACAGATGCATCAGCGTTCATTCCCTGGAGGCGCGGGTTCCTTTCGGAGATCTGGATTTTGTGGAATATGCCATGTCCATTGATCCGGATCTGAAAATGAATCATTACGGCAAAGGGAAATACCTGCTCAGGAAGGCCTTTGAAAAAGATCATCTGATACCGGATTCCATTCTTTGGAGGGAAAAGGCAGCGTTTTCCGATGCGGTGGGTCATTCCTTAAAGGACGACCTGACAGAGCTGGCCGAAAGCAGATATACGGACAGCGCATTTGAACAGGGAATCGAAAAATATTCCCATGCGAAACCTTTTACGAAGGAGTCTCTGATGTATCGGGACATCTTCGAAAAATACTATCCCGGCCAGTCTGAAATGGTGAAGGATTTCTGGATGCCAAACAAATCCTGGGAGGGATGCAATGTGAATGATCCGTCGGCCAGAGTGCTCTCCAATTACGGAGAAAGCGGAAAATAAAGAGAAACCAGAGATTGTGATAAAGGAGGAAATGATCATGGAAAAGACAAACGTTCCCGAACTCTTCGGCTCAATGGTATTTGATGACAGGGTGATGAGATCCCGTCTTTCCGCGAAGGTCTATCATGCGCTGAGACAAACCATTGATGAAAATGTGAAACTGGATGTGGAAGTGGCAGAAGCCGTGGCCGCAGAGATGCGGGACTGGGCAGTGGAAAAAGGTGCCACCCATTTTACGCATTGGTTCCAGCCCCTGACTGGCGTAACCGCTGAAAAGCATGACGGGTTTATTACCCCCTCACCGGATGGTGGGGTGATCATGGAGTTTTCCGGTAAAGAGCTGATCAAAGGTGAGCCGGATGCCTCCTCCTTCCCCTCGGGGGGGCTTCGTGCCACCTTTGAAGCCAGGGGTTATACAGCATGGGATCCCACGTCCTATGCCTTTATCAAGGATCATACCCTGTGCATCCCCACCGCGTTTTGTTCCTATGCCGGAGATGCTTTGGACAAAAAGACGCCGCTGCTTCGATCCATGCAGGCTCTAAACCTGCAGGCAAAGCGGATCTTAAAGCTCTTCGGAAAAGAAGTGAAATACGTACGCACCAGTGTCGGACCGGAACAGGAGTATTTCCTGATTGATAAGGAAATGTTTGAAAAACGGCCGGATCTGGTCTATACGGGCAGAACCCTGTTTGGTGCCATGCCGCCGAAGGGGCAGGAGCTGGATGACCACTATTTCGGCGTGATCAAGCCGAGAGTAACGGCCTTCATGGAAGATTTGAACACGGAGCTGTGGAAACTCGGGATCCTGGCCAAGACGGAGCACAATGAAGTGGCACCGGCGCAGCATGAGCTGGCTCCCATCTTTTCCACCACAAATGTGGCGACGGATAACAACCAGCTTACCATGGAGATTATGCAGAAGGTGGCCAGAAAGCACGGCATGGTATGTCTTCTTCATGAAAAGCCCTTTGCGGGCGTCAATGGTTCCGGCAAACATAACAACTGGTCTTTGGCGACGGATACAGGCGTAAACCTGCTTTCTCCGGGAGAGACACCTTATGAAAACGCACAGTTTCTCCTGTTCCTTTGCGCAGTGGTGCAGGCAGTGGATGATTATCAGGATCTTCTGCGGCTTTCCGTGGCCACGGCAGGAAATGACCACAGACTCGGGGCAAATGAAGCACCGCCGGCGATCATCTCCGTATTCCTGGGGGATGAGCTCAGCGCGATCCTGGAGGCGATCAAGACGGATACACCTTATCAGGGCAAAGAAAAGGAAATATTGAAGCTGGGCGTGCATGTACTGCCCCGGTTTTCCAGGGATACGACAGACAGAAACCGTACGTCACCCTTCGCCTTTACCGGCAACAAATTTGAGTTCCGTTCCCTCGGTTCTTCCAACAGCATCGCATGCTGTAACATCATGCTGAATGCTGCGGTGGCGGAAAGCCTGAAGCAATATGCCGACAGGCTGGAGGGCGCCGGCGATTTTGAATCCGAGCTCCACGCCCTGATCAAAGAGGTGATCGCAAAACATGAACGGATCCTCTTTAACGGAAACGGCTATACCGAGGAGTGGGTGAAGGAGGCAACAGAGCAGAGAGGGCTGCTGAATCTGAAAACAACAGCGGATGCCATGCCCCATCTTCTCGACCGGAAGAATATGGATATGCTCCTGTCCCACAAGGTCTTCACGGAGTCGGAGCTCCACTCCAGATGCGAGATCATGCTGGAGAACTATTGCAAGACCGTCAATATCGAGGGTCATACCATGGTGGATATGGTGCGCAAGAACTATCTCCCGGCGATAGAGGGCTATCTTGGCAATCTGGCAAAGACAACCTCCCTCATGCGTTCGGTCAGTCAGAATGTGAAGTGCAACTACGAAGTGACGACCATGGAGAGACTTTCGGAGCTCACCGACACCATTCTGGAGAAGGTGGAAAAGCTCCAGAAGGCACTGGAGGAGCTGAAGGATTTTGAGGATATCATCAGGACATCCGAGGCAATCCGCGATGAGGTGCTTCCGAAGATGGAAGACCTGAGAAAGTATGTGGATGAAGCCGAAATGCTTACCAGCGAAGAATGCTGGCCCTTCCCGAGCTACGGGAAGCTGTTGTTCAGCGTGTATTAAGAGACACGCGGGAACAAAAAACGCAGAACGCAAATGTGTTTTGCGGATTAAGAATGAAAAGAGTCATCCCACAACGGCGTGGTGTTCCGGTGTGGGATGGCTTTTTTTATAGCATAAAAACAGGAGGTGGATAGTTATGACAGAAGAATTGTTGAGTGCATTGGACGGAGAAGTGTTTGCGGTCTGGTTTTTGATCGGCGCAGCGCTCGTGTTCTGGATGCAGGCAGGATTTGCGATGTGTGAATCCGGCTTCACGAGGGCAAAAAACGCTGGAAATATCATCATGAAAAACCTGATGGATTTCTGTATCGGTACGGTGATGTGGTTTGTCATCGGTGCGTCACTGATGCTGGGTGAAAACGTGATGAACGGCTTTGCGGGAGGCATCAGCTTCGATGTATTTACGAATTACAAAAACTTTGATTACTCCGCGTTTGTTTTCAATCTGGTATTCTGCGCGACCACGGCGACCATCGTGTCGGGAGCCATGGCAGAGAGAACCAAATTCTCCAGCTACTGTATCTATTCGGCGGTGATCTCGGCGATCATCTACCCGATTGAAGCACACTGGACCTGGGGCGGCGGATTTCTGGCACAGTGGGGATTCCACGATTACGCCGGATCCAACTGCATCCATATGGTAGGCGGGATCTGTGCCCTGATCGGTGCCTGGATGCTGGGACCTCGTATCGGAAAATTCGAGCGTGACGGCAGCGGAAAAGTAAAAAAAGTCAACGCATTCCCGGGCCATAACCTGGTGATAGCGGCACTTGGTGTGTTTATTCTCTGGCTGGGCTGGTATGGCTTCAACGGCGCGGCAGCAACGGATGTTCCGACCCTTGGCTCCGTGTTCCTGACCACCACCGTGGCGCCTGCAGTTGCAACAGTGGTATGTCTGATCTTTACCTGGGCAAAATACGGAAAGCCCGATGTTTCGATGTGTCTGAACGCATCCCTGGCAGGTCTGGTGGCCATCACCGCTCCCTGCGACGTGACGGATTGCTTTGGTGCTGCGATCATCGGTGCAGTATCCGGACTTCTGGTAGTATTCGGCATCTGGTTTAACGATTACAAGGCACATGTGGATGATCCTGTGGGAGCAGTGGCAGTGCATATGCTGAACGGGATCTGGGGCACGATTGCGGTTGGTCTTTTTGCAACGGCAACTGCGCCGGGCTTTGCAGTGGCAGGGATCGAGCAGGGTCTTTTCTACGGCGGCGGCGCCACACAGCTTATCAAACAGCTCGGCGGCATCGGGATCACGGCACTTTGGACGGTAGTCACCATCACCATTACCTTCTTTATCATCAAAAAAACCATCGGCCTCAGAGTGTCCGAAGAAGAAGAGATCGTCGGTCTCGATTCCATGGAGCATGGTCTTCCCTCGGCGTATTCCGGGTTTGCCATCATGGATATCTCCAATACCATGGATGTCAATGAGAACACCAACCTGGGAGAAGCGGATTATGACAAGGCAAGCGAGGCGAAGCGCAACGCTTCCGTGCATGTGGAGAACATGTCCGAGACGCTGCAGGGGACGGTCATGCAGACTGGCATCAACAAGGTGGTCATTATCACGAAGCTTTCGATGTATGACAAGATCAAGAAAGCCCTCAATGAACTTGGCGTGACAGGCATCACCGTCACGCAGGTCACGGGCTGCGGGATCCAGAAGGGATCGAGCCAGATGTATCGTGGTGTCGAGATGGATATGACCCTCCTTCCGAAGATCAAGCTGGAGGTTGTCGTCAGCCAGATTCCTGTGGACCGCGTGATCGAAACAGCCAAAAAAGCCCTTTACACCGGCAAGATCGGCGACGGCAAGATCTTTGTCTATCCGGTCAGCAAGGTTGTCAAGATTCGTACCGGCGAGGAAGACTTCGCGGCGCTGCAGGATGTGGAATAGAGTATGGAGCAAAATGTGGAACAGAATCGCCGCAGGATGCGCGCATCCTGTTGACAAAAGAGCTGCTTTGGTGTAACATACCTTGCATCGAGGCAAAGGCGTCTCAGAGGAAACTCTGGGGCGCTTTTTCTGTTTTGAGCAATGAGGAGGGGAACTCATGAAGGACTTGAACGACCGTTTTGAGAAAGTGAGAGAGAAAGGGCTTTACGATCCGTCCTTTGAACATGACAACTGCGGGATTGGCGCGATCATCGATGTGGCGGGAAAAGCCAGCCACACCCTGGTGGACGATGCCTTAAAGATCGTGGAGAAGCTGGAGCACAGGGCAGGGAAGGATGCGGAAGGAAAAACCGGTGACGGTGTCGGCATTCTGACGCAGATCCCCCATAAATTTTTTGTGAAGAAACTGAAGAAGGAGGGTATCCTCCTTTCCGGTGCAAGATCCTATGGAGTGGGCATGTTTTTCTTCCCGCAGAAGGATCTGGAGCTTCGTCAGGCAAGATCCATGTTTGAGATCATTGCCAAAAAAGCGGGATTAAAGATTCTCGGCTGGAGAAAGGTGGAGTCGGATCCGACGGTTCTGGGGTCAAAGGCCAGGGAATGCATGCCGAATATTTATCAGGCTTTCATCGAACGTCCGGAGGATGTTGAAACGGATCTGGACTTTGACCGGAAGCTTTACATCATCCGGAGAGAGTTTGAGCAAAGCAGTACCAATACATATGTGCCGTCCCTTTCCTGCAGGACGATCGTGTATAAGGGGATGTTTCTGGTGGGACAGCTCCGTACCTTCTTTACGGATCTGGAGGATAAGGATTATGAATCCGCCATCGCGATGGTACATTCCCGGTTTTCCACGAACACCATGCCGAGCTGGAACCGCGCGCACCCCAACCGCTTTCTCGTGCACAACGGCGAGATCAACACCATCAAGGGAAACGCAGACAAGATGCTGGCCAGGGAAGAGACCATGCATACGGATCTGTTTTCGGAAGAGGATATGACAAAGGTGCTTCCGGTGATTTCCCAGAGCGGATCGGACTCCGCCATGCTGGATAACGTGCTGGAGTTTCTCGTGATGAGCGGTCTGGATCTTCCCCTTGCCATGAGCATCATGATTCCGGAGCCTTGGGCCCATAATGAGACCCTGACACAGGAAGAGAGAGACTTCTATCAGTATTATGCGACCATGATGGAGCCCTGGGACGGACCGGCCTCCATCCTCTTTTCCGACGGGGATGTGATGGGGGCGATCCTGGACAGAAACGGTCTTCGTCCTTCCCGCTATTACATCATGGATGACGGCAGGCTGATCCTTTCCTCGGAGGTGGGCGTACTTCCGCTGGAGGAAAGCCATATCATCCGAAAGGAGCGCCTCCATCCCGGCAAGCTTCTGCTTGTGGATACGAAGCAGAAGAAGATCATTCTGGATGATGAGATCAAAGAGAAATACGCCTTGAAAAAGCCCTACGGAGAGTGGCTGGACAGCAAGCTGACCCTGCTTTCCGAGATCCGGATTCCGAATAAAAAGGTGACCAGGATCCATGGGGAGCAGCGAAAAAAACTGCAGAAGGCCTTCGGTTATACCTGGGAGGACTATCATGACGGGCTGCTGGGGATGGCCTTAAACGGGACGGAGAGCATCGGTTCCATGGGCATTGATACCCCCATCGCCGCCCTGTCCAGGGAATACCAGCCCCTGTTCTATTATTTCAAGCAGCTCTTTGCACAGGTGACGAACCCTCCCATCGATGCGCAGCGGGAGGAGATCGTGACTTCCAGAACCGTTTATGTCGGAAAAAACGGAAATCTCCTGGAGGAGAGCCCGGAAAACTGTCAGGTGTTAAAGATCAATAACCCGATCCTGACGGATCTGGATCTTCTGAAGATTGAGAATATGAAAAAGGAGGGCTTCCGGGTTTCCAAGATTTCCATCCTCTATTACAAGAGCACGCCGATGAAGCGGGTGCTGGATCATCTCTTTGTGGAAGTGGACAAAGCCTACAGAGAGGGCGCAAACATCCTGATCCTTTCCGACAGGGGAGTGGACGAGAACCATGTGGCGATCCCCTCCCTCCTTGCGGTTGCGGCGGTTCATAACCATCTGGTGCAAACGAAAAAATGCACGGCGATGTCTTTGATTCTGGAATCCGGGGAGCCGCGGCAGGTGCATCACTTTGCCACCCTTCTCGGCTATGGGGCTTCTGCGGTCAATCCCTATCTGGCCCATGCCACCATTGAGGAGCTGATCGGGGATGAACTGCTGGATAAGGACTATTATGCAGCGGTAGACGATTACGATAACGCCATCCTGTTCGGGATCGTAAAGATTGCCTCCAAGATGGGAATTTCCACGATCCAGTCCTATCAGGGCAGCAAAATCTTTGAAGCCATCGGTATCTCGGAGGATGTGATCGAGGCTTATTTTCCGGGCACCGTGAGCCGTGTGGGCGGGATTACGCTGGAAGACATCGGCGCGGCAGTCGACCGCCAGCACAGCAAAGCCTTTGATCCGCTGGGTCTGCCGACGGATCTGGAGCTTTCCACCCTGGGACGCCATAAGAGCAGAAGTCAGGGAGAAAATCACCGTTACAACCCGAAGACGATCCATATGCTGCAGTATGCGACCAGAGAGGGCGACTACGACAGGTTTAAGGAATACACGAAGCTGGTGGATGCGGAGGAAACAGGCTATTTGCGGAGTCTTCTGGATTTCAGGATGCCGGAGGAGGGCGTACCTCTTTCCGAAGTGGAAAGCGAGGATTCTATCGTGCAGCGCTTCAAGACCGGTGCTATGTCCTACGGATCGATCTCCGAGGAAGCCCATGAGACCCTGGCCATTGCCATGAATCACCTCCACGGAAAATCCAACAGCGGGGAAGGCGGCGAGAGCGAGGAGCGGATCCTTTCCGCAGGGACGGAACACGACAGGAGCTCTGCCATCAAGCAGGTGGCAAGCGGGAGGTTTGGGGTCACAAGCCGCTATCTCGTGAGCGCGCGGGAGATCCAGATCAAAATGGCACAGGGCGCAAAACCCGGCGAAGGCGGGCATCTCCCCGGCAAAAAGGTCTATCCCTGGATCGCCGTAACCAGGCATTCCACGCCGGGGGTCAGCCTGATTTCTCCGCCGCCCCATCATGACATCTATTCCATCGAAGACCTGGCGCAGCTCATTTACGATCTGAAGAATGCCAACAAACATGCGCGGATTTCCGTGAAGCTGGTGTCGGAAGCGGGTGTGGGCACCGTGGCAGCGGGTGTGGCAAAAGCTGGAGCCGGTGTGGTGCTGATCTCCGGCTATGACGGCGGTACGGGTGCAGCGCCTCTTTCCTCCATTCATAATGCGGGAATGCCCTGGGAGCTTGGTCTGGCAGAGACCCATCAGACCCTTCTGGCCAACGGTCTCAGAAATAAGGTCGTGATCGAAACCGACGGAAAGCTGATGAGCGGACGTGACGTGGCCATCGCCGCGATCCTGGGAGCGGAGGAGTTCGGCTTTGCGACGGCGCCGCTGATTACCATGGGCTGCGTCATGATGAGAGCCTGCCAGTCCGATACCTGCCCTATGGGGGTTGCGACCCAGAATCCGGAGCTTCGGAAACGCTTTACGGGAAAGCCGGAATATGTGGAAAACTTTATGCGCTTTATTGCACGGGAGCTGCGGGAAATCATGAGTGCACTCGGGGTCAGAACCGTGTCGGAGCTGGTGGGGCGGACAGATCTTTTATGCGTCAAGGAAAACCTGGGACCGAGGGAAAAGAAGATCGATCTTTCCAGAATCCTGTATGATTTTTCAGGGGAAGACCGAGGGGAGATGACCTTTCAGAGCAGCAGGCTTTATGACTTCAAATTGGAAGAAACAAAGGATGAAAAGGATCTCCTGTCAAAACCGGCGGTCAAAAAAGCGATAGAAACAGGAAAGAGCGCCCAGGCCAGGGTGCATCTGGAGAGCGTGGACAGGACCTTTGGTACCCTCCTGGGGGCGGAGATCACGAGAAAACATCCGGAGGGACTTCCCGATGATACCATCACAATCAGCTGTACGGGATCCGGCGGACAGAGCTTCGGTGCCTTTATCCCGAAGGGGCTGACCCTGAACCTGACGGGAGACAGCAACGACTATTTCGGGAAAGGTCTTTCCGGCGGGAAACTGACGGTATTTGCGCCGAAGGACGCAAGGTATGACCCCCATGAGAATACGATGATCGGAAACGTGGCACTGTATGGCGCAACCTCTGGCAAGGCATTCATTGCCGGCATGGCGGGAGAGCGGTTCTGCATCCGCAATTCCGGTGCCGTTGCGGTGGCGGAAGGCGTGGGGGAACACGGCTGCGAATACATGACCGGCGGCACGGTCGTGATTCTCGGCAGCACGGGCAAAAATTTTGCGGCCGGCATGAGCGGCGGTGTGGCCTACGTCCTGGATGAGGATAACCGGCTTTACCGGAACCTGAATAAGGAACTGGTTTCCATGGAAAACGTGGAGCATAAGAACGACAGACGGGAGCTCCGATCCATCATTGAGGAACATGTGGCATGCACCGGCTCCCAAAAGGGTCAGGAGATCCTGGATCATTTTGAGGAATCCGTGGCGAAGTTTAAAAAGATCATCCCCAGAGATTATAAAGTGATCCTGAGCAAGATTGCACATTACGAGGAACAGGGCGCAGATCCGGAGACGGCAAGGATCGAAGCCTTCAAGGCGTTTGTTTCGGGAGAGGGGAGGTAACACGCAATGGGAAAGACGACGGGTTTTTTGGAGTATGAAAGAACGGACGGACCGGTTCGTCCGGAGAAGGAACGAAGCACGGATTTTCTGGAATTTCATGGAAGGCTTCCCCTTGCAAAGCAAAGGGAGCAGGCGGCGAGATGCATGGACTGCGGGATTCCGTTTTGCCAGGCCGGTGTCATGATCTCCGGCATGGCTTCCGGATGCCCGCTTCACAACCTGGTACCGGAGGTCAATGATCTGGTGTATCGGGGGCGGATGGAGGAAGCGTTCCAGCGGCTTTCCGTGACACACAGCTTTCCCGAATTTACCAGCAGGGTCTGCCCGGCGCTTTGTGAGGCGGCATGCACCTGCGGTCTCAAGGATCAGCCGGTGGCTACGAAGGAGAACGAAAAGGCCGTGATTGAATACGCCTATGAAAACGGTCTCGTAAAGGAGATTGCGCCGGAATACCGCACCGGGAAGAAGGTGGCCATTGTCGGCAGCGGTCCCTCCGGCCTTGCAGCCGCACAGCTTCTGAACCGCCGGGGACACAGCGTGACGGTCTATGAGAGAAAGGACCGGATCGGCGGGCTGCTGCGCTACGGGATCCCGAATATGAAGCTGGACAAAAGCCTGATCGACAGGCGCATCAGCCTCATGGAAGAAGCCGGGGTACAGTTTGAGGTCAATACGGACATCGGAAAAGATATTTCCGGAGAAGCACTTCTAAAAGAGTATGACAGTGTGATATTATGCTGTGGGGCGTCTAAACCGCGGGATATTCAGGCACCGGGGAGGGACGCGAAGGGGATCCGGTTTGCCGTGGACTTTTTGTCGGAAGTGACAAAGCGTCTTCTGGACAGTGATTTTCAGGATGTACCCTATGACCTTGCCAAAGACAAGGATGTGATCGTCATAGGCGGCGGAGATACCGGAAATGACTGTGTCGGCAGCTGTATCCGCCTCGGTGCCGGATCCGTGACGCAGCTGGAGATGATGCCCTGTCCGCCGGAGCAGCGGACAGAGTCCAATCCCTGGCCGGAATGGCCGAAGATCCTGAAGGTGGATTACGGGCAGGAGGAAGCGATCTGGAAGTTCGGGGGAGACCCGAGAGTGTACCGGACGACGGTGAAGGAGTTTAAAAAGGACAAAAAAGGGAACCTGAAGGAGGTGGTTCTGGTTTCCTTAACAGCTGAGAAGGATCCGAAAACGGGACGCATGAATATGGTGCCCGTGGAAGGAACCGAAAGGACAGTACCCGCACAGCTGGTGCTGATCGCAGCCGGATTTCTGGGCAGCGAACCATATGTGACGGATACCTTCGGCGTGGAAACGGACAGCAGGACGAATGTGAAAACGGCTCCCGGCGCATATCTGTCTTCGAAGGACCGTGTCTATACCGCCGGCGACATGCACAGAGGACAGTCACTTGTGGTATGGGCCATCGCGGAAGGCAGGAGCGTCGCAAAAGCCGTGGACGAAGCATTGATGGGATTCAGTAACCTGTAGGCGGCATGTGACTTTTGACCTTAACGTCATGAAAGTCGTTCACGATACAAATGCAGAGAGGTGCAGGATGGCGAAATATATATTTGTAACCGGCGGAGTGGTATCGGGTCTTGGAAAGGGGATCACGGCGGCTTCTCTCGGCAGGCTTCTGAAGGCCAGAGGCTTAAAGGTGGCCGCGCAAAAGCTGGATCCCTACATCAATGTGGATCCCGGTACCATGAGCCCCTACCAGCACGGAGAGGTCTACGTGACAGAGGACGGGGCGGAGACGGATCTTGATCTCGGTCATTATGAACGGTTCATTGATGAGGATCTGACGAAGTATTCCAATCTCACCTCCGGGAAGGTATACTGGAATGTACTGAACAAGGAAAGACGCGGGGAGTACCTGGGCTCCACGGTGCAGGTCATTCCGCATATCACCAATGAAATCAAGGAATTTGTCTATCGCGCCGGAAAAGAAAAGGATGCCGACATCGTGATCACGGAGATCGGCGGCACCATCGGTGATATTGAGTCACAGCCTTTTTTGGAGGCGGCGAGGCAGATCTCTCTGGAGACCGGGAAGAGAAACAGCCTGTTTATCCACGTTACGCTGGTGCCGTTTTTGCATGGATCCAACGAGCACAAATCCAAGCCCACTCAGCACTCGGTCAAGGAGCTGCAGGGCATGGGGATCGCGCCGGACATCATTGTGCTGCGATGTAACGAGCCTCTGGAGGAGGACATTTTTAAAAAGATTTCCATGTTCTGTAATGTGAAAGAGGACTGTGTCATAGAAAACAGAACCCTCGACAGTCTCTATGAAGCGCCTCTCATGCTGGAGAAAAGCAGTTTCTCCGGAGTGGTATGCAGGGAACTTGGGATCGACACACCCGCTCCCGATCTGAGGGAGTGGAACGAACTGGTAAAAAGAATCGAGAGCCGGGACAGACAGGTGACAATCGGCCTTGTGGGCAAATATGTGCAGCTCCATGATGCCTACCTGTCCGTGGCGGAGGCACTGACACACGCAGGTTATCTTTTCAATACCTCCGTACATATCGAGTGGCTGGATTCGGAAAAGATCAATGAAGGGAACTATGAGGAAATCCTGTCAAAAGTCTCCGGCATCATTGTCCCGGGCGGTTTCGGAGACCGGGGAATCGAAGGGATGATCCTTTCCGCCCGGTATGCGAGAGAGAAAAAAATCCCCTATTTCGGGATCTGTCTCGGCATGCAGATTGCCGTGATCGAGTTTGCGAGAAGCGTGGCCGGGATCCGGGACGCATGCTCTGGAGAGTCCGCAAGCCCGTCTGCGCATAAGGTCATTGATTTCATGCCCGGGCAGTCGGAGGACAGGGATAAGGGCGGGACACTCCGTCTCGGAAGCTACCCCTGCCGGATCCTGCCGGGCACCCTCATGGAGCAATGCTATGGAAAGACGGAAATCAGGGAAAGGCACCGCCACCGCTATGAGTTTAATAATGAGTACCGGGAGGCATTGCAGAAAGCGGGGCTTGTGCTTTCCGGGAAGTCACCGGACGATCTGCTGGTGGAAACCGTGGAATTGAAGGAGCATCCCTTCTTTCTGGGCGTGCAGTATCATCCGGAGTTTAAGTCCAGACCCAACAGACCCCATCCCGTATTCAAAGGATTCGTGGAGGCATCCATCAAACGAGGAGGAAGCAAATGAAGTATTCGATCGAGGAAGTGCTGAAATTTATTGAGGAGGAGGACGTAAAGTTCGTACGGCTTGCTTTTCCCGATGCATTCGGCGTGCAGAAAAATATTTCCGTTACGGCGGGAGAAGTCAAAAAAGCCTTTGAAGACGGCGCCCCCATCAATGCAAGGGTGATCGCGGGCTTTAAGGATTGCCCCCATGCATCCCTCTACCTCCGGCCGAATCCGGATACCATGGCAATCCTTCCCTGGCGGCCGGACAGCGGAAAAGTGCTCCGGATGTTCTGCGATGTTTACACGCCGGATGGCAGTGTCTATGTGTCGGACACGCGTGCGATTCTAAAGCAGGCGGTGGAAGCGGCGGAAGAGAAGGGGATCGAATTCAAATTCGGAAACGAGACGGAGTTTTATTTATTCCTGAAGGACGAGGAAGGAAACCCGACGAAGATCCCGTATGACCAGGCGGGCTATATGGATATCGCCCCCCTGGACAAATGTGAAAACGTACGCCGGGAGATCTGCCTGACCATCGAGCGCATGGGACTGACACCCGAGAGATCCCATCATGAAAGAGGACCGGGACAGAACGAAATCGACTTCCATTACGGCAAACCCCTAAAGGCGGCGGACCAGATGACCACCTTCAAAATGGTGGTCAATACGATTGCGGATCGTTACGGACTTTGCGCGGATTTTTCGCCGCTGCCCCTGCCGGAAAATCCCGGAAACGGCTACCATATCAATATCTACGCCGCAGACGGTGACGGGAACGATGTGGTCAAATATGCGGCAGCGGGAATGATCGAAAAGATCAGGGATATGACGATCTTCTTGAATCCCACCGAGGCATCCTATTCCAGACTGGGAAACATCGGTGCACCGGACAAAGTAAACTGGAGCAGCGCGGGGGAATCCGAGCTGATGTATATTGAGACCTATAGAGACAAGACCCGAGTAGAGCTCCGTTCCCCCGATGCCTCCAGTAACCCGTATCTTGTCTATGCCCTTTTGATCCATGCGGGACTCTCCGGAATTGAACGCAGCCTCGCCCTGTCGGAAGAGGTGGCGGAGGGGGAGATCTTCCTCCCCGCCTCCAAAAAAGAGGCGGCGAAGCTGGCGGAGACCAGCGACTTCATCAAACGGATCGTACCGGAAGGCATCATCAGGGAGTATACAAAGGTTCGCTAGTGAAAATGGCACGGCAGGGTGAGGATTGATGCAGAAAAAAGAGAGTGCCTGCAATTCCATATTGATCGTTTCCGGTTCCGAACAGTTTGACTATCTGGTTAAAAAAAGTCTGGTGGGATTTCTCACCATAGACGTGGTGAGAAGTGTCGCCCTGGCAAGACGTCATATTCTGGAAAAGGATTATGACATTGTCACGGTCAACATGCCGCTGTCGGACGAAACGGGGACGGAATTTGCCATTGATGTCTCGGAACGGAGTACGGCTTCTGTCCTGATCGTTTCGCCGGCTGAGACCTATGCGGATGTCATGGAGATGGTGACGGATCACGGCGTGATGGTGGTCGTGAGTCCCAGCCCGCCCATGGTGATGGAAAAAGCGATCCGTCTCCTCATTGCCCTGCAGGGCAGGATCAAGGCAATGCAGAAAAAATTAAGAACCGCGGAAGAGAAGATGGAAGAGCTTCGCACCGTCAGCAAAGCCAAACTCGTTCTGGTGGAGAAAAAGCATCTGACGGAAGAGGAAGCGCATAAATACATCGGAAAACAGGCCATGAATCACGGTGTATCCAGAAAACGCATCGCCGAGGCGATCCTGGACGACCTGACGTGAATCTGTTTGAGGACGAATCATAACCCCCGCTTTTTGGCGGGGGTCGTTTTTCGCTTTCTATGGAAGAAAACCGATGAAATGTGTATAATGAAAAAGGTTTTGAAATCGGTATCCTTTCGGAGGGCAAAACGTGAAAAAGAGAAGAATGGGAACAGCAGCAATCGCGGCGACCCTGTGCGGGGTACTGTTTTTGAGCGGCTGCTCACCGGTTGGGCTTTCCAACCGGCTGGAAAAAGCACAGAATGCCATCGATACGGTGGAGGAAAAGGTGGAGAAAAGGGAAGCCTTTTATGCACAGACACCGGACGACAGGGCGGATTTTTATGACACGCCCCTTGTCGGTGTGCCGAATGATTATTCCTATGCAGACAACTGGCTGATGCTCCCGGAAGAGAATACAAAGGATGTCGATACGTTCTATGTCTACCCCACCATTGTGACGAACACACTGGCGGACGCACCGGCCATCGTGGATATTGATGATCCCGTGATGCGGATCGGCGCTTATGACACCTATGTCAAGAACGCGACGGCATTTGAAGATAGTACCAATGTATATGCACCCTTTTACCGGCAGTCCAATATGGGAAAGGTGGCGGATCTCAGGGGACAGGAGCTGGAAGACTTTCATAAACAGGAACAGCGCACGGATATTTATGCGGCGCTGGATTACTATTTCGAACACTACAATGAGGGACGTCCCTTCATTCTGGCCGGACACTCCCAGGGATCCATCCTGCTGAAGATCGCACTGGAGGAGTACTTCCGCCTGCATCCGGAGTTTTATGAGAGGATGATAGCGGCCTATCTGGTGGGCTTTTCCGTCACGAAAGAGGATCTTGAGAAGTATCCCCACCTGAAATTCGCCCGGGGCGCCAATGACACCGGTGTCATTGTTTCCTGGAATACGGAGGGGCCGGGGAATCAGGACGCGGATAACATTGTGGTGGAAGAAGGCGCGATCTCCATCAATCCCATCACATGGACGCTTTCGGATACGCATGTACCCGCGGAGGACTGCCCCGGCAGCCGCACGGATGATATGGAAGGAACCCTCGAAGGCGAGCGGGAGTCCCTCCGTCAGGATATCCGGCAGCTCCGGTATACCACGACCACAATCAGGGATCTGGTGGGAAAAGTGATCGACGAATCCTTTCACGAAGATCATCCCGGGATCGCAGATGCACAGGTGGATCCGGAACGGGGCGTGGTGATCTGTACGACACAGCCGGTTGCGTTTATGAAGATCATAAATCCGGACATGCCGGAGGTCTTCGGACCGGAAAGCTACCACAGTGCGGACTATTCCCTTTATTATTACAGTATTGTGGATAATGTCAGAGAGCGGGTCGATGCCTGGCAGAACCGGTAGGACGGCTGCAGCAGCCGGTTTGTATTGAAATGCGCGAAATAGAATGCTACATTGAAAGAAGTGCAGATCTAAAGGATCCCCTCCGGGATCCCGCGAAAATGTCCCTTCTTTCGGAGACGCGAAGAGAGAAGATCAAAAAATACAAAACAGCAGAGGATCGAAAACGGGGATTTTGTGCGGGACTGATGATTGCAGAGCATCTGAGCGCACACGGGAGATCCCAGGAGGAGATCCATTACGAAGAACACGGCAGGCCGACTCTTTTGGGGCTTGATTTCAATATCAGTCACAGCGGGGAGTATGTAATCATGGCGCTGTCAGATTCCTCCGTCGGATGCGATATCGAGCGCATCCGCCCCGGGAAGGATTCCATCGCGGACAGGTTTTTTTCGCCTGCGGAATCGGCGTGGATACAGGCGGCAGAGGATCCGGTGCGTGCGTTTTACCGGATCTGGACGGCCAGAGAAAGCTACGGAAAATATACCGGAGAGGGGATCCTGCTGGATTTCCGGCGTTATGAAGTGTGTGATATGACGTCTCCCGGGACAAGTCCTCCGGTCAAAGGGGATCTGTCGGAGGTACCCTGCCTTGGTGCGGCAAAGATTCTCAGGGACGGAGTGACACAGGCATGTGCGGTTCATCAGTGGCTCTATGCAGGGGAGTATGTGATCTCCCTCTGCGCGGATTTTGGAGAGAATAGCCGTTGTGAAAAACAGAACAGATAGAATTCTGTCAAAAAAATACAGACAATATTTGATCCCTTCGATCCTGACATCCCTTGCCCTCGCGTTAAACGAGTTTGTGGACTGTATGCTGGTGTCCAATCTGCTGGACAGCAATGCGCTTGCCATCGCAAATCTGGGATGTCCGGTGATTCTTTTAATCGCATCCTGCTATGTCCTGCTCGGAAACGGCGGAGCGACTCTTTACGCCATCTATCTGGGGAAATGGGAAAAGGAAAAGGCAGGAAAGGTGTTTACGGTTTCCATGATCCTTGCCCTGATACTTGGCATCGTGATCCTTTTGGTCTGCACCGTATTCAAAGGCGGCATTACGTCTGTTCTGTGTGTGGACGAGACTTTGCGCCCCGCCTTTACTTCCTATTATCAGGTTCTGCTTTTGACAGCACCGGTTCTCGTTCTGATGCTGACCTTTTTGTGTTATCTTCCGCCCAGCGGCGCGCCGGTGATCGCGACGATTGTCAATATTGTTGCGAACGGATTGAATCTGGTCATGGACATTGTCTATATCCGCGGGTTTCATATGGGCGTGGAAGGAGCGGCCTGGGCGACGATTACCGGATATCTGATCGGGATTGTGGTGATGGCGGTTCTGATGAAAAAGAAAAATGTGGTGATCGTCCGGCACCGGGTAATCCCGTCTGACCTTTACCTTGTCCCGATGATCTGTACCCAGGGTGCGGCAACGGCATTCCTGCAGATCTGTTATGCGGTGAAATATGCTTTCAGTAATAACATTGCCGCGATCGAGGGAGGAAGAACCGGCGTCGTGGCGTTTTCTCTGTGTCTGCAGTCCTTTTCCATCGCATCTGTCTTTTTGCTCGGTGTGGCGGATGCGGCACAGCCCTTTCTGGCAATGCTGTCCGGTCAAAAGGATTATAAAGGCGAACGGGGGGTTTTGATCCATTCCCTGCTTCTGCAGTTTTTGTCTGCTATTTTATTGATCGCCCTGTTTCTGTTTTTTCCGCAGGGGATGACGCTCCTGTACGGGTTAACGGATCCGGAAACGATTCTGATGGGAATACGGGGGATCAGACTCTTTTGTCTGACCTATCTCACGCGGGGGATCGCCATTCAGTTTATGCGGTTTTTCCAGGTGGAACAGCGTAAGGGCTATGCCTTTTTCATCAGTATGATGGACGGGTTGTTTGTGATTCCCGTCGGCTTTTTCCTATCCCGTTCCATCGGGCTGGACGGGGTGTTTATCGCTTATCCGATCTCGGCAGCGCTGATGCTGCTGGTGATATTGATCATCAATACAAACATTTATCTGAAACATCGCGAGGAATACACGGATATCCTGCTGGTTCGGAAGGATACCGGGAACACGGCGGTTTTGAATCTTTCCATCATGGATGATGATGAGCAGATCACGGCAGCCAGTGAGCAAATGATCGATTTTTGTGCGGAACAGGGTATTGCAAGGAAGCTTGCCATGAAAGTCGGTTTGATGTGTGAAGAGATGGCGGTGTACACGCATAACCACCGTAAAGCCGGGGGAGACATTGACTTTTTGCTTCGCATCAAAGAAGATAGTATCACCATCAATTTCAGAAGCATAGGGGAACCCTTTGACCCTACCAGCCAGGCGGAGGATGATATGGCGGAAAACTTTATGATATTAAATTCACTGCCCCACAATCTTTCTTATGATTACATTATGGGCATGAACAATACACAGATCGTCATGGAGAGAGGCTGACAGATGAAGAAGATAGCGTTTTTCTGCACAGGCGGAAACGGACCGGCGTGTCCGTATACTGCGAGGATCACCTACGTCCCCAGGCGGGCGCAGGATTGGGATCAATGCGTGACGGAGGATGTCTCCATCACCTTTTATGTGATACTTCCCGGCACGCATGTGGTGGATGCACCGGAGGGCAACTTGACGGATAGACCGGAAAAAGTGCGTTATGTGGCACTTCCGCTGGAGAGCAGCGTGGATGAGATTGCGGATCTGATCGCAGCGGATCATCCGGATGTGGCGGTAGCGATCAGCGTTCCGGAGGTTCCCTATGACTGGGATCAGGTGCGCGATGCGGTGATTGCCAAAAAGCTGAACGAACGCGGGATCGAAACCATCGCCCATGAACCGGAGGCTGCCAAGATCTCCTTTGAAAAATGCTCTATGAGCAATTTCCTTGCGCAGAACGGGTTTCATGTCGCGAGGCATTTTCTGGTCAGTGCAAACCTCTTTTTCGCGGAGCAGGATCCCGGGATCCTGCGGAATACTTACCGGGAATATATTCATTATATGCTGTCGATATTTCACTTTCCGGTCGTGATCAAGCCGGATTGCTGTGCCGGATCCGTCGGCATTTCCGTAGCAAAGACCATGGAGGAGGCAATGGACATCCTTTCCGCCGGGGAAACGCATGTGGATATGCTGGTGGAGGAATGGATCAACGGGGAAAACTTTGGCGTGGAGATCTATGGGGCGCCCGGGAAATATCTGGTGACACCCGCCATCAGGTTTTCAGCCTCCAAGGCAGGTCTGACGGATCCCTTTGCAAGTGTGAAATTTGGCCCTGTATTTGAGGAGAGGTATGACATCCCGACATTGGACAGGGAGATGATCCGCATGGCAGAGCTCCTGCAGCTAAAAGGTGCGGCGGAGATTGATCTGGTTTTTTCAGAGGGGAAATGGTACATTATAGAGGTGAATCCGAGGTACTCACTCCTGTCTCTGATGCCCGCTTCCATGAGCGAAAAGAGCGTCTTTCTCCCCTATGTGGAGACGGCTTTGGGAGAGCTTCCCCGGATGGACAGGGATCATCTGAAACAGGTGGTGGATTTTAAGGCTGAAATGCTTTCAGATGAGAGAATGGAGTCCCTCAGGGAAAAGTATCCGTTTATCACCTATATCATGAGATTTAAGCTTGCGGTGACGAAGACGGAGGAAGTAGGGTATTGCGAGTTCGTGGTGACAGGGGACACAAAAGAAGAACTCAGAAAGAATATTGACTGTCTGAGGGAAAAGGAACCTGATCTGATAAGGGATCTGACTTACCGGAATATCATGGGCGTGTCAGAGATGGAGGCGTAAACCTGATGGAAACGAAAAAGAGAATGTCGATTCAAACGAAAGTATTTCGAATGGTAATGATTATCGTCTCGGTATCATTACTGACCACAAGCGTGCTCGCCGTGATTTGCATGATCCTGATCCAGAAGACCAGTTCGAAGGCACTGAAGGAAATGACGGAGCAGAGTATTATGCAGACGGTGTCCGGAAAGTCCAATCTGACGGATTCCGAGCTCGGTCAATACAAGTACTATATCGAGGATTTTGCCACTTTCCTGCATCAGCTGTATGTCCATCCCGAGGATTACGTGAAGAAGGAGGTACCGCCTCTTGATGCAAATAATGCGGGGAAGCTTGTCATGCAGAGGGTTCCCGCAACCGAGGATGTGGATCAGAGCGTCATTGACGAGGAGGCGCTGCTCTTATCCAATATAGAGCAGATCCTTTATCCCGTGATGTCGGATGAGGATAACGTGATCGCCACGGTATATCTCGGAACCGAGAACGGGCAGATCCTGTGTTATGACACACAGTCGGATATTAAACCGGGGACACCGTATAATTATTTTGAATCCAATTGGTATAACAAAGCCAAAGAAGAGCAGCAGGCCTGTTTTACGGATGTTTATCTCGATTCCTTCGGAAGGGGTCTGACGATTACCTGCATGTCGCCTTTCTATAATGAGAAGAATGAATTTGCCGGTGTCGTGGGGATGGATATCGTGATCGACGATCTGTACCGCTCCATTGTGGAAATGAATCTCCCGGAAGGGGCATATGCCATCATGGTGGATAATGCCGGCAACGAGATCACACCGGACGGAGGGGAGATGCTGCTGGCGGATGATGAGGACATCGACGACGCTACCCTGCAGAAAATTATGGAAAAACAGACAGGGGTTTCCCTGTCTGATAAAGGCACCTACTTCGGCTATGCACCGGTAAAGAGTACGGACTGGATGTTCTGTGTCAAGCTGCCGGAGGCTGTCGCACTGGCATCGGTATACAGTATTACAGAATATATCCGCACGTCCATCCTCTTTTTCGTGCTTGTCTTTGTGGTGGTGTCCCTCATCGTGTTCTTTGTGGTAAAACGCTTTGCGAGAAGGCTGACAAAACCCATCCTGGCCCTGGGGGCCGATGCTGCCGAGATCAGCGGCGGCAATCTGGATCATCGTGCAAAGGCGATTTACAATGATGAGGTGGGTGATCTAGCGAACAGCTTTAATGAGATGGCTTCTTCCCTGAAGAAATACATAGCGGATCTGACCAGCGTGACTGCCGAGAAAGAGCGAATCGGTGCCGAACTGAACGTGGCGACCAAGATTCAGGCGGATATGCTGCCCAGCATTTTCCCGGCATTCCCGGAAAGAAAAGATATCGATATTTATGCATCCATGGATCCTGCGAAGGAAGTGGGCGGTGACTTCTACGACCTGTTTATGGTGGATGAGAACCATCTGGCTCTGGTCATTGCGGACGTTTCCGGAAAGGGTGTGCCGGCAGCGCTCTTCATGGTGATTGCCAAGACCCTTCTGAAGAACCATCTGCAGGCAGGGGAGTCCGTTGAGGATGTGCTTACCAATGCCAATAAGCAGCTTTCGGAGAACAATGATGAAATGCTGTTTGTCACAGCCTGGGTTGCGGTCATCGAGCTTTCCACAGGCTACATTGAATACTGCGATGCGGGACACGAGATCGGGCTGGTACTGCATCAGGGCGGGGAAGTGGAAGAGATCAGGCCTGTGAAGAAGAGACCGCCCCTGGCGACCATGGACGGGATCAGATATGAGAAGTACTCCTTTACGCTGGAGAAGGGAGACAGGCTGTTCCTTTACACGGACGGTGTCCCGGAGGCCACCAACGCGGAGGGAGAGCTTTATGGTATGAAGCGGCTGGAGGAGATTCTCGCCAGGAACATAGAAGCGAGTCCCAGCGAGATTCTGGTAAGGGTTCGCGAAGATGTGGACAGCTTTGTAGGGGAAGCGCCGCAGTTCGATGATCTGACCATGCTGGCCTTTATGAGGCTATAGGGACTGCTTCTTCTTTTCCAGATAGGTCACCAGATCCTCCATCAGGAAGGATACGATGGCTGCAACGGGAATTGCCAACAGCATCCCCCATACGCCGAAGATCCGGCCGCCGATGATGACGGATGCAAGCACCAGAACCGGGGAAACACCGAGGGCGCTGCCGAACAGCTTCGGCTTCAGGATATAGCCGTCCACAGCGTGGATGATGGCCATGACGATGAGGAAGATCAAAGCCTGCATGGGGTCATGCAGCAGCAGGAAAAAGACGCCGATTGCGCTTCCGATGACAGGTCCGAAGGTCGGGATCAGGTTCATGATGGCCATGACCGACGAAATCAGCGCCACAAAAGGCATCCTGCCTATCAGCATCAGGACGGCGCATGCTGTTCCGACAATCAACGCATCCACCAGCTGCGCGATGATATATCGCGTCAGGATGGAATGGGTGCGTTTTACGTTATTGGTGAAGCTTTCGTTCTTATTTTCCGGCAGAACGGCGCGGAAGAAGCGTTGGGCGCCGGAGAGGATCCGTGCCTTATCCAGAAGAAAGTAGATGGAAAGCACAAAGCCCATGGTGACGGTCAGGATCCGGTCTCCCGCACTCATGGAGAACTGCAGGAGCTGACTGATATTGTCATGGAGCCACTTCGGAATATTCGCACTGAACTCCGCAAGCCAGTCATTCACCTGGGAAAAATCGATCTTCGTCGAGGAGGAGAGCCAGGCGAAGAAATCCTTGATCTGTGCCTGGTAGCTGCTGATGCTGGCAATCATTTCCTTAATGCTCTCCACCAGCTGGGGTACCACCGCCAGAAGCAGAAACAGCACAATGACAAGCGCAAGCAGAACCGCCAGGATGGTAGCGAGGACATTGGCCAGCTTCTCCGGCAGTTTCCGGAAGGGCTTTGTCTCCAGAAAATGGACGAGGGGATTCAGAATGTACGCAAAAACCGCCCCCACCACCACCGGAGCCAGGATATTAAAAAGTGCGCCGAGCCCGTAAAACAGAGCAATGATTGCCGCAATCGCACCGAGAATGATCAGGGCAATGTAAGCACCGAACCGCGCCTTTTCTTTTTTGGTATTTTCTTTACCGTTGTCTTTTGTATGTTTCTTCAGATCCTCTGCCATCATGAACCCTGCCTTTTTGTTTACGATCAGTCTATCACAGAAAGACCGTCTTTAACAGCATCAATCTCTCTCCCCCATATCTTGCGTGAATCCGAAAAACTGATACACTAGATAGTATGAATCCTGAGGATTATCAGAAAGAACAACAGCAGACAGAAGACTCTGACGATCTCGCATCCCGGATCTATGACATAAGAATGGCTGAATATCAGCGGATGTTCAACCTCAGAAAGAAGCTGCAGGAAGAGAACGACAAGAGGATTGCTGCAGTGCGCAAAAAAAACGATGTGCGTCTCAGGGGAAAACACCGCAGAAAAAAACGCCTGCAGCGTCACCGCGCGGCCTTTGACCGGAGACGCAAAGAACGGAATGCGCGGGTGGAGGAGCTTTACGAAGAGTCTGTGGAACGCGAAAAAAACAGGCTCCGGCGTCGCAAAGCCGACAAAAAGAAGCGGCTGATGAAAAAAAAGCTCCTTCTTGTGTGCGGAGGCTGCGGGATTGCCGTTTTCGTTTTTTTCCTGTTCCAGTTTCTGCTTCCGGGAACGACCCTGAAAAAACAGGAGATCATCGATGACACGCCTCTTGGCGAGCTTCTGGATGCGCAGGTTTTTCCGGATAAACCCTATGATTCCCTGAACGGGATTTCCGAACAGCAGCTGCTTTATACGCTCCTCATGGATCATTTTGAGGGGAACAAGGCGGCGGTGCTGGGGGTTATGTGCAACCTTCAGGCGGAGTCCAACTTTGAGGCAGCCAATCTGGAGGACTATAATAATGACCTCTGGGGGATCAGCGATGCCGACTATACGGAAGAGGTCAACCGCAAAACCATCGATAAAAAGGACTTCCTGGAGTCTCGCCGTGTGGATCTGACGAATGGTTATCTTAACGCAAACAACCTTTGGGTAAATCTGGACGGCGGCTACGGCTACGCCCAGTACACCGCCTACGACAAAAAGGAATCCTTTTATCAGTTTGCGGAGCAATGGTTTGCCCCCGGCGGCCCCGGAGAGGCATTCCGGTTCAATATCGGCGACCCCAAAATGCAGGCGCAGTATATCATTCAGATTTTAAACAGCAATGCCTACCACGAGATGAATGATCTCATCGCCCATGCCAAAGCAACGGTGGACGCCTGCTATTACTGGCTCAAGATGTATGAAGAGCCTTATGACCCTTACTGCGACGGTTATTATACCCTCGCTTTTGAACGGGCGAAAGTGGCGGATGAGATTGAAGCGGCCTGCGGAGGCGGCAACGCCGCTGCGGGCAGCGGAACAGGAGTATAAGCATGATGAGGCGGCCTTTGTATTTACGAAAACTGCTCCCGGTTCTGTTCGTGTTTCTTTCCCTGTGCGCCTTCTCCGGCTGCGGAAAGACGGATTCCGGGCATCAGACGCCGGACACCCTGGAAGCCTTCCATGAGGAAGGTGTTACGGTGGGCGTCACGGACGGCTATATTTTCGAAGAAGTGGTGGACAGCACCCTTCCCTATGCACAGAAAAAAATGTTTGCCGACCGGGAGAGCGCGTACCGGGCACTGCTGGCCGGGCAGATCGACGGTGTGGCGGATGACGAGGCGACGATCCGGGCGATGATGCGCAGTACGGATGTCTTTTCCATTGTGGACGGCTACCTTTTCCCTTCGGACTATGCCTTTGCTTTTCCGAAAAATGAACAGGGAGAGGCGATGGCATCGCAGATGAACGGACTCATACAGACCCTGCAGGCAAACGGAACCCTGGCCGCGCTGGATGAGAAGTGGTTCGGGGATGACCCTTCCGTCAAGCAAAGCGAGGATGCTTCTTCTCTGCCGGATCTGAACGGAACCGTGAAGATCGCATACGATCCGGCGAGTATTCCCTTTTCCTATGTTTCTGCGAATCAGCCCACCGGTTATGAGATAGACCTGCTGATCGCATTTTGCCGGGAATACGGCTACAAACCGGTCTTTACGGAAACCTCCTTTCAGGATATGCTGAACGGCACCGCCTACGGCAATTATGATCTGGGATGCGGCGGGATCACGGTCACGGATAAACGTGCCGAGAGCCATATTTTCAGTACGCCGCACTACATCGGCGGCATTACCCTTTGTATCAGATCCGGCGAGGCGGTTGTTGCGGAGGATTCTTCGCAAAAGGACCTGGTCCGGCATTTCCGCGCGGCATTTCTGGAGGACCGGAGATACCTCATTTTTCTGACCGGCATCCTTTTTACCGTCGCGATCACGGTACTCTCCGCATTTTTCGGTACCCCCCTTGCAGTCCTTTTCTTTTATCTTACCCACCGGACACCGATCCTGGTTCGCCAGCTGACAAAAGGGTTCCTCTGGGTAATGCACGGGATCCCGGCGGTGATGCTGATTATGCTCCTTTTTTATACCTGGTACCGTGACATGTACGGCGGGGGAATACTCTGCGCTGTCGTTTCCTTTACCCTGCTGTTCGCGGCCGAATGGCAGCGGGTGATCAACCGTTATGCCAAAGCCGTGGCGGAGGGACGGCTCCTCAGGGACTATCGTACGGAAGCCATCGATACCAGGGCGTTTTTCAGGATTCTGCATAAAAAAAGAGGCGCCGTACTGCGGGAAGACTTTGCGGATCGTCTCTGTCTTCTCCTGAAGGCATCCTCTTTGGTGGGCTATATTTCCGTGACGGACATGACGCGCGCATTTGAGCGGATCCGGATGGAAAGCTTTGAAACCATGCTCCCCCTCATATGCACCACCATTGTCTATTTCGTGCTGATCAAACTGATCTGTCTGGTGTTTCGCAGAAAACCGCGTTCATAAAAGGGGGACGGGATACGCCGCTGAAAGCGCCTCTTTGGGATCACGCTTCCTGTGCAAGCGCCTCCCTGCAGGCACGTGCCAGCTGGTCTCCGCAGGAAGTGCCTTTTGTCCCGCATTCCACGCCCTGCAGTGTCTGGATCACCTGCTCTGCGTTCATCCCTTCCACGAGTCTTCCGATGGACTTCAGATTTCCGTTGCAGCCCTTCGTGAATTTGACATCGTAGATTTTTCCGTCCTTCAGCTCAAAATCAATCTGTGTGGAACAGGTGCCCTTTGTCCTGTAGGTATGTCTCATTGGTGTTCCTCCTTATTCTGCTGTGATTCCGGTACGTTCTTTCGTATTATACACCAAAAGTCCCTGAGATCACATTTTTTTCGACTGTTTATATTTTTCCGACAATTAAACGATTTCGCAAACAATTATCGCGCAGAATAAAATTTTTTTAAAAATTTTCAAATTTCTTATTGACAAATGAAAAAAGATCCACTATACTTCAGTTATACCAAACGAAGAGAGAAAGTGAACGAACCGAAATGGTAATCCAAGTAAAGGAGGTACGGTCCACCGGAAACAGTAATTTTTAACTCAGACAAAGCATCGGTTCTGGGGAGTCGCTGAGAATTCAGAATGGAAACCTCGACAGGAGACGAAGAAAAATGTGAACAGAGGATCAGCAGCGAAAAGTTGAGATATGATCCCGGTTCAAAGAGGATCGAGGGAAACAAGGTCGGGAGGAACGGGCTTTTCACAATCGAAATTCTAAAAAAGAGAGGTATGGTCCAATGGACAGTATGTGCTAGGGGCGTCATCGGTAGAAGCGGTGGCGCCCAAATTTTTTGCCGCAACGGACGTGAACGCACTGGCTGTGCGCTGAATGATAACAGGGAAAGCTGCATTTTGCATCGATTATGGTAAAAGCTTCCGGATTGTGATATAATGACTTCCGTATGTCAATGTTATCACCAAATAGAATTTGAACTGACAGGAGCAGGATAGAATGAGTATCGTAGAAAAACTGTTCGGAACCCATAGTGAGCGGGAATTAAAGCGCATCACGCCGATCGTGGATCAGATCGAGTCGCTGCGCCCCGCGATGCAGGCGCTTTCGGATGAAGCCCTCAGGGGGAAGACGGAAGAATTCAAAAAACGACTTGCGGATGGAGCGACGCTGGATGACCTTTTGCCGGAGGCTTATGCGACTGTGAGAGAAGCCGCGAAGCGCTCCATCGGTCTGGAGCATTATCGGGTGCAGCTTATCGGCGGGATCATCCTTCATCAGGGACGGATCGCCGAGATGAAGACCGGTGAAGGAAAAACTCTGGTATCGACGCTGCCGGCTTATCTGAATGCGCTGGAGGGAAAGGGCGTTCATATCGTTACGGTAAACGATTATCTGGCGCAGCGTGACCGGGACTGGATGGGAAAGGTGCATGAATTCCTCGGTCTCACGGTGGGCGTTGTGCTGAACACCATGGAAAAGGAAGAGCGTCAGGCGGCTTACCGCTCAGACATTACTTATATTACAAACAACGAGCTGGGCTTTGATTACCTGCGGGACAACATGGTGATCTACAAAGAACAGCTGGTGCAGAGAGGGCTGCATTTTGCCATCATCGATGAGATTGACTCGATCCTCATCGACGAAGCCCGTACGCCGCTGATCATATCCGGGCAGAGCGGAAAATCCACCAAGCTTTATGAGGCGTGCGATATTCTGGCCCAGCAGCTGAAACGCGGGGAGGATGTGCCGGAGTTTTCCAAGATGGATGCTATCATGGGGGTGGAGCGCGAGGAGACCGGTGACTTCATCGTCAATGAAAAGGACAAGGTGGTCAACCTCACGGCAGAAGGCGTCAAGCGGGTGGAGCAGTTCTTCAGGATTGAGAACCTGGCGGATCCGGACAATCTCGAGATCCAGCACAATATCATCCTCGCTTTGCGGGCGCATAACCTGATGTTCCGCGATCAGGACTATGTGGTGAAGGATGATCAGGTTCTGATCGTGGACGAGTTTACCGGACGTATCATGCCGGGGCGCCGTTATTCGGACGGCCTGCATCAGGCGATCGAAGCAAAGGAGCATGTGAAGGTAAAACGCGAGAGCAAGACCCTGGCCAATATCACCTTCCAGAATTTCTTCAACAAGTATACAAAGAAAGCCGGTATGACCGGTACGGCACTGACGGAGGAAAAAGAATTCCGGGATATCTACGGGATGGATGTGGTGGAGATCCCGACCAACCGACCGGTGATCCGCAAAGACCATCAGGATGCGGTTTACAAATCCAAACGGGAAAAATACCAGGCCGTTGTGGATGAGGTCGTCGCGGCGCATGAGAAGGGACAGCCGGTGCTCGTCGGCACCATCAATATCGATACCTCCGAGCTGATCTCCGGCATGCTGAAAAAGAGAGGGATCAAGCATCAGGTGCTGAATGCGAAGTTCCATGAGATTGAAGCGGAGATCGTGGCACAGGCCGGACAGCATGGCTCGGTTACCATTGCTACCAACATGGCGGGCCGTGGTACGGATATCAAGCTGGATGACGAGGCAGTGGCGGCAGGCGGTCTGAAGATCGTGGGTACCGAGCGCCATGAGTCCCGCCGGATCGACAACCAGCTGCGCGGACGTTCCGGCCGTCAGGGAGACCCGGGGGAGTCCCAGTTTTTCATTTCTCTGGAAGACGATCTGATGCGGCTCTTCGGCTCGGAAAAGCTGATCGGTGTCTTTAATTCCCTTGGTGTTCCCGAGGGTGAGCAGATCCAGCACAAGATGCTTTCGGATGCCATCGAGAAAGCGCAGAAAAAGATTGAGGGAAATAACTTCGGGATTCGTAAAAACCTGCTGGAGTATGACCAGGTCATGAATGACCAGCGTGAGATTATTTATGGCGAGCGCCTGAAGGTATTGAACGGCGAAAACATGCGGGATGCGATCTACAAGATGATCACGGACCGGGTGGAGAGTGTGGTGGATACCTGCATTTCCCAGGATCTGCCGCCGGCGGATTGGGATCTGAATGAGCTGAACGAGCTGCTGCTTCCGACGATTCCCCTGGAACCGGTACGGCCGTCTCTGATCGAGGAGATGAAGAACAGCCGGGAGCTGAAGCATGTTCTGAAGGAACAGGCCGTGAAGCTCTATGAGGCGAAGGAAACAGAGTTTCCGGAGCCGGAGCAGTTCAGAGAGCTGGAGCGTGTCGTGCTGCTGAAGGTGATTGACCGGAAGTGGATGGATCATATTGATGATATGGATCAGCTCCGTCAGGGCATCGGTCTGCAGGCATACGGCCAGAGAGATCCCCTGGTGGAATACAAGATGGCCGGCTTTGATATGTTTGATGAGATGATCAACGGGATTCAGGAGGATACGGTGCGTCTGCTGTATCACGTGCGCATCGAGCAGAAGGTGGAGCGTGAGCAGGTGGCCAAGGTGACCGGAACGAATAAGGACGAGTCCGTCGCCCGCGCGCCCCAGAAACGTGAAGCGAAAAAGATCTACCCGAATGATCCCTGCCCCTGCGGGAGCGGCAAGAAATATAAACAATGTCACGGCGCACGCGGCGCGGCAGCGCTGTAACGGAAAACAGTAGTGAGGAGGAAAAAACCGATGAAAAATATCAGAAAAGTCACGGAAGAGATTGTCTGGATCGGGGCGAGTGACCGGAGGCTCCATCTGTTTGAAAACATGTTTCCGATCCCCCGCGGCGTTTCCTACAATTCCTATGTGCTTCTGGATGAAAAAACCGTTCTTCTGGATACGGTGGACAGTTCCGTGGCAGGCCAGTTCTTTGAAAACCTGACGGCCGCCCTGGACGGACGGGCTCTGGATTACCTGGTGGTCAATCATATGGAGCCGGATCACTGCGCGACCATCGGGGAGGTGGTTCGTCGGTTTCCGCAGGTGACGCTGGTAGGCAATGCCAAGACCTTTACGATGATCGGCCAGTTTTTTGATTTTACACTGCCGGAGTCTCAGAAGCTTGTGGTAAAGGAAGGGGATACCCTTGCTGCAGGGAGTCATACCCTGCATTTTGTGATGGCGCCGATGGTGCACTGGCCGGAGGTTATGGTGACCTATGACAGCACAGATAAGGTGCTGTTTGCGGCGGATGCCTTCGGGACTTTTGGTGCGTTAAACGGCAATCTGTTCGCGGATGAAGTCGCCTTCGAACGCGACTGGCTTCCGGATGCGAGACGGTATTACACGAATATCGTCGGGAAATACGGCGCCAATGTGCAGGCGCTGCTGAAAAAGGCCGCAGGACTGGAGATCGCCCTGATCTGTCCGCTGCATGGACCGGTCTGGAGGGAGAACATCCCCTGGTTCCTGGAGAAATATCAGAAATGGAGTACCTATGAGGCAGAGGATCGGGGTGTTGTTCTGTTTTACTCCTCGGTTTACGGAGATACGGCGTCGGTGGTGGATGCGCTTGCCGGAAAGCTCGGAGAGAAAGGAATCCGTGATATCCGCCTCTATGATGTCAGCAACACCGACATTTCAGACATGATCGCGGAAATGTTCCGTGTCAGCACCATCGTTCTGGCAGCGACCACCTACAATGCCGGCATTTTCCCGAAGATGGAGAATCTGATCGCGGATATGAAGGCACTGCAGGTACAGAAAAGAACCATTGCACTCATCGAGAACGGCAGCTGGGCGCCCATGTCCGGGAAAAAGATGAAGGAAGAACTGGAAGGAATGAAGGAAATGCGGATTCTGGAGCCTGTCGTTACTGTCAAGTCCGCGATGAAGGCGTCACAGGAAGCCGAGCTGGATGCCCTGGCCGGGGCGATAGCAGGCAGCTGCTGAGCAGCCCTTCCGGGCGCGGACCGGCGGCGGAGAGACTTATATGTTTGTCAATAAACTGAATCAGCTATATAAACCGAAGAGATATTTATACTATACGGACGTGACGGAAGAGGAGATCAAAGCTTTTTATGAAGGGGTTCTCCCGGAGTCTGTCCGCCCGCTTGCGAATGCATTCGGCACCTATGATGTCCCGGGAATTTTTTTTGTCAGATCCCTGGAGAAAGAAGTGATCGGCATTGAATACCGGATGGAGGATGATCGGATTGACTATCCGGTGGGATTGTCTGTCATGGAGCTGCCGGGTGCTTTCTTTTATTCCGTCGAGATTGATGACGAGGTACAGATCAATCAGGCCTTTTTAAAGGTGCTGTTTGAGAAGATCGAAAAAGACGGAGATGCGCACCGTGCCTACAGCAGCTTTGTAATCGAACCGGAGCCTAAGGTGATCGGTGTCTTTTCGGATTACAAAAAGATCAGGATCCTGAATGAGTGCAGGGTGGAAAGTGATGATGCGCAGTATATCATCAAAGATGACGTGGGGCGGTTTGAAAAGAAAACGCTGTATACGGCGGCATTTACGGATTTTATCACGGGACACTACAACTGGTCCCATCTGGAGGCATTTCTGGAAATGCCCATGGATGACGGGATTGAGGATTATGCCTTTGTTCACTTTGACATCAAGAAATTCCGGGTGATCAATGAGGTCTACGGTCATATCGCGGCGAACAGAGTGCTCAGCAATGTGGTGAAGGCGATGACAGAGGCGGATTTTATCTATGCCAGCGCCCGCTGCCATAATGACAACTTTGCCATGATGATCAGGGATATGCCGGAGGAGGAGATGGAACAGACCCTGCGGACCTTCTTTGAGGGACTCTCCCGTCTGGAAGAGGATCCGAATTACAGGATCTATTACAGGTGCGGTGTGGTGCCCATGAAGCGCGCCATGCTCTCCGGAAACCGTGTGGCGGACGCCGGGAAGCTGGCACAATCCCTCGGAACGAGCAGCAACGGCACGCAGATCACGTTTTATACGGATAAGATGCATGACGATATTTCCTGGGGCAATTATATCAAGGCCTACGTGGAAACAGCCATCGCCCGGGATGAATTTCTCGTTTATCTGCAGCCGAAGTTTGATACCAGAAAAGAAGAACTGGTGGGAGCGGAGGCGCTGATCCGCTGGAATTACAGGGGACAGGAGCTTTTGCCGCCGTCCCGCTTCATCCCCTACTTTGAAAAAGACGGTTCTATCGGGAAGCTGGATGACATCGTCCTGGAAAAAGTCTGCACAGCGCTGCAGAAATGGAAAACGGAAGGGAAGCCCCTCTATCCAATCTCCGTCAATCTGTCCCGCAAGCGTCTCTATGAGCGGCAGCTGATCACGCATCTGACGGGTATCGTGGACCGGCACGAGGTGCCTCACGAGCTGATTGATTTTGAACTGACGGAGAGCGCGACCTATGACAATACGGATCATATGCTGCAGATTCTGCAGGAGCTCCGGGACAGCGGGTTTCACATTTCCATGGATGATTTCGGAACCGGCTATTCTTCTCTTTCACTGTTGACAAAGATGCCCATCGATACCTTAAAGATCGATAAGAGCTTTGTGGATCCCATCGCCACGGATCAGGAGCGGGAAGAGGATCTTGCGGTGATCCGTCATATCATTTCCCTGGCCAGAGAGCTTGGGTTCGTCTGTCTGGCGGAAGGTGCGGAGAGAAGAGAACAGGTGGACAGGCTCCGCGGACTGGGTTGTGAGATTATCCAGGGTTATTATTACAGCAGACCGATTCCGTTGGAGGAATACGAAAACCGGCATCTGAACGGATAGCTGATTCTCTGCCGGTGCTCGAAAAGGAGAGCGTCCATGACAATTGACATCGTTGAAAATGTATTTATGCTGCTGGCGGCGCTTATCGGTCTCTTTATCTGTCTGTTCCGTTACATCGAAACGCCGAAACGCGGATGGCTCTATCTGACCATCTTTACTCTTTGTCATATCTTAAGCGACTATTACTGGACGATCTATACCCTGATCATACAGGAAAATCCGGATGTTTCCGCGCTGATGGCCTATTTTGGCTGGAATGTGGGCTATCTCGTGCTGCTGCTGGCGGTACTGGAAATGCGCCCGAAAGGGGCGAAACGCTTTTTCCATCCTTTGATGCTGCTGCCGATTCCGCTGAACATCTGGCAGCTGACCCTCTATCTTCCCTACGGAGGGATCTTTAATAACCTGTGGCAGACCGGTATCACCACGGTGACCGCGGTTCTCTGCATGCAGTCCTTCCTGTACTGGTGCAAGAACAGGAAAGCGGGGGCGCATCTTCCGATCACCCACCTGGCGATCCTGGGCTTTGTGCTGACCGAGTACGGGATGTGGACCTCCTCCTGTTTTTCATGGCCGGATGACTGGCGAAATCCCTATTACTATTTTGCGTTTATCAACTATATTCTGATCATGGTCTTCGGCTGGGCAGTCGGGAAGGATTATGAAGCGGAGGGCATGGAGCATCCGCAGGTAAGCCGGCAGGAAAGGCAATTCCAGCTGGTTCTGCAGATCATTGCTACCGTGATCATTCTGGGGGGTGGAGCCTGCGGAGGATTTCTTGCAGCCTGGATGAAACAGATCCTGACATCCACCACCGGGGAAGAGGGTGCTTACGGGATCATCGCGGTGGTGCTGTTTTTGATTTCCGCCTTTCTGGTCTTGCTGATACTGGCGCTTCTTTCCGTGATCACCTTCCGGTACCGTTCGATGGAAAAGAACCAGAAAGAATCCGTAAAGAGTTCCAGGAGAAGATACGGGTTTCTGTTTACCCTTCTGATCACCCTGGGACTCATGATCTTTTCCGTAGCTTATACTTCCATCCGTTTTTATCAGGTGTCGGTTGCGGAGATCTACGGATCCGGGGAAGAGACGGCACAATCTGTCGCGACGGAGATGGAAAGCTATCTCTCCGATGCGAGATCCGTCCTGCAGGTGACCGCGGATACTGTGGAACTGATGGCAACAAAGGGCGCGACGCCGGGGGAGATTCACGAATTTTTGACTTTCGAAACACAGAATCAGGCCGAAGAGTTTGATGAAAACTTTACCGGACTTTACGGCCTGGTGGACGATGTCTTTCTGGATGGCTCCGGCTGGGTACCGCCGGCGGATTACGATCCGTTCAGCCGAGAATGGTATCAGACAGTGGTTGCGGGAGATGGCGGGGTTGTGATCGTTCCGCCCTATGTGGATGCGCAGACCCATGAAGTGGTCATCACCCTGGGAAAACGGATCCTGCCGGAGAATCAAAAAGGGGAAAATCCGGATGTGGTGGCGCTGGATATGATCGTAAACCGCATACAGGAAATCGCGGGAGAGGCGAATATCGGCGGCAAGGGGTATTGTGCGGTGGTCAATCAGGACGGACTGATCGTTGCGCATCATGACGGGCTTCTCGTCGGCCAGAGCTTTTCCGACCTCTACGGGCAGGAGCTCCTCGATGCAGTGACGGCAACGGGGGAGGGAACCCTGGATACCAGCATGAACGGTGAGGATTGTACGCTGTTCATCAGCCGGGTCATCGGTCAGTGGTATGTGGTACTGGCCGTGAGTGACCGGGAATTGTTTGCCGATGTTTTCTCGCAGCTTGCGGTAAGCGTGATCGTGTCGTTGATCATCTTTGCGCTGATGACGTTTTTCTACTATGTCGGTTACAAGAACGAGCAGGCTTACGGCAAACAGATGGAGCAGATGCGTATTGACCAGAAGCAGCAGGAATATGAGGCGCAGATGCTGAAGCTGGAAAAGAAGAGTGCCGATGAGGCAAATAAGGCCAAGAGCAACTTTCTTGCGGATATGTCTCATGAGATCAGGACGCCCATCAACGCGATTTTGGGCATGAATGAGATGATCCTGCGGGAGTCCGGGGAGAAAGAGACAAAAGAATATGCCAGAAATATCGGGATTTCCGGACGCAACCTGCTGCAGCTGATCAATAGCATCCTGGATTTTTCCAAGATCGAGGACGGCAAGATGGAGATCGTGCCGGTCAACTATAACGTCGGCGCTTTGATCTCTTATCTGGAGAACTCCCTCAGAGAACGCGCCGAAGAAAAAGGACTGGAGTTTCTGGTGCAGGTGGATCAGACGATCCCGTCGGAGCTTTACGGAGATGATGCAAGGATCGGACAGGTTATCATGAATCTTTTGACCAATGCGGTGAAGTACACGGAAGAAGGCTCTGTGACACTGCTGATAAATGCCAGGGAGCGTGTGGCGGATCAGATCCGGCTCTATGTGGCCGTAAAGGATACAGGGATCGGCATCCGGGAAAGCGATATGGACAGGCTCTTTGAATCCTTTGAACGCTTGGATGTAGTCAAAAACCGCAATATAGAGGGAACCGGGCTTGGCATGTCCATTACGACGAAGCTGCTGAAGCTGATGGGAAGCGAGTTGAAGGTGGAGAGCACCTACGGCGAGGGATCCGTTTTCTCATTTACGCTTTGGCAGAGGGTGGAGTCGGACGAGCCGCTCGGAGATTACAGGCGCATGGTGCAGAATTCCGCCGGAGAGGAGCCGGATGAGGGACTGCTGTATGCCCCCGATGCCAGGATTCTCGTAACGGACGACACCCGGATGAATCTGATCGTCGTGGTCAAGCTGCTGAAGCGAACCGGGGTACGGATTGATACGGCCCAGAGCGGAGAAGAGGCAATATGCCTGACGGCACAGACCGCTTATGACCTGATTCTCATGGATCAGCGGATGCCGGAGCTTGACGGCACGGAGACGCTGAAACGCATTCGCGCACAGGAAAACGGGAAAAATAAGGATACGCCGGTGATCTGTCTGACAGCGGATGCCATCAGAGGTGCGAAGGAGCATTATCTCACGGAAGGATTTACGGATTATCTGACCAAGCCGGTAAACGGGTATGCCCTGGAAAAAATGCTGCTGAACTACCTTCCCCCGGAGTTGGTGCGGCAGGTGGAGCAGGTACAGAATGCCGGGGAAGAGGCGGAGTCACCGGAGCAGGAAAGAAAAGACCGGGGCATTCCGTGGAGGGCGGCGCTGCAAAGAAACGGGATCGATACGGCCACCGGCATGATGCATTGTCAGGAGGATGAAGAGATCTACCGGGAGATTCTGACGGAGTTTTTCCGGGAATACCGTTCCCGGAAGGGATATCTGAAGAAATACTGGCAGGAGAAGGACTGGGAGAACTACATGATTTACGTGCACTCCTTAAAGAGCTCGGCAAAGACCATCGGTGCGGAGGAACTGTCCGCTTTGGCGGGGACTCTGGAGACCGCAGCCAGGGAAATAGACGAAGAGGTGCTGGAAAGAGAGCACGGGAAGGCCTTGCAGTATTACGGGGAAGCGATTTCAGCCATTCAGGAAGCTCTTGCCCTCCCGGAAGAGGCGTCAAAGTCCGACGGGGATTCGGATATCCTGGAGTTCTCTCCCGTGGAGCATAAGGATCGGTAAGGAAGGGAAGGCCTAAGATCTGTTCACCTTTTCTGCAGGCAGCAGTTTCATCAGCATCTGTTCCAGATCGGTTCCGAGGACGGGTTTGGTCAGATACCCGCGAAAACCGATCTTCTGATATTCTTCCGCTGCGCCGGTCAGGACGTTTGCAGTCAGCATGACGGCCGGTGTTTCGGTGTTCAGCCCGGAGGATTCAATCTCCCGGAAGGTTTCGATGCCGTCTTTTTCGGGCATACGGTGATCCAGCAGGAGCACATCATATTTTTTCTCCCGGCAGAGGCGGATCGCTTCGTCTCCGCTTGTTGCTTTATCGATCCGGATACCCGTGTTTTTCAGCAATCCCTCGATGACCTTGAGATTGACGGTCACATCATCCACCACCAGGATCATGGCGTCAGGTGCCCGGAAGGATTCCCGATAGGTACCGGGCGCCGTTTCTGTTTTCTTCGATGAGAAAGGTCCGATGGGGGCGGGATCCATGATCTTCTGCGGAAGTACGATCTTGAAGCAGCTTCCGTGTCCGGGTTCACTGTCTACCGTGATGGAGCCCTGCATCAGGGAAAGCAGCTCTTTGGTGATGGAAAGCCCAAGCCCGGTGCCCTGTATGGTGGCATTCTGCTTTTCATTGACGCGCCGGAAGGCATCGAACAGATATTTTTGATCCTCCCTGGAAATGCCGATCCCCGTATCATACACCTGCAGAATAAGATCCACGAAGCCTGTCGTCGTATCCTCGGCGGACATGGCCACCGTGACGCCCCCTTCCTTTGTGTACTTGATCGCATTGGAGATGATATTGGAGAGAACCTGCTTGATATGAGCGAGATCTCCGTGCAGACGGGCGGGAATGGTGGCGTCGCAGGACATTCGAAGATAAAGATCCTTGCTTTGGGCGATCTGCTCAAAGGTGGCCTGACAGTCCCTTAAGATCCGGTGAGGATCATACTCCACGGGGTGGATCTCCATTTTATTGGCTTCGATCTTGGAGAAATCGAGAATGTCGCTGATCAGAGCAAGCAGATTTTCTCCGGAGGACCGGATGTTTTCGGCATAGTCGGAGATCTCCGGATCTGTCGTCGCACGCAGGATCAGCTCATTCATGCCAAGCACGGAATTCAGCGGGGTACGGATTTCGTGGGACATATTGGCAAGGAAGAGGCTCTTCGCCTGATTTGCCTGATCTGCTTCATTCTTTGCCTCCTGAATCTCGGTGAGGAAGTGCTTTGCTTCCGTGGTGTCCTCCACCAGAAAATAAGTACCGATCTCCTGGTGGTGTCTGTCCGTCAGCTGACGGCAGCGGAACCGGTAATATGCCGTCTCATCGCCCTCTTCCCCCGGTACGGGTTTGCTGTATTCCGTGGTCCCGAACCGTTCTCCCTTCTTTTCCAGTTCCTTCAGAACGGATGCGATGGGTTCGCAGGAAAAGTTGTACCCTTCCGTACTGACGGAAAAATGCTTCCTGAAGAAATCATTGGCATAGATGCATTCATTGTTGATGTCAAACAGGACGAGACCTTCATTCATATCACCTACCGCCCGCTCGATGGAAATGATCCGAAGACTTCTCGGAACAAAAATCTCCGCGAAGAAATAGATCAAGGTACCGCCGATCCCGTAAAAGACAATGGAAATATCCAGAGGAAGCGAAAGGACAATATAGATGACATTCAAAAACACCACGAGCAGAAGCACGGAGAGAATGATGGCATACTTTGTGCGATAGAGGCTGCGGCTTTTTGCGATCATGCGGAGGATGAAGAAAAAGCCCACCAGAATGGCGAGATATGCGATCGCCAGGTGGATGTAAAACGGGACATGGGAAGTGGTCTGATAGTAGGGGATTCCGTAGGCATCCTGAAATTCGTAAACGGTAAAAACATGACCGAGTACCGGATTCAGAAGGATGGAAACGGAATCCGCTGCCATGATCAGTGCCATGGGCAGTCTCAGCCGCTTCAAAATGGCGTCATGCTCCGTGTAGGAGAGGCAGAACCCGCATAAACCATAGATGATCCAGTCAATGGATACAAAATAAAAGCAGTAGGCAATCCCGGCAAAACCGGGGCTGTTTGCAACTGCCACCAGGATATTGGCTGTGACTGCCACCACGCCGACTTCCAGCGTTAAACGAAGCCATCTGCTGTATTTTTTCTTGACGCGCCGCAAAGCGATGACCGTGGACATCAGCATGAGGATCGTCAGACTGTCGATAATCACATAGATGATTTTGGTATACATGCAGTTATTATAGCAAATTTCTGACCGTTTACAAATGAGCGGAAAAAGTGTATAATTTTCCCGTATTTCGGACTCTTATTGGACCCGTACGGAAGATTAAAACAGGAGGTAGATTTCATGGTTTATTCGACAGAAGTGAAGGGTATGTGCCCTGTACATCAGGGTGTACACCACGGTGCTGCTCCGATACCGGAAGAGGCAAAATGGGTAAAGGCCAAAGAGGTAAAGGACATTTCCGGCTATACGCATGGCATTGGCTGGTGCGCACCGCAGCAGGGCTGCTGCAAATTGTCCCTGAATGTCAAGGACGGTATCATCCAGGAGGCGCTGGTGGAGACCATCGGCTGCTCCGGCATGACCCATTCTGCCGCGATGGCGGCGGAGATCCTCCCGGGACTGACGATCCTGGAAGCATTGAATACGGATCTTGTCTGTGACGCGATCAATACAGCGATGCGCGAGCTGTTTTTGCAGATCGTGTACGGCCGTTCCCAAAGTGCTTTTTCCGAGGACGGTCTGCAGATCGGCGCAGGGCTGGAGGATCTCGGCAAAGGGGCTCGTTCCATGGTGGGTACCACCTACGGCACTCTGGAAAAGGGACCGCGTTATCTGGAGCTGACGGATGGCTATATCACGGAGCTTGCGCTGGATGAGGACGATGAGATCATCGGCTACAAGTACATCAACTTCGGAAAGATGATGGACTTCATCAAAGCCGGCGATGATCCGAAGACGGCAGTTGAGAAAGCATCCGGACAGTACGGGCGAGTCAAAGATGCGGTCAGATGTATTGATCCGCGCAAAGAATAATACAGGGAGGAAAGAAAAATGGCGACTTTTGAATCTTATGAAAGAAGAGAGAAACAGATCCTTTCCAAACTGTCGGAGTATGGGATCGGATCCATCGATGAAGCAGAAAAGATTACCAAAGATGCGGGACTGGATGTCTATCATATGGTAGAGGGGATTCAGCCGATCTGCTTTGAGAATGCGAAGTGGGCTTACACGGTTGGCGCAGCCATCGCGATTAAGAAAAACTGCAGAAAGGCCTCCGAAGCTGCGGCAGCCATCGGAGAGGGTCTGCAGGCGTTCTGCATTCCGGGCTCCGTTGCGGATCGCCGGAAGGTCGGTCTTGGTCACGGCAATCTCGGCAAGATGCTGCTGGAAGAGGATACGGAGTGCTTCGCATTCCTCGCGGGACATGAATCCTTTGCAGCTGCGGAAGGCGCAATCGGTATCGCGGAGAAGGCCAACAAGGTGCGTCAGAAACCCCTCCGGGTTATCTTGAACGGACTCGGCAAGGATGCGGCGCAGATCATCTCCCGTGTCAACGGCTTTACCTATGTGGAGACCGAATATGATTACTTTACCGGGGAGCTGAAGGAAGTGTTCCGGAAATGCTACTCCAAGGACGAAAAGAGTCCCCGCGCCCTGGTCAACTGCTATGGCGCCAACGACGTACAGGAAGGCGTGGCCATCATGTGGCATGAGAACGTGGACGTTTCCATCACCGGAAACTCGACGAACCCCACCAGATTCCAGCATCCGGTAGCAGGCACCTACAAGAAGGAGCGCAGCGAAGCCGGAAAGAAATATTTCTCGGTTGCTTCCGGCGGCGGTACGGGACGTACCCTTCACCCGGACAACATGGCGGCAGGTCCGGCATCCTATGGTATGACGGATACGATGGGACGTATGCATTCGGATGCACAGTTCGCAGGTTCCTCTTCCGTGCCGGCACATGTGGAGATGATGGGTCTGATCGGTGCAGGCAACAACCCGATGGTTGGCATGACGGTTTCGGTTGCGGTTTCCATCGAAGAGGCGGCAAAAGCCGGAAAGTTCTGATTTTCAAGGAAACACGGATGGAGCAATAGAAAGATCCGGCGGCATGGAACAGTGCCGCCGGATTTTGCATATGATTTGGACAGGGAGAACAGCATGATGGAAGAGAAACCGGAGGATCTGTACGAAAGGATCGTAAGGCAGATGATGGAAAAGGGACTGACCATCGCGCTGATGGAAAGCTGTACCGGCGGGTATCTGGCGTCCCTGATCACGGACGTGGAGGGGGCTTCCGGGATTTTCTACGGTTCCTGCGTGACATACTGCAACGAGGAAAAGATCCGGCAGGGCGTCCGGGTCGAAGTAATCAACACTTACGGGGTGTATTCCGAGGAGACCGCACGGGCCATGGCGACTGCCTGCAGAACCTCCTACTGTACCGACATCGGCATCGGTGTGACAGGCACCCTCGGCAGAAAAGACCCCCATAACCGGGACAGCCTTCGGGGAGAGATCTTTTTTGCCGTTGATTGGGAGGGGAACCTCAGATCACAGAAGTTATGGGTCAAAAATACAGAAAATCGCCGCTTGGCAAAGGTTGAGACAGCAGAAGCTGTTGGATTTCTGCTGGAACGGTTTTTGCTTGACTGAGGCTTGAAAAGGGGATGGACATGCCGGAAAAGGGAAGTTATAAAACAAAACAAAGGGAAGAGCTTTTGGAGCATATCGAAGAAACCCGCGGCGAGCATTTTACGGCGGCAGATATATGCGAAAAGATGCGAAAGAATGGGAGCACAATTGGTACCGCCACGGTGTACAGACAGCTGGAACGACTGGTGGATGAGGGCGTGATCAGCAAGTATTTTATTGACGAAAGCAGCAGTGCCTGCTTCGAGTACATGGATCCCGGCGCTCATCAAAAGCATGCCCCCTGTTATCATTGTAAATGTGAAAGATGCGGGAAGCTCATTCATATGGACTGCAGCGAGATTACGGAGCTTACGGAGCACCTTCGAAGTGAACACGGCTTTACAATTGATCCCAGACGCACGGTATTCTACGGGGTATGCGAAGAATGCGCATTGTCTTTGCCATAGCTGGGCAGATGCGGTATAATAATGGGGCATTATGGAGAAAAGGTGGAAGAAGCAATGGCAAAAGAAAAAAAGTTAGTGGAACAGATCACCTCGATGAAAGAGGACTTCGCGCAGTGGTATACGGATGTTGTAAAAAAGGCCGAACTGATCGATTATTCCTCGGTAAAAGGGTGCATGATCATCAAACCGGCCGGTTACGCCATCTGGGAAAACATCCAGCATGAGCTGGACCGACGCTTCAAGGAAACCGGTGTGGAAAATGTCTATCTGCCCATGTTTATCCCGGAAAGCCTGCTGGAAAAGGAAAAGGATCATGTGGAGGGGTTTGCCCCCGAGGTGGCGTGGGTCACCATGGGCGGGATGCAGCCCCTGCAGGAGCGGTTGTGTGTGCGCCCCACCAGCGAGACGCTGTTCTGCGATTTCTATAAAAACGATATTCATTCCTATCGGGATCTGCCGAAGGTTTATAACCAGTGGTGTTCGGTGGTACGCTGGGAAAAGGAGACGAGACCCTTCCTCAGATCCAGGGAATTCCTGTGGCAGGAGGGTCATACGGCACATGCCACCGCAGAGGAAGCGCGGGAGCGCACGATTCAGATGCTCAATGTCTATGCCGATTTTTGTGAGGAAGTCCTTGCCATGCCCGTGATCCGGGGCCAGAAGACGGAAAAGGAGAAGTTTGCGGGTGCGGAGGCGACTTTTACGATTGAAGCCCTGATGCACGACGGCAAAGCGCTGCAATCCGGGACCAGCCATGATTTCGGGGACGGCTTTGCAAAAGCCTTCGGCATTCAGTACACGGATAAGGAGAATCAGCTCCGGTACGTACATCAGACCTCCTGGGGACTGTCCACACGTCTGATCGGCGGCGTCATCATGGTACACGGGGATGATTCCGGACTGGTGCTGCCGCCGAGGATTGCGCCGGTACAGGTGATGATCGTTCCGATCCGGCAGGATGCGCAAGGGGTGCTTTCCAAGGCGAAAGAGCTGCAGGAGACCTTAAAGAGTGTGTGCTCGGTGAGGCTTGACGATTCCGACAAGAGCCCGGGATACAAGTTCGCGGAGCAGGAGATGCGCGGGATTCCGCTGCGTCTGGAGCTTGGGCCGAAGGACATGGAAGCCGGCCGGTGCATTCTGGCCCGCAGAGACACCGGAGAAAAGATCGAGACACCCCTTACCGGGGTGGCAGAGACGGTCAATGAGCTGCTTGCCGCCATACAGAAGGATATGTTTACCCGGGCGAAGGCGCACCGGGACAGCCACATCAGTGATGCGAAAAACCTGGAAGAGCTGCGGGAGATCGCTGACAGCAAAGGCGGTTTCATCCGCGGTATGTGGTGCGGGGATACGGCCTGCGAGGAAAAGATCAAAGAAGAAATGGCGGTCACGAGCCGCTGCATCCCCTTCACGGATCAGGAGCAGATCTCCGGAACCTGCATCTGCTGCGGGAAAAGCGCAAAGAAGCTGGTCTACTGGGGAAAGGCGTATTGACCGGATGAGGACGATTGAGCTTCCGGAAAAAGTGAATGCCATCATGGAAACCCTCCGGGAGGCAGGCTTCGAGGCATATGCGGTGGGCGGCTGTGTACGCGATTCACTCCTCGGCAAACGCCCTCATGACTGGGATATTACCACCTCGGCCTTACCGGAGCAGGTTAAGAAGCTCTTTCGGCGTACGGTGGACACCGGCATCGCCCACGGAACCGTGTCGGTTCTCCTCGGAAAAGAGGCGTACGAGGTCACAACCTACCGGATCGACGGAGATTATACGGATCGGAGACACCCGGATCATGTGACTTTTACGAGGAATTTAAAAGAAGATTTAAAAAGACGGGACTTCACGATCAACGCCATGGCATACAGTGCCCGTGAGGGAGTCGTGGATCTTTTCGGCGGCATGAAGGATCTGGAGGAGGGCATCATCCGCGCCGTCGGAGAGCCGGAGGAGCGGTTTGAAGAAGATGCCCTTCGGATTCTGCGTGCCGTCCGTTTCAGCGCACAGCTGGATTTTACCATTGAAGAGGATACTTTCCGGGCTGTCGCGGCACTTTCCGGGAGCCTGAAGGAGATCAGTGCCGAGCGGATACGCGAAGAACTGATGAAGATTCTCCTTTCCGACCATCCCGAGGGGCTTGCGGTTTGCTGCCAGACCGGGATGACGGCGGTATTTCTGCCGGAGTTTGATGCGATGATGGAGACACCCCAGAATACCATGCATCATTGTTATGATGTGGGGACGCATACCATCGAAAGTATCAGACATATTGCAAAGGACCGCGTTCTGCGGCTGGCCATGCTGTTTCACGATACCGGAAAACCGGCTTCGCGATCCACAGATGCAAAGGGGCAGGATCATTTTTACGGACATCCCAAAATCAGCGCCGGGATCGCCAAA
Source organism: Lachnospiraceae bacterium (assembly GCA_045661345.1). Lineage (GTDB taxonomy): Bacteria > Bacillota > Clostridia > Lachnospirales > Lachnospiraceae > RUG12461. The sequence goes on from JAZRFM010000010.1 coordinate 63,076, forward strand.
AATGCCCTGCGGCGGCTGAAATTTGATAATGAGACAATCCGCCGGGTGGTACAGCTGGTTCTGTGGCATGATGAGAAACCGAAGCTGTCGGAGGAAGAGGTGCGGCGCGCCGTTGTCCGGTGCGGGCTGGATGCCTTTCCGGATCTCTTTGCGGTCAAGGTGGCCGATATCCTTGCCCAGAGCGAATATCACAGACAGGAAAAGCTGGAGTACGTGCACGGGTACGAAAAGCTCTACGAAGAGATTATCCGGCGCGGAGACTGCCTCTCTGTCAGGGATCTTGCCATTGACGGGGCGGATCTGAGCAGGGCCGGGATCAAACCCGGGCCGAAGATGGGAGAGATGCTGCAGAAGCTTCTGGACCGGGTGCTTTCCGACCCCTCCCTGAATACAAAAGAACAGCTGCTTGCGTTAAGGGAAAAGCTATGAAGAAAACCCTTCGGTTCGTTTTCATCGGCATACTGCTATTTTGTTCCGGCTGCGGGAAGAATGCCGGTGATAGTACTGCTTCCCCGCAGGCTGAGAAACAGTTGGAAGCGGAAACGACGGTGGAAGCGCCTGCGGAGCCGGCTGGGGAGAGGGAATCCTCTCTTCCGGAAGAGGCGAAACCAGCAGAAGATACGCTCTATCTCCTGCTCTCGGCGGATACCGTCAATTCGGCTCTCCATGTGCGTAACCTGGAAACCGGCGGAGAATCGGATGTATTCTATTCCGGCGCCACGGTTTTTTCCGACAAATACGGCACCATGGTCTCGCTGGCACAGATCCATTGCGGCGACGCCGTGACTCTGGCCTTTTTCGACAGCGGGATCCTTTCCGATGTCCGGCTGACAGACCGGACCTGGACTGAAAAGGATGCGTCGGATTATACGATCGATCTGGATCGGATGATCTTTACGCTTCACGGTTCGAATTACCGCCTGAAAAACGATATCCCGGTCTACACAGACGGCAGGAATACAGGGCTTTACAGCATACAGGAAGGCGACAGGCTGGACGTGACGGGGCTGGATAAGGATATCCTGTCCATGAACATTGTCACGGGCACGGGGACCATCGCCCTCCACAATATCGGCGTATTTCTCGGGGGATGGCTGAACCTGGACAACGCCCAGTATCTGATGATCACGGAAAACATGGAGATTCCGGCATCCGAGGGGACGCATGTGCTGACGGTCGCTAACGACGGCTGGGGAGACAGTACCGTGGTGGCGGTCAAGCGGGGACAGAGTGTTTCCGTCGATCTGTCGGCGCTGAAGGGGGAGGGGCCGAAATACTGCGCGCTGCGGGTAATCCCGGATGTGGAAGGGGCAACCGTCTATCTGGACGGGAAGAAAACGGATTTCACGGAGTCCGAACAGGTACGCTACGGTCTGCATACCCTGACCATTACAGCGGAAGGCTATGAGGACTGGCAAAGCAGGCTTCTGGTAAACAGCCCTTCGGCGGAGATCGAGATTCCCCTTTCACCGGAGGGAAGTACGCAGAATAAAAAGGATACCAGCCAGGCAGCGGCAGGATTCGCCGCGGGGAGCCTTGCGGGAACAGCTGCGGGACAGGGCGCTGCCGGGACTCTTGCGGGAAGCCTGGCGGATTCCGGCGGATCGGGTTCCAGCGCGCGGAGAGAAGCGGAGCAGGCCGCTGCGGAGACCGCATTGGAGACGCTCACCGGCATGCTGGATACTTTGACGGGAACGCCTTCCTCAAGTGAGGAATAACATGGGCGCAATGCGAATGAAGGAAATTCGTTCACGATAACATGACAGAAGGAGGGAAAGGAAATGGGTTACAGGGAAACGTATGAGGCATGGCTTTCGGATCCGTATTTTGACGAGGGGACGAAAAAAGAGCTGGAAGCGCTGCAGGGCGACGAAAAGGAGATTGAGGAACGGTTTTATCAGGATCTGGAATTCGGTACGGCAGGGCTCCGGGGGATTATCGGCGCCGGGACGAACCGGATGAATATCTACACGGTACGGAAGGCGACACAGGGTCTTGCCAACTATATCAGGAGTGTGGGGACTGCGGAACAGGGTGTGGCCATCTCCTATGATTCCAGACATTTTTCTCCGGAATTTGCAGATGAAGCGGCGTTGTGTCTGGCGGCCAACGGGATCAGGGCCTATGTCTTTGAATCACTCCGTCCGACGCCCGAGCTTTCCTATGCGGTGAGAAAGCTGCACTGCACCGCCGGGATCAATGTAACGGCGAGCCACAATCCTTCGGAATACAACGGATACAAGGTCTATTGGGCAGACGGCGCGCAGATCACACCGCCCCATGATACGGGTATTATGACGGAAGTCCGGAAGGTGGCGAACTGGGCGGATGTGAAGACGATGGATCTGGCGGAAGCGAAGGAAAAGGGTCTGTATCAGGTCATCGGGGAGGACGTGGATGCTTCGTATCTGGAGGAGATCAAGCGTCTGGTGCTCCGTCAGGACTGCATCGATCAGATGGCGGATCAGCTTACCATCGTCTATACGCCGCTGCACGGCACCGGAAACATCCCGGTCAGACGTGTGCTGCAGGAGATCGGATTCAAACATGTCTTTGTGGTACCGGAACAGGAAAAGCCGGATGGGGATTTTCCGACGGTGGGGTATCCGAATCCGGAGACCGAGAAAGCCTTTGAGCTGGGCGTGAAGCTTGGCAGGGAAAAGAACGCGGATCTGATTCTGGCCACAGACCCCGATGCCGACCGTCTGGGCGTCTATGTGAAGGATGCAAAAACCGGGGAATATCATCCCCTGACCGGGAATATGTCCGGGTGTCTCATCGGGGAGTATATCCTGAGCCAGAAAAAGGAAAAGGGAGAGATCCCGCAGGATGGCGCATTCATCCGTTCCATTGTGACGACGACCATGGCGGATGCCATCGCAAAATCCTATGGGATCCGGCTGATCGAGGTGCTGACCGGCTTCAAATACATCGGCCAGCAGATCCTGCAGTTTGAGGAAAAGGGCAGCGGCTCCTATCTGTTCGGGATGGAAGAGAGCTACGGGTGCCTGCCGGGAACCTATGCGAGAGATAAGGATGCGGTGGCGGCCTCCATGTTTTTGTGTGAAGCGGCTGCTTTCTACAAGACAAAGGGCATGACCCTCTGGGATGCGATGCTGGCGATGTACGAAAAGTACGGCTATTATCAGGATCATGTGGAATCCATGGAGCTGAAGGGCATGGAGGGCATTGCAAAGATCAAGGAGATCATGACGACCCTGCGGAAGGAGTCGCCGAAAACCATCGGGGACTACCAGGTGACGGTGGTCCGCGATTACGAAAAGGACTGCGTAACGGAGCTTGCATCCGGCAAGTCGACGACAACAGGGCTTCCCAAAGCAAATGTCCTGTATTATGAGCTGACGGATGCGGCCTGGGTTTGTGTCCGCCCCAGCGGTACCGAGCCCAAGATCAAATTCTATATCGGAACCCGCGGAAACTCCTTTGAGGACGCCAGAGAGCGGTCTTCGGCATTGGCAAAGGACGTTCTGGCGTTGATCGAGGAAGTTAAATCTCGATAAAATAGCGTAATATCGCCGTTTTTCGCTTGACAAACAGGTGCAAAACAAGTATAAAGATACAGTAATCATGAAATACATTTTTTCAGGAGGTTTTTAGACATGAACAAAGCAGAATTGGTATCGGCAATCGCTGACAAGACTTCTCTTTCCAAGAAGGACGCAGAGTCTGCCATCAAGGCATTTACCGAGGTGATCGCAGAGGAGCTCAAGAAGGGTGAGAAGGTTCAGCTTGTTGGATTCGGAACATTCGAAGTTTCCAAGAGAGCGGCAAGAGTTGGCCGTAACCCGCAGACCGGCAAAGAGATGAAGATTCCGGCTTCGAAGGCACCGAAGTTCAAGGCAGGCAAGGCCCTGAAGGATTCTATCAACTAAGAACCGTATAGAAAAAGCCGTCGGGGTACCGGCGGCTTTTTTCGTGTATCACGGGAAAAGGAGCAGCCCATGAGATTGGATAAGTTTTTAAAGGTGTCCCGCCTGATCAAACGGCGCACCATTGCAAACGAGGCCTGTGATGCCGGACGTGTTTCCGTAAACGGAAAGGTGGCGAAGGCATCGCAGAATGTGAAGGCAGGGGATATCATCGAGATCGTGTTCGGCCAGAAAACCGTGAAAGTACAGGTAAAGGCCATCGCGGAAACGACGAAAAAGGAGGAAGCGGGGGAGCTGTTTACCTATCTGTCTGAATGAGCACGGGGGAAAACAACAGGTTCCTTATTGTTCCGGGAAACAGCCTACTTGTTATATACATATATAATTTTTGGCGAAATCCCTTGAAAAAGCGAGTGAAAAACAGTAGAATGACAGTGAAGTCTGAGAGTTCGGAGATTTCGGGAAAGGAGGGAGCGATCGTGCATGCACGCAGACAAAAAGAGAATCCTGCCGGACGCGTGATCATCACGCTGATCGTCACGACATTTGTGGTCATTATGTCGATTCAGATCGTCAACCTCTATGAGAAGAACCAGGCATATGCCCAGAGGCAGGAAGTACTCCAGAAGGAGCTTGCGGAGGCGGATGAGGAGCAGCAGCGGCTGCAGGAGTATGAGGAATATACCAAATCGCCGCAGTACATAGAGGACGTCGCAAAAAGCAAGCTGGGTCTGGTTCATGAGAATGAGATCGTCTTCAAGGAGGAAAAGGGGAATTAATTGAACACCTTATATGAAAACTGCAGGCACTATTGCCTGTCGCATCATATGATACAAAAGGGAGACCGTATCATTGCCGGCGTATCCGGCGGAGCCGATTCGGTCTGTCTTTTTTTATTGCTGTCGGATCTTGCGCAAGAATGGGCGTTTACCCTTCACGTCATCCATGTGGAACACGGCATCCGGGGGGAGGACAGCAAAGAGGACGCAGCCTTTGTACAGCACCTTTGCGCGGAGAAAGGGATCCCCTGCCGGGTGGTGACGGCGGATGCGGTCCGGTTTGCGAAGGAGCATCACCTTTCTCTGGAAGAAGCGGGAAGGAGCATCCGGTATCGTGCCTACCAGGAGTACCGGGCGGAACTCCTTTCAGAGGCACCGGATCAGAGGGTATTGATCGCCACAGCACATCACCGGGATGATCAGGCGGAAACGGTGCTTTTTCACCTGATCCGCGGCAGCTCTCTGAAAGGGCTGACGGGGATCCGTCCGGTCCGGGAAGGGGTGATCCGTCCCCTCCTGTTTGCCGGCAGGGAAGAGATCCTCGCGGCGCTGCGGGAAAGGAACGCGACGTGGAGAGAGGACTTAACCAATGCCGATACCGCTCCGGCGCGAAACCGGCTGCGTCTTGAGATCCTTCCCAGACTGGAGGAGCTGCAGCCCCAGGCGGCAGAGCATATCGCTGCGGCAGCGGAGGATCTGGCGGAATGGGAGGCATATCTGGAAAATGAGACAAAAGAAGCGCTGACACGGTGCCTGACTAAGGAACGGCCGCTTGTGATCAATAAGGAACCCTATGAAAGCTATGCACCGCTTCTGAGACGGAGAATCGTCTACGAAGCAATTGTCCTGGCGGCAGGCAGCAGAAAAGACATTGAGAGAACCCATGTGGAGGCGGTGATGGAGCTGATGGAGAAGCAGTCCGGCCGTCAGCTGTCCCTGCCCTATGATCTGAATGCGCAGCGGATCTACCGGGGCGTAAGGCTTGTAAAGCTCCATACGGGTGCGAAAAAGGAAACACGGGGGAAAACGCCGGAAGAGATGCAAAAGCTCGTTCGTATGCGCGTATTTGACCGGCCGGAGAACCTTCAGATTCCGAAAAAAAAGTATACGAAATGGCTGGATTATGATAAAATAAAAAACGGTTTGCAGGTGCGAACCCGCCGCAGCGGAGACTATCTCAGGACAGAGGATGGGGGCGGGACAAAAACCCTGAAGAAGTATCTGATCGATGAGAAGGTGCCCGGAGAAGAACGGGGCGACATGCCGCTGCTGTGTGACGGCAGCCATGTGGTGTGGGTCATCGGGAAACGTGTCAGTGCGGATTACAAAGTGACGGACGAGACCAGGCGGATTGTGGAAGTCTTATATATAGGGGGATTGGAAAATGAGTGAAAAAGTCAGTATCATGATTTCGGAAGAGGAAGTGGACCGGCGGATCGCGGAGCTGGGCAGACAGATCAGCGAGGACTATGCCGGCAGGGAGCTTCACATCGTGACGGTTCTGAAGGGTGGTGTCTTCTTTTCCTGCGAGCTTGCCAAACGGATCAGCCTGCCGGTTTCCCTTGACTTCATGTCTGTGAGCAGCTACGGTGACGCGACGAAATCCAGCGGCGTCGTAAAGATCGTGAAGGATCTGGACGAACCCATCAAAGGAAAGGATGTGCTCGTTGTGGAGGATATCGTGGATTCCGGACGGACCCTTACCTATCTGCTGGAATACCTGAGTGCCCGTAATCCGGCGAGTCTTCGTCTTTGCACCATGCTGGACAAGCCCTCCCGGCGGGTAAAGCCCGTGGAGGTACATTATACGGCATTTGAGATTGAGGACAAATTTGTAGTCGGCTACGGTCTCGACTACGCACAGAAATATCGCAATCTTCCTTATATCGGCTGTGTGGAGCTGGACGTATAAGGGGACAGACAGGGAGCTGGAATGAAAAAACATCAATTTCGAGGATTCAGTTTTTATATTCTGCTGATCCTGATCGTCGTTCTGGTCTGGTATTTCCTGAGTTCGGGGCAAAACAGGCTCCCGACGGGAACCTATGACCAGTTCAAACAGGATCTGCAGGACAAGAAGGTGGTGTCTGCGGAGATTTCCCAGAACGAGCAGGTTCCCACGGGAAATGTTTCCGTGGTGCTTATTGACCGGGGTGGTTATCGGGTTTATGTCTCTGATGTAAAAGAGGTGGAGACGCAGCTGGAGGATGCCGGGATTTCGTACGTCATGAACGATGTGCCGAAAGAAAGCTGGCTCATGACGCTGCTGCCGCTGCTTTTGGTATTCGGTGCCATGTTTATCCTGTTCATGATCATTTCCGGCCAGTCCCAGGCCGGCGGCGCCAACAGCCGGATGATGAATTTCGGAAAAAGCCGTGCCCGGATGACGCTGGATGAGAACAAAACCGTCAATTTCGCGAATGTCGCGGGACTGAAGGAAGAAAAGGAAGAGCTCGAAGAGATCGTCGATTTCCTGAGCGATCCCGGCAAATATACGGCGCTGGGCGCCAGAATTCCCAAGGGCGTGCTCCTGGTGGGCCCTCCCGGTACCGGCAAAACGCTTCTTGCCCGTGCCATCGCAGGGGAAGCCGGCGTACCGTTTTTTTCCATTTCCGGTTCTGATTTTGTGGAAATGTTTGTCGGTGTGGGTGCGTCCAGAGTGCGTGACCTCTTTGAAGACGCCAAGAAGAATGCGCCCTGTATCGTGTTTATCGACGAGATTGATGCCGTCGCCAGAAGGAGAGGCGCGGGTCTCGGCGGTGGTCATGATGAGCGGGAGCAGACCTTAAACCAGCTGCTGGTGGAGATGGATGGTTTCGGGATCAATGAGGGGATCATCGTGATGGCGGCGACGAACCGTGTGGATATTCTGGATCCCGCGATCATGCGTCCCGGGCGTTTTGACCGGAAGATCGGCGTCGGCAGGCCGGATATCGGCGGCAGAGAGGAGATCCTGGCGGTACATGCCAAGAACAAACCCCTCGGGGATGACGTGGATATGAAGCAGATCGCACAGACCACGGCGGGCTTTACCGGTGCGGATCTGGAGAACCTTTTGAATGAGGCCGCCATCGTGGCGGCAAGGGAAAACCGCAAATACATCCGCCAGGACGATATCCGGCGTTCCTTTGTGAAGGTGGGCATCGGTGCGGAAAAGAAAAGCCGTGTCATCAGCGACAAGGAAAAACGCATCACTGCTTACCATGAGTCGGGTCATGCGATCCTGTTTCACTTGCTGCCGGATGTGGGCCCGGTCTATTCGGTTTCCATCATTCCCACGGGCCTTGGGGCGGCGGGTTATACCATGCCCCTGCCGGAGCGGGACGAGATGTTCAATTTCCGCGGCAAAATGCTGCAGGAGATTACGGTGGATCTGGGCGGAAGGGTCGCGGAATCGCTGATTTTCGGGGATGTGACCACGGGTGCTTCCCAGGATATCAAGCAGGCCACCCACCTGGCGAAATCCATGGTGACCAAATACGGGATGTCGGAGGAGATCGGTCTGATCAATTACGACAATGAGGAAGACGAGGTCTTCATCGGCAGGGATCTGGCGCATACCAGAGGTTACGGAGAAGATGTTGCCCGAAAGATCGACGAAGAGGTCAAACGGATCATCGACGAATGCTACCGGAAAGCAACGGACATTCTGAACGAGAACCGGGAGATTCTGGATCGCTGTGCAGCGCTTTTGATTGAAAAGGAGAAAATCACCAGAGAAGAGTTTGAAGCATTGTTTCCGGGGAACGGAGAGGAAACAGACCCGGAAGAGGTCGCTTTGAACGGCATGCGGATTGCACCGGACGAATCATTTGAGTAAAAGTGCACAAAAAGTTACATGGTTTTTTGTGAAGTTTGTGCACACTTTCTTGACAGAGGGTGGTATATTAATACTCGTAAAAACCCCCCAATACTTTATCATTTTTGCTATACCCCATAGTAAAAATACCTTCTCCTAAAACGGCGGCTTCCCCAAGCCGCCGTTTTACCTTGCTTATGAACCTTACTTAATCCCCATGCAAGAGATTCCCCGTGATCCGGGTGACCTCAGGTATCCAGGAAACGCATCCGGTCGCCGTCCCGTTTCTTCTTGACCGGTGCCTCCACCTTCGGCTTCTTGATCAGTGTGCTGAGGTTGCTCGACATCTCCGCTTTGCACTTGTCGCAGAAACGACCGGACTTGATCATTGCACCGCAGTTCTCGCACTCGATCCCTATGGTGGAATCATCCGTGAATACCAGCCGTTCTTCGCGGATCCATTGTTTGACCTGTTTTACGCTGACCTGATTTTCTGCTGCGATCTCTTCCATGGTGGCATTTTTGTGATCCCAGACATAGTCTCGTACTTTCGAGAATTTTTCCTCCAACTCTTCCTTGCAGGCCGGGCAGATCTGCTCTCCGCCAAGGTAGTTGAACAGCCGTTTACAGTTCTTGCAGTTTTTCACATCCATTTTCGAAATCCTCCTGCGTGTATTCTTTTCTGCTATTTCATGCCTGCCCGGTGCAGATGCAGAGAAAGTAGACTTCTCTGCCGGGATAGCGGGCAAGGGCTTTTGCAATCGCATCCATGGTACTTCCTGTCGTGTAGATATCGTCCACGATCAGGATTCGTTTGTAATCCTGCCGCAGCAGCCGCTTTTCATCGACTGCAAAGGCGTCCTTTACATTTTTCTTCCGGTCCGCGGCAGAAAGCCCTTTCATGGGGGCGGTATTTCTGACGCGCCGGATCATGCCGGTTTCGACCCTGGCACGGGAAAGCTGTCCGAGAGCCGCGGCAAAATCCTCTGCCTGATTGTATCCGCGCTTCAGCTGCTTTTGGCGGTAAAGGGGCACAGGGACAATGCAGTCCGGCCGAATGGATTGCAGCCACTTGCCCCGGAGACGGAGCGCTTCAGCGGCGAAAAAGGAAGCATATTCACGCCGCCCGCTGTATTTGAAGCGGTACATGGACTCCTTCATGGAGCCGCGATACGTAAAGACAGCCCTGCCGGCGATATAGGAATGCGCCCGTGTCCGGCAGTCCGCGCAGTACTCCCTTTGTTCCAGAAGCAGCGGCTTTCCGCACTTCATACAGAAGGGCTCCCGTACAAAGGGTAGCGCATCCAGACATTCCGGACAAACCGCTTTTCTGTTTCTTTGCGGCATCATCGGAAGGATGCGGTCACACAGGACACAATGCCGCGGGAAAAAAAGATCCAGCAGCCTGTCGATCCATGCTGAAATCATGACGGCCTCTTTCTACCGTCTCTTCTATGAACCTCTGCCTCTGTCCGGCGAAAGCCTTTTGTCCCGGAAAGACTGATTGCGTCAGTCTTTCCATAGTATACCATCATTTTTTTGTTTTGTCTTTACTGTTTTCACGTTTTTTTGTATAATCTCAAAATGGATTGATAAATGTACAACAATGAAGGAGGACAACATGAAAAAATGGTTTTCTGCGATCGGAGCAGCGATCCTGGCGCTTTCCATGACTGCCTGCGCGGGCGCTCCGGCCGCTTCATCCGACGGAAGCTACCGGGTCGGTGTGATCCAGCTGGTGCAGCATGTGGCGCTGGATGCGGCGACGGAAGGCTTCCAGGCGGCGCTGAAGGAAAAACTGGGGGATAAGGTGTCATTTGACGTACAGAACGCTTCCGGTGATTCCGCAACCTGCGCGACCATCGCCAACAGCTTCGTTTCCAACAATGTGGATCTGATCATGGCAAATGCGACCCCGGCCCTTCAGGCGGCCTGCGCGTCGACGGATCAGATTCCGGTACTCGGCACATCCGTGACGGATTATGCGACGGCACTGGAGATCGAGAACTGGGACGGCACGGTAGGCAAAAATGTTTCCGGTACTTCGGATCTTGCACCGCTGGATCAGCAGGCGGCCTGCATGGTGGAGATCTTCCCGGACGCAAAGGTCATCGGTGTGCTTTACTGCTCTGCGGAGCCGAACAGCGCTTACCAGGCCACCGCCATCGGAGAGTATCTGGAAGGGATGGGTGTGACGGTTAAGGAATACAGCTTTTCGGATTCCAACGACCTTTCCGGTGTCTGCACCACGGCCTGCGGGGAAGTGGATGCTCTTTACATCCCCACGGACAACACGGCGGCAAACAATACCGAGCTGATCAACAACATCGCGACCCCGGCAGGTACACCGATCTTCTGCGGAGAAGAAGGCATCTGCAAGGGCTGCGGCGTAGCGACCCTCTCCATTGATTATTATGCCCTCGGCTATACCACGGGCGAAATGGCCTACGAGGTGCTGGTAAACGGCAAAGACCCCGGCACCATGCCGGTGGAGTACGCACCCTCCTTTGCGAAGGAATACGTGCCCGAACGCGCACAGGCACTCGGGATCACGATTCCGGATGATTACGAGGCCATCGTGACGGAGTAAAACCCGGAGCAAACCGGAAACAGACGAAAGGGTCACGACAAACGAATTCCAAAGGAATCCATCGAAAAGCGGCGGCGCTGGAAACTTGCGACCTGCCGCTTTTTATGTTATAATTGGTCGATATGTGTTGCCCGTGAAAAGGGCTTGTCCGTAGGGGCTTTCAGAGCCCGGGACACGATGGAAGGAACAGGAAATGATCAACGAACAGCGCGTAAAAATGATGACGGAAATGCAGACCTTTCTGGATCACAACGAGGAGGAGATGCGGCCGATGATCGAGTATTACAGATCGGACTACGTGGCGAAGCAGCTGCTGCTTTCTGTTCTGTCCGGGACCATCGTGTTTGCCCTGCTTTGCGTTCTTGTCTTTACGGATGATGTGGAGAGCTTTCTGCTGTCCATAGATTTTGAAAATCTGACAGCCACCGTGACGCCTGTCATCATGCGGTATTTGGTGTTCATGGCGGTGTATCTGGCCATCACCCTTGTGATCTACGGCATCCGCTACGGCAGAGGCCGCAAGAAGGTGAAAAAATACTACGCGCAGCTGAGCGCACTGGAAAAACAGTACAAGCAGGAAGAAAAGCGGCAGCAGCCGATCGGATCCTGACAGGAGGAACAGTCATGACAACGATCATAGAACTGAAGGAAATCGCAAGACGTATCTATGCGCGGTTTGCGACGTATATCATCCCGGCCGCAAAGTTTCTGGTTGAGCTGGTGGCGTTGCTTCTCATCAGAAAAGCCTTCGGGTATGAGGACCGCGTGAGCTCCGTGCCCCTCTGCCTCCTTCTTTCCCTGGCGGCGGCGCTGTTGCCGCTTGGTATTTCGGTATTGATTCCGGCCATTGTGATCCTGTTCAATTTTTACGCCCTGTCTACCGAGATCTTTCTGGCAGGCGGCGCCATTATGATGATCGTGGCTCTTCTGTATCTCAGGTTCAGTCCCAAAACCGGCTACATGGTGGTACTGGCGCCGGTATTGTTTGCGTTTCACATACCCTTTATCCTGCCGGTGGCGGCGGGGCTTCTGTTTGGACCCGGCACGGCGGTATCCATCGCCTGCGGTGCGTTCCTGTTCTACTTTTTACAGGGGATCAGCGCGAACGCAGCGGCCTTTTCCGGCGGGGAAGAGAGCACCGCGCTGGAAAAGATCAGCACCCTGATCAAGCAGATCACCGGGAACCGGGAGATGCTCCTTGTGATCCTTGTATTTATCCTGACGACCATAGTTGTCTATGCGGTTCGCCGGATGAGCATCAATCATGCCTGGACCATCGCAATCATTGCGGGATTTATGGTGGAATTTGTGATTCTCCTCGGCGGATTTATCGCCCTTGGGCTGAACGAGAAGATCGGTTTTCTCCTTCTCGGGAACCTGCTCTCTGTCGGCATTGCGCTCGTGATCAAGCTTTTCTGCTTCAATGTGGATTATAAACGGACGGAGCGGACCCAGTTTGAGGACGATGACTATTATTATTATGTGAAGGCGGTTCCGAAGCTCCAGATGGAGCCCGAGGAAAAGAAGGTGCGTAAATACAGCACGACCCGCAAAACGCGTCAGCAGAGTGGAGGAAAGGCATGATCGATTCTGTCGTATCAATGCTTGTCAGTTTCAAAGAGAATTATTTTTCCTGGCTGAATTTTCCCAGTATTTCCGTGACGGATGTGATCGAGATCCTGATCATCACATTCCTCATGTATCATGTCCTTCTCTGGGTCAAGAATACCCGCGCATGGAATCTGTTCAAGGGGATTCTGATCATCCTTATTTTTGTTCTGCTGGCTGCGATGTTCCAGATGAATACCATCCTGTGGCTGGCGGAAAAAGTCCTTTCCGTCGGTATGATCGCCCTTGTGGTGATCTTTCAGCCGGAGCTGCGCCGTGCCCTGGAAGAGCTGGGCCGCAGAAATTTCGTGATCTCCCTGTTTTCCTTTTCGAATAACGAGACGGAACGCTTCTCGGACAAGACCATCACGGAGCTTGTCAAAGCCAGCTATGAGATGGGAAAGGTCAAGACCGGCGCGCTGATTGTCGTGGAAAACGAAGTGGCACTGACCGAGTTTGAGCGGACGGGAATTGCCGTGGACGGCGTCGTGTCGAGTCAGCTTCTGCTGAACATTTTTGAAAAAAACACGCCGCTTCATGACGGCGCCGTGATCATCCGCGGAGACAGGGTTCTTTCCGCGACCTGTTATCTGCCGCTTTCCGACAACATGGAGCTTTCCAAGGAGCTGGGAACCAGACACCGTGCGGCAGTCGGGATCAGCGAGGTCAGTGATTCCCTGACCATCGTGGTCAGTGAAGAGACCGGAAGGGTTTCCATCGCCATGAATCATGTGCTGTACCGCAACGTGGATGCGGATTTCCTTCGCGACAAGCTGGAATATCTGCGGAGCGGAAAGGTCGCGGTCAAGAAGAAGCGGTTCCGCTGGAAAAGGAGGAACGGCAATGCTTAAAAGAATCGGAAATGTGCTGTTCCACAATCTGGGACTGAAGATTGTCGCGCTTGTTGCGTCCATCATTCTGTGGTTTGTGATTATCAACATCAATGACCCGGAGATTACCCGCAATTTCAGCAGCGCGGTTGTCATCGAAAATCAGGAGGCACTGTACGACCAGGGCAAAACCTTTGAAGTGGTCGGCGGAAACACTGCCTATTTCACGGTCAGGGCCAAGCGCTCCGTGATGAAAAACCTGAGCGAATCGGATTTCCGCGCAACGGCGGATATGGTGAATCTCCAGGATTCCAACAAAGTCCCCATCACCGTTTCCCCATTGCGCTACAGCGGACAGCTGGAGATCACAAAGATCACGAAATACCTGGATATTGCCACCGAAGATCTCCAGAGCGGGCAGTACATCATTTCCGCGGAGTGGACGGGAGAGCCTGCGCCGGGGTATGTGGTGGATACTCTGACCGTGACGCCGAATGTCCTGAAGGTCAGCGGGCCGGAGTCCATCGTGTCCCAGATTGACCGGGTGGTGGCGACGGTCAGCGTCAGCGATATCACCTCGGATATCAGCGACAGCGTGATCCCGCAGCTCTTTAACAAAGGGGGCAGTGTGATCGATACGACGAGGCTGACGCTGAATCTGTCCTCTGTGGTGGTACGTGCGGAGATCAGTAGCGTCAAGGAAGTGGGCATTACCGCAGAGGCCGGCGGTGTTCCCGCAGAGGGCTATGAGGTCACGCAGGTCATCTATTCGCCGGAAAAGATCGAGGTCAAGGGAGATACGGCGGTACTCAATGCGCTCAGTACCATCACCATCCCCCCGGAGGTGCTGGATGTCACGGATGCGACGGAGGATGTGGCGGTCATGATCGACATTACGGCGTACTTGCCGGATGGGGTGACCCTTGTGGACGCAAAACAGAAGGATATCAATCTGGTGGCGGTCATCGAGGCTGTCCCGGAAACAGAACAGGAACAGACAGGAGAAGAATAATGGGAAGACTATTCGGAACAGACGGAGTCCGCGGGATCGCGGGATCCGAGCTTACAATCGAGCTCGCAACGAAGCTCGGGCAGGCAGGCGCGTACGTCCTGACCAAGGAACAGGCGCATCAGCCGACGATCATTGTGGGATGTGACACCAGGATTTCCGGCGGTATGCTGGCAAGCGCGCTGATGGCGGGGATCTGTTCGGTGGGTGCAAACGCGATCTACGCGGGTATCCTGCCCACCCCGGCAGTGGCGTATCTGACGAGGAAGCACCGGGTGGATGCCGGCGTCGTCATCTCCGCATCCCATAACCCGATGGAGTTTAACGGCATCAAGTTTTTCAACGGCAGCGGCTACAAGCTTTCCGATGCCCTGGAGGACGAGATCGAGGCTCTGATCACGAACGAGATGAAGGATGTCACCCTTCCCATCGGTTCCGGCGTCGGCCGGATCGATTACCGCTTCGACCTCCGGGAAGAATATGTGGAGTACATGAAGAAGACGATGCCCATTGATCTGTCGGGACTGAAGATCGTGATCGACTGTGCGGAGGGTGCTTCCTATTACACCTCCTGCAAGACCCTGCAGGATCTGGGAGCCAATCTGGTGGCGATTCACACGAACCCGGACGGGACCAACATCAATTCAAACTGCGGCTCCACCCATATGGAGGAGCTGAAGGCGCGCGTGGTATATGAAAAGGCGGATGTGGGACTGGCCTTTGACGGGGACGCGGACCGCCTGCTCGCGGTGGATGAAAACGGCAAGCTCGTGGACGGTGACGAGCTCATGGCGATCTGCGGCAATGACATGAAAGAGCGGGGAACCCTGAAGAATAATACCGTTGTTGTCACGGTGATGAGTAACCTCGGTTTTTCCCTGATGGGGGAAGAGAGAGGGATCCACATCGAAAAGACCAGAGTCGGTGACCGTTATGTGCTGGAAAACATGCTGAAGAACGGCTACAACCTGGGTGGGGAGCAGTCCGGACATATTATTTTTACCGACGACAACACAACGGGAGACGGTCTGCTTTCGGCGCTCCATCTCCTGCAGGTCATGGTGCATACCGGAAAGAAGCTGTCGGAACTGGCCTCCATCATGACGGTTCTTCCGCAGGCGCTTGTCAATGCCAAGGTGCCCAACCACAAAAAAGAGAAGTTCATGGAGTATCAGGAGATTGCGGATGCCATCGACGTGCTGGAGAAGAAGTTCAACGGCGAGGGCCGCGTTCTGATCCGTCCCTCCGGCACGGAGCCTCTGGTGCGGGTCATGATCGAGGGAAAGGATCAGGAAGTGATCAATGAGGAAGCAAAAAGGCTTGCTGCCCTCATTACGGAAACAATGTTATAGGTAACGCATTTATGGAATGTGTTGACTGTATAAGAGTGTGGGGAAATGAAGAGTCAAAAGGTTACAATCCAAAACGCCACGGGGCTTCTGGTGAATTCCGCCGGGTTGCTCTGTGATGAAGCGATGAAATATAAGAGTAAGGTGACGTTTCGATACGGCGAAGAGAATGAGGCGAACGCAAAAAGCATATTGAGCGTGCTCGGCGCCTGTATCAAAAACGGTGAAGAGATCGAACTGCGCTGCAGCGGCGAAGACGAAGAAGAAGCGCTGCGCGGCATGGTTTGGGTCGTGACGGAGAAGCTGAAGGAATCCTGATTGTCCGTTACGCGCAGGAGCTGTCCGGGGATGCAGACACAGAGGCCGGGACAGATCCGAAGGAGGGGAAAGATGCTGAATTACAGAAAATACAAACGCGTTCCGGTGATTGATTACCCGGAGCGGCAATGGCCGGACAAGGAGATCCAAAGCGCCCCGATCTGGTGCAGTGTGGATCTGCGGGACGGCAATCAGGCCCTGGTGGAGCCCATGAACGTGGAAGAGAAGATGGAGATGTTTCAGCTTCTCCTGAAACTGGGCTTCAAGGAGATCGAGATCGGATTCCCGGCAGCCTCCCAGATCGAGTATGATTTTTTGCGGCGGCTCGTGGAGGAGGACATGATCCCGGAGGATGTGACCGTACAGGTGCTTTCCCAGTGCAGGGAGCACCTGATCGACAGAACCTTTGAGGCGATCCGCGGGATTCCGAACGTGATCTTTCATATCTACAACTCCACTTCCACCCTGCAGCGGGAAGCGGTATTTCATATGGACCGGGAAGCGATCAAACAGATCGCGGTGGATGGGACCCGGATGGTGAAGGAGCGCCTTTCCCGCTATGACGGTCACCTGACGCTGGAGTATTCTCCGGAGAGCTTTACCGGGACGGAGCTTGATTTTGCGCTGGATGTCTGCACAGCCGTACAGGACGAGTGGAATTATGCGGCAGGAGACAGGATCATTATGAATCTCCCCTCCACCGTGGAAATGACCACGCCGAACGTTTATGCGGATCAGATCGAGTGGATGAGCCGTCATTTCAAGGACCGGGAAAAAGTGATTCTTTCCGTTCATCCCCATAATGACAGGGGATGCGGGGTGGCTGCGACGGAGCTGGCGCTGCTGGCGGGAGCGGATCGTGTGGAAGGGACGCTCCTCGGCAACGGGGAACGCACCGGTAATGTGGATATCGTGAATATCGCGCTGAATATGTTTACCCAGGGGATCAATCCGAAGCTGAACCTTTCCGATATGGGAGAGATCATCGAGACCTTTGAACGGTGCTGCAAGATGAAGGTGGATCCGCGTCACCCTTATGCCGGGAAGCTGGTGTTCACGGCCTTTTCCGGTTCCCATCAGGATGCCATCAACAAAGGCATCAAGTCCATGGAGGCGAAGGACGACGGATACTGGGAGGTGCCTTACCTTCCCATCGATCCGACAGACATCGGGCGGAAATACGAGGGGATTGTCCGCATCAACAGTCAGTCCGGAAAGGGCGGCGTGGCGTTCGTGCTGGAGTCCATGTACGGATACCGCCTGCCGAAGGAGATGCAGCGTGAATTTGCGGATGTGATCCAGAAGCTTTCCGAAGAGCGCGGAGAGATCGCGCCTTCCGTCATCATGGATCATTTCCGGGAGGAGTATCTGGATCTGAAGTCTCCCTTTGAATTTGTCAAAGCCAGGATCACCGAGGGAGAAGATCAGGAAGACGTCGTGGACGCGGTGCTCCGGTTCCGCTACCGGGATGAGGAATATCTGGCGGAGGCGGAAGGCAACGGACCGATTGATGCCGTAAAGCGTGCGATTGTAAGCCAGATCAAAGATATCGACGTGACGATTCAGAATTACTGGGAGCATGCACTTTCAGAAGGGTCCCATGCCAAAGCCGTGGCCTATATAGAGATGAAAAACAACAAAACCGGAAAGATCACCTACGGGGTCGGACTTTCCTCCAACATCACGCGGGCAACCATACGTGCGGTGTTTTCCGCATTGAACCGACTGTTCGGATGAGGGCGGCACCTTGAAAACGCTGTACCAGAAGATCAGACAGAATTTTAAACGGCCAAATCTCATCCACCTTTTGATCATGACGGTCTGCTTTGCCATCGGCTGCGGCGTCTGCTATGTGAATGAGATAGAGCCGCGGAAGCATGAT
This sequence comes from Lachnospiraceae bacterium, assembly GCA_045661345.1. GTDB lineage: Bacteria > Bacillota > Clostridia > Lachnospirales > Lachnospiraceae > RUG12461. The sequence goes on from JAZRFM010000010.1 coordinate 81,130, forward strand.
GTCTATACCGTGGATCCCATCGAAAAGACGGAGGAGACGGATCTTTATCCATTGACGGAAGGCGAGACCATCACCCAGGACTTTATCTACACCAACAACCAGATGATCGCCGTCGGTCCCATGCTGTATTCCGATACGGACGATAACGCCGGCAGGATTCGTATGGTGCTTTCTGATGCGGACAGCGGCGAATTCCTCGGAGAATCCGAAAAAGATCTGGCCGAGGTGGAAAACATGGAAAAAAACCTTCCCACGGCGGAAGACGTTGCCTACGCCGTGGTGGGGATGCCGACGATCTATGAAAACATGGATGGCAGGCATCTGACTTTGACCATCACCGTGGAGGAACTGTCTGACGATACGGAGGTTTCGATCTTTGCGAATCCGGTTTTCGGGCAGTCGGGAGAAAAAGCGCGGATTACGGGAGCTCCCGATCCCGGGATCGCCGTTTTGATCCGGGGATACTGCTACCATTACAATTTCTGGGGCTTTTATTTCGGTGTTTTTGCGACTTTGCTTTATCTGATGCTGTTCATCGGATATTTCATGATCTTTGTTCTGGAAGCGCCGCTGCACCGGGTTTTTATTCCGTCAGCCATCGTGCTTGCGATGCTGTACCAGTTTCTGCTGCCGCCGGTTTCCGTGCCGGACGAGCTCGTTCACATTACGACATCCTACTACTATTCCAACGAGCTGCTGGGGATCGAGGAACCGGAGAATCTCTCCGGACGGCCGCAGGATGAGCGGATTTATGTACGGGACACGGATCTGGACGCGCTCTCCCAGCTGCAGATGACGGCAGACAATAAGGAATTCGCCTATCTCCACTGGAATCTTTTCCGCAGACCCGGCTCCACGGATCTCGTGATGCTGGAGGGGACGAAGGAATCCGATAACTGGTCCCTTTACGCTGCGACGACCCTGGGGGTGACACTCGGGCGCCTCCTGGGGCTGAACGGCATTACGACGCTCTACCTCGGCAGATTTTTTGCCTTTCTGGTTTATATTTTGGTGTTTTATGCGGCGATCCGGATCATACCCGTGGGGAAAGCCGCGGTGTTTGTGCTGGCAACCTGTCCCATGGTGCTGCAGCAGTGCTGCTCGTTCTCCTACGACGCGCTGCCCATCGAGATGGCGGTGCTGTTTTTTGCCGGACTGATCCGGATCCTGTTTTACCAGATGCCGGTGCGCTGGAAAGAGATGGTCTTTCTGGCGGTTACAGCCTTTCTGCTGGCCTCCTGCAAGGGAGGCGTGTACGTGCCCTTCTGCCTTCTGGTGTTCCTGATCCCGAAAGAGCAGTTCGGGGATCGAAAGAAAGCGCGTATTGCGAGAACGATCCTTGTGATCGTGATTCTGGCCGGCTTTGCGGTCAATACACTGGGGTATCTCCTGCAGGTGCTGCATGTCATCGCGCCGAAGACCGCGACCCAGACCTATACCGAGACCTTAAGCCCGTATTCGATTTCCGACATTGTGCTGCATCCCCTGCATACCCTCTATCTCGGGGTCAATACGATTCTGGTCTATGCGGATTTCCTGATCAAGGGCATGATCTCGGGCAGCCTTTCCTGGATGATGATCGAGATCAATCCGGCCTGGGTGTATTTCCAGTATGTACTGCTCTTCTTCGGCATCACGACCATACGCGGGGAAAAAAGCTACATCACGAGGAAGCAGCGGATTGCCTTCGGGGTGGTTTTCCTCCTCATGTTTTTGATGACCTGCGCATCCATGCTGATTTCCTGGACGCCGGTGGGGAATACGACGGTGCGGGGGCTCCAGGGCCGGTACTTCACGCCGCTGCTGCTGCCGCTGATCTTCATCTTCCGGGGCAACTTTGTCACGATTAAGGAAAACATTGACGGCAAGCTTGCCTATTTGCAGCTGGGCATCAGCGTCGTCGTGATTTACAATATTCTTACAAGCCTTTCGACGTTGCATTGAAACTACTCAGGACAAAAAGTCACATGTCACGAAGTGACATTGTGACATTTGCGTGGGAAGGCGTCTCGACACGCTAGCATGTCAGAACGCCTCGCCACGCAAAATGCACATGCGATTTCATCGCATGGCACTTTTTGTCCTGACTGCAAAAAAAAAAAGAAGGAGAAAGCATATGAAAAAAATCCTTGTTACCGGCTGCAACGGGCAGCTGGGCAGAGCGATCCGAAAAGAATACGAAGGGGAAGCGGATTTTATCAACACGGATGTCATCGACGCGGAAGGGATCACAAAGCTTGACATCACAAATGTGGAGGAAACCGTCTCTCTCGTGCGCGAAACAAAACCGGATGTGATCATCAACTGCGCTGCCGCGACCAATGTGGACGGATGTGAAAAAGACCGGGATTTTGCATATAAGGTGAACGCCATCGGACCCCGCAACCTGTCCATCGCAGCCACCGAGACCGGCGCGAAGCTGGTGCATGTTTCCACGGATTATGTGTTTCCGGGGACGAACCCGAACCCCCTGACCGAATTTGATGCACCGGGCCCCATCAGTGCTTACGGCAAGACGAAATACGAGGGGGAGCGCTTTGTAGAGCAGTTCGCGCGGCGTTACTTTATGCTCCGGACGGCGTGGCTCTACGGAGACGGCAAAAATTTCGTGAAGACGATGCTTTCCCTTTCCGAAACCCATGAGGAGCTTTCGGTGGTGGGAGACCAGTTCGGATCTCCGACCTCCGCATCAGAGCTGGCGAAGATGATTCACTTTCTGGAGCCCACGGAGAATTACGGGCTGTTCCATGCGACCTGTGAAGGACAGACCAACTGGGCGGACTTTACGGAAGAGATTATGCGGCTTGCGGGAAAGAAAACGAAGGTCAACCATCTGACCAGTGTGCAGTACAAAGAAAAGAATCCGGCGTCTGCGGACCGCCCGGCGTATTCGATTCTGGACAACTATATGCTCAGGCTGACGAGCGATTACCGCATGGCAGACTGGCATGATGCCATCGAAGTGTATATGAAAGGTCTGGTATGAGTGAACAACCGCTGGTAAGTGTCTGTATCCCCGCGTACAATAACGGAGCGTATATCACGGAAACGATTGATTCCGTGCGAAAACAGACCTGGAAAAATCTGGAGATCGTGATCTGCGACGACAACAGCACTGATGATACGGTTGCCGTGATCAAGGCGATCGAGGATCCGCGGATCCGGCTGATTCAAAACGAAAAAAACCTCGGGATGAGCGGGAACTGGAACAACTGCCTGTCCAACTGCCGCGGGGAGTTTATCAAGCTCCTCTGCGCGGATGATGTGATCATACCGGAAGCGCTGGAAAAGGAAGTGCAGGCCCTTCTTGCCCATCCGACGGCTCTTTTTTCGGAAAGCGACACGCGGCTGTTTGATCTGAACGGAAAGCCGAAGGGGTGGTACCGCCGCTATCCGAAGGCCACCGGCCTGGTAGACGGCAAGACCGTTATCCGGGCAGGGTTTTTTTCCCAGGATTATTTCGGGGCGCCCCTGGCGAATACCGTCCGGCGCAGCGCGATCGAGCAATACGGGGGATTTGATAAGGATTTTATCTATATTCTGGATTATGAATGGTTTGTCCGGCTTGCTTGCCACGGAGATATTTTTATCATCCACGAACCCCTGAACTTTTTCCGCGTGCGCAATGACAGCAATACCGGAGAAGTCATTGCGGGGGACAAGACCGAAATCTACGTCAAAGAGCATGAGATGCTGCTGAAAAAGCACGGCGGTGCGGTGGGGCTGACGGAGGCCGGATTCAGGAAGTCCGTCAGGATCCGGAAGCTCCGCAATTTTGCGGCGAATATCTATTTGAAACTGTTTGTACATAAATGAAAAAGAGTTTAGAGTTTGGTTTATGAAGAAGCTTGCCATCATCCCTGCCTACAATGAACAGGGGAGCATTTTAAAAACGGTCAACGATCTGAGGCAGAATGCGCCGGATTTTGACTACATCATCATCAATGACTGTTCCACCGATGACACACAAAAGATCTGTGAGGAGAACGGTCTCCATGTGGTCAATCTTCCGGTGAATCTCGGCATCGGCGGCGGCGTACAGACCGGCTATCAGTATGCCAGAACCCATGAATACGATATCGCGGTGCAGTTTGACGGCGACGGTCAGCACAACGCGAAATTTCTGGATGCGATGGCACAAAAGCTTGTGAACGAGGATCTGGACATGGTGATCGGATCCCGCTATATCGAGAAAAAGGGATTTCAGTCATCGGGGCTCAGGCGTCTGGGGATCCGCTATTTCTCCTGGCTGATCCGGCGTGTGACGGGACAGACCATTACCGACCCCACCTCCGGCATGCGCATCTGCAACCGGGATGTGATCGAGATCTACGCAAACGACTATCCCAGGGATTATCCGGAACCGGAGAGTGTGACCTCGATCCTGAAGGCGGGGAAAAAGGTACGGGAGATGCCGGTGGAGATGAATGAGCGGGCCGCAGGGGTTTCTTCCATTTCCCCGCGGAAATCGGTTTACTACATGGTCAAGGTGTCTCTCGCGGTATTGATGGCAGGAAAACGGTAAACGGCAAGGAGCGGACAGTATGGATTTACGGATGAGAATCTTTATCGGAGTCATCATGGTGCTGGCATTTCTCTATGTCTGCACGGCGATCAAAAGGCGCGTAATCGATATCCGTCATGCGCTGGTGTGGCTGGTGGTGTGCATCCTGCTTTTGATCCTTGATGTTTTCCCGGCGCTGCTGGAAGGGATTTCTTCGCTCCTTGGCTTTGCATTGCCGGTCAATATGTTGTTTTTCCTGGGTTTCTTGCTTGCCATCGTCATTATTTTCGGGCTTTCCGCCAAGGTCAGCAAACTGAATGAACAGGTCAAGCAGATGACGCAGGATCTGGCGCTTCTGAAAAACGAATTGGAGGAAAAAACGAAGCCATGAAAAAGCTTGCTGCGAGGATCATGGGTGTTTGGATAACGGGGATGCTCCTGCTGGGAGGCGGGAGCTTTTTTTGTCCTGTGAGGGAGATTGTTCTTGCCAGGGAACCGGGTCCCGGAGAAATGGAGCCTGCCGCAAAAGTGACGGACAGCGCGGATGGGATGGAGGAAGCTTTGGAATATATCATCCCGGAGGGTCCCTCTTCCTGGAAAGGGAAATGGATCTGGAATGAAAGCAACGACTCCAACAGCTGGATGCGCTTCCGCAAACAGGTGACGCTTCCGGATCTTCCCGACGACCAGCCTGTCCTTGCCTATATCTCCGCGGATTCGAGGTACTGGCTGTATGTAAACGGAGAGCTCGTGGTACGGGAGGGCTGTGAAAAGCGGGGAATGAAAATCGGCACGATCTACTATGACGCGGTGGATCTCAGCAGCTGGTTAAAGAGCGGTGAAAACACGATCTGCATGCTGGTGTGGTATTGGGGACCGTCGGACAACTCCTCCTATGTCTCCACGGGCCGCGCCGGGGTTTATTTCCAGATGCAGGCGGGGGGAACTGCCGTCGTATCGGATGAAAGCTGGAAGGTCAGCCCTGCTCCGAATTTCGTGACCATTTATAACGAGGCAAACGGCCGCCTGCCGGAAAAAGACATCTGGTACAATGCGGACTTTGATCCCTGGACACAGACCGCGTATGATGACAGGCTCTGGGGAAATGCCGTCGGGCTGGCAAGAGCGGGGGAGGCGCCCTACGGAGAGATGGTTCCCAGGCAGATCCCCATGATCAAGGACTTCGGGATCAAAGAATATCAAAACACCGCCATGTATGCCAATTACACCGTTACGGCGGAAAAAGAAACGCTGGAGATGAAGGTGCCGGCAAACGTACAGCTGCTGCCGCGGCTTAAGATTGATGCCGCAGCGGATCAGCTCATTGTGATCAAAACCGATATGTATGCGGATCCCAACGGCAATTCCGTACGGGCTGTGTATGTGACGCGGGAGGGGGAACAGGAATTTGAGTGCCTGTCCTGGATGAACGGCGGCACGGTGCTTTACGAGATTCCGGCGGGTGTGAGGGTGGAGTCCCTGGACTACCGGGAGGTGGGGTATGATACGTCTTTTACGGGCAGCTTTTCCTCCGACGACCTGTTTCTGGACAAGCTTTGGGAAAAAGCCCGGCGTACCCTCTACGTCTGCATGCATGACACCTATATGGACTGCCCCACCAGGGAAAGAGCGCAGTGGTTTGCGGATATGGCCATGGAGATGGAGGAGGCGGCCTATTGCCTGGGGGCGAATAAAGAGCACATCTATCGCACGGGTTTTTTCACGGAATTCGGCTGGCCCGGGGAGGATGGCTCTCTCAGCGCCTTTGTGCCTGTCTGGGGAGAACGGACGGAGCTGCCGATCCAGATGCTGATGGGCTTCAATGCCTATTGGGATTATTATCTGTACAGCGGGGATCTGTCCCTTCTGGAAGAGGTCTATGAGCCGACGAAGGCGTATCTGGAGAACTGGCAGATCGGCCCGGACAAACACGTATATTTCATGCCCTCCAGAGGATGGAAATGGGCGGATTCCACCGGCAATACGGATACGGCACCCCTCGAAAATGCCTGGTACGGCATGCTGATGAAAAACATGAGCAGGATCGCAAAGGAGATCGGAAAAGAAGAGGACTGTCAGCTCTATGAAGAGCGGTATGCCGTGATCAAGGAAGGGTTTCAGGCTTACTGGAACGGGGAGTTTTATATAACAGGAGACGTCTCCGAACCGGATGAACGGGCAAATGCACTGGCCGTGCTGGCCGGGTTTGCCGATGAATCCCAGTACGCCACCATGACAAAGGTCTTTGAGAATTATTACCATGCGACGCCGCTGCTGGAGTACTACGTGGAAAGCGCACTGATGAGAATGGGCCGCGCAGATCTGGCGGAAATGCGGATGAAAAAACAGTACCGCGTCATGATCACGGGCAATAACGGGAAACGGACGAGCACTTTGTGGGAATACTGGAACTATGACGAGGGATCGCATAATCACGCCTGGAGCGGCGGCCCTTTGGTAGTGCTTTCCCGGGACTTTGCGGGGCTGTCTCCCCTTTCTCCCGGCTGGGAACGGTTTCAGGTGTGCCCGCAGATGGGGAGCCTCTCGAAAATTTCCTGTACGGTACCGACCCCTTCCGGCGAGATTACGGCGCAGATCAGCAAAACCAGGGTACGATATGATCTGACCCTTACGAAACCGGCAGGGCTGACGGCAGAGATCAGTGTGCCGGTGCTGGGGAAAACCATGAAGATCACCATGAACGGGGAGGATGTCACGAAGCAGGGCTTGAGAAACGGCAGCGTTCTCGTCCTGACGACACCCCCGGACAGCGGAAGCATCGAGCTTCACGCAGTTTGCCAATAACGGCGGATTATGGTATACTTCACACGGTATGCTTAGGACAGCGATCGCAAAAAACAGCAGGTCTGATGACCGGGTTTGCGATAGCAGAATACCTGGTCTGATGACCGAGTTAGCGCTTGCAATGCCGCTGACCGGCTGACCGGTCCATGACAGGCGCAGGAAAGAATCACGGGAGGATTACAGCATGAGAACTTATCTGGTCACCGGAGGAGCCGGGTTTATCGGTTCCAACTACATTCACTACATGTTTCGGAAATACGGCGAGTCGATCCGCATCATCAACGTGGATGCCCTGACCTATGCCGGCAATCTGGAGAATCTGAAGGATCTGGAGGGGAAGGACAACTACACGTTTATTCGCGCGGACATCACGGATAAAGAAGCCATCGAAAAGATCTTTGCGGAAAATGATATTGACCGCGTCGTACATTTTGCGGCGGAGAGCCATGTGGACCGTTCCATCAAAAATCCGGAAGTCTTTGTACGCACCAACGTCCTCGGGACCGCCGTGATGCTGAATTGCGCGAAGGCAGCCTGGGAGCTGCCGGACGGGAGCTTTAAAGAGGGAAAGAAATTTCTCCATGTTTCCACGGATGAGGTGTACGGGTCTCTTCCCGATGACGGCAAGAGCTATTTTTACGAGACCACGCCCTATCAGCCTCACAGTCCGTATTCCGCCAGCAAGGCAAGCTCGGATATGCTGGTGAAATCCTACATGGATACCTACAAATTCCCGGCAAACATCACAAATACGTCGAATAATTACGGACCGTATCAGTTCCCTGAGAAGCTGATCCCGCTGCTGATCAATAACGCGCTGCAGGGGAAGGATCTCCCGGTATACGGAGACGGCATGAATATCCGCGACTGGCTCTATGTGGATGACCATGCAAAGGGCATCGACATGGTGCAGGAACAGGGGAAACTGTTTGAAACCTACAACATCGGCGGACACAACGAGAAGCGCAACATCGAGATCGTGAATATCGTGATCGAGACGCTGCAGGAGTATCTGCCGGAGGATGACCCGCGGAGGAAAAATGTCAGCAAGGATCTGATCAAGTACGTGGGAGACCGGAAGGGACATGACAGGAGATACGCCATTGCGCCGGACAAGATCAAGGCGGAGATCGGCTGGGAACCGGAGACCATGTTCAAGGACGGCATCAAAAAGACCATCAAATGGTACCTCGAGCATCAGGACTGGATGAAGAATGTGACGAGCGGCGATTATCAGAAGTATTATGACGACATGTACGCAGGAAAATAAAGGGGTTCATAAGGAACGGAAGCCGCTTCTCTGGCTTCCGTATCTGCTTGTGATCGCGGTTTTTGCAGTCTATACGCTGCGTGTGGATGTCTGGTTCGGCGACAATTATTTTCGCATGATGAACTGGAAAGGGCAAAGCCTGCTGCAGTTCGTATTTTTGGATCGTTACCAGACGTTTTCCGGGCGGTGGCTTTTAGACCTTTTCCTTTGTCTGATCGGTGATTATGACTGGATCTGGAGAATTCTGAACATTTTTTTCTCCGCCGTGATCGTGCTTTCCCTGGATCATCTGCTTTCGCTGAAAACCTTCCGTGAAAAAATGGTGCTCTCCATCCTGCTGCTTTTGTACCCCTTTGAGAGCATGGCAGGCGCTGGCTGGATGTCGACCACCGCGGTTTACTGGTGGGTTCTGGCGGCACTCCTTGTCAGCTTCATCCCGGTAAAGATGAGTCTGGAAGGGAAAAAACCCGCGGTCTGGCAGTGGATCGTATATCTCGCGGCGACCTGCTATGCCTGCAATCAGGAGCAGGCAGCGATCCTGTTTCTCATGGTGGCAGCTGCGGCGATTGTGGCGAAACGGCTCCGGGACGGAAAATGGAGTGTGATGCCGTTTCAGATCGTGCAGATCATTGTTGCGGCAGCGATGCTGCTTTCCGTGATAGCAGGACCTGCCAACGGGCTTCGTCAGGAGCAGGAGATCGCAGCGCATTTTGCGAACTTCGGATCCTTTGGATTGTTTGAGAAGCTGTATCTCGGCGTGACGCATACCTTTGACATGTTCTTTGCGCTGCCCGGGATGCTGATGTTTCCGCTTACGATTCTGATCCTTTTTGCAGCATGGAGAAAACGGGGCAGGGCAGACGGACCGGTTTTTCTGGCAGCAGTGCCGCTCCTTTACACGATCCTGTATTCCTACCTGATCGTGCTGTTCCCGCAGCTTGTGCAGTGGTTTTACAGCCATTACAATGCGGAAACATTTGATTTTACAAATATGACGACCTGGTTTCCGGTGTTCTTTACGATCCTGTGGATCATCGCGATGCTGAAAACCCTGTGGGACGCGGGAGAGGGCGGATGGAAGGACTTTTGTCTGCCGGCCTCGATCTTCCTTGGCGGCGGGATGACGACGGTGGCCATGGGCTTTTCCCCGACGGTCTACGCTTCCGGAACAAGGACAGATCTGTTTCTCTGGTTTGCGTTGATCTATCTTTCATGCCTGCTTCTGGTGAAACGGCGGGAGGATCCGGGAACGGAGAGCTTTGAGAAGATATTCGCCTTTGTGGGCGGGGTTTGTGCGGTAGTGAATGTGGCAATGAAATTTTAGGAGGGACAGACAATGAAAGGACTGATTTTAGCAGGCGGCAGCGGGACAAGGCTTTATCCCCTGACCAAGGCCATCAGCAAGCAGATCATGCCGGTTTACGACAAGCCCATGATCTATTATCCCCTGTCGACACTGATGCTGGCAGGGATCCGGGAAGTGCTGATTATCTCCACACCCCGTGATCTGCCGGTTTTCGAGGATCTTTTAAAGGACGGCAGCCAGTTCGGCATGCGGATCGAATATGCCGTACAGGAAACGCCGAGAGGTCTGGCGGATGCGTTCCTCGTGGGGGCGGATTTCATCGAAAAGGATCCTGCTGCGCTGGTACTGGGAGACAATATCTTTTACGGACAGAGCTTCTCCAAAGTGCTGCGGAATGCGGCGGAGCGCACCGAAAAAGAGGGCGGTGCCACGATCTTCGGATACTATGTCAAGGATCCGAGGGAATACGGCGTGGTGGAATTTGATGAAAACGGCAAGGCCCTTTCCATCGAGGAAAAACCGGAGCATCCGAAGAGCAATTACGCAGTGCCGGGTCTCTACTTCTATGACAATCAGGTGGTGGAGATCGCGCGGAATGTCAAGCCATCCGCAAGGGGGGAGATCGAGATCACAAGCGTGAATAACGATTATCTGGAGCGCGGCGTCCTTTCGGTGGAGACGCTCGGGCGCGGGTTTGCCTGGCTTGATACCGGAAACCACGATATGCTGCTGGCGGCGGCGAACTTCGTATCCTCGATCCAGAAACGGCAGGGGCTTTACGTCTCCTGCGTGGAGGAGATCGCTTATAAACGAGGCTTTATCGATCAGGAGCAGCTGAAGGCGCTGGCGCAGCCGCTTCTGAAAACGGATTACGGGAAATATCTGCTGGATGTGGCAGAGGGACTGTAAACAGATTGAAAAACGGAGGAAAGTGCGACATGGGAAAAATCAATGTCACAAAGGACTGCAACGGGATCAAGGGTCTCGCGGTGATCGAGCCCGCCGTCTATGGGGACGAGCGCGGGTATTTTACGGAGACCTATAACTACAATGATTTCAAGGAAGCCGGGATCGACTGCGTGTTTGTGCAGGACAATCAGTCCGCCAGCAAAAAAGGCGTTTTGCGCGGTCTTCATTTTCAGATCAACTACCCCCAGGACAAACTGGTTCGTGTGGTAAACGGCGAGGTGTTCGATGTGGCCGTGGATGTGCGAAAAGGCTCCGAGACCTTTGGAAAATGGTTTGGCGTGCGCCTTTCCGCGGAAAACAAAAAACAGTTTTTCATCCCGAAGAATTTTGCCCACGGTTTTCTGGTGCTGTCCGATTACGCGGAGTTTTGCTATAAGGTGACGGATTTTTATCATCCCAATGACGAGGGCGGACTCATGTGGAACGATCCCGAGATCGGCGTGGAATGGCCGCTGGACGGTATGACAGAAAGCGATTTGATTTTGTCGGAAAAGGATAAGGAACATCCGGGCTTTCAGGAATTCATGAAAGCAAGAGGCTTGACGAAGTGACAGCTGCCGCAAAAACAAGTAAAAAAGAAACGGTCAGGCTGGTACTGCGCCTTGCAAAAAATGATTTCAAGGCAAAGTTTGCCGGCTCCTACCTCGGTATCGTCTGGACCTTTCTGCAGCCCGTGGTGATGATCCTCGTTTATTGGTTTGTCTTCGAAAAAGGTCTTCCCGCTACCGGTGTGACCACCAAGACCGGGATCACGGTGCCCTTTGTGCTGTGGCTGACCGCAGGCATGGTGCCCTGGTTTTACTTCTCCGAAGCCTTCTCCAGCGGAACCAATACTCTCCTGGAGTACAGCTACCTGGTCAAAAAAGTCGTCTTCAACATCGATGTGCTCCCCTTTGTCAAGGTGATCTCCGCCGGTGTAGTCCACGTGATCCTGATCCTGATCATGCTGGTTCTCTACGGCTGCTACGGCTTCCTGCCGGATCTTTACACCCTCCAGGTGGTTTACTACTCGTTTTGCATGGTCTTTCTCGTGCTCGGCTCCGTCTACATCACCTGCTCCATCGTGGTGTTTTTCCGTGATATGTCGCAGCTCGTCAATATCTTCATGCAGGTCTGGGTCTGGGTGACCCCCATCATGTGGAACCTTGACGGCATGGTAGAAGCCGGCAGCATCGCGCCCATTGTCGGCCGGATCTTCAAGCTCAACCCCTTCTACTACATCGTCTCCGGCTACCGCGACGCCCTGATCTACAAGACCGCCTTCTGGGAAAAGTGGGATCTCACCCTCTACTTCTGGATCTTCGCTGTCGCCCAGTTCCTGATCGGCCAGCTGATCTACCGGAGGTTAAAACCGCACTTTGCAGACGTCTTATAATTTCTCCCTCGCCCGGGGAGATGGCGGGATATTTCGTTGCAGAACCTTGGAAAACGTCGGTAGTTTATGCGCGTTCTTTGCGCATTTACTACCGCTACGTTTTCCATAGAGCGGGAGCGTTTCTGCAAGGAAATATCCCGGCAGAGTGCCGTGAGTAGCGGCAGAGTTCCATGAGTAGCGGCAGAGTGCCGGGAAGTGCTGTGAAATTAGGAAAAGATGGAAAGTAACGTAGTCATTCACGTCAATGACGTGCGAAAAATGTATAAGCTCTACGATAAGCCCATGGATCGGATGAAGGAGGCCCTCGGGTTTTCGCGGAAGAAACGCTATAAGGAGCATTATGCCCTGAACGGCGTCTCTTTTGATGTCAAAAAGGGCGAAACCGTGGGTATTATCGGGACGAACGGGTCCGGGAAGTCCACGATGCTAAAGATTATAACGGGGGTGCTGAATCCCACCGGGGGGAATGTGGAGATCGAAGGCCGGATTTCCGCACTGCTGGAGCTGGGAGCAGGGTTTAACAGCGAGTATACCGGGATTGAGAATGTGTATCTCAACGGGACGATGACCGGGTTCACGAAAGAGGAGATCGACGGGAGACTGCAGGAGATTCTGGAGTTTGCGGATATCGGGGATTTTGTGCATCAGCCCGTGAAAACCTATTCCAGCGGTATGCTGGTGCGGCTGGCTTTTGCCGTGGCGATCAATATTGATCCGGAGATTTTGATCGTGGATGAGGCGCTTTCCGTGGGAGATGTGTTTTTCCAGGCGAAGTGCTTCAAGAAGTTCGAGGACTTTAAGAAAGAGGGCAAGACGATCCTGTTTGTCAGTCATGATCTGAGCAGTGTGCAGAAATACTGTGACCGGGTGGTTCTGCTGAATAAGGGGAATAAGCTGGCGGAAGGATCTGCAAAGGATATGGTGAATCTGTACAAGAAGGTACTGGTGAACCGGCTTGCGGATACGACCCTGGCGAATGAGGACAATCCTGCCATCGAGGGAAAGGCACAGTCCATCACGGATCAGCCCGGGGGAGAGGAACAGGCCGGCAAAGGAGGGGGACGCTGGCGTGATCATTTTGAGGTGAACCCGAACCTGATCGAATACGGCAATAAAGAAGCGGAGCTCATCGACTTTGCCATTGTGGACACGGATGGGATGTACACAAGCAGTATTGAGAAAGGCACCCGGTTTACCGTGAAGAGCAAGACGCTGTTTCATCAGACGATCCGGATGCCGATCTTTACCCTGACCTTTAAGGACATTCACGGTACGTCCATTACCGGCACCAATACGATGTATGAGAAGAAGGATATCGAGGAAGCGAAGGAGGGCGAGATCTATGTCGCGGAGTTTACGCAGGAGATGAACCTGCAGGGCGGCGAATATCTGGTGTCCATGAGCTGTACGGGCTATGCGAACGGGGAGTTTACCGTTTACCACAGGCTTTATGATGTCCTTAACCTGACTGTGGTATCGGATAAGGATACGGTCGGGTTTTATGATATGAATTCGGAAGTGACAGTCACGAAGGTGGAAGCATAAATGGTATTCAGTTCAATTCAGTTTTTATGGGTATTTTTACCGGTTGTGCTCCTGTTGTACTGGTTGCTCGGCGACCGGTGGAACATTCGGGTCGGGAACGTGATCCTGTTGATCGCGAGCCTCTTTTTTTATGCGTGGGGAGAGCCGGTCTATATTTTTCTGATGCTGGGTTCCGTGGCGGTGAATTATGCCGGTGCGCTTCTGATCGCGAGGTTTTACCGGCATAAGAAGCTGTTCCTGTTTCTGACGGTAGCGGTTAACCTCTTTTTGCTGGGATATTTCAAGTATTACGGGCTTTTGACGGATCTCGTGAACGGCGCGGCCGGAAAAGAGCTGCTGCCCATCAAGGAGATCGCGCTGCCCCTTGGTATTTCCTTTTACACCTTCCAGGCCATGAGCTATGTGATCGATGTGTACAGGAAGGACGTGGAGGCGCAGAAAAACTTCGGGAAGGTGCTGCTTTACGTATCCCTGTTCCCGCAGCTCATTGCCGGACCTATCGTCAAATACCGGGATATCGCGGCGCAGATCGATGAACGGAAAGCGACCCTTGCAAAGCGTACCTACGGTATCAAGCGGTTTTGTTACGGGCTTGCGAAAAAAGTGATCCTTGCCAACGCATTCGGCAATTATGCGGATATTCTGTTCGACATGCCGGACGGCAGCCTGTCCACGGGTCTGCAGTGGCTGAAGATGCTGTTCTATACCCTACAGATCTATTTTGATTTTTCCGGCTACTCGGATATGGCCATCGGCCTCGGAAGCATGTTCGGCTTCACCTTCAAGGAAAACTTTGACTATCCCTATATTTCCCGCTCCATCCGGGAATTCTGGAAGCGGTGGCATATCTCCCTTTCCACCTGGTTCAGGGAATATGTCTATATCCCCCTGGGCGGCAACCGCAGGGGAACGGGACGCACCTATCTGAATCTCCTGATTGTATGGTCCCTGACCGGCCTCTGGCATGGCGCAAGTCTGAATTTCGTGGCATGGGGACTGTTTTACTTCTGCTTCCTGGCTCTGGAACGGCTGTTCCTCGGCAAAGCACTGGACTGGCTGAAAGCGCATCACCTCGGTATCATCGGCCTCCTGTACAGCTGGGTGGTCTTCATGTGCGCCTGGGTCTTCTTCCGGGAGGATACCCTCCTTGACGCGGTCCATACCCTGCGGGATATGTTTGTATACACGCCCGGCGCCTATACCCTCGCCGGCTCCCTGAACATCTTCATGATCGTGCTCCTCGTGGCAGGCGTCCTCCTCTCCGGTTTCCTCCAGAAATGGATCCCGAAGCTGAAAACGCGCCTCTACGATCGGGAGAAGGTCAGCATTCCCGCGTTTGTGTTTCAGGCCGCCCTGCTTGCCATCTGCACCTTCCAACTGATCGGAAACGCTTACAACGCCTTCATTTACTTTAGATTCTGAGTAGAGGGCATGACTGTCAGGGAATTTCCGAGCAAGACCTTGGAAAACGTCGGTTTTTAATGCGCGTTCTTTGCGCATTTAGAACCGCTACGTTTTCCATAGAGCGCGAGCGTTCTTGCGAGGAAATACCGTGGCAGGCTGCCCGGAGTAAAAAGATGATAGAAGAAAAAACGGACAAAAAGAAAACCCGAATAGCCATCACCGTGATTTTTTTCCTGATGCTTGCCCTCCCCCTGGGCACATGGCCGATCATGCACAATTTTGTGGACACGGAAAACTATGAGAACCGTGCGTGGGCGGAGTTTCCGGAGATCTCCGGGGAAAATGTCTGGAATATCACGAAGGGGATCGATGACTGGTTTTCGGATCGGATTCCGTACAAGAATCCGGTGATGAATCTGCAGTCCCAGATCAAGACAGCCATGAGCGACCAGATGTCCTGGCTGGATTATTTTACGGGGTCGCCGGTGATCGTGGGGAAGGAGGACTGGCTGTTCTATAACGGGAAGCCTGCGGTGGGGGAGAGCTCCCTGCCGGATTACATGGGAAGCAGCTTGTATCA
Organism: Lachnospiraceae bacterium; assembly: GCA_045661345.1. Classification (GTDB taxonomy): domain Bacteria; phylum Bacillota; class Clostridia; order Lachnospirales; family Lachnospiraceae; genus RUG12461. The sequence goes on from JAZRFM010000010.1 coordinate 96,888, forward strand.
AGAGAAGGAGCTGATGGAGCTGGCAGAGGGGTATCAGCAGCTGAAGGATCAGTATGCAGAGCAGGGGATCCGGCTGATTCTTTTTATTCCGCCGAATAAGGAGCAGATCTACCCGGAGCTGATGCCGGATAATCTGGGAAAGATCACGGATTACAGCCGGATGGATCAGTTCGTGGACTACATGCATGACAATACCGATGTCGAGGTGATCTATGCCAAGGATGCCCTGCTGGAGGCCAAAGAGGCGGGTTACCGGCTGTATCAGATCTATGACAGTCATTGGAACTATCTGGGATCCTTTGTGGGGGCGCAGCTCCTGCGGGAGGCGATCCTCGGGGAAAAGGATACCCTTTCGGAGCATGAGATCGGCCAGATGTATGCCGCAGACGGCAGCGGTGTGCCGGAGGACCGGGATCTTGCCATCATGATGAATCTCGGTGCGGAGTATACGGAGCTGCAGAATCTGGCAGTCAAGGATTATTTTGAGGATCGTCCGTTTAATATCGGTGCGTGGACAAACTGGGATGACGTGGATTATATCAATTATGTCAGTGATTATACGGGGAATCAGATCCGGATGCTGATGCTCAGAGACTCCTTCTCTTATAAGATGGAGCCGTATATGGGCAGGGACTATTCGAATATCATGTTTTTGTCGGATACGAAGTACGCGAGACAATATGTGATTGATACACCGCCGGATATCGTTGTGATCGAGATCGTGGAACGCAAAAAGGAGTTTCTGGAAAACGCCTGGAAGGAAATGATGCTGTAACATGGTTTTCAGTTCGATGATTTTTTTGTGGATATTCCTGCCGGTGGTGCTGATCCTTTACTGGCTGTTCGGCAACCGTTTCCAAAACCGCGCCGGAAACGTGATCCTGCTGTGCGCGAGCCTGTTTTTTTACGCCTGGGGCGAGCCGGTCTATATCTTTTTGATGCTCTTTTCCGTGGTGATCAACTATGTGTTTGCACTGCTGATCGCAAGAGCCCATCCGAAGCTGTTTTTGTTTCTGGATATTGCCGCAAACCTGCTGCTCATCGGGTATTTTAAGTATTATGCGTTTTTCGCGACCTATCTGAATAAGCTTCTGCCGGGGGATCCGATTCCCATGAAAGAGATCGGACTGCCTCTCGGAATTTCGTTTTATACCTTCCAGGCCATGAGCTATGTGATCGATGTCTACCGGAAGGAAGTGGAGCCGCAGAAGAATTTTGGCAAGGTGCTGCTGTATATCTCCCTGTTTCCGCAGCTCATTGCAGGCCCCATCGTCCGCTACAGGGACATCGCAAAGCAGATCGACTGCCGGGAAAGCACCTGGGAGAAACGATCCTACGGGGTCCGCCGTTTTTTGTACGGACTGGCAAAAAAAGTGCTGTTCGCGAATTTTTTCGCGTATTACGCCGACCGGATCTTCACCCTGAACCTGCTGCAGGTGGGGTGCAGTCTGGAGTGGCTGAAGATGCTGTTTTATACCCTCCAGATCTATTACGATTTTTCGGGGTATTCCGACATGGCCATCGGTCTCGGCAGCATGTTCGGGTTTGATTTTAAGGAAAACTTCAATTACCCGTATATTTCCAAATCCGCCAGGGAGTTTTGGAGACGCTGGCATATTTCTCTTTCCACCTGGTTCAGGGAATATGTTTACATTCCCCTCGGCGGGAGCAGGAAGGGTGAGGCGAGGACATGCGCAAACCTTTTGATCGTTTTTTTTCTGACAGGATTGTGGCACGGCGCCAGTATGCATTTTGTGGTCTGGGGACTGTTCTACGGGGTGCTGCTGGTGGTGGAACGTCTGTTTCTGGGAAAGCTTCTGGATGCGCTGCCAAAGCATCACCTGGGGTTCCTCGGTCTCCTCTACTGCTGGATCGTGACCATGGTGGGGTGGACATTTTTCCGGGAGGAGAGCATCGGCGACGCGCTCCGTACGATCGGGACGATGTTTTCCTTCCATGATACCGGCATTTCGGCAGCACAATGCCTGACGCCGGCGATTGTGGTAATGCTGGTTCTCGGGATTTTGCTGTCAGGCTTTTTACAGACCGCCTTTCCCGGGTTCAAAGCGTTCCTCTACAGCAGAAAAACACCGAAAATCTGGGAGATCATACTGTTGTTTGGCCTGCTGTTTCTTTGCATGATGCGGCTGGTCAGTGACTCCTACAATGCGTTTATTTATTTTCGCTTTTGACCGGGAGGACTTTTATTGAAAGGAAAGGCTTTTTGTATCGCATTTCTCATAGCGCTGCTGGCACTCCCTGTCAGCTTTGTGTTTAGCAGAAATGTGATTGACACCGAAAACTATGAAAATCGGGAATACGCCCCCTTTCCGGCGTTTTCCCTGAAGACCTTCGGCGTGTTTCCCTATGGATTTGAACGGTATCTGAATGACCGGCTGCCGTACAAGAATCAGTTGACCCGTCTGAATGCGCAGATAGAGAATGCGGCGGGGCTCCACAACACGGTGCTGCAGTATTACAGCACGGACCCGGTGCTGCACGGCAAGGACGGCTGGCTTTTCTACAATGCCGCCGGGTATGAAAGTACGATCAATGATTATCTGTGCAACAATCTGTATGATGAGGCAGAGCTGCAGAGGATCGCTGCCGGCTATCAGGCCTTGAATGACCAGTATGCGGCGCAGGGGATCACCTTTGTCCTGATGATTCCCACCAATAAGGAACAGGTGTATCCTGAATACATGCCGGATGCGCTGCAGCCGGTGGGGACTGTCAGCCGGACGGATCAGCTGGTGGCATACCTGAGGGAGCATACCACCGTGCCGGTGGTCTATACGAAACAGGCGCTGATCGATGCAAAACCGGAGGCGCAGTTGTTTTACAAATACGACAGCCACTGGAATCAATGCGGGGGATTTGTGGGGGAACAGCTTCTGCGGGAGGTGCTGCAGGGGAAAAAAGAGGATCTCTCCGATTATGAGATCAAGGTACTTCCGGACCGATACATAGGAGATCTGGCGACCGTCAGCGGTTTGCAGGATACCTTATACGAATATCCGCCGGAGGTGGCGGGATATCAGCCGGGCGTTACCGCTACGCTCACAAGCGGGGAAGACTCCGAGGAAGCAACCATGATGAGCTATGTGTCCGATGCCCCGGATCAGCGGCGGCTGCTCATGATCAAGGATTCTTTCTGTTATTCCATGCTCCCCTTCCTGTCAAAGGATTTCGGGGAAACCCTGTTTACCACGGATTCCACCCTGGCGAAGGAACTGATCGCGGAGCGCCATCCGGATATCGTGGTACTGGAGATCGTGGAGCGCCATTATTACCGTGCGGAGCACCAATGGGAGGAACTGTTGCAATGAAATTGCTGGGCAGATTCAAATGGCATATCTTACTTCTATGCGGCCTCGTGGGACCGACCCTGTTTTATGTCCTCTTTTACGGGTTTATGAATCATGACAACCGCGAAAACAGGGAACTGGCGGAGAATCCCCTGAAAATGGAGGATACGACCATCGCAAACCTTCCGGAGCGGCTGGAGGCCTACTACGAAGATCATTTACCACTGAAAAACGAGCTGACGGAGACAAAGAGCAAGATGGCTCTCGGATTTTTCGGGGAATCCACCAATCCCGAGGTGGTGGTGGGAAAAGACGGCTGGCTCTTTTTCAACGGTGTGGAGCACGGAGATCCTCTGGGAGACTATCAGGGACAGCATCTGTTTACGGAGGAGGAGGGCGCCAAGATTGCTTCCTACTTCAACGCGGCCAATGAATATTTTCAATACCGCGGGATCCAGCTGATTATCGTGATCGTGCCCGGAAAAGAACGTGTTTATCCCCAATACCTGCCGGACGCCTATGGGGCGCCCCAGTACGGACGGGGGTCGCAGATGTTTGACTATCTGACCATGAGCTGTCCGGGGATCCCCGTGATCATACAGACGGATCTTCTGAAAAACTACGCGGACACGCACGAGGAGCTTACTTTTTTCAAGACGGATACCCATTGGAATCATCTGGGGGCCTATATCGCGGCAAGGGACATCCTTGCCCGCGTCGGCATGGAGCTGCCGGAGGTAAGCAAAGAGAATTTACATGAAATTGATCCCGGCGGCGGTGACCTTGCGGGCATGCTGGGACTGGATCCTGCCACCGTCCATGATGTGGACTATGAACTGACGGGAGATCTTTCCTTCCCCTATCTGACGAAGGAAGGGGAACCCATGAGTCAGGTTTATTATACCTCTGCCTCGGATTCCGGGAAAAAAGCGCTGGTGCTGGGGGACTCCATGTCCATCATCCTGTCGGAGGAACTGGCAGGCCATTTTACGGAACTCTGCTATTACAGGCGCTGGGGCAACAATACGGAAAACTATTGGGAGATTCTGGAACGGATGCGTCCGGATGTGCTGATCTATGAGACCAGTGACCGGTATCTCGATCAGGCGGGAATCCTTGCGAATCCGCTGCGTATACCGGGCTTCTACGCACAGCATCCGGAGCTGGAATTCGGATCCGCCGGTCCCGAGGTACAATAACAGAAAGCCGCTTACTGTGAGAAAGGGAAAAGGATATGCAGCCATACAAAAAACTGAAAGCATTTGAAGAATGGTTTGTCGGGCCGAAGCTGACGGCGCTCCTTTCTTCCCTGATCATCGGGATATTCACCCATGTTTTGCTGCTTGCCAACAGTCTCCTGAGTCCGGATGGCCTCCTGAATTCCATCCTGTACTCTGCCGGTTCGTGGGAAGCCTCCCTTGGCAGATGGGGCATCAACCTCGTGGACAATCTGCGGATGGACCGGTCACCCACCGTATTCATTGAGCTTGTCTGCATTCTGCTTGCATCACTCGCGGCGGTGGAAGTGGCGGTGATCTTTGATTTCAAGTATCATATCACGGCGATCCTGACAGCGGCGGTCATACAGCTTTCCCCCACGCTTGCCATCACCATGCTGTATTCCTCTCTGGCGGATGCCTTTATTCTTTCTTTTGTGCTGATCCTGCTTGCATCGCTGGCCGTGCTCCGATGCCCCGCCGGCAGGAAGCTGCCCCTCATTCTGTGCAGCATTTTTGCAGCCTGCTGCATCTGCCTTTCCCTGGGCATTTATCAGAACTATTTCGGCATCTATGTGGGCTTTTGCATTGCTTTTGCACTCTTTCAGCTGCTTCTGACGGATCATCCCGTCAAAAAAATCCTGCTGCGGCTGCTGTACGGGATCGGCACCGCTGTGGTTGGGCTGATCCTCTACTACATTGTGACAAAAGCGGCACAGGTGCATTACGGTGTCACAACAGCCGCCTATCAGGGCGCAGATCAGGTGGGTCTCCTGACCTCCGTCAAAGCGCTGCCGTTCTCCATCGCAAAAACCTATACCTCCATGATCCGTTACTATCTCGGCGACAGTATCGTCTATAACCGGGCCTGGCACAGGGATATCCTGTTTGTGATCCTGTTTCTTGCGGTGATGATGACAGCGGTTCTTGTGATCCTGCGAAGAAAGCTTTACCGGCAGAAAGGACGCTTCCTCCTTTCCCTGCTTCTGCTTTTCCTTCTGGTACCCGGACTGAATGTGATCGTCCTGATGGTGCCGGATGCACACTTTTATTCGTTGAATTCCATGCAGATGGCCATGCTGCTTCCGCTGATGTTTGTATTTCTGGAAAGGTCTGCCGCGGAGAGTGAGACCAAAACCGGCATCTGCGAAAAAACGGAAGGAGTTTCACGGGCTGCTGCGCTGATTCTATCCGGCGTCCTGCTTTCCACCTGGTTTGCATCGGATGAGTTTTCCTATCAGTATATCAAGCAGACCTTTGATCAGGTGGAAGCCGTGTCCGAACGTATTATTGACCGCGTGGAGACCACAGACGGCTATTATAACGGGATCCCCGTGCTCATAGCAGGCATCGTGAGCGAGGATCTGTATTATCGCGACAGTGCCTATGCGGACTATACCTGGGGTGGCGTTGTGCTGGCGCCCTTCAGCCATGGCGCCTTGGATTTCAGCCAGGAATGCTGGCGAAGGTACCTCCTTGCCTATCTGGGGATGAGTTTCAACTTCTGTACGCCGCCACAGCGGGAGGCACTTCTGGCATCAGACCGCTTCCGCGAGATGGATATTTTCCCCGGAAAGGACTCCGTGGCCACCATTGACGGTCTTATGGTGGTGAAGCTCAGCGATGATCCCCCGCGTTAAAAGGAAGCAGTCTGCAAAGATCCAAATGGAAAAACACCCATGGAGATGGTATAATGTCCATGGGTGTTTTTGTTGACAGAGTAAAGAAGAAAATGATTCAGGACCAACATTTGGATAAGGTGCTTGCCGCCGTACAATCGAATCGTGAAGAAGAGCTGCCGAAGGTGATTCTGGAAGCGAAGGACTGGTGCTTCCTGTATCATCTCTCGAGGGCACGGAAAAACCTGATTGAGTGGATCCCGGTGGAGCCGGAGGAGGAGATCCTGGAGTTTGGCGCGGAATGCGGTGCATTGACGGGAATGCTCTGTGAGCGCGCTGCCCGGGTGACGTCTCTGGAGATCGATGGGGTGAAATGTGAGATCAACCGCACCAGAAACCGGGAAAAAGAGAACCTGACGGTGATACAGGGCGGACTCTCCGCCTTGCAGACAGAAGCCCCGGAGAAGACCTATGACAAGATTTTTCTCATCGGTTCCCTGCCCCTGGCAGAGCTGTACCTTTCAAAAGAACAGCAAAATCCCTATCAAACCCTGCTTTTCGAGCTGAAAAAAAGGCTGAAGCCGGAAGGCAGGCTGATCCTTGCCCTCCCGAACCGCCTCGGGCTGAAATACTTCGCCGGCTGTCTGGAGGACTATTTCGGCGCGCCCTTTACGGGGCTGGAGGATTACTACTATCACAAGGGAATGCGTACCTTCGGAAAAAAAGAGCTGACAGATCTCCTTTCCCGGAGCGGCTTTCCGGATGTACACTTTTACTATCCCTACCCGGACTACCGCTTTATGAAAAGCCTGTATTCAGACAAGCACCTCCCGAGGGCCGGCGAGCTGAATACGAATCTCGTGAATTTCGATCAGGATCGCTATGTGTTCTTTGATGAGATGAAGGTCTTTGACGGCCTTGTGAAAGAAGAACTGTTTCCGGAGCTATCCAATTCCTTCCTCGTGATCACCGGACAAACGCCGGTATCGGAAGTGATCTATACCAGGTATTCCGTGGAGCGGGCGGAGACCTTCCGGATCCGGACAGATATCGTGCTTCCGGACGGAAAGGATTTGAGTGACGCTGCCACACCTGTCACAGGAGAGCCAGCCCCCGTCCCGCGAGAAAACGCCCTGAAAAGGAAAACACCCACCCCCATCGTGCGAAAAACCGCCCTGACAAAGGAAGCAGATGCGCATCTCGCAGGAATGCAGGAAAACCAAAAGCGCATCGCTGAGGCCTATCAGGACTGCGGTATCTTTCCCTGTGCCTGCAGACTGCAGGAGGGAAAGCTTACCTTTGCCTACGCAAAAGGAGATACTCTGCAGCAGATTTTAGAACGTCTTGTCATGGAGCACCGGAGGGAGGAAATTACGGCACTTTTGAACACTTATCGGGAACGGATCAGCCGTCCTTGCACGGATCCCTTTCAGGTGACACCGGCCTTTGAAGCCGTCTTCGGAAAGACCCGGCTGCCCGACGGACTGCTGGCGGCGAGGGTTTCCGATGTGGATCTTATATTTTCCAATTTGATCTGCGAGAGCGAGGATCGCTGGATTGTCATTGATTATGAGTGGACCTTTTCTTTCCCGGTGCCGCTGCATTATCTGCTCTACAGGGCATATTATTTCGCATCTCATGAGATCCAGCCCTGCGAGGAGCTTTCTCTCGAACACCTTCTGCATGAGAACGGCATTACGGAAAAGGAAGCTGCCCAGTACCGTGTCATGGAGCAGCGCTTCCAGACCTATGTGACCGGCGGAAAGCAGATGGAGCGGGATCTTCTGATTCCCATCGGCAACCGGATCATTCCCATCACGGAGATGGACAAGGCCTACCGCGAAAAGGAAACCGCAAAACGACGCTTCCCGTGGCGGAGGTAAACGACGATGTGTATTGGCAGATAAGGGATACTGTGAGATGAATACAATCAAACTGTACGGCATCAGCGGAGACGATACAACAGAAACAGTGCTCAGAAGCCTGTCACCGGCGGAATGTAAGGCAATCGAGCTCGATCTTCCGGAGGCGATCGAAAATGTCCGCCTTGTATTTGAAGAGGGACGTCAGATCCTGTATTTTGGGCAGGTACAGGGGTTCTGCGGCTTCTGGTATGACCTTTCCTTTCAGACGGATGCGTTTCGTCTGGGACATAACCTTTTCCTGCTGGAGACAGAGGGCGCTTCGATCACAGGGGAGGATTTCCGCTTTCAAACCACGAAACTCAGGTTGTCTCTTGAGGCCGTGTCCCTCTCCGAAGAGGCGACGGAGGCGCTTTTGCACGATTGCAAACGTCTGCGCGATGACCGGGATACCCTGGAGAAAAAATGGAAATACCAGATCCAGGTCTACGATGAGAAAGTGCAGGAAGTGGTACAGCTGGAAAAAGATAAAGTGGCGTTGAACGAGACCATTGAGGAGCTCCGGCAGGAGGTGGATTTCTGGCGGGATCATTACCGGCAGATGGAGGGGTCTCTTTCCTGGCGCGTGACGGAGCCCATCCGTTCCATGAGTGCAGCGGCAAAACGCCTCAAAAACCGGGGACCCCTGGCGGAGATGCAAAAGGAGTATCTGGAAAAAAAGAAACAGCGGGCCGGCAGAAACGACTGCACGGAATCAGGCAGCACAGACGAGGGCACGTCATCGGGCAACGGCACACCCACCAGCATGCCGAAGGTTTCTCTTCTGATTGATGTGCAGGGCATATCGGACGCTGATCTTTTCACCTTCTTAAACAGCGTCTGGACACAGACTTATCCGAACCTGGAGCTGGTGTTGTCCGGGGATACGCCAGTGCTGGGCTGGCTGGAAAAACACGATTCCGGGATCCGTGTGGCAGCAGACAGCACGGGCAGAACGGCTGCCGGGGAATCGCAGCCCCAGAGCGCACAGAGCTTGCAAAACATGATAAATGCCGCCACAGGGGGCTATCTCGGATTTCTAAATCCCGGTGACAGCCTGACGCCCGATGCCGTCACACGCTGCGTTGGCGTGATCTCGGAACAGAACAAAGACCTTTTGTATACGGACAGCGCCCTCAATACGCCGGAGGGGGAGGAACCCCTCTTTAAACCCGATTTTTCCCCGGATTATCTCAGAAGCTGCAACTATATCCGCGGGTTTGTTCTGGCAGGAAAGCAGCTGTTTACAAAGGTGGATTTCATTACCGACGATCTCGGCGGCACCTGCCGTTACGGCCTGCTCCTCCGGCTGACGGAGCTGGCGGAGGAAGAAAAAGGAGTGGTTCATCTCCCTGAGAAGCTGTATGCGGAAACCCGAAAAGAACTGCCCGGGGTTTATCTGGCACAGGAAAATGAAGCCTCTCTTGCAGCGCTGCGTGGACATCTGGCGCGGATGGGACTCACCGGAGAGCCGGAGCTCATTGATAAGAAACACGGACTTTTCCATATCCGCTATGCCCTGAAGGAGCGCCCTCTCATTTCCATCCTGATTCCGAACAAGGATCATGCAAAGGATCTCCGGCGCTGCATCGACTCGATCCTGCGGCTATCCACTTATCGTAACATCGAAATCGTGGTGGTGGAAAACAACAGCGCTAAAAAAGAAACCTTTGACCTGTACCGGGAGCTGACTGATCATTATGCAGCCCGGTTTTCTGCCATCGTGACGGAGGACGGCGGGCGGACGCTGGAGGAGAGTGCGGAAAAGACCGAGAAGATCGAGATCCGCGTGGAACAGTGGACAAAAGGCTTTAATTTTTCCGAGATCAATAACTTCGGGGTTCCGAAGACAAAGGGAGAGTATCTTCTCCTTCTGAACAACGATATTGAGGTCATTACCCCGGATTGGATTCAGGAAATGCTGATGTTTGCGCAGAGAGCGGATGTGGGGGCGGTAGGTGCAAAGCTCCTGTATCCGGATGACACCATCCAGCATGCGGGTGTGATCATCGGGCTGGGGGGCGTGGCTGCTCACTCCCACCTTTCCTTTCCGAAGGACGCGGAAGGGTTTATGCATCGGCTGAAGGTGGCGCAGAATCTTTCCGCAGTCACAGCGGCCTGTCTTTTGATGAGAAAAAAAGTGTATGAGGAAATCGGGGGCATGGATCCCCTTTTTCAGGTGGCATTCAATGATGCGGATTTTTGCATGCGGATTCGCTCGAAGGGGTATCGCATCGTCTTTACGCCCTTTGCGCTGCTGCGTCATGATGAGAGCAAGAGCCGCGGTGTGGAGGACACCCCGGAGAAAGCAGAACGGTTTGAGTCCGAGGTCACGCGGTTCAAGGCGGAATGGCCGGAGATTCTGGCAAAGGGGGATCCCTATTACAATCCCAACCTGACCACAAGGGAGGAAAACTTTGCAGTCAAAGAGTGAGCGGCGAAAAAAAATACTGCCCCTCGCGTTTATTTTGGCGGCGGCGGTGGTGATCCTCCTGTTTGCGCGTTTTTCGGTCACGGAGGAATATGCGTTTCAGATCTACCGCCCGTCGGACAGTCTGTTTACAGAGCAGCTTAGGGACGGGGAGACGATAGAGACTTCTTTTACGGCGGACAGGGAGATGACCCTATCCGGCGTGCTGCTGACCTTTGTCAACTACGGTGTGGCCAATCAGCCGGGGCAAATCGATATTGAGGTGGCTGATCAGACCACGGGGACATCCCTTGGGAACGGAACCCTGGAAGCCGGCAGCATCATGGAGTGGGTCTGGCAGGAGATCTCCTTTGCGCCTGCCGGTATTCGCGCCGGCGACGAGATTACAGTTTCCCTCACCCCGAAGGGATTTACGGAGGAAAATGCGTTATCGGCCGTCAAGGCGACGGATGATACCCATCTGGCACTGCGGATACGCACAGACCGGATGGACGCCGTGCAGAAATTCCAGATTCTGGCGGCGGTGCTGCTTCTGGTTCTGATCACCGTGACCTATCTGCTGCTGTTTGTGTGGAATGTGCGGTTGGAAATCGTGTTTCTCATCGTCTTCACCTGCATGGGAATGCTGTTTATGCTTTTGATCCCGGCGAAGCTCGGAGCGGACGAGGACGCCCACCTGAACACGGTCTACAAGATTGCGGAACGGATCGAGGGGTGGGAAAGCACGGATCCGGGTCGTTCCGTGGTGCTGCGGGAGGAAGTGGACAATGCGCTGGGTGTGGACGATACGAGCCATGCCTACTACAGCGCCTACTATGACTATCTGCGCGCAGGCAGGGTGAATCATGCGCTGACAGAGACCGAATACTGGGGCAATGTGGAAAATCCGAAGATCACCTATTTTCCCGCGGCACTCGGCATCGTGGCAGGCCGGCATCTGGGGCTGTCTGCCCCCGGCATCATCCTAATGGGGAGACTTTTTTCATTTCTTGTGGTGCTGCTTCTCCTGTTTTATGCGATCAGGCGGATTCCCTTCGGAAAAGAACTGCTTTTCACCATCACAATGCTGCCGACCATGCTGCAGGAGTCGGCGACCATCAATGCGGACGGGATCGATATCGCGCTGTCCTTTGCACTGACGGCGGCGGTATTGTCCCGTTTGTATGGAGAGAGGGATAAGGAACGCTTTTTGGACTACGGGATTTTGACCGTGACGGCACTCCTCCTTTCCCGGTGTAAATTCGGGGCGCTGCTGCCCTTTGGTCTGCTGCCCCTGATCTTTTTCTTCCGTTTCCTGAAAAAAAGGAGGGAAGGGCTTTCTTCTCTGCCGCAAAAGGAGCGGATCGAGGAGACGGTGCTCGGGGTCAGTGGGGTGGTTTTGCCGGTCATTTGCCTGCTTGCCGGCTTCCTGCCGCTGTTTGGTTTCACCGTCAATGCCTACGGCGGGACGATCTGGTCGGAGCATTATCAGCTTTCGGATCTGATCCGGGATCCTGCAGGAACCGCATTTTTGCTGGGCTCCACCGTTTATGAGAAGCTGGATTTTTACCTGTTTTCCCTGGGAGGAACCTCTCTTGGCTGGATGAATATCCTCCTGCCGCAGTTTTTAATCCTCCTCGGGCTGTTCTTTGTGCTCCTCTCCTCGCTTCCGGAAAAAAAGGAGGTGGGGCTGATACAGACAAAGGAAAAAGCATGGTATTTTCTGATCGCGTTTTTGACCGCGGCCTTTGCGGTAGGCGGTATGCTGATTGGCTGGACCAATCAAGGGGCCTCCTCCATCGAAGGCGTGCAGGGGCGGTATTTTCTGCCGGCGTTGCCGCTGTTTCTGCTGGCACTGCGGAATTCAAAAGTATGGATCGCGGACGGAAGCATGGTGAGAAAAAAAGCAGTCTATGCGGCGGTGTTTCTGCAGGTGCTCGTAGTGACGGCACTGTTTGTAAGGATGCAGTGAGATGGCAAGGATCAGGGAAATCGTGAAACATAACTGGATATGGATCCTGATTGCATTGGGGATGCTCGGCGCCTTTTTGTATGGGAATGCCCGGGTACGCCGAATGACGCCCCAGCCGGATGCTTTTTTAAAGATGTTTTATGTCCTGTCGGCATTGGTGGGCGGGATGGTGGTACTGGCCTGGTTTCTGCTGGTGAAAAAAAAGGCAGCGCTGCAGAGGGTCTTTCTATTAGCGACAACGGTGCTGGGGCTGACCTATACGCTGATGATTCCCGTAACAGCGGTGCCGGATGAGGTGACGCACCTCCGCTACGTCTATGCGGTGGCGGATGATCTGATAGGCTGGGGGTCTTCGGGAGATACCATGGAGACCATGCGGCCGGAGGAGATCGACCGCTGGGTGTTTGAACGAAACATCACCCATGAGTATTACAATCGTTATTTTTCGGCGATTCCCACGAAAGAGCTGGGGGGAGAACCCACAGAGATCTACTATTACAGCAATCATGAGGTGCCGCGGATCTTCTATCTGCCGGGAGCTCTGGGGGTGCATCTGGGGCGCCTTTTACACGTTTCTCTGGTTCCGACCCTCCTTTTGGGCAGGCTTATGAATCTTCTGGTGTTTCTGGCGGCAGGGTTTTTTGCTATCCGGATCATGCCCTTCGGAAAGGAGTTTTTGTTTGCGTTTTCACTCCTGCCCATGACGGTGCAGGAGGTGAATTCCTTTTCCTGTGACAGCATGGTATATAGTCTTATGCTGTTGGCGGTTGCGCTGACCTTCCGCTTCGCGTACCGCGAGGTAGTCTGGAAAAAAGAAAACGGTAAATGGGATGCAGTGATCTTTGTGCAGTGGGGGCTGTTGCTCTTTGTCATGGTCATGCTGGCAGCCAGTAAATTCGGAGCCTGTGTGCCGCTGACTTTTCTGCTGCTTTTGATCGTGTGGAGAAAGCAAAGGACAGACCGGAAGAGTATGTTTGCTGCGGGGGGCATATTTCTCGGTTCGCTGCTTCTGGGCTTTCTCCCCAGCCTGTACCGGACGTTTTTCCAATCCACCGTACTGAATAATCTGGAGGTGCCGAATTACACTGTGGGAGAGCTGTTGGCAAACCCCGGTCAGACATTTCTGCTGCTCATGAACACGGCGAACCGCTATCTGGATCATTACTGGCAGTCCTTTGTCGGTACCTCCCTCGGGCTGTATGAGATCAATTATCCGCTTCATCTTGGCGTGGTTTTCCTACTGCTGCTGTTCTTTATGATGCTGTGCCAGCAGAACCCAGACGAAGCTGTAATCGGAAAAGGCCGGTGGCTCCTTCTATGCATCACCCTGTTTGGGGTATTGATTGCGGTGGGGGGGATGATCCTCGGTAACACCCCAAACACCTCCCGGGTGGTCGAAGGCGTCCAGGGCCGCTACTTCCTGCCCTTCCTGATTCCCTTCCTCTTTGCGGTGCAGCCGTCGCAGATCCTGGTCGCCGATCAGGACCGCACCCGACGCGCCTTGCTCGCCGGCATGCTGGCCCTGCAGTTCGTGGTACTGATGTGCTTTTTTGTCAGAGCTTACTGAAAAGGAAACCATCGGCTTCCGCCGATGCCCTTGAATAAAGGCGCCCTCCGGCTAAAAAGAGTCAACAAGCATAAGCAAGAATCGATAATGTGAACATCGAAAAAACCTGGTGGCGTTATCATTGATAATACTGCCTATCCGTGATAGTATGAGAATAGATTCCCTGGTGGTACACGAATAAAGCTGTATCGGATAACAGTGACGAGGAGATAGATGATTACGATTAATGTTATGTGGGACAATGAAGCATGTGTGTGGATCGCTTATTGTGACGAGATTGGTCTTGTGACGGAAGCCGGATCGTACGATGCTTTGATGGAGCGGATTCGTGTAATGGCTCCGGAAATGGCTCATGAGAATCATAAGACCATCTCACAATACCTTATTGTTACGCAAGACCGCCAGTGGGCAATTGCATAATGGCTGCATACGAAAAGAAGGTTAGACAGGTTTTAAAGGATCATGGTTGTATTTTTGTAAGACATGGGAAAGGTGATCATGACATTTGGGAGAATCCGATTAATGGAAAACGAACATCTGTCGATGGCAAAATCAAATCTCGTGCGACCGCAAATATCATCATGAAGCAATTAGATATCGATTATCATTTTTAAACACAGTTATGGTGATCACAAAGCGCTTCTCTATATGAGAGGCGTTTTTAATGAATTGATTCATACGAAAAAGCCAGTAAAAATGGTGTTTGAGGGGAAAATGGCTATTCCAAAAGAACCGACCGACAACGGAAAATGCGTCTATCTGATCGATGCACTGCGGTACTATGTATCGAGTGACGGAGAACGTCATCAGGTCATGGCAGCCGGGTGGGTGATCTTTCATGGTCCGGAGACAGAGCCGATCCGGGTGAGAGCGGAGACTCCGGCAGGGGTGAAGACGGAGATCACTTATCTGGATCGTCAGGATGTGGCGGATATGTATGACTGCAGGAGCGAAAAGATCGGTTTTCGGGTGCTGATGACCATGGAGCGGGGAAAGACCATGTCCGAAGAAGCTTCACTCTTTGACGGAAGCCTGAAGCTCTTCGCTTCCTGCGAAGCGCACGAGGACACGGAAACGGAGATCCTCTCCCTCACAGCAGAGGACTTGCAGGAGTATCGTGAGGACAGCGTCCACTACATGGAGGATCAGTTTGCCTTAAACGGCACGATTGTCCGTATCGCAGGCTGGGGTTACCTTTCGGAGGGGTATGATTTTTATCGTCCCATCGAGGTCTGGGCAAAAGACCGCAGGACGGACGAAATCGTGGCATGGGCAGATAAGATGCTGCGGCCGGATCTGGATGCCTTTTTCGGAGATACCACCGGTCAGTGGGGTTTCTTTTTGCTCCTGGATTTGAAAGATCATCCGGACTGCGATCTGTATTTCGGGGAGGAAGGCTGCCATCAGACAAAACGCCTGGATCTGCCTGACCTGCAGCGGGAGAAACGCGAGGGCCGCCGTCGCTACAAGAGCAAATGGGAGATGCTGCTGAAAGCGGATCCTCTGCAAAAAGAGGATGACCGCTATTATAAGGCACATCTGTCCAAAGAGGAGTACCGTGCGCTCATAGAGCAGCGTCTGCAATGGAAAAACGTGGACTATGATGTCTGGATGAGGCGTCATGTCGTGCTGACGGAGGCCAAGCTCCGGCAGCAGTGCGTGCAGGCGGGAAAGCTGGAGAGGAAGCCATTGATCTCTCTTTCCGTGCCGGCTTACCGGACGCCGGAGACATTTCTCCGGGAAATGATTGATTCCGTGCTTGCACAGACATATGAAAACTGGGAGCTGTGTATCGCAGACGGCAGCATGGATGGAAGCCTCACACCGATTCTGACGGCGTATCAAAAAAAGGATCCCCGGATCCGCTTTGTGACGTTAACGGAAAATTACGGGATTTCCGGAAATACGAATGAAGCGCTGCAGCTCGCAAAGGGAGACTACATCGCGCTTCTCGATCATGACGACGTGATCACGCCGGATGCCCTGTATGAGTTTGTGAAATGTGTCAATGAAACAGGGGCGGACTGTGTTTATTCGGATGAGGACAAAACCGATCTGACCCTCGAAGACTATTTCGAGCCCCATTTCAAGCCGGACTTCAACCTGGATATGCTGCGAAGCTGCAACTATATCTGCCATCTTTTTATGGTGCGGCGGGATGTGATGGAACGGGCGGGGCTTTTCAGGCCGGAATATGACGGCTCCCAGGACTTTGATTTTATCCTGCGCTGTACTTCTCAGGCGAAAAACGTACAGCATGTCAGGAAGATGCTCTATCACTGGCGCAGCCACATCGCTTCCACAGCCATGAATCCGGAAAACAAAATGTATTGTTATACGGCGGGACGGAATGCCATCGCAGCCGATTTGCAGGCGCATGGCTATGCAGGCGCCGGAGTCAATCATTACACGAGACTCGGTTATTATGAGCCGGTGTATCCGCTTCCGAAGCGTATCCGTGTCACGATTCTGACGACGGAAGAAAGCGCTGCGAGGCTGGAAATCCTGCGAAAGACCGGGAAGCTGTACTTTAATACACAGATCCTGGCAGTGGGACAGGAGTCCATGACACAGGCACTTCGTGAAGCCGTCGGCGATATTCTGCTCTTCCTCCATGGCGATGTCCGGGAGACAAGTCCTGACTGGATTGAACGACTCTCTGCGAATGCGCTCCGCCCGGAGGTTGGCGTGATCGGAGGGATGGTTTATAATGAACTGGGTCGTATCAGCGCCTCCGGCAAGATTCTTCGCCCGAGCGGGCAGCTTCTCGATCTGTTCCGGGGGCTTCTCAAGGAAGAACCGGGTTACGCGGCTCATGCGCTGATGCAGCAGGATGTATCGGCGGTATCGGATAAGTGTCTGTGCGTCCGCCGGGACGTGTTTGCGGCAGCCGGCGGAGAGAAGATCATGACGGCCTTTGGAATGGAGCAGGCGGCAAAGCTGTGCTGCGCCATCCTGGCGGCCGGGAAGCTGGTGGTTTACACGCCCTTTATTCAGATCAAAGAAAAAGAAACGCCGGAAGACGAAGATATCCTGATCCAGGAACTTGCGACGGGAAAAAATGATCCGCACTATCATCCGGCATTTAACCCGGAGGGGGCACCCTTCAGTCTCGCGCTGTAAAAAACTTTCCGTGTAATCTCATGATAAAAAAGTGGTGAACACACGATGAACAAAAAGGCAATCATCAGAATCATATTGGTGACGGCAGGGATTCTCTTTGCGGCTGTTCTGATGGAACTGATCATGGACGCCAGAGCAATCATCAGCCCGAAAGTCACGGCACAGTTTGAGAGTGCGACGCTGGAGGAAGTGCCGGATCCCACCGGGGGACGGGAGCGCCACCAGAACAACGCGGATGTACTGACGCCGGTCAGCGGTTCCACAAGGCAGACCTATGAGGAGCCGGTTTATTTACGTGTTCCGCTGGATAATGCCTACTATGACAGGCTGGAGTTGACCACGGACGGAAGCGAAAATCTTCCCTACACGGTTCTGCTGGACACCTGGAGCATTTACGGACAGGAAAAATACACGGAAAAAGACGATGTAGCCGTGGCGGTTCTGAGGGGGGGCGTGACCGAGTTTTCCGATAAACTGGAGAATCTGTATCTTGTGCTTGACCGGTCTGATGTGGAAAAGCTCCGGAGTCTTTCAGTGGAGAACCGGTTTGTCTTCCATTGGCAGCGGTTTCTGCTTTTTCTGGCGCTGACAGCAGCCATCGGTATGCTGATCTTCTGCGGACAGCTCCTCAAAGAGCGGCTGCATCTGGTTTTCCTGATTCTGGGGACCTTGTTTGGCGTTGCCTATACCTTTTCCCATGGCATTACTTTAAACAGCTGGGATGAGCAGGTGCATTATGCCTGCATTTATCAGATGTCTTTTGCCGGTGATGCGGAGCGGTCAGATGCCTATGAAGCCTATGCAGGACTTGCTGTGCCCGGGGGTGACACGTCAGAGGAACTGACGGGTATTGCCACATGGGCGGACTCGGTCAGTGCATCCACCGGCACGATGGAAAAGAATTATCCTTTTACCACTGTGTTTGGCAGGGTCGGCTACATCTTCCAGTCTCTTGGCATGTGGCTTGCAAGACTCCTCGGGATGTCGTTCTCCGCGACGATTTACTTCAGCAATCTCTGCAACATGCTTTCCTATGTGCTGATTACGGCGCTTGCGATCCGGCTTTGCAGGATCGGGAAACAGGCCATGTTTTTCCTCGGTCTTCTCCCGATCCAGTTTGTGCTGGCCTGCTCGTTTTCCTATGATGCCTTTGTCAATGCCTTTTTAATGCTGGGCTACGCGCTGTTTACAAGAGAGTATGTCTCAGAGGAACCCCTCAGCTGGAAACGTGTGATACCGGGGATCGCTGTCATGGCCCTCGGGATCATCCCGAAAGCGGTGTATTTTCCGATCATTCTGCTGTATCTGTTCCTGCCGAAGCGGAAATTTGCGGATAAAAAGCAGCGGATCCTGCTTTTTGCCATCGTGATCGCGGCAGCACTTGTCCTTGCCATGACCTTTGTCCTGCCGACTTTGATGGCCGGTTCCGGCGGCACGGATCTTTATTCCGATCCCAGACGGAGCACCGCGAACGCATCCGAGCAGTTGAAGCTGATTTTCTCGGAGCCGCTGAAATATGCAAGGCTTTTGATCAGCAGCATCCTTGACTGGCAGGTGCCCTATTACCTCGGTCACAAGGTCTGGACAAACTTTGCCTATGCTGGCAAATACACCGGAACCGCGCTTTACCTCGTTCCGGTGTTCCTGTGCTTCCTTTCCGTCACACAGGGATCCATGGACAACGGAGAAAACGGCACGGCGGCTCTGCATGAGGACCGTAAATGGCTCGGTCTCCTGCCGATGAAGATCGGTACTGTCATGACGGTCTTTTTGTCTGAATGCCTGATCTGGACAGCATTGTACCTTGCATTCAACCCGGTGGGTGCGGAGCGGATCGCCGGTGTGCAGGGGCGGTATCTGATCCCCTTCGCTTACCTGACAATGCTCCTTTTCTACAACAAAAAGATCAAATGCCACCTGAAGCTTTCTGTCTACAACCGGATTGTGATCGGCGGAGCGGTTTACATTACCTTCCTGTCGGCGTGTGTGGTGTATTTTGGGAATTCGTGGTATCAGGTAGTGTGAAAGGTGTAATCTATACAGATGGATAGTGAATCTTCCGGAAAAAATGCATATCGCAGAGCACCGCTTATTCTGATCACCATCGTGTTTTTTGCCCTGTTTACCGGAGGCTTCTTTTTTGTACTCTATCGGGATCATGCAAAAATACGCCCCGTGGATACCTCAAATATGGAGTTTGTTGCCGGCGGCGTTTCTTTCAGTATCGACAACGCTATGATCGTCTTTGACGATTACATCCGGTTTACCGGTTGGGCAGTGCAGGACGGTGTGCCGATCAAAACCAACGACATACATCTTGTGGCCTTTGACCCGGAAACGGCAGTGTTCTATCAGCTTCCTACGGAAGTCGTCACACGGGAGGATGTAGGCGCTTTCCTTTCACCGGATGATCCGGACGCCTTTTCGGATTGCGGTTTTATGTCTGTCGTGCGAAAAAAAGATCTGGATCGTCCCGTAGACCTTTATATCCTGAACCGTAACAACGGTGCCAATCTGCTGGTCAATACCGGCGTGACTTATCGACCGGAGGATGTCCAATGACGGAATCAGTGATGAAACGAATAAACCGGCTTCTGCCTTTTCTGGTTTATGGGATTATCCTGATCCTTTTCCATGCTTTCATGCAGGAGAACATCCTGCAGGATGTGCCGCGCTATTTTTCCAAAATCCTTGACACACAAAGCCTTCCGGCTTTTCTTTCCGAACGGTATTCGGGATACTCGTCCCGTTTGTTGATTGAAGGAACCCTTGTGGTCGTATCCCGGAGTATGCTGCTGTGGAAAGTGCTGGATATCCTCGTCTGGCTGCTCCTTGCCTGGAGTTTGGGAAAGCTCCTTTGCATCACGGATGACACCAGAATGAACTGGATTGTCATCGGCTTTGTCCTGCTTTATCCCATGGGAGAGATGTCCTCTGCCGGGTGGTCTGCCACCATGACGGTCTACGTCTGGCCCCTTGCTTTCGGCCTGTTCTCGTTGACGATCCTGACACGAATATGCCGGGAGGAGCACATTCGGCCACACACCTGGATCCTTGCGATTCTGGCTATTTGCTTCGCCGCAAACAATGAGCAGTTATGCATGATCCTCCTGCCCTCGTATTTGCTGGGTTTTCTGTACGCGTGGCAGCAAAAAAAGCGCGGTGCGTCGATGCTGCTTCTGTTTCTGTTCATCACAGTCATTGCCCTCATTTTTGCCCTGACCTGTCCCGGCAACAAGGTACGTGCAGCAGAAGAAATCGAGAAGGGGATTCATGAGTTTTCCATGCTGACGATCGGGGAAAAGCTCTATCTCAGCTTTACGGATACCATGGAGCATTTTCAGGAATGGAATCCCGTATTCTTCGTGTTCACGGGCGTTTTACTGATCCTTGTGATCCTCCGCTACAAAAAGCCTGCACCCATCATCCTTTCCGCATTTCCGGTAGTTTTTGCGTTACAGGGAACTGATCTCGGGCTTGTTTTTTATCGGTTTCTGTTCCTGGAAAAAGAAAACAGACTCACAATGGAGTCCTACATGAATGCAGCGCCGTATTTGCGGCTTGCCATCTATATTGCTGTCTGGTTTGCACTTTTCCTGGAGCTGATCCTGCTCGCAGGCGGCTATTTTGAATGCGGCTGTTTATGTCTGCTTCTTCTGGTCGGTCTCGGGACGCGTCTTATGATGGGATTTTCCCCGACTCTATACATTTCCGGCGACCGGACCTTCCTCTATCTCTGCTTCACCATGATCGCCCTCAGCCTCTACCTGATCAATAGGCTCCGATCGCTTTTTTCGGAGAAGCCAAAGCTTTCTCTTGCCCTGCTCAGTGTGTTTGGTATTCTCGTCACCTGGAGCGTGATCAATTCCGCCTCTTTTATCGTGAGATGGGATGTTATGGATGTTCTTTAGTCCGCCGCTGACTTTTCTTCCTCTTCCGCCGCTTTATACTTCTCAAATGCCCCGGGTGTCACCTTTGCGATGAAGCCGTCAGGGTTTTCATAGACCCGTTCGAAGGAATCAAAGTAATCCTTCTGGAAATCATAGAGCCCGCTGTCGTTGAAAACACAGATATAGTCTGCTTTCCCGGTGTCGAGGTCATCAAAGTACTGCTCTAAGCCGCCGGTGGAATAGTTAAAAAACATCCAATCCGACAGGCGCTGCCCGGTGACGGATTCATAGAAGTAAGTCTCCTCCTCGATGGATGCCACCGGGATTTTTTTATCCGTTTTCCCACTTTGCAGCATCTCATAGACCAGCTGCATGAGGTCATATTTCCCTGACTCCAGAGGTTCCTTTTGGATATTGGTCCGGTTTGCAGCCAGAAGGTCGTTGTAACGCATGCTCTTGTGGTCGATCACATACCAGTTATTGACCTGCTGGATGTGCTCCTCCAGACCGGTCACATACATCATGGCCACGAAGGTCCACATCCCGAGATATGCAGCCGCAAGTCCTCTGGCACTGGGGGCGGCTTTGGAGAGTCCATAGATGATCAGCACGAAGACTATCAGCCAAAGCAGAAAATAGTTTTTGAAGAAATAATAGGTGGAGACCTTCTGCGCATGATAGCCGAGGTAGAACATGGCAAGGGTCATGACAGCAGAAAGGGGTGTCAGAAAGGTGAGCAGGCGGTTTTTCTTCCCGCGTACCAGATAGAAGAAGCCAAGGATCGCCACCGGCAGGAAGACGTAAAAATTGGAATAAAGATCCCGGTAGATCCCGCCCTCATTCGTCAGAGCCTCTCCGACGCCGACATTGTCACGCACAAAGACATCCATATAGGTGTAGGCGAGACCGAGAATGACCGGCAGTGCAAATTCTGCGACGATGAGGAGCAGCGTCTCCCGGGACAACAGCCTCTTCTTTTTGATCTGCCAGGCCAGCAGGGACAATCCCATGGCAAGAAACGTGATTGGCATAAAGAGGGCATAGCACTGGAAAATGCCGTGTGCCAGCAGCATCAGACAAATGACTCCCTGCCATTTCGGCATTTCTTCTTTGACGAAGGCGTCGTTTACCACGAGGATGACTGCAATCAGATTGATCCCCATCTGCAAATAGGTGAACCCGTATAAGGTGGAATTGGCGGGATACCCGTACAGATAGAGGAAGGTGCAGATGATGGAGGCGATATGCATGAAATGGGACGTCCTGCCGTCTTTCCGGCAATAGCGCTTGACCACACCATAAAAGATCACGCCGGAAAGCAGGAGATTCGCCACGTCCGCCAGCACATACAGCTTGTAGTAGGTGGGATAGGAAAACCAGGGCGCGAAAAACTGCATGAACATGCCGTTTGAAAGCTGCGCGAAAAACATCCGGCTGACCTCATGGAGATCCATATACTCCATGGCTTCCCGGTAGCGGGCTGCGGGATCCACCGCTTCGTAATTCCAGTTTAATTGCCACCCGTCCCAGCGCACATGGGCGAAATACCAGACAGACAGGATCAGAAGGACAAACAGGATCACATCGTACCAGTTGACATGGTATTTCTGCAGCGCACCCCGTTTTTTGTTGAAAAACCAGAGGAGCCCTCCGCCAATGAGATCCAGCACAGCGAACACATAGAGATTCAGCGGTACGTGGATGAGGCAGAGAATCGCCGCAAAAAAAGCATGAAAACAGATGGATAAATAGACAGTCACTCCGATCCAGGTGATCAGGGGCGCTTTTTCTTCTGTCCTGCGGAAAAAGAAAAATCCGCTCATCAAAAAGAGCCACGCGGCTCCGTAAAATATCGTTGCGAAAACACTCATGGATTCATCTTAGCACCAACGGGGGGATGTTTCAATGGAATTGAAAAAGGGAAGTCCATTCGGTATAATGAAATGAATTCTGTCGGTTATCGGAAGGGAACGGATCTGTCATGTACATCCTCAAGGGCATCGTCATCATTATTATCATGCTTCTTTGCTGCACCATGGTGGGGAAGCTTTGGAAACGACAGGGAAATCTTCTGGAGGCTTCGCTTCTTGGCTTTGCCACATTGCTTGCGGTGTTTCAGCTGATCTGCATGCCCTTTGGTCTGGCGGGACAGCCCTTCCATGTGGTCTGCAGCCTGTTTCTCGGCATTCTGATCGGTCTTGTCGGGCTGTCTGTCGTTCTGTCTGTCGTGCAGCGACGGAAATACACGTTGTTTTCGTATCCGAAAAAGTTCCATCTTTTTCTGCTGCTTGCGTTGATCCTGATTGTCTGGCAAATCCTGCGCCAGGTGCTGTATCAGCCCCAGGTGTACGGCGACGATACGGTTTATATCGGGCTTGTGAATGATATCCGTACTTCTGATGTGATACAGGGGCGGATCCCAAAATCCGGTGCGGATCTTGCGCTGGCAGATACCAACCTGAAATATATTTTCTCCTGCTATTATCAGTTTCTGGCCTTCTGGTGCCGGCTCTTTGACTTTCATCCCCTGCTGTTGATGAAAACTTTCCTGCCGATTCTGGTGGGACTCTTTTCTTACGGTGTTTTCTGGCTGATTGCGGAGTTCTTCTTCAGGGAAAATATGGCAAAAAAGAGCTTTTTCCTGTTCTTTGTCGCCATGCTGGTGGAGTTCGGGAATCTCACGAATCATTCCTTTTCCCGCCGGATGCTGCAATGGACCTGGAACAGCAAGACGATCCTGTTTACGATTCTGTTGCCGCTGCTGTTTTTGCTGGCGAACCGGTTTGCGCAGGCACAAGCGGACGGATCGGGTGTAACGGGGAAGATTGGCTCAGAATCAGCAAATTCTCCGATGAGGACCACCGGTGAATCAGAATTCCGCCTCCGGGAAATGCTCCTCCTCGCCACCGTATCCATAGCCTGCGGCGCTGCCACTCTGACCGGTCTTGCGTTTTCTTTGTTGATGCTCCTTGCAGTGGGGCTGACCCGGGCGATTCTTGCAAAGCAGGGAAGCATATTCGGGAAAATCCTGCTTTCCAGCGTGCCGACCCTGCTTCTGCTGTTTGTTGTGGTTTTATTCTGGAAGGGGGCGCTCCATGTTTGAAACGGAATTTGACATGATCCGCCAGCTGACCGGCTTTTTCTGGGGACATCTCGTCTGGTTTCTCCTGTATCTCGGATGCCTCGTGCTTCTGTTTCTGTTTCGAAAGAAATGGCGGAATGCGTATCAGATGATCTTCTGGTACTCCGTCGTGATTCTGATCGCGGTCTGTTACAATCCGATCTTTACCAGATTCACCTTCACCAGACTCTTTGAGGGAGAAATGTCCAGTTACGTCCGGATTTATCTGATGCTCCCGATTTATGCGACGGTGATCTATGTGTTGACGGAGCTGCTGTTTTTGCTGCCGGTCGTCTTGCGTTACATCCTGGCCGGTGCGGCGTTGGTACTGATGGTGACCCTCGGCGTTTCCCCGGGAGACCATCACTATTACAGAACGACGGACAACCCCTACAAGATTGATCCGGAAGCCCTGCAGATCTGTTACATGCTGGAACCGAGAGAGGAGAAGCGGTGTATTCTCTACCTTCCTGCCATGGTAGACCCGGAGCACGGATCCAACCTGATCTGGGAAGGGATCCGGCAGTACGATGGGGATGTGGTGATCTCGCCGGATTTTCCGGGGGAGGTACCGGAAGAGGAACTGAAATCCGGGAGCTTCGAGTCTTTTGTATCCAAACTGGGCGCCGGCTACGACGGATGCTTTGTGCTCTGCATGAAGGACGGCGCAGTCAAAAATGCCATGGAGCGCGCGGGGTACTCCAATATCGGAGAAACCGATAAGTTTTATCTGATGAAAAAAACAGGAGAGGGCACGCCCTTGGGAGATGGGGAAAAAGTCTATACCATCACCCAGTTTGCCCAGTCCAACGGCGCCCAGGGGATGTGTTACACGATCCGGGACGCGGAAGACCATCTGATTCTGGTGGACGGCGGATTTGATATGAATGCGGAGCTGGTGCTGAACATGATCATCGATCATGACAGCTACGTGGATGCCTGGATCATCACTCATCCCCATCAGGATCACGTATCGGTGTTCAATAACCTCATGAACGGAGACTTCGGATTTGACGTCGGCACCATCTACGCCATCGATCTGGACTATGATTACTACAAGGAAGTGGTGGGGGAATACGACGGCGGTTTTGAGTACTATGTGGATTTCCTGAAGGCGGTGGAGGGAAAGGATAACGTGCAATACGTCCACGCGGGGGAGGAATACGACCTATGTGGCCTGAACATGAAGATCCTGAATGCGTTTGAAAAAGACAACCCCTTGTATGAGATCGACCCTGCCAATAACGGCTCCATGATGTTCAAACTCACCGGAAACGAACAGTCCATGCTGTTCTGCGCAGACGTGACAGCAAACCTGGCAGAGCCTCTGCTGGAAGAATGGGGAGATGAGCTGAAGGCAGACTATCTCCAGGTATCCCACCACGGGATCGGCGGCACCATGCCCCTCTCATTCGATCAGTTTGTAGACCCTTTCGTCGTGTTCTTTGACCTGCCGGAGTGGATGAACAAGACCGAGGACATGAACTCCAAGCCGTACTACGACTACTTCACGGAAGCCGGCGCGACGGTTTATAATTTCGGCACGGCGCCGAATACGGTGGAGTTGAGGTGAAAATATTAAAATATGATTTGATTTTTGCGGGAGAAGAAGTACAACTAGAGTAATATTACGTTTTGTAAAATGCATTCCTTGTGCTTTTGTTTCATTGTCAACAGGGCTACACAACTTGCGTGCTGATGGGTGCTTTGATAAAATCTTTTCAGCAAGTATTATATGATCAATCGCACAAGGCAGGATGAAACGACAGTATGAGCTACATACAAAGAGCGATGTTTTCTCAGAGAAGTGCTAATGTTTCCCTACGCATTTATTCCTCACCCAGATCGCCACATACTCCGGGAAAGATAGGAATAGCAGAAGCGTCCGCTGTTTTGAACTCTTGTAAGAGTCCGCTTTCTGAAAATACCTTTGCACACGCCTTGAAAACCCATCCTTCGGCTCCATTTCACAGAGCACCCGGTCGGTTTCCAACATATCCTTTCGGATGCGTGCCGACCAGATTTCCGAAGAAGAAGTCGAGACGCCGTCTCCATATTCATAGTTCATGACTTCTTTTGGATAATAGTGAAACGAATAGCCATCGTGGATCATCAGCCGGAAGCAGTTGTCGTTTGCGTAGATGACACGGTCATCCAGCATTTTGGTATAGGAAAAGAAAAGATCTGTTCTGGTCATCCAGCTGGCACCACAGATATGGTCGTAACATAACAGATAAGCATAACGTTCCGTATTCAGATGACGGGGCGTTTTTTGATACAGGAAAAGGCAATGCGGGATCCTGGGGGCGGGTACGACCTCGTCTTTTCCGTTTACCGTGTGAAAGTTGACGATATCTCCGAAAGAGATCGGGGCATTGTGTGTATCGCAGTCCTGAACCCAATTACGCAGAATTGTTTTGTGGCAGAAATAGTCACCGGCGCCGATCGCGACGAGATAACGCCCGCGTGCGTGACCGGATGCTTTCAGGACATTCTTAACGGTCCCTGTGTTCTTTTTTGCACCAAGCAGAACATAATTCGTAAAGCTATGCGCCAGAAACAGCGCGCGCAGTTCCACGAAGTGGGGATCCTGTGATCCATCATCACAGATGATGATCTGAAGAGAGACTCCTTCCTGCACGATGCCGGACAAGACGGAGCGTTTCAGTTTTTCAAAACTGGCGTTATAAGAAGCGATGAGAAAGGTTACATCGACATCGTTATTATTATTTTGCTTTTCCGACATAAATAATCCTTTCCCTTTTTTACTTCCGCAGTAGCTTAGCTACAAACGGTACCTGCTGCAGTCTTGCTTCTGCCCGTAAAAACCGGCAGACACCGGAGATCAGCTGCTCAGGGTTTCCTTTTTTATAATAGTGGAACAGAAATCGCAGTCTGTGAAAACGCGGCAACGGTTCCACATGTTCCGGCTTAATTGTGAATATGGCAAACCGGTTCAGGTATTCCAGGACGTCCTGCTTTTTCTGCTCTTTTGGCAAAGAGTCTTTTGCCAGACAGGCATTTCCAATGGCGTCCAGCGTTTTCTCAAATACAAACTGATCTGTGAAAATCCGGATCTGCTCATCCGGGATTCCGGCGGCCTGCATGGTTGACCGAATATACTCCACCAATTCCGCAGTCTTTTCGTTATATTGATCGATATGTTTTCTGCTGTGGCTCTCGGAGGAGTGATGAATATACCAGCAATATCCGATCTCAGAGCAGGTCACTGCCGTTTTCGCATAACAGAGGAGAGATAGAACCATCAGATAGTCATCTTCAAAGCTGACAAAACGATGGAACCGGAGTTGATGCTGTCTTAAGAGGTCGGTACGGATCACACATTTCCAAATGGAAGCGGAAACGGCGAGAGCGGGATCCCGCTTTGGATTGACATAGCCCCGGAATAAGAATGCAGGCAGCAGAAGGCTTTGCACTTCATCACCCGGATAAACTGCATCCGGAAGGGATTCATAGGGCAGTTTCTGCCCCTGTACAATCTGTCCGGTACTCATCATGACAAGGTCCGCGTTTGACGAAGCCGCCTTTTTCAATGCGGTCTCATACATCGTCGGTTCCACGAGATCGTCCTGATCCACGAAACAGATATAATCGCCCGTCGCCATATCAATGCCGGCGTTTCGGGCTTTTGCAATGCCCTTGTTTTCCTGATGGATCACCACGATATTGGCGTATTGGCTGGAGAGTGTGTCGCAGATCCCGGCGCTCCCATCCGTGGAGCCGTCGTCCACCAAAATGATCTCTTCCGGCACACGGTAGGATTTTTCTATCTGAGAGACGGTTTTATCAAGATAATCCCTGGCCTGAAATACGGGAATGACTACAGATAAAGAGTGTTTTTGTGAGGGACGCTTTTCGATCTTCATATCTCCAAAAGGATAGCATAAAGACAGGGGGAATGCAAAGCTGCCTTTTCGCGTAGTGCCGGCTATGATATAATAAATAAATGCTTCTGACCATACTTTTGCTTTATGCAGGTTTACTCTTTTTGATGATCCCGGGAATAAAGATCCGGCGGGATCCGAAAGATACCCTTCTGACAAAGCAGGACTCCAACTATATAAAGGGTTTGGCTGCAATAGGCGTACTTCTGGCACATTTACAGGATTTTATGGAATATGGTGCCGGCAAGTACAGCCTCTTTTTGCGTCCCTTTTCTTTTTTGGGAGGAATGGGTGTCCTGTTGTTTTTCTTTATCAGTGGATACGGAATCTTCTGTGGATATGCGAAAAAAACGCCAACGATCCGTTACTGGAAAAATCGGGTCATCAATGTGATGTTTCCGGCATTTGCCATCACGGTATTGACTGTGATCATCGTCTATGTGCTGGATGGACGGGAATTCAATGGATTGCGGTTTCTTTCCGACCTGATGACAACGCAGTGGTATATCATTGCTGCGCTTGTCATGTATCTGGTATTCTTTCTCAGCTGGTGTATCGCACGGGGCAGGGTACTTTTATTGATGATCCTGGATGTGATCGGGTGTCTTCTGGTGATCGCATTGTTTTATGTACTGGGACTCCCGGCCCGCTGGTATACCGGTTTATTGCTGTTTCCCACCGGAATGCTGGTGGCATGGGGAGAAGAGAAGCTTTTGTGTTTAAGTAAAAAGAAAGAAGTGTTTGGTTTTGTGTTTTTTTTCCTGCTTTTTGGAGTGTCTGGACTGGCGTTTACATACGGTAAAGGGACTGATCTTGGAAATTGCATGAAAACTGTTTCCGGTATCTGCCTTGCCTTAGGGATCGTATTCTTCGTACAGCTCTTTGAGGTGGGAAACCAGGCGATTCGCTGGTTGGGGGAGCGTTCGTTGTATATCTATCTTTGTCATGTAGGCGTCCTGTCTGCCGTGAGCATCTTTGCAAACAGGACAGAGTTCTTCGGAGTGCACAGAGAGATCTGGGTATATTTCATTTTGGCAGGGACGCTGCTCTTTACGGTGGTTTGCTATGCGTTGTTTGGGAAGCTGGGACAGCTTTTGGGCTGTCAACCAGTCAAAAAAAAGTGATTTTGTAACTGTTCAGTACAGTGTATCTGTTCGGAGCAAAGTTCTGAACAGATACGTGAATTTTAGCCATGCCTGTGGTACACTTGCGATATGAGAGAAAAACGGGGACAGAACAAGCATTTGTTGAATTTTTGCGCGAACGTCGTGGCGCTTCTCTTTGAAGTGGCGGCGTTTGCCTTTGTATGGTATCAGTGCTATGTGGCAAATCTCGGTCAGATGTACTGGCGGCGCGGAAACTGGGCTGTCATCGGGCTCTACGGGTTGGTGATTTACCTTTTGACCCGTGGGATGAACGGTTACAAGATCAGCTATCTTCCCCTGACAGACATCTGGATCTCCAACATTCTGGCAATTATTTTCAGTGCAGCAGTTGCTTATATCGAGGTGAATCTGGTTACAAGGACAGGTTCCTATCTGTCCGCAATCCCGATCCTTGCCATGGCGGGTGTTCAGATATTGTTTATCGTGCCATGGGTATTTCTGGTCCGAAAAACATATATCCGGCTGTATCCGCCGCGGCAGATGATGGTGGTTTACGGGGCCCATCTGCCGAGAGAGCTGATCAGAAAGATCAACAGCCGGGAGGATAAGTACAATGTCTGCGCAGCCATGTGTTATTCTGACGATGAGGATGCGGTTTTTGAAGAGATCAGCAATTATGAAGCAGTTGTGCTCTGCGATCTGTCTGCTTCCGACAGAAACCGGATCCTGAAGTTTTGTTATGAGCAGGGGGTTCGCACTTATCTCACGCCGAAGCTTTCAGATATTCTCCTGAATGCAGCGGAGGAGGTGCATCTTTTCGATACGCCCCTTATGCTTTCCCGGAATCAGGGGCTTTCCATTACCCAGCGGTTCTTCAAACGATTGTTTGACATTATCATTTCTGTTCTGCTTACCGTGATCTTGAGCCCGTTTATGCTTTTCACGGCCATTTGTATCAAGGTCTGCGACGGCGGGCCGGTCTTTTATAGACAGGAAAGGCTCACCATCGGGAAAAAGGACTTTCAGATCATCAAGTTTCGCAGTATGAGGGTGGACTCGGAAAAGAATGGAGCCCAGCTTGCACGCAAGGAAGACGATCGTATTACCCCGGTGGGAAAGGTGATCCGGCGGATTCACTTCGATGAGATACCACAGCTTTTCAACATCCTGAAGGGAGAAATGTCCTTTGTCGGCCCGCGGCCGGAACGGCGGGATATCCACGAAGAATATAAAAAAGAAATTCCGGAATTTGATTTTCGACTGAAGGTCAAAGCCGGATTGACCGGCTATGCGCAGGTTTACGGGAAGTATAATACGACGCCCTATGACAAGCTGAAGCTGGATCTCACCTATATTCAGAAATATTCTTTGATATTAGATTTGAAGCTGATCCTACTGACCGTGAAGGTGATCTTCCAGAAGGAAAATACGGAGGGGATCAATGCAGATCAGATGACGGCGTTGCGGCAGAATGAGGAATCCGAAAAATGAAACAGGATCTCGTTTCGGTGGTGATGCCGGTTTACAATGCAGCAGATACGGTGACAGAGTCTGTTCGATCAGTGCAGGCACAGACCCGGTCGGATTGGGAGCTGGTTGTTGTAGATGACGGCTCCAAAGACTCTTCAATTGAGATCCTGACTGACTTGTCTGAGAAAGATCCGCGGATCCGCCTGTTCCGGCAGGAGCAGAACAGTGGCGTTGCGGCGGCGCGAAATCGCGGTATCCTGGAAGCAAAGGGTCAATACATCGCATTTCTGGACAGTGATGACCTGTGGCGGCCGGAGAAGCTGGAAAAGCAGATCACTTTTATGGAAGAACATCAAGCGGCGATCAGTGCGACGGCTTACGGGGTGATTGATGAAACAGGCAGGAGGGCCGGTGCGGATCGACATTTTCCGGGAGCTCAGGCAGGATATCGTACATATGACTTCCAGGAGCTGCTAAAGGGCAACGCACTAGGCTGCCTTACTGTAATGATCGATCGGGAAGTGTTGCAGGAGCAGGGATATACGGGTGAAATCACATTTCCACAGATCAAACATGAAGACTATGCATTGTGGCTTTCCATCCTGCAAACAGGTGTGAAAGCGTATGCGTTAGAGGAAGTATTGGCGGATTATCGGATTGACAGCAAGTCAATCAGCGGAAATAAGTGGAAGTCTGCGAAGTGGACTTATGAGATTTACCGAAATTATCTTGGTCTCGGTAGAGCAGAGAGTATACGCTGTTTTTTGGGATATCTATATTCCGCGGTGAGGAAGCGACGGGTTACGGGATCGGATCGCTATGGGCTGAAGCAAATGATGAGATGAGGAACATTCATGCATTCAACACGGTCAGCTTATCATCGATCGCATCTACAATGAAACTGTTGAGACTTTGGTTATGCGACATGGCATAGACAGCAGCGCGCCTGTGTTGCTCCTGATTTTTGAAACGGATGTTGATACTTCCCTTGAATGCGATTTCCGGAGTGTCTCCGTTTGCCTCACAGCTTGAAAGGTAGGAATCCACGGCATCGTGAAAGTCCGTAAGAAGTTCATTGGCTGTGCTCCCTTCATAGGAGATAAGGGATCGGATTCCCTGCACCTTTCCGTAAAAGATGCCGTCTGATTCAGAAAACTCAACGCTGCCGATGTACCCTTTGTACTTGATGATGTTATTCATAGTAATCCCTCCTCTTCAAGATGAGAAAACAGATCCCTGGCTTGGTATTCCTTTAACTCTTTCTGCGGATGTGGCTTATGCAGGGCAAATTTCGCACTTGTTGTATCCTTCCGGAACACAACGCGGGATCCGCTGGTTTTGCCTTTGTTATCTTCCTGATAATCGAAATAACCCAGCAGGGATACAGCTTCCGTGTATGTGAAGGACTTTGGGTTTGAGCGAAGCTTTTCGATCAATTTGTCCTTTTTGCTCATTAACGTATTTCCTTTATAAGGAAATATAACACATCAAGACGAAAAATGCAACTAAAAATAGACGCAAAAGAGAGGATGTTGATTTCCCTTTCCGTAGTATTATAGCAATATATAGTAATGACGGTTTTGACGAGTTATGCCAATGTTTTTTATTATAAATCGTCAAAACAGGTTTTTTTACAATATTTTGACGGCTTATAAGCGAGATGGAAACTACAGTAGATTATCTGTCGCTCAAAATATGGACTGTCTCTTATATTGCCTGCCCGTTGCGAAGCGGGTGTGAGGATGAAACAACATAAAAAAGAAACCTCAGATGTGTGATGAGAGTGTTTCACTTAGCAGTATGAAACACATTTGCAGCAACGGAGGTTTCCATGAATCATATTAGCATGAAATAATGTGAGATCGCAAGTTGGAAAGTAGAAGGGGCAGTGAAAAACTATATTTTCATGTGATGGCGAGAAGGCACAAGGATTCGACACAGCGTCTCCGCTATGCTAAAATAGAAATGTTATGAAGATTTTAGTGGATGCGAGAAGTGTCGGACTGCGCCCCAGCGGCGTAGGGATGAATTTATACAGCTTCATGATGGCGATGCGGGGGATTCCCGGGGTAGAGCTGTATGCTGCG
The DNA here is from genome assembly GCA_045661345.1 of Lachnospiraceae bacterium. Lineage (GTDB taxonomy): Bacteria > Bacillota > Clostridia > Lachnospirales > Lachnospiraceae > RUG12461. The sequence continues at coordinate 129,584 of JAZRFM010000010.1, forward strand.
ACAGATGTGGACGGAAGCGCAGAAATGGAGCGGCTCCGGGATCATGGCGTGACAGTGGTCATGCTGGCGCATCATGTGAGAAAAGACTTCTCCCTGCTCTCCTATTATCGATTTCTTCAGAAACAGATTCATGAGATCCGGCCGGATGTTTTCTGGGAAGGAAACCATCTGTTTCCGATTCGGATCGAAAACCCCTATGGCAGGATCGCGGTGACCATTTATGATATGTTCCCGCTGACGAATCCGACCTGGTATCATCCGTTGTATCCCATGTATTTCCGATACGGGATTCGTAATACACTGAAATACACGGATCGGATTCTTTATATTTCCGAACAGACCAAACGGGAAACAGAGCATTTTTTTTCGAAAGCAAAGGAAATCCAGAGCAATGTGGCTTATGTCGTGGTAGATCCGCTGCCGGAGCTACCCATCAGGGATGACAACTTCTTTTTCTATATTGGCAACCTTGAAAAAAGGAAAGGCACGGATATTCTGATCAAAGCTTATCTGAAATATCTGGAGGAAGGCGGGAATCGTGACCTGATTCTGGCCGGAAAGATCCGGGAAGCGGATATCGAGAAGCTCCTGCAGGAAGCGATGCAAAAGACAAATCGTATCCGTTATTCCGGATATGTGGAGTATGACGAGCGGAACCGCTATTATGCGGATTGCAGTGCCTTTGTGTTTCCTTCCAGAGCGGAAGGCTTTGGAATGCCGGTGGTGGAGGCACTATCCTACCGGAAACCGGTGATCGTCAGCGATATTCCGATCTTCCGGGAGATCTCGGGTGGACTGGCAGAATGCTTTCACATGTCAGATGATACGGAGACAACGGTCGATGCCCTGAAAAAGAAACTGCTGGAAACGCAGTTTCTGCTTCATAAAGAAACGGAAGTCAAAGCGGTGACAGAGCGCTACCGCCCGGAAATTCTGGCAAAACAGGTTGTTTCTTTTCTCCAGGAGGGGTAGCGGTGCGGATCGGGATTGACGCAAGGCCTCTCACCATGGAGACGTTTGCCGGAATATCAAATTATGAATATCAGCTGGTTTCCTCCTGGATGGAACATCATCCGGAACATGAGTATTTCCTGCTTTCCAGAAGGGACACCTGTTTTCAGGGGCAGCAGTTACCGGAAAACTGGCATATCATGAATACCCCCTGGGTGATTGATAAACAGAAACTGTGGTTTTTGTTTGAGCTTCCCAAATTGATCCGGGAACTGAAACTGGATGTATACTGGGGACCGAATTACAGCCTCCCGCAAAAAGTATCCGGCGTCCGCTACTGCCTTTCCGTGCATGATCTGGCGATCTTTAAATTCAGGCATGTCGGCCAGTGGAAAAATGCGGTCAAGATCAAGCTGTTCCTGCGGAGAGATATCAGAAACGCAGAGAAGGTCTTTGCTATTTCGGAGTCGACGAAGCGGGACCTGATCTCGATGTTCGGGGTTTCATCGGAAAAGATCCGAGTTACCTATTTGAGTGGAGGGGACGAGCGGAAGAGATCGGAAAATCATGGGCAGAACGGGATACAGGCACGACCGGAAGGAAACCAAACGGCCTACACGCCGGACAAACAGCTGGAGCATACATCGGACATTCGTCCGGAAATCCGCCAACTGGACTCATTGTTTCTTTTTGTTGGAACCATTGAACCCCGAAAAAACATCCTGACGATCATCAAAGGCTACGAGCAGTATTGCAATGAGACCGCAGCTGCATCCAAGGAACCGCTGCCATTGGTGCTCGCCGGTGCCAGAGGCTGGAACTGTGAGGCGATCTATCAGGCAGTCGCAAGCAGTCCCTATCGTGCTAAGATTCTGATGCCGGGATACATTACGGATGATGAAAAAGAAATGTTGTATCAGAAAGCGAAAGCATTTCTCTACCCATCCCTTTATGAAGGGTTCGGGATTCCTGTGCTGGAGGCATTTTCGAGAGGCGTACCGGTGGTGACAGCAAATAATTCGTCGCTCCCTGAAGTAGGCGGCGACGCAGCGTTCTACATGGACACCATGGATGTCGGAAAGTTGGCATCGTATCTGAAAGAATTGTCAGAGCTGCAGGGACAAAGATTGAGAGAGCTGCAGGAGCGTATGAAGCAGCAGGCAGCAAGATTCTCCTGGGAGCGTTGTGCGGAGGAGACCCTGCAGGAGATTGTCAGGGCGAAATAGTGACCCTGAAAGAACGGATTTAGAGATCAGGTCATAGTAATGAAGGAGAAACACGATTGATGATACCAATTAATGATTTATCCAGAGGATATCAGCTGTATCGCGAAGAATACGAAAAAAAGGCAGTCGAGGTATTGCGAAGCGGATGGTATATTCTGGGAAAGGAACTGGAAAACTTTGAGACGGAATATGCGAAAGCGCTGGGAGAGGAGTGCTTTTGCGCGGGTGTCGACAATGGGTTGGACTCCATCATGATTGGTCTGCAGGCTTCCGGGATCAAACCGGGAGATGAGGTCATTGTGCAGGCAAACGGCTATATCGCTACGATGCTTGGAATCATGCAATGTGGCGCAATTCCGGTTTTTGTGGAACCGGATGAATACTATCAGTTGGATGCGAACAATATTGAGAGTGCCATGACGGCAAAAACAAAGGCAGTGCTGGTAACACACTTATACGGGATGGCCACAAGAATGGATTCAATCGTGGAGATCTGCAGGCAGAAGGGATTGATGCTGTTTGAAGATTGTGCACAGGGACATTTTGCAACCTATAAAGGGAGAAATGCAGGTCTTTTCGGAACGGCTTCTTTTTTCAGCTTTTACCCGACGAAGAATTTTGGAAGCTTTGGAGATGCGGGGGGAGTGGTCTCTCATGACCCCGAGATCATACAGAGAGTAAAAACCTTTCGAAACTATGGCAGTGACTATCGGTATCATAATATAGAGATGGGATATAATGCCCGTCTGGATGAGTTACAGGCAGGTCTTTTACGCGTGAAGCTGTCCCATATCAAGGAATTACTTGCAAATCGCGATCATATCGCACAGGCATATTTGAAGGGAATCCGAAATCCGCTGATTCGGTTGCCGAAGATACCAACGGAATGCAATCACACCTGGTATCAATTTGTTGTGCAGGTGGACGATCAAAGCAGATTTAGAGAGTATTTAAAGGAAAAAGGTGTTGGGAGTGACATTGCATGGAAGGTGCCGCCCTATCTGCAACCGGTCATGGTGAAAAAATACGGATATCAGAAGGGAGCTTTTCCTATAACGGAAGAGATCTGTGATCATATTGTATCCCTCCCCATGATGGATCATATGGAAGAAGAGGAGATTGATACTGTAATAAGGAGCGTGAATGAATATGAAGGATAGGAAAGCATACTATGTAGATATCAGAGAGAACAGGGAAGACGACGGGCGGTTGCTTGTGATCGAGGGTAACACGGAGAGTATTCCCTTTGAGATTAAGCGGATAGTCTGGGTACGCGATACAACGCCGGGTGCTGTCAGAGGGGAGCACGCGACGAAGAAAACCAAGCTTGTGTTGATAGCAATTTTTGGAGGTTGTGATGTTGTAATCAATGACGGCAAGGCCGAGACAGTTTTTAGGCTGGATGACCCGAAGAAAGGGTTATATATTGACGAAATGTTGTGGAGATCCATGAAAAACTTCACGCCGGACTGCGTAGTAGAGGCGATCTGTGATCATCCATATGCGGGCGCTGAAGAGACTTTTGATGACTTTCAAGAGTATTGTAATGCACTGAAGCACGATGAGGGAGAGTAATGGGAAAGCTTTCTATCGTGATTCCCGTTTATTGGAATGCAGACTCTTTAAGACCCCTTTATGCGGATTTGAAAGAGAAAGTATTGCCTTTGCTGGATGATTATGAGATCGTATTTGTTGATGATGGATCGGGTGACAATTCTTGGGACATCATTCAACAACTAAAGACAGAAGACTCCCATGTTCTGGCGGTAAAGCTTTCCAGAAATTTTGGGGAGCATGCAGCACTGATGGCGGGTTTGTCTGTATGTACGGGCGATTGTGCAGTCACTAAACAGGCTGATATGCAGGAAAAATCCGAGCTGATCCTTCGGATGTATGAAAGCTGGAAAAAAGGGAACAAGGTTGTGATTGCGGCAAGAAGAACGAGGAGGGATGACAAAGGCGTTGTCTTTTTTGCGAATCTATACTATAAACTGGTTCGAAAGTATGTGACGGATCGGATGCCGGTGGGGGGATTTGACTGTTTCTTGCTTGATCGACGGGCAATCGGAACAATCTCTCAACTGAATGAGTCCAATACATCCTTGATTCTTCAGGTTTTGTGGATAGGATATCCTTCGGAAGTGGTGTATTTTGACCGGCAGGATCGGGAGGTTGGGCAGAGTCGGTGGACGTTTTCAAAGAAGATGAAGCTGTTTATGGATTCTTTTATCGGCTTTTCCTACCTACCGATCCGTCTCATGTGGATTGTTGGAGTTCTTTTCTTCATCTTCGCTGTGTGTATGGGAGTCTCTATTTTGGTGGAGTACTTTACGGTGGGCACACCGGTTGCCGGTTGGTCAACGTTGATCTGCGTGGTATTACTGGCTTCCGGGTTGATTCTTTGGATGCTGGGGATTGTTGGTGAATACGTATGGAGAAGCTTTGATGCTGCCAGACGCAGACCGCCGTTCATTATCGATGAGATTCTGAAAGGATAATTACGTTGCGATCATTTTTTAAAAAAAATGGGAAAGTTCTGTTTGTGCTTGGGATCATCCTTTTGCAGCTGCTTTTTATGGGGAATTTTTACTTCAGGCATATTTTTTATGCGCCCATGTTTGAGTCTGATGCAGCTAGCGATGTTCTTCTCAGCAAACTTTTATTTGAAGAGGGAAAATGGATTTATTCCGATAACTGGTATTATTCTACAGAAGCAGGTCTTCTGAACAAAATCCCTTTCTTGGGTATCCTCTATCATGTGATCGGTGATTATCAGATTTCGTATGGATTTACACGGATTATTTTAGTACTGTTTTTGTGTGGTAGTGCTGTATTGTTGCTCAGAGCTGCAGGAGTGTCCATGGGAAATACCCTGATCGGGGCGCTTTTGCTTATGATCCCATATGGGAACTATAGGAGATACAGTACTTTTTCCATGCTTACGGGGATAGATTATTATATTTATTTTGCGATCTTTCCGTTCCTGTTTATGGCGATCTGGCTTTGTATCAAGCATAAGCGATTTGGGAAAATCGGCACTTGTCTTCTGCTAGCAACAGAGTTTCTTCTTTCGCTGATTGTCGGGGTTGTCAGCATTCGGTTTTCCTTTATTCTCATTGCTCCGGTTTGTGTTACGGAATGATATGAATTGTGGGCGGAAAGGATGAAAGGAAAAGTGGACGAGGGTTCTATTACGGCACGGAGAAGTATCCTGTTCCTTGGTGTCCTGTGCGCCTGTTTTGCTGTTGGATTCTTTATTCAAAAACATGTTATTTATGCAAAGTATTCTGTCAAAGATTTTTCTTCCGTGCGATTTGCTGGGATTGACCAGATTAGGGAGCAGTTCTGGCTCGTGCTTGACGGCATTTTAAAAGCATTTGGTTATAATGCAGATGGTGGTGTGATCGTCAGCACAATAGGGGTCTTTCAGTTACTGTGCCTGGGCTATCTGATACTTGTCATAGTACTGACGATCAAACTGCTGCGAACCGGAAACGGGAAGATTCGGTATGTGACGCTGTTTTTTGTGATTCAGTTTTTGATTGGTGTTTTTGTACAGCTTGTAACTGCTGCTGTTGATATCGGTGCGATCCAAAGATATGTGTGGGAGTCGATGTTTGGCATGATCATGGTTCCGGCTCTTTATCTGGAGCATCTGAACCAGAAAGACACGGGAAAGATCGATGAAAAAAAGCTGCAGATGAGAAAGCTTGTGGTCATTCTTTCGATGGCCGGGGTTTTGCTGGTCAATAATCTCTGTTTGAGGTTTTCCTATCGCCTGAATAGTAAAGAAGTGGATCAGTATGGTCCGGATGTCGTGAAGGGTAATTATCGAAACGCGACAGTGGAACAGAGACAGGGATACATTCAGTTTCTAAAAGCGGCGGGCCTCACTTTCGGATATGGGGAATTCTGGGATGCGAACATCACGACGGTTTTAACGAATGATGAGATCACGGTATGTGCAGTCAATGATGATGAGTTTCTGTCTTATAAACGATGGTCCAACCGGATTGATACAGAGGATACAGACAAATACCCGCCCCAGTTTTATTTATATACGAACGGTTTGGAACAGGCGCGTCTGGAGCGAGGATGGGGGGTAGGAAGCAGAGTGTTGTATCGGGATGATTACTTTGTGATATATGCGCCTTAAGAGGAAGGAAAGTTGAGAAAGATCATTATCACCGGTTTCTCCGGTTTTGTATCCAGGCATTTTCTGGATTATCTCTATGAATCATGTGCAGAAGCTGCAGTTCTTGGGTTGGATATCGCGGAACCGGGGTTTGGTCTGACACCGTATCAGGATCGTCTTTCCATCAGCTTTCGCAGCGTCAATCTCATGGAGGAGGAAAGCATCACAGAGATCCTGCAGGAGTTTTGTCCGGACGAGATTTTGCATCTTGCCGCCTTTTCCAGTGTCACCTACAGCTGGCAGCATCCAGGCGACTGCTTTCACAACAATACGAGGGTGTTTCTTTCAATAGCAGAAGCAGTTAGAAAACTTCATCTTCCTACAAGGATTTTATCCGTGGGATCTTCAGAAGTATATGGAAATGTAGAAGAAGGAGCACTCCCGCTACAGGAAGATTATCCAATTCATCCTCTTTCCCCGTATGCCATCGCGCGTCAGGCGCAGGAACAGCTATCGCAGGTATATACGGAGCATTTCGGTGTGAACCTGGTTCTGACACGGTCCTTTAATCACATCGGACCGAGACAGGACGAACGGTTTGTGATCCCCAGCTTTATCAGCAGGGCGCTTGCAGTGAAGGCATCGGGGAAAGAAGAAGGCAGTGTAGAGACAGGAGATATTTCCTTGACACGGGATTTCCTGGACGTGCGGGATGTCGTTCGGGCATATGACTGCTTGCTGCAGCAGGGGAAAGCAGGACAGATTTACAATGTCTGCAGCGGTACGGAAAAACCATTATCAGCGTTGCTTCTGGAGATAGGAGATATTTTAGGAATCCGATTGGAAGGAGTTGTGAATCCGGATCTGGTACGTCCGACGGACAATCGCCGGGTGGTGGGAACCAATGAACGGATCAGGAAAGATACGGGCTGGGAGCCCCGGATCCCGCTTCGACAAACATTGGAAGATATGATACACTATATGCAGTCTGTAAAGAGTAATCAGTAGGAGAAAAATGTCATGTCAAAAAAAGCATTAATCACCGGCATCACCGGTCAGGATGGGAGCTACCTGGCAGAGTTCCTGTTGGAAAAAGGATATGAGGCACATGGGATTACACGGCGGATTTCCATTTCCAACACAGCAAGGATCGACCATCTGATCGCGGAGAACCGTATCCGCCTGCATGACGGCGATATGTCAGACGGGAATTCTCTTTACCGGATTATTGCGGAAGTCCGGCCGGATGAGATCTATAATCTGGCCGCACAGTCCCATGTGCAGAACAGCTTTGATGTTCCGATCTATACCGGAGACGTGGATGCCCTTGGGGTGCTTCGGATTCTGGATGCGGTGCATAATCTGGGATTGGATAAGAAAACCAGGATCTATCAGGCATCCACCTCGGAGCTGTATGGGCAGGTGGAAGAGGTGCCGCAGAATGAGAACACTCCTTTTCATCCCTTCAGTCCTTATGCTGTCGCAAAACAGTACGGATTCTGGATGATCCGGGAATACCGGGATGCTTATGGGCAGTTCGCGGCCAATGGGATTTTATTCAATCATGAGTCCGAGCGCAGAGGAGAGACCTTTGTGACCAGAAAGATCACCCTGGCTGCGGGTCGAATCGCCTGCGGGCTGCAGGAGAAGCTGTTTCTCGGCAATCTGGACAGCAAGCGTGACTGGGGCTACGCGAGGGATTATGTGGAATGCATGTGGCTGATCCTGCAGCAGGAGAAACCGGATGATTACGTGATCGCCACCGGTGTCCAGCATACCGTGCGGGAATTCACGACACTGGCCTTTGCACACGACGGGATCACCCTGGAGTGGCAGGGGAAAGGCGTGGATGAAAAGGGAATTGACAAAGCCACCGGAAAAGTAATCGTGGAAGTCAGCCCGGACTTCTATCGACCAACGGATGTGGTGGATCTCTGGGGAGACCCCACGAAAGCGAAGACGAAGCTTGGATGGAATCCGCAGAAAACCAGCTATGAAGAACTGGTAAGAATCATGGCGGAACATGATCTTGCGCTGGCGAAAAGGGAAGCAGCGTTACAATGAAACGTTTGAAAGAGATCTTTGAATACCGTGAAATGATCATCAGCCTTGTGCAGAGAGAACTCCGTGGGAGATATAAGGGCTCTGCACTTGGTTTTTTGTGGACATTTATCAATCCGCTTCTGCAGCTTCTGGTGTATACCCTGGTATTCTCCGTAATCATGCGGAGCGGCATTGACAAGTACTACATTTTCCTGTTTGTGGCATTGGTGCCGTGGCTTTTTTTGAATTCGGCTCTCATCGGGGGAGCAAACTGTGTGACCCTTTCCAAGGATATGGTGAAGAAGATCTATTTCCCGCGGGATGTGCTCCCCATTGCCTTTACCACAGCATCTTTCGTAAATATGCTCCTGACCTTTCTGGTGGTTTTTGCAGTACTTCTGGTGACGGGATATGGGTTAAATCCAGTAGCACTTCTCTACCTGATTCCGCTGATGGCAGTGGAATACCTGCTGGTACTGGGCATCACGTTTCTTACTTCCGCCCTCAGCGTTTACTTCATCGATCTGCGCTATATTTTCACGATCCTTGCCATGGCTTGGCAGTTTCTGACACCGGTGATGTATTCTCAGGATATGGTGGAAGGCGCGTTAAAAAATCACCCGAATCTGATGACCATCTGGAATCTGAATCCCGCGACGCCGATGATCAACGCCTATCGCCAGATTCTCTATTATAAGCAGGTTCCGGATTTGACCACATTGACCTCTGCGCTGGTGCTGGGAATTATTGTATTTCTGATTGGCTGGTTTACCTTTGGACGGATGCAGCGCGGCTTTGCGGAGGAGTTCTGATGAAACCGGAAAACGCCATCGAAGTAAAAGATTTATACAAGATGTTTAAGGTCTATCAGGACAAAGGGACGCAACTGAAGGAGCGTCTGCTTTTCTGGAGACGAAACCGTTATGAAAAGCGCCAGGTGCTGGAAGGCGTTTCCTTTGAGATCAAAAAGGGCGAAACCGTCGGATTGATCGGTTATAATGGTTGTGGAAAGAGTACGACCTTAAAGCTCCTCTCCAAGATCATCTACCCTGATTCCGGAAACATCGCGTTGACGGGCAGAATCTCCTGCCTGATCGAGCTTGGCGCAGGGTTTCATCCCGATATGAGCGGCCGGGAAAATATCTATATCAATGCAGCAATCTTTGGCCTTGGGCGAAAAGAAATCGAACGGAGAATGCCGGACATCATTGCTTTTTCCGAGCTGGAGTCTTTTATCGACAATCCGGTTCGTACCTATTCTTCCGGAATGTATATGCGGCTGGCCTTTTCTGTAGCCATCAACGTAGATGCGGATATCCTCCTGATCGATGAGATCCTGGCAGTGGGAGATGCGGCCTTTCAGGAAAAGTGCTTTGCAAGGCTGAAAGAAATCCATGAGTCCGGTGCCACAATCCTCATCGTGTCCCATTCCAGAGAGCAGATCGAGGACTTTTGTGACCGCTGCATCTGGATCGATCAGGGAAAGATCCGGATGGAGGGCGAGACCGCCAAGGTGACGGAAGCCTATATGGGACAGGCCTTGGCAAAGACATCTGGGAAGAAGGAAACAAGTGTCAAGGGAGAAGCCGGAGACCTGCAGGCCATCACGGAGGATGCCTTTGAAAAAATCCCGGAGGACCGGGAGGCGTTACTGGCTCGTATCGAGAGTGGAACAACGGCCTATTTTGCGCGGCCGCAGCTGGATGCTTGCCATATAGAACTGGAGCTCGATGAGAAGCAGATCAACAGAGAAAAGTTGAAAACCGAAGGCTTTGTTTTCCCGGTTACAATCCATAACCTTGGCACGGAACTGCTGACCTCTCGGCGGAGGTATCCGATCTTTTTAAGTTACCGGATCGAGGATGCCTTTGGGAATATGCTGATTGATGGTCGCAGGACAGATCTCAATGGTTTTATCGGAGAAGGAGAGTCCGAGACATTGGAATTCCGGATCGACCCCACCAATGTCTGTGCGGAGGGAAAAGAATATCAGCTGACGATCTCTCTGGTGGCGGAGCGCCTTTTCTGGTTTGACCAGACCGGGCAAAACATGGTAAAGGTGGCGCTTTGATGGACATCTACGAATACCTTTATGAGAAAGCAGGAAAGGGGCTATTCTCAAAACAGACATTCATGCAACGGGTGGGGAAAGACCCTTTTGTGATCAAGGAAGAAGAGTTCGATCCGGATTCGGAATCTCTGCTGGAGGACATGTCTCTTCGTTGTCTCAATTGTTTTCCAAACCGCAGGGCAAAAAGAGTATATCTGGATACTGTGGAGAAATATCAATCAGAAGGGAATCGCATGATCCGCAGGATCTTCTTTTATCGCTTGTACGAATTGCCTGAATCCTATGCAATCCGTTGGAGAATGGAAGAAACCACAGGAGTGATCACAGATAAAACCGGGTCTGCAGATGAAAGAAGAAACAGATGGCAGAGATTCCGCTATGCAAGGCTTGGACGGTTGCGGAACGTGATCTATTATTGGACTGTCTGGCAGATCTGGGGAAGGACACCTGTCACGTTTCAGAATAAAGTGAGAAGAATGCTTGGACGGGAAACAGTATGAAAAGGATCTTTATCGATATTTCCGAAATGGTGCGACTACCCTACATCTCCGGCATTCAGCGGGTTGTGATCGAGATCCTGAGGGAATGGGTGCAAACGAATACCGACAGTGTCAGGATCATGACCTTTGATTATCCGAAAAAAGAATACCGGATTCTGGATGCAAACTGGTTTTTGTCTGCTGCCGGAAATGCGAAGCAGATGAAGAAACGGTGGCTGCACTATACGGAAAGCAGGAAGATCGAGGATTTTACGAAGGGAGATATCTTCTTTGATCTGGACAGTGCCTGGATCAGCCCGCTGAAACGAAGCTGGCTGTTGCCGAAACTGAAAGAACAGAGTGTAAAGATCGTTGTGCAGATCTATGATATCATTCCCGTGACGCATCCGGAATACTGCCATGCATACACCGTGTTATCTTTCCTGGAGTATTTAGGTGCACATCTCACTTATGCAGATCTGATGATTGCCAATGCGCAGGCGACGATTGATGCGATGAAGGCAATCACGACAGAAGCAGGTTCCCGTATGCCCGAGACGGCAGTGGTGCCGCTGGGATGCGATTTTTCCGGGAAACAGAGAAATGAGGAAAAGAAACGGTCCTACAATGTGCGGGACAAGATTCGAAAGATCCCGGAAAAGGGGAAGTACATCCTCATGGTCGGAACGATTGAACCGCGGAAGAATCATGCATACGTGTTGAATGCCTTCGATCAGACGCTTTTTGAGCAGGGAGTCAATTTAGTTTTTGCGGGGCGTATCGGTTGGAATATGTCGGAATTCGCGGAACGGATTCGATCACATCCGCAGCAGGGGAAGCAGTTTTACCATATCCCGGATGGAAACGATGATGAGATCGCCTTCTTGTATGAAAATGCCTATGCAGTAGCCTTTCCGAGCCTGGATGAGGGGTTTGGTTTGCCGATCATAGAAGCATTTTTACATGGCACTCCGGTATTGGCTAGTGATATTTCGGTATTGCGAGAAGTGGGCGGTGACAGTTGTGTGTATTTTGATGTCAGTGATGAGAGATCACTTTCCGAGCAGACGATGCAGTTGCTTTCAGACAGGGAGAAGTATCAGAGATTAAAAGAACAGGTTGACTTTTATCAATCCTTTACTTGGAAGGAGAGTGCTGAAAAAATGTGGAGAACGCTAAAGACTGACGGCAACAATAATGGGAAGTGAAATAGAGCAATAAGGAAAAGTAAAACTGAGCAAAACACGGAAAAAATGGAAATGAGACACAGATGAGAACAGACTATATATCCAGAGTCATTGATCGCTTATTGGCAGACAGAATGCATACCTTTGGGGTGGTTTTGCTAAGTGGTCCTAAATGGTACGAAAAAACAACAATGGCAAAAAACGTGGGGCAGCATTATATCGAGTTATCTGATCCGGAGATTATTTCATAATGGGGGTTACGTTTTATGAGATACAAAAAGAAATACTCTATTTTCATTAGTTCGACATATGAGGACTTGACAGAAGAACGACGGGCAATTCTTGGAGTAGCTTTAGAAAACGACTATATTCCCGTTGGAATGGAGCAGTTTCATGCGTATCCGGCAAGTCAATGGGATGTGATTAAAAAAATGATTGATGAATGTGACGCATATCTTGTTATTATAGCAGGCAGATATGGCTCTATAGATGAAACAACTGGGATTAGCTTTACGGAAAAAGAGTATAACTATGCGAAAGAAAAAGGTCTTCCTGTTCTTGTCCTGATACGGAAACCAGACGCGATTACATCAGATAAGCTTGATGATGGCGATGATATGCATATGAAGCGGGAAAGGCTTGTATTATTTCAAAAAAAAGTTGAATCGGAAGGAAATACATGTGACTATTTCGGGTCTATCTCCGACCTAAAGTATCGTGTGGCAAATGCATTGAAAAACACTACTGTTTTTTGTGGGGATGATGCGGGATGGGTAAGATACTCCGATATAGAACAAATTGTAAATGATAGTGTTACAGAGCAAAACAAAGGTAATATTGCATATGCAGAACGTCTAAACGATAGAATAAAAAGTATGGAAGAAACTCTTATACATTTTACAGAAGAATTAGGCGCTGTTAGAAAAGATCAACTGACATGGCATGAAATAGAACCTGTTTCCAAACAGGACATAAATAATATGTTTAGAGATGGGGATAATTTGAGGTGTCAGGATGATTGAGATTACAAGCGGAAAGTATAAGGTGATCGAGTCCGGGGTATCCATGACGTTTGAACCGAAGGATGATATGGAGATGAGGTGTGATCTTCTCGACTCTCTTGAAGTAACGATAATAATATCCTTTTCTAGGGGAGACGGTGAGGTAGGGGTAAGAATAGAAACGGACTCATCGAGAAATCTTATAAGAATGGAGTTTAAGGATTCGACAAATCCGATTTCCTACGGATTAGGAAGACCTGTAGAGGTGGCTACAATAGAGGGGCGGAGAATCTTTTTAAGGGTTTGGGTAACCAGAATGGGCGATGGGTATAGAGCAAAAAGGGTAGACTACACTTTCTTTGAAGAGATGGTAAATGATGATGAATAAAAAAAAGACTGGAATTACAGAGAATAAAGAAATGGGTGAACTCGAATATGTGTCAAACGACAATGAAGAAAGCATTGCGACACAACTTGATGCTGATAGTATTAAAAGACCAGAGCGATTGCATTTAGAAAATGTATTAGGAATTGGAGAGTTGGAGCTGGAATTATCTCCTAATATTAACGTCATTTTAGGAGAGAATAGTACGGGGAAGACGGCAATTTTGAAAACATTGTATTTCGTGATTGCGGGATATTTAGAGGGGAAAAATCTGACAACGAAGGAAATGCAGAAATCCTGCCTAGAGCAAAAAATGAAAAACATCTTCCGACCGAATGGTCTCGGAATTGGTAACATTATAAAAAAGGGAAGTAACGATGCGAGTATTGAAGTATTCTTTCAAAATTATGAATCCATCAGCATGGTGGTTCGGAGGGAAGCTTATGAGCAGATAGAGTTGTATGTGAACATGAAGGATATGCCGTGTAACCGTATTGTGTATATTCCACCAAAGGAGATGGCCTCCGTAGACGGATTCGTTTCCGTTTATGAGAATTATAAAATATCTTTTGAAGAGATGTACTATGATATATCGAAAAAGCTCTTGATGCCCCAGAAAAGAAAAATGAGCGAACGGGAATGTAAGATTGTATCTGATTTGACGCAGGTTGTGGGTGGATCGACGAAATTAAGTGATGGGAAGCTGTTTCTGACAGATTTTGACGGGAATGATTTGGAAATGGGGCTTGCTTCTGAGGGATATCGTAAAGTGATTACGTTGATCCACTTGGTGTTGAATGGAAACCTCAGAAGCGGAGATATTTTGATCTGGGATGAACCTGAAACAAATATGAATCCGAAGATGACAGAAAAAATAGTAAAATCGTTGATTTCATTGGCAGAGAATGGCATACAGATATTTATTGCAACACATGACTATTTTGTTGCTCAGGAATTTGCACTTGACGCTAAATACGGAGAGAAGTCATTGAAATACCATTTTTTTTCCCTGTATAAGGAAAATGATGAAATAAGCGTAGAGTTCAATGACGACTTACATGAATTGGAGCATAACGCAATTATGGAACAGTTTGATGATTTGTATACGCGGGAGAATAGCCTGAAGTGGAAAGAGATTCAGAACTAAAATGGTGTAGAGATACTGAAAGCGGGATTGCCTTTCGGTTCTTTTGTGAAACCGTAAAATACGATGAGACGCAGTTCTATAAGAAATATGCAAACAAGCTGGAAGAAATGAAAGCAGTAGATTTCCTATCGGTGAGCAAAAATGGTGGGCAAACAATACTTTACCTTATGGAAGTAAAAAACTTTGACATTATCAGTAAGGAGGAAAAAAGTGAGAGACTGAACCCGGAGGGAAAGGATCCGCTTCATATAGAGATAGCGCAAAAGGTGAGAGACTCCCTATCAGGTCTTGTAGGGGCAAGTTCTTTCTTCGTAAAGCAATGTGCTTTGGAGCTGAAGCCGTATTATCGGCTTATACAAGAAGGCTTACCTATGAAGAGCCGATTGGTAGTTGTTGCGTTTATAGAGGGCAATCTAAGTGGATACAAAAAGGGCTTCACAACAGCGGAATTGGGATTGCAAAGGAGAATAGAGAGGGCTTTGAAATGGATGAGATGTGATGTGCAGATTTTGAATTCAAGGATTCTAGAGGATTTGGAGTTGAATTGGATGAGCGCTGAGAAGAATATGGGACTATAAATCGTTTCTTCTTTAATGGTTTATTTGGCAGATTCATCAGAGAACTATAGAATGGTCTACATGATGGAATTTGAGGATGCGTCGTAAGGATATGAGCATAGAATTTAGTAAAAGGGGAGTTATGTTTAGCGGTCACTACGTAGGAACAATGATTGTGTATTTATGAAGAAAAGGAAGATAGCTGATGAAAAAAACATATGGTGCAATTTTTGTCGTTATAAATGGGGAAGACGTAGTCTTTGCATCTGAAGAATATGAAAAAGCGAGGACATATGCGGAAAAACAGAACTATGCAGGCAGGAAGAGGGCGATGAACGAGCTTGGATTAGATGAGGATGCCTCTGTTGATGAAGTGGGGCTGGCGGAGTATCAGCTTGGATATGATGGTGATTTATTTACGGTTGAAAGATGTGATTTAACGGGACTAACATTGGATGACGAGGCAGAGTTAGAAGACGGTTCTGTATTAGATGTTCGGGATATTGTTAGCGCGCTATCCTGAATTGTGTTAAGCGAGAAATTATGGAAAGATTGGTAGAAACAGGACTATTATTGTATCCGCTGAAGATGCATAGAACCTATCTGATCTACAAGGTGTTGTATATGTGAATAAGGACAGCAAGCAGGTTGATGTTCTCAAGGAATCTCGGGAGATAGGATATGCTGTTGATACGAATAAGTTGTTTGACTATTGACATGTAAAAGAGGCAAGCTCAGTAATTGTAATTAAATGGATTCAATTAATGGGGGGAGTGTTATACCATGGTAAATAGAGTTTACTACTTGGATCATGACAATAGAAATTACAAGCCGATCAACGCAAGGCAGCTATGTAGGATAGAATCAGAAGATAACGCAGAATATCTGTATATAAAGGAAAATCTTGTGCGTTTTCCTACTGATAGTCCTAGAATTGAGATGGTATTTTATAGAAATGTCATGCGTCCTCATTTTCGACGCAAAGGGTGTGGGCGCGGAAACAGAAATATAGCTGCGTGGAGAGGGGAGGCTGAATCATTAACACATTACTGTAATGTAAGAGCACTTTCAAGGCAGAATTGCATTACGATTGTTTTTAAAAGTACTCGAGTAAGGGTGTATTTTGAGGAGAATCCAAGGACAGAATATCGAGTTGTATGCAATAACAGAACATATATTTCGGATTTATATATATCAATTAAAAAGACAGAGCCAGTGGAATATGCTGAGCAATGGAATTATCGACTATTTATGGAAATCTTTCATGAATGCAGGGTGGATAGTCGTCAAGCGGAGGACTTTTATATAGAAAATCTTCCTCTTTTTGAACATAAAATAATGAAAAAGCTTTTTTTCGTAAACGATTCGAGTTGTACTACAGAAGAGGATGAGGAGAATATCATAGATCAATTGGCACAATTATATCAGGAAGAAGAAATTGTAGGCAATATGATATGTCCTATTAATCGCGTTGAATTGTCTGGTTGGCATCGTAGCGAGAAAAGGAATTTAACGTGTAATCAGGATGATGTTATTATTACAGCCTTTTCTGATAAAGAACATGAGGGTCGGTATGTACTGGCTTTAAAGAATAATAAACAGACAAGGTATGTTAGAAATTACAATAATCAGGGTATCGAAAGTGAAGAGCAAGCTATAAGGCTGGCGAATTATCTATTCTTTCGGCTATATAATAATGAGAGAATTAATCAGATACTAGATGCTCTAGAATGATGTTTCATGAGAGGATATAGAGAGAGAACATACATGACCGAAATGCAACATGCCGAAATAGTGGTACCCTGCTATAATGAGCAGGAATGCATCATACCACTTTATAATGAAATAGAACAAGTATTTCAGAGCATCGAAGGATACACTTATACCATGCTCTTCGTGAATGATGGAAGCACTGACAACACCTCATCTGAAATACGCAAACTGGCGGAAGAATTCGGAAACGGGAAGATTCGATATTTATCCTTTTCGAGAAATTTTGGAAAGGAAGCAGCCATTTATGCGGGATTCGAGAATTGTAAGGGAGATATCATTGTGCTTATGGACGCGGATCTTCAGCATCCGCCTGCATTGATTCCGGAAATGCTACAAGGTCTTGCGGAAGGATATGATGTTTGCGGTGCAAGAAGGGTTAGCCGAAAAGGCGAACCAATGTTTCGTAGTTTTTTTTCAAAAGCATTTTATGGAGTGATCAACCGTTTGACCGCGATGAAGTTGGTACCTGGTGGATCAGATTTCCGCGCAATGAAAAAACGTGTAGCCGATGCTGTCGTGTCTTTTCCGGAGAGAGAACGGTTTATCAAGGGTATTTTTTCTTGGGCTGGGTTTGAAACGAAATGGATTGAATATGAAAACGTTCCCCGTCTTGCGGGAAAGAGCAAGTGGTCATTTTTGGGATTGGTGCGGTACGCATGGAAAGGGTATTTTTCATTTGCAACAGCTCCGCTTCGGGCTGCTGTTTTTATCGGGGTAGCAACAGTGGTAGTTGCGTTTGTATATGCTATTCGCGTACTAATACAGGTACATATTCTTCATAGCAGACCTTGGGAAGATACTACTACGATTATTCTATTGGTTCTATTTCTAGGAGGGGTTCTAATTTCTCTGCTTGGAGTGATCGGTGAATACTTGGCGAAAATATATGCGGAAATAAAACATCGGCCAATTTATGTAGCAAAGGAAAGCAATTTATTGAAGGAGGGAGAGAACCGCGATGAGTGTTACTAGAAAGCTTGCGCTAATGTTGAGAAGGATGGGGTTAGAGGAAGGAATTACTTGGATACTTGAGAGGCTACATCTAAATGTGCAAAATATAAAGGTTGTTAGAGAAGGGTGGGCTAAAAACCCGACACCAGAAATGAAGACGTCCAAGCTTTTTTTTGAACAGAATTCCGAGATGATCGAAAGAAATGTTGCTTTTTTTGCAGATGAAAAATCAAAAGAAATATACAAAAAGATGATACGATTTCGTCAAACATACAATAAAAAGGATGCACCTTCCTACACATGGAAAGATCAATACTTTGTGAAAGACATAATATCGTTAAGTACAAATGAGATATTTGTGGACTGTGGGGCATATAACGGAGATACAATCAGTGCATTCATAAAATTTTCGGGGGGGAGGTATAAAAGAATTGTTGCTCTAGAGGCAGATAAGATGAATTACGAGTACATTAAGAATAAGGCAAACAAACAAAAATGGCACAGTATTGACATTTTGAATTATGGTGTATGGAACAAGGAAGAGGAATTGACATTTTCTGAAAATGGTTCTCCGGGTTCTATGATTAGTGAGGGTGGGAACGCTGTTATTCAAGCGAAACCGCTTGACAAGATTTTGGAATGTCAGGAGGCTACATTTGTAAAGATGGATATAGAAGGAGCTGAGAAAAATGCACTTGAGGGAATGAAAACAATTATCGAGAGAAAGCATCCTAAATTGGCAATTTGTATTTATCATTCCGATTCCGATATGTTGGAGATACCCAACTGGATTCATTCAAATTATCCTTTTTATAAATTGTTTGTTCGGCAGCATCATTATTTGCCTATTGAGACTGTTTTATATGCTGTCCCATAAAATGTGGAGTGGTAAGTTAGTATAATGACATTTCTGTTTTTATCGTGGAGAGATATTCGCTCTCCAAAAAGTGGAGGAGCTGAAGTTCATACGCACGGGTTAATGAAGTGCTTTTTGCGAGAGGGATGTCGCATAGTGCATTTTGCACCAATTTATGAGCACTTACCTGCTCAAGAAGAGATAGATGGTATTACGTATATCAGACAGGGAGGGGTCTTTTCGGTTATTGGAAAGGCACGAAAGTACTACCATAAACATAAAAATGAGATCGATTATGTTGTTGATCAATGCAATACGCACCGTTTCTTTACAAGGTTCTGGGTTCCGCAGAGGAAACGGATTTTTTATATACACCAGCTGACAAGAGAGATATGGGATATTAATATGCGATTTCCGCTCAGTTGGATAGGAAAATATTCAGAAACCTTTATGCTAAGACTACAACGAAACGATAAAACAATTGCTCTATCAGAGTCTACAAAAAAAGATTTGCTGGAGATCGGATTTGACAGTAATAATGTTTCTATAATTCCAATTGCTGTTGATGATAGTATTATAGGTGTCCCTATGACATCAGGGGAAGAGAAGGAGCAGCGGGCTTTTGCGTATGTAGGTAGGTATTCCAAGTATAAAGGAATAGATTCTGCAATTGAAGCTCTTGGCATAGTGAGGGAGAAGTACGGAAATGTGAAATTGCATATCATAGGAAAAAGGGATGACGAGGTTGTATGTACTGTCATTGTACCCATGGCTGAGAAATATGGTTTTTCCTATGGAGAAGATGATGATTACGATGTAGTGCTTCACGGATTTGTAAGCGAAAAGGATAAATATCAATGGATGCAAAAATGCCAGGCTCTATTATTTCCATCCCAACGGGAGGGATGGGGAATCATCGTGACAGAGGCGGCGGCGTTAGGAACTCCAAGTATTGTATTTGATAATCCGGGCTGCAAAGATGCTGTCAATTATGGGAAAGCCGGATATCTTTGCAAAGAAAACACACCGGAAGAGTTGGCTCGTTTGATGCTTGATTGTATTCAAAATGAAGTAGAATATAGAAAAAAACGACAGGCGGCCTATGATTTTGCGCAAAGATTTTCCTGGAAAGAGAATCAAAAAATAGTCAAGGCATTTTTAGAATCCTTAGCATAAACCAAACCGGAAGGGAAGAGATGATGAAGGAGATTTACGGAGTTTTCGAGGTTATTATAAAGAATACAAGATTAAAATCATCTTTTTTAGCCGGTTGCGTCATGACACTGCTGGCGCATGCGTATGGTTTTTTTAATACATCGTTTATTAATGATCGTATCGCCTTTTTTCGTGATCCTATTGATGACTTTGCAAGTACCGGGAAGTGGTTTGCGGAAGTTGTTTCCGGATTGCGGTATTATAGTTATGTACCTTGGCTGATCGGTGTATTGGAGATGATTTTTGTTTCACTATCTGTCTATGCAACGATAGAAGTGTTAAAAATCAATAAAACCTTGAGCATATGGATCGTTGCCGGATTGTATGTTACGAATGTCTCATTTATCATTGGCAATTTTTACAGTGGAGACACATTTTCTTTTGCTTTGGTGATGGCTGCATTATCGGCATGGTTCTGGAGTTTGAAAGAGAATGAGGGAAAGAGCGCGGTAACTGAAGCTTTTCGTAGACATTTCAGTTTAAGATTGGTATTTGGAGTTGTCACTATAGCCCTTTCACTTGCAGTGTACGGATCCTATGCTTCTGTTGCGCCAACGCTCATTCTAATGGGTGCGATGGTTCTATGGTTTCAGGGGAAAAAAGCCGGATACATTTTGAAGAGAGTAGGGGAATATGTGATCACATATGGAGTCGGAATGGTGATGTATTATGTGATACTCCGTATTGTTTTGAGAGTCCGCAATATAGAGATGCTCTCTTACATGGGGGAGGATCGGTTAGTACATGGGGCTACGGCGAAAGAAATTCTAAGCTTTGCGGGTATGTCGTATGAGAATCCGATTAAACATTGGCTGGGCATGGATGGTTTGAATACCATTCCTGTTCGTGTGTCTATTATCATTTTAATCGTCGCAGTAATTCTGCTTATCATGCAATTGATTTATCATCGTGAGTTGCTGCGGGATCCGGCTCGCGTCATTGTGTTTCTGGTTTTAGCGGTGTTTTTTCCTTTTTCTGCCGGAATGATTTATATGATGGCTTTTGGTAGTGTTCACTATTTAATGATATTTACCTATGTGTTATTATATGTAGGGGTTGTGAAACTAGCAGAGAGTAGTTTGCTTCTTAAACAAACCAAATTTCAACATATAATGAGTCATACGATTGTGTCAGTAGAGGTGATCCTGCTGGGAGTGGCGATCTATAGAGGGGTAGTTTTATCAAATATGTCGTATAGTGCATTGGAGCAGAGCTACACGGCATCGAAAAGTATCGCGACTCGTTTGATGGATCGGATTGAAGGATGTGAGGGGGCTCATGGAAATGAAATGGTGGTCTTTATCGGAGATCTGGCCGATAACGAGTACTTTCACAGACCGTCGGAAATGGGGCAATATTGGAGAAGTAAGATCGGGTTTTTGGGATTGCCGATCTATTCAACTTCATTTGCATACCTTGGAAATACAAGAAGTTTTTTGCAGGATGTGATGGGTTTCTATCGATCAATTGCTTATTATGTTCCGGGCTCCGGATCTGGAGGCTATACTGAAGAGGATGAAGAAGTAATTAATTCCATGCCGGTTTTTCCAGCAGATGGGAGTGTAAAAAAAATAGGAGAAACAATTGTGGTAAGGCTTTCGGAATAAAAAAGTATCACCGTAGGCCTTGACATAATGAGACAATGTAGAACAGGAGAAAATGGACATGAGTCGTAGCAATGA
Source organism: Lachnospiraceae bacterium (assembly GCA_045661345.1). Lineage (GTDB taxonomy): Bacteria > Bacillota > Clostridia > Lachnospirales > Lachnospiraceae > RUG12461. The sequence continues at coordinate 151,243 of JAZRFM010000010.1, forward strand.
TGAAAAAACTGTATGGGGAGGGATTTACTGGGAAAAGGCTTTGAGGGAACGGATGAGCAATTCCAAATGTCTTGAAAGGTATGGATATAAAGTTTATTCGCAGAATGATGAAGATGGGATTATAGCAGAAATATTTCGTCGAATAGGGACTACGAAAAAGACGTTTTTTGAAATTGGCGTTCAAAATGGTTTGGAGAGCAACGGGCATTTATTGTTGTTCTCAGGCTGGAGAGGAGTTTGGGTAGAAGGGAGTAAAAAGTATTGTAAGGAGATAGGAATTCGATTCCGACCGGTTATTGAAGAAGGCAGGCTGAAGATCTGTAACGCATTTGTAGACCGGAACAATATAGAGGAATTGATAAAGCGTCATTGCTTCGAACGGGAGCTTGATTTTTTGAGTATTGATATAGACGGAAATGATTACTATGTATGGAAAGCAGTAAAAGCGGTTAAACCAAGAGTGGTTTGTGTGGAATACAATGGAAAGATTCCGCCGGACATTGAATGGAAACAGGCCTATCACGACGGACATAGGTGGGATGGCTCGGATTGGCAGGGAGCATCTTTAAGAGCGTTTGAAACGTTGGGAAGAGAAAAAGGGTATTCGCTTGTTGGAACGAATATCTCGGGAGTTAATGCTTTTTTTGTCAGGGACGATTTGGTCGGGGATCTTTTTTTGGAACCCTATACGGCTCTGAATCTTTATAATCCACTTAAGACGAGATATACCCATAGAAATGGACATAAAGCGAGGTACTGTCTTGTTATCCAAAAAGAGAATATGGGTGTTGAACAATATGTAAAACCTGGCGATAAAGTTTTTATTACGAAATGTAATATTCGAGATAATCTGATAGATTTTTATCGTAGACACCTGAAGTAAAAAGTGATCATGATTGTTGATATGAAATAACTCACGGAAAGAGGAAGAGGGGTTATGAAGCTAATCATCCAAATCCCCTGCTTTAATGAGGCAGAAACGTTAACAATAGCATTAAATGACCTTCCGAAACAGATTGATGGAATTGATGAAATAGAGTATCTGATCATAGATGATGGGAGTAAGGATAATACTTCAGAGGTTGCGCGACAGTGGGGAGTGCAGCATATTGTTCGTTTTAAGCAAAATCGGGGTCTTGCAAAGGGCTTTGCAGCGGGCATAGATGCCTGCCTGATGCTTGGAGCCGACATTATTGTGAATACTGACGCGGATAATCAATATGTAGGAGAGGATATAGAGAAGCTGATTCATCCCATCTTGGAAGGAAAAGCAGATATTGTGATCGGTGCCCGTCCAATAGATCAGACAGAGCATTTTTCGTTTACAAAAAAAAAGCTACAGCATTTGGGATCTTGGGTCGTTAGAAAAGCGTCTCAGTCGGATATTCCGGACGCCCCTAGCGGGTTTCGCGCCTATTCAAAAGAAGCAGCTATGCGTCTGAATGTGATCAATGATTATACTTACACGTTGGAAACCATAGTGCAGGCAGGACGGGAAAAAATACCGATGACAAGCGTGCCGATCCGTACGAATTCGGAGCTTCGTCCTTCCCGGTTGTTTCACAGTATGTGGGGATATGTAAAACGTTCTGTTCTCACGATACTACGTGCTTATATGATGTATAAGCCATTGACTTTCTTCCTGGCGATTAGCCTGATACCTTCTATTTGTGGTATCGTCTTTATTATACGCTTCCTCTGTTATTATGTAATAGGACAAGGGCAAGGACATACACAGTCATTGATTTTGGCGTGTATGCTTTTGATTATTGGTTTTCTGACTGTAGTGATTGCCCTGCTTGCGGATATGCTTTCTGCCAATCGAAAAATCCTACAGGATATACAGTACCATGTGAAAAGACAAGAGTACGAACAAAAGCAGGGTGAGGAGAGGACTGAATGATAGGATTTTCCTTCTGGGCAGGACTCGCGCTAACGTATGGTAGTGTACTCTGCCTGAAAAGAAAAATAGAATTAGTGAAATGTGCTGTTCTGGGAACCATATATTACTTTATGTTCTATGTGGTCGCTTCGGGACTTCTTTTTTTGTGTGGACAGTTTTCCATAAAACGGGTGACTTTTCTGCTTTTGGTATTATGGGGAATACTATTTGTACTTATTGCTATCAGGAACAGAAAAAAAGAATCGCTTTCCGTATTACCGTTGGAAAAGCGGTCTTGGCTATCTTATTTGATTATTGCAATTCTTCTGATTGTTTTCTCAGGATCCTTCGGTTATTTTGGGATGGGACAGGATCAAGGCGTTTACCAGGTGGAAGCGATAAACTTTGCAAATGGGAAAAACGAATGGCTCACCACATTTCCTGAATATGATCAGATTACAGATGAAGAGTATAAAGATTTTTATCGGGATGCAGTAGACACAATGCCTGGCGTGGAACTGGTGGATGTGGAATATGGATTTCGGGATGCTTTTCAGATTCCACAAATAGGGGGACTGGATGTTATTTATCATGCAATTCCAACATTTCCGGCGATTTTGGGGCTGGGGATAAAACTGTTTGGGATAGAACACATGATGTTGTTTCAGGTGTTTTTTTATGCTGTGATGCTATTGCTAATTGAGATACTGATGCGGGAGCATCAGATTCATTGGCTGATGCGTGCAGTTTTAGTCACAGTACTTGGAGTATCGCCGGAGATTCTCTGGGTGAGGAAGTCTACCTTAACAGAGATGTTTCTTGCTGTGTTAGTATCTTATTATCTGTTTAAAATCACGGATGTAGACGATAAACAGAAGTCTTTATCAGTTCTTCCAATCATAGTGTTTTCTTTTTTTCATGCTTCGGCGTTCACAATCCTTCCGGTTTTTATCGTGAATTTTTGGGTGTTATATCTAGTAAAAAGGGATATCAGATTTCTTCGTAATGCTGCGGAGGCTTTGGCAGGATTTTGTGTTGGCTTCGTGATGATGTTCCGGCTGGAACCGATTTATATGACGAAGAACTTCATGAGGCTTATGGAGCAAAAAGGAATAGAGATGCCATACGATATGATCCCTGGCGTGGTAATACTTATATCTACTGTTGCTTGTGGTATAGGTTTTTTTTTATTGGCTATTCATAAAAATATAGAAGGGGTAGTTCTTAAAGCAGCTAATGTCATATTAGCCGTTATTGCGGCTCTTGTGTTACTTGATTTTTTGGGTGGACGTCCTTGGTGGGGACAAATAATGAAGCCAGACATTTGGATATCTAACCTTGTTTATCTAGGATCATCGACTTTTATGGCGTATTTAGAGTTGACGGGTTTTTTCTTGCTTCCGTTTATTATGGTTAGGATGATTTGCTTCCTTAAAACTAAAGTCGATCAGAGTATAATAGTAGTTTCGCATGTTTTTGTTTGGACAGTTTTAGTTTATGCGATGGTTTTTCGTCTAAGAGTTTTTGGGTACTACTATAATCCACGTTACCTTGTGCCTTATTTTCCAGTAATAGTGGTACTCTATGGGTTATTATTCGGAAGAAAAGGAGAGATAGACAAGACTAAGGATAAAATAATATTTGGAATCAGCCTTGGGCTTCCTGTTTTGGGAATTTGCTTGATGCTTCCATTTTCAAATATCATACGTATGAATCAAGATGATACGAATCTGCAGTGGACTACGTTGTCAGATATGCTTGACAATGTGACTACAGGAGATATTGTACTGATGGATCAGAACGAAATGTGGTATTTCTTCTATCCCATGCGAAGTAAGGGAGTATTGGTTTATCCGGTGTTGGATGACTTTGAAACAACACTGGAAAGAGCAGAGATTGATGTGAACAGTCAGAATCTATATTACATTAGTGAGAATCGATCATATGAGGATGATTGGAGGTATGAGGTGATTTATGAGAGCAAGAGTAAGTATCAACTAGATGATCAAATGCACTATGTGGAGTATCTCAGATTGCCTACAGAGTTTGCGCAAAAAGGAGTACGAAGCCACGTACTATATCATTGGGTGACGCCGGAAACACAGATTAATGCGGTGGATGATAATTTCGGCAGGGGGTGGTCTGTCACTAATGCCGCCGGATATCGATGGATGTGTGAAAAGAAGGCATCCCTTAGTGCATACCTTCAGCAGGACGATTGGCTCATGACAATACAACAGGGGGACGCCATTCCTTTTGAATTGATTTCAGCAAACGAAGTGAGGGTAGATGTTTTTATCAATGGACATGAACTAGAGCCGATGATCTTCTCAGGTGAGACAAAAGGAAAAGAGTTTAGATTGGATATTCCGAGTGAGTATGTAGAAGAAGGAGGGAACGAGATCAGTTTTCTGGCGGAGAATACATGGAGTCCGAAGGAATACGGAGAGGCTGATCCAAGTCAGTATGCTTTTTCGGTTGCCAATATATGGTTTGAGAGGATGGAGTAAAGGTTCAGAAGAAAGAGAAGCGTAAGGAAAAAGAGAGAAACATATGAAAAAGAGTGAAACAGAAAACATCATTCCCGGTAGATGGGATAGAGGCTTTTACCAATATCAAAGCGAGTTTGAAGAAAAAGCATTAAAGGTTCTTCGATCCGGTCGCTACATTTTAGGAGAAGAAGTAACCGGGTTTGAAAACGAGTTTGCCGACTATATTGGCACAAAATACTGTGCTGGAGTGGGGAACGGGCTTGATGCGCTGCGGATCGCATTTCACATCTTAGGTATCGGAGATGGAGATGAAGTGATTGTGCAGGGGAACACTTTCATTGCCAGTGTTATGGGTATAACGATGAATGGGGCTCGACCGGTATTCGTGGAGCCGGATGAATACTACGGCCTTGATCCGAAAGAAATCGAAAAGAGAATCACGCAAAGAACGAAGGCAGTACTGGTGGTACATCTGTATGGACAACCATGCGAGATGGAAGAAATAGCGGATCTCTGCAAAAGACATCATCTATATCTGGTGGAAGATTGTGCCCAGTCCCATGGGGCGACTCTGAATGGTAAAATGACGGGAACGTTTGGGGATATCTCATGCTTTTCCTTTTATCCAGGTAAAAATCTGGGAGCATTTGGGGACGCTGGCGCGATCGTGACTGATGATGAGGAACTGGATAAAGCAGCTCGTGTTTTCAGGAACTACGGGAGTGAAAAGAGGTATCATAATCAGGTTGTGGGGACTAATTCACGGTTGGATGAAATACAAGCCGGTTTGTTACGTGTAAGACTCTCTCATTTAGAAGAGTTGAATAAGGAACGTGCGCACATTTGCGAGAGGTATTTGAATGAGATAAATAATGAAAAAATCCTGCTTCCGGGAATTCGCAATGGAGCAAAACATGTCTGGCATCAGTTTGTGATTCGCACGCAGCAACGAGATGAGCTGAAGGATTATCTGGAGGATCAGGGGATAGGAACGATTATTCACTATCCGATTCCGCCGCATTTGTCGGAGGCTTATCAATATCTGGGGATCCCTGTTGGATCATTCCCAATAACGGAAGAATATGCGCAAACCGTGCTTTCCCTTCCGCTCTATAATGGCATGACAGAGGGAGAACAAAGCAGGGTAATTCAAGCAATGAACAGGTGGTAAAAGGGAATGTTATTTAACTCATTTTCATTCGCTCTTTTTTTGCCTATTACTTTTGCGCTTTATTGGATTTTGCCACACAAATTTCGCTGGGTTTTTCTGCTGCTTTCCAGCTATTTTTTTTACATGTGTTGGAATCCGGCGTATATTTTTCTAATCATTTTGACAACGGTGATTACATATCTGTCAGCAAGGTTCATTGAGCGTTCTTCAAGCACGAAGAAGCGAAAATGGATACTTGCCGGTGCGGTGATTTCCTGCCTTGGTATTCTGTTCGTATTTAAGTATTTCAACTTTTTCTTTGCCTCTTTAGAACAGATACTGCACTTTTTCTCGATACCATTTTCGACTGTCGTAGCGGATCTGATTTTACCGGTAGGGATTTCGTTCTACACATTTCAAACCATGAGTTATGTGATTGACGTTTATCGGGGAAAAATCGGGGCAGAAAGACATTTTGGCTATTATGCGACCTTTATCTCTTTTTTTCCTCAGCTTGTGGCCGGACCGATTGAACGTGCCGATCATCTGCTTCCTCAGATCAAAGCAGAACATGTATTTGATTATCAATTGGCAACTTATGGCTTGAAACAGATGGCGTGGGGTTATTTCAAAAAAATGGTCATAGCGGATACATTGGCTGTGTATACAGGATCAGTATTTACTAATCCGACGGACTACCATGGCATGTCACTGGTGCTTGCAATACTCGCGTTCACGCTTCAAATCTACTGTGATTTTTCCGGTTATTCCGATATTGCGATCGGCACAGCAAAGCTATTTGGAATCAGACTTGTAGATAATTTTCGTGCACCTTATTTTTCTGCTAGCTTTCAGGAATTTTGGCGAAGATGGCATATTTCTCTCTCGGAGTGGATGAGAGACTATGTGTATATCCCACTGGGGGGCAATCGTAAAGGGAGAGCAAGACAAAACGTAAACCTGATCAGTACTTTTCTTGTGAGCGGGTTATGGCACGGTGCAAATTGGACCTTTGTGGTGTGGGGCGGTCTGCACGGGCTTGCACAGGTTGTAGAGCGCTATCTGCCCAAAAGAAAGAAAAATGTGAAGGTCGGAAGGATACTCAATATAATAGTTGTATTCTTGTTCGTTGCATTAGCCTGGACATTTTTTGCATCAGAATCATTATCAGACGCAGTGTATATTATCTCGCACTTGTTTGAAGGAATAGGAAATCCGGCGGCCTATTTACATAATGGGATGCAAACGAACCTGCCATGGGAGAGCATTCGATGCCTGGTTATTTCGATATTTTTGCTTGGCATTTTTGACTACGCTTCGTTAAAGTGCGACGTAATAGAGAAAATCTCCTCGATGAAGAAGGGAGTTCGATGGAGTATTTATACAGCTTTTTTAGTTTGGCTTCTCATGAACATCCAGATTGCTGACAACTCGCAGTTTATATATTTTCAATTCTAGGTGGATGATGAAACATTTTTTGTTTAATACTGTTAAGTTATGCGGAGTGGTAGGAGCTGTTTTTTTGATATTGACGTTTGTGGACGTTACTTTTGTTGGAGGTCAGTATCAATACAGCTACAATGCATCGCTAATCGACAAAATGGACCGCTTGAAGAATACTAAGTCTCCAAAGATCATTTTGGTTGGGAATTCCAATTTGGCATTTGGTATAGATTCGGAAATGTTAGAAGAAGCCACTGGAATGCCAGTGGTGAATATGGGTTATCTTGCCAGCTTAGGCAATGCATTTCATGAGGGGATGATCAGACAAAACGTTGGAGAAGGTGATTTGGTAGTTCTGGCGCATACTACTTACGCAGATGATGACAATATCTCTTCTGTTCCGGGCGCATGGATTACGTTGGATTGCCATAAAGAGTTGTTGGAAACTATGAGACCAAAGGATTGGATGACTATTCTCATAGGTTATCCTAATTATTTAAGGAATGCTATACTACTCAAAATAACGGGAAGAGGAAATCAAGACACAGGTGACAGTTATTCCAGAACTGCTTTTAATTCCTATGGTGATGTTGTGAGAAGAGTAGAAAGCAGTCAGATGAATCCGGATGAGTATTTCTCAGAAGAAAAGGAAGTTTTGCCGGCAATAAATGAGACCTGCGTAAAACGTCTTAACGAATTGAACCGGTATGTGGAGTCATGCGGGGGGAAAATGGTAGTGGCATCTTACCCAATTGCATATGGGGAGTATACTTCCTTTACGGCTAAAGATGTTGAGCAATTCCAGGAGAAATTGGAATCAGAATTGGATTGTGATATAATATCTGAATACACAGATTATATGTATCCATATAGTCTTTTTTATGATCAAATGTATCATCTTACAGAACAAGGGACAAAGGGGAGAACCCAACAGTTGATCTGTGATTTGATTGGATGGAAGCAGAAAGGATAAAATGGAACTCTCAGTAGTAATACCTGTCTATGGATGCAAGGCGGCTTTGCCGGAAATGTATCAAAGATTGTCGCAATCCTTGAGTAAGATATCAAATGAGTATGAGATTATTTTTGTAGATGATTGCTGTCCACAGGATTCGTGGTGCGTCATTAAGGAAATCTGCAAAACAGATAAGCATGTAGTCGGAATTCATTTCACTAGAAATTTCGGGCAGCATCCCGCAATCAGAGCGGGCCTGGATAGAGCGTCCGGTGAATGGATTGTGATTATGGATTGTGATTTGCAGGACAGGCCGGAAGATATTTGTCTTCTTTATGACAAGGCGCAGGAAGGTTACAGCGCGGTTATTAAGAAAAGAAGAAGCCGCCGTGAAACGCCGCTTACGATCTTTTTTTCGGTTTTCTTTTATAAGATTTTTAATTATTTTACGGATGGATCATATGATGGGGAGTTAAGCTCTTTCTGTATATTAAAAAAGGAGGTAGTAACGGAACTCAGAAAATTCAGAGAACAGAACTGCGATTATATTATGTTGGTGAAGTGGCTTGGGTTTCGGACAGCCACGATTCAGTTGGATGATGAGGTGCGATATGAAGGAAAATCATCCTACTCTTTCTCCAAAAAATTCAAAATGGCATTCGAATTGATAACTGATCACTCAAATCGCCCCCTTCTTTTTTCCATAAAATGTGGTCTAGTGATATCAATCATATCCTTGGTATTCATTTTGTACTTAATAATTCGATGGATTGCTTTGCGGGATTTTAGTATGGGATGGCCGTCTCTGATTGCTTCTGTCTTTCTGATGGGGGGCTTTATTCTGTCAGCGATCGGTGTGGCAGGACTATATATAGGTAACATTTTTAATGAAGTGAAGGGTAGGCCGGCTTATGTTGTGCAGGAAATCATAAATGGGAGAGAATAAGAAAATTGATGGAACGTAATGTATCAAATGAAAAAAAAATGGTAGATTTCAATGTTCCGCCAGTTGTAGGAGATGAACTGAAATATATAAAGCAGGCAATTGAGGCACATAAAATTTGTGGGGATGGAGAATTTACCCATAAGTGTAGCCTGTGGCTTGAGGAAAAGTTTCGGGCACAGAAAGTGCTATTGACTACGAGCGGAACGGCTGCTTTGGATATGGCGCTATTATTGTGTGATTTACATCCTGGCGATGAGGTGATCTTGCCGTCTTACACTTTTTCCAGCACAGCGACAGCAGCGGTGATGGCAGGTGCAAGGCTGGTATTTGTTGATATCCGACCGGATACGATGAACATTGATGAAACAAAAATTGCAGGGGCGATCACAGATCGAACCAAGGCGATTGTTGTTGTGCATTATGCTGGAATTTCCTGCGAGATGGACACGATTATGGATATTGCTAGTCAACACGAACTCTTTGTAATTGAAGATGCTGCACAGGGAGTTATGAGCACTTATAAAGGTCGCGCGCTTGGAACAATAGGAGATTTTGGATGTTACAGCTTTCATGAAACCAAGAATTATTCTATGGGTGAGGGCGGGGCGCTTCTGATCAATCGTAATGAGTATAATGAGCGTGCAGAGATTTTGCGCGAAAAGGGAACCAATCGATCGCGTTTTTACCGTGGACAGGTGGATAAGTATACCTGGGTAGATATAGGAGACAGCTATTTACCATCTGAATTGAATGCGGCTTATCTGTGGGCACAGCTGCAAAAAGCGGATGAGATCAATGACGATCGTCGCAGACAATGGTATTATTATGACCATCAGTTAAGATCATACTTGAGCGAAACGAGTGTTGTTTTACCTCATGTTCCAAATGAATGTAAACATAACGGACATATGTACTACCTTAAATGCAGAGATGCAAAAGAACGCTCTGAGTTTATGCAGTATCTCTGCGCCAAGGGCATCTATTCTGTTTTTCATTATGTTCCATTGCATTCTTCGCCAGCAGGTAAGCAATTTGGAAGATTTTCAGGTGCAGATGAGTATACTACTGTAGAAAGTGAACGGCTAGTTAGAATTCCACTATACTATAGATTGGATAAAAATGATCAGGAATATGTGGTCAAAGTGATAAAGAGTTTCTATCAATGAGTGAGGATGAAATGAAAACAGTTGCAATTTTACAGTCTAACTACATTCCGTGGAAAGGCTATTTTGATATGATTTCTAAGGTGGATGAATTTATCTTATACGATGATATGCAGTATACTAAGAGAGATTGGCGTAATCGAAATAAGATAAAGACGCAGAATGGCACAATATGGCTGACTATTCCTGTTGAAAACAAGGGGAAGTATTATCAGAAGATAAATGAAACTAAAGTAGCAGATCATAGTTGGATCGAAAAACATAAAAAATGTTTACAGTATAATTATGGAAAAGAGGATGGATTTCGAAGATATAAAGATCGTGTTTTTGATGTGTATGATAGATGTGAAAAGGAAGAATATTTAAGCAGGATTAATTATATGTTTATTAGCGAAGTGTGTGATATTCTTGGAATTGATACAAAGATTACATGGAGTTCTGACTATAAATTAGCTGAAGGGAAAACAGAAAGATTAATTGAGATAGTGAAGGCCGCTGGCGGGGAACGTTATCTATCCGGACCGGCAGCGAAGAACTATATTAATGAAACATTGTTTGAACGGGCGAAAATTGAGCTGATGTGGATGGATTATAGTGGCTATCCAGAATACCCACAACTCGGAGAAGGATTTGAGCACGGTGTTTCTATACTAGACATGATCTTTCTTTTGGGAGAGGAAGTGCATTCCTATATTTGGAACAAGACAGAATAAATAAGTAGAGTGGAGGATGCTAATGGATACAAATTATAATGATATAGTGAAGTATTTTGATGAAAAAGTAGTAGCTTTTGGATCTGGGCCAAACGCTGTTGATTGGAATTCTACTGAGGCTCAGGAAATACGGTTCTTTCAACTCTCTAAGGTTTTACCCAATGAGGGAAACGAGTTTTTTACGATATGTGATTTTGGATGTGGATTAGGGGCGCTTTCTGATTATCTTCAAAAAAAGTATACGACATTTCGGTATACAGGAGTTGATGTAAGCCAAAAGATGATTGGCGCTGCAAAAAAGCAACATAAATTCAAAGAAAACATAGGAGAGTTTGTTTGTGCCCACGAGGTAGAGGACGACTATGATTATATTGTAGAAAGCGGTATTTTTAACGCACGAAACGATGTTTCAAATGAGCGCTGGCTAGAGTATATCATAAAAACGCTGAAGATGTTTCATGAACACTCAAGAAAGGGGTTTGCATTTAATTGCCTAACGAAGTATTCTGACGAAGAACGCATGAAAGAGTATTTATACTACGCAGATCCGTGTTATTTGTTTGACCATTGTAAAAGACATTATTCAAGAAATGTTGCTTTGCTGCACGATTATGATATATATGATTTTACAATTCTGGTAAGAAAATAGTTTCAATCGGTAAGGATTAGTCTTGTGGATGATTATAATCGAAAATCGCGAAAATGGATAATTGTTGTTAGTATATTTATATTGGCGTTTCTCTGCATAGGATTATGCATAGAGGCTCTTTATTCGTTGCCAGACGGCGATGATTTTAAATTTTTCTATATGATGAAACAAGGAATTGAAACAGGGAAATCTGCTTTTTTTTCGGCATTAGATGTTTCAATTGAGCTCTATCAAAACTGGTCTGGGGATTATCTCTCAACTTTTTTACTTGCTTTTTTTGATCCATTCCGAAGAAATGGATTATTTGGCGTTTCATTTATGTGTTTTTTAGGGACGGTTTTTTTCGTTGGATCGTTGGAATTCTTTTGGATTACACTTGGTAAGAAGGTTGGGAAATTTCAAGACAAAGCCCTTCCGGTTTTCCTTCTGATTATCACAGGGGGATGGTTGGATTCATGTACGCCAAAGGAAAACTTTTATTGGTATACATGTGTTTATTCATATACTCTGGGACTGGGTATTGTAATATTGGAAATAGCTTTTTTGTTAAGAAATGAGAATGGCAAAAAGACTTCTGGATGGTTAGAGATTGTCTGGTCTGTTATTGCTTTTTTTGGTGGAGTCCTTTCTGCCGGTTTGAGTATTCCGACGTTGGCGATTTCAGTGGGTTTTTTTCTCTATTTTTTTTGCTTTGAGTGTCAAAGGAACTGGAAAGTGATTTTATCGTGGGGGGCAGGCATATTCGTTTCAGCGATAATTGTCTTGTCGGCTCCCGGAAACCATGTGAGAAACGCATATGGAATGGTGGAGGAAATGCCATTAGTCCAGCAATTTCCGGAGGCCATATGGAATAGTACAAAATGTTTAGCACGTATTGGTGTGAAACAGATACTTGCCTCACCGTTCTTTTGGATCATGATAGTATTTCTTATTTGCGCTAGAGTATTTTGGAGCAAAGATTGGAAAAGGCCTTCGTTAAGTACGCTGCTGAAAAAGATCATATTTGGATGTATGCTTATCTATTCGGGAGTGCTACCTGTGTGCTTTGGTTATCATACAAGCTTCCTTTCTCCGAGAACAGAGAGTATGGCGGTGGCGATAATTTGGATTGTTATTTTTGATTGGATTATAACAGGCTTACGTTTTCTGCCAATAGGCGAATCGCTTAAAATTAGTAAGTATGTATCCACTGGTGTACTTATAATAGCAGGGGCAATGGCACTACTGTGTTTAGTGGCAACAAATAACGCGGGGCGGTTGGCGTATCAGGAACTGATAAGTGGAAAGCCTCAGCTTCAGTGGGATAATTGGAACCATTTATACCAGTCGGTAGAGACATCTACGGATCCTATCGTTACAGTGTCGTTTGACAATGATTATATTACGGATCTAATGGTTCGTCATGATGAAGTGCTGCATGATGGCGAATGGGAGATATCATACGGTTATATGGACTACTGTGGAAAAGACCAGGTTGTTGTGAATTGGTATGGCGATGATATGGTCCATACTTTGAATGGATTCAAACGAAAAAGTGAATAAAAACAAAGAGTTTAAAGTAGTAAGCTATGCTACAAATAGGGATCGTTATATTGAAGTGAGTACTGCATGAAAAATGTTATTTTTTTTGTGCCCCATGAGGATGATGAGTTATTTGTGGGTGGCGCAATGATTGTGAACCTTGTAAGATCCGACGACTATGAGGTTTATGTTTTTATAGCTACAAATGGCGACAAGAATCCTTGCGAGAGCAAATATAGAATAGCGGAATCGATTGATGCGCTCGCAACGCTGGGAGTTAAGCCTGATAATATCTATTTTGGGGGTTACGGTGATCAGTGGAAGGGAAAACATATTTATCATGCGACTGATGAAATAGTCGAGTCGGCTGCGGGATATCGAGAGACTTATTTGGATCATGACCGTTATGCGGAATGGCATTTTCTGAGAACGGGAGAGCATGGGAAATACTTAAGAGAGACATACTATGAAGATATAGTTGCATTTATCATGCACATTGAGCCATATGCTGTTTTTTGTGTGGATATGGATGCGCATCCGGATCATAAGGCATTGTCACTTTTTGTGGATGAGGCAATCAGAGAAACATTGCGCTCTGAAAAAAGAATGCCGCAGTACTACTTGAAAAAATATGCGTACGGCGGGATGCTCGAAGGTGTCGGGGATGGTTTTCGGTATCCGACGATGGAAACAGTACAGGATAGTCACACAGCTGATAATCCTTATCTTGTGTGGAATGACAGAATCCGGTATGCTGTCCCGAAAGAATGTGATACCATAAGAATCAGAGATAATATTCTCTATAAAGCAGCGCGAAGGTATAAAAGTCAGGGCATATGGTGTAACGCTGATAAGTTCATTAATTCCGACATGGTTTACTGGCAACGGAATACGAATGATCAGGCAATCAAAGCGGAGACTACGGCTTCATCAGGAGATGCGAAATGGTTAAATGATTTCAAGTTGATGGATTACTCTGATATCAGGACAAATGCCGGAGTCAAGAAATGTTGCTGGAAACCAGTACGTGAAGATACTGATCGATGGATACGGTTGCGATTTGACACTCCGATAGAAGTGAGAGTGATTGCCGTCTATTTTAATAATAAAGAATCAATACAGATAAATGATGCCGCTTGTCGTGTTTATGACAAAAAGAGTGGAGAGGTCGTACTGAAACAATTTACACAAAAAGTAGAGGAGTATGCGTGTGTTTATATAGGACTGGATGCGGTACACATGACGGATGATATAGAGATACGTTTCCCGAATGTACAAGGTGAAATAGGAATCAGTGAAATCGAGGTCATGAACAGAATTCAGGAACCGCCGTTTGGAGAGTATTTATATACAGAGGCAAAGATAATACCGATTAAAAGAAATAAACTAAGAAAAAAAATAGATGGAGTTTTCTTTAAAATACACAGATTTGTTTATAGATATATGATAGATATATTTCGTTCTCGAAGATGGATATCTAAGAGTGTCTAAAAAAAGAGGGGGGGTGGATCAACGTTATTTGATATCCGGTAAAGTATAGTCAATAGGTTGGAGGAATGCAATGAGCAATAAAGAGGATTTACAAATTGATGCAATAAGAAAGATCGTCTGTGAAATAATAAATGATGACACTGCCATTATTGAGTATACAACAGATTTAATAGAGGCAGAGTTGATTGACTCCATGGACATTATCATGTTGATTACACAGTTGGAAGAAACGTTTTCTATTGATCCGATAGATGTCGATGATATTGTACCGGAAAATTTTTCTTCTATTCAGGCTATTTATGATTTTTTGACGAGGCAGGAATCATGCATAGGGTAACAGATTATTTGGATGTGTTGGCGCAGAAAATGCCAGACCGGGTGGCATATTCTGATGAAAAGAGAAGAATTACATTCCGACAATTAAAAACGGAGGCGTATGATATAGCCTATGCGCTTATTAAAAGACATTTATTTAAGAAGCCCATAGTTATTTATATGGACAAAAGAGTAGAATGCATTACTGCTATGATGGGGATAGCGTATAGCGGGAATTTTTATACTCCGATAGACACGAAAATGCCTGAAACAAGGGTAAAACTAATTACAGATATTCTGTCGCCGGAGATTATCGTAACTGACTTGCAGTCCTATGATAAAGCTTCAGCGATATCGAATGGAATTCCGATTATCGTGTATGAGAATTTAATCGGAAAACTTGAGGGAAATGATATACAAAGAATTGAAGAAACGAAGAGAAAGGTGATTGACACAGATACAGTATATGTGTTGTTTACATCTGGATCGACGGGGGTGCCAAAGGGGGTTATCATTTCCCATAAAGCAGTAATGAATTATACGGAATGGGTGTGTGCTCAATTTGGAATTGATGAAGATACGGTGCTTGGCAACGAAGCGCCGCTTTACTTTGATTTGTCTATTCAGGATATCTATGCACCTATCAAGACGGGGTGTGAGACAGTTTTGATTGATAAGAGCAAATTCGCTTTTCCTGCAGTGCTGATGAAGCATTTGTGTGAAACAAAAGTGAATACGATTTTTTGGGTGCCTTCTGCCTTATGCGCAGTGGCCAATCTCCGGGGACTTGCGAGCAAGTACGCACCTGACTTAAAAAAAGTTCTCTTCTGTGGTGAGGTTATGCCAAATAAGCAATTGAATATGTGGAGACGTAAGTATCCTGATACTATGTTTGTAAACCTGTATGGTCCGACAGAGGCATGTGATGCGTGTGCTTATTATTTGGTTGACAGATCATTCCGGGATGACGAGTCTTTGCCGATAGGATTCCCTGCAGAAAACACAGATATTTTTCTTTTGGATGAAAAGGATCAACTTATCAAAGGGCAAGACATAACCGGGGAAATCTGTATCAGAGGAATTGCTTTGTCGGATGGCTATTATCATAATCCGGAGAAGACAAGAGAAAGCTTTGTACAGAATCCATTGAATAAAGCATATGATGAGATGGTCTATCGCACAGGCGATTTGGCATATTATAATGATCGACACGAGTTAGTGTTTGTGTCAAGAAAAGATTATCAGATCAAACATATGGGACATAGAATTGAGTTGGGAGAAATAGAAGCCGCAGCTGTAGCTGTCGATGAAGTTGCGGAGGCTTGTTGTTTCTATCACGATATGAAAAAGGTGATTGTGTTGTTTTACTCCGGAGAAATAAGTGAGGCAAATGTAAAAACCCAACTAGGGAACCGATTGCCACATTACATGATACCGAATGAATATATACATCTAAAGGTACTTCCTCATAATATGAATGGAAAAGTAGACAGAGAAGACTTAAAGAAAAGGAGCATATAAGATGGTTTCGAAAGATTCATTAGAAGAGTTACTGAAAAAAAAGGTACCATTGCAGGCGAAGAGAATTAAGGAGGCCTTTCAAAGCATAGAACAGGAAGATGAGAGAGAATTGCTTGATTATGTTGACTTGTGGCTAAAAAAAGGGTATTCTCTTGAATCGATTGTAGATTGCTACAAGTTTATAGTGGATGTGACAAACCGGGAACAGTTGCTGTATGCACGCAAGTCAGAAGGATATCAAAAGACTCAAACAGGAGTGGATAAAAACGTGTATGCAGACGCCGATTATATGAGAAAGTATATGTTGGGTTTGGCAATCAGCATGTTTATATGGAAGCAACACATAGAATTGTACCATTTTTTCAAGGAGAGAGTTGACAATAATGCGGATCATGGTGGAAGATACCTTGAAATAGGTGCAGGTCATGGATTATTTGCAAGGTATGCATTACGTAAAGGAGACTTTTCGAAATATTGTTTTATAGATATCAGTCAAACTGGAATAGAACTGACAAGGGAATGCTTGGAAAGTGTAAATGATGGCGATAACTTGAGATTTCAATGCCTTGATTTTTTAGATACCAAGGAACAAGATAATTATTCGTTTATCTGTGCAGGAGAAGTGATAGAGGCTGTTCCTGATGCTAGAGCATTTTTGAAGAGATGTACTGAGGCATTAAAATGGGGGGGGGTACTATATCTTTCCGCTCCGATTAACACTGCTGTGCCGGACACAGTGACATTGTTTGGGACGATAGAGAATCTAGAGGCTTTAATAAAGGAGGTTGGCCTTTTGATAAAAGACCATATTTATTGTCCATATTATCGCCTGTCTTTAGAGGAGTCAATAGAGAAACATATGCCTATTAATGTGGGTTATTTGCTGGAAAAACAAAGATGATTTGAAGAAAAAGTTATCCTGTCAAGAGGAATGAAATATGGCTATTTCAATGGTCCCATTTAATGAAGAAGATCTTATGGGTGTAATTAGGTGTTTGAAACGAAATTATCCCAATTTTGGTGGATGGGATAATGTGCAGATGGAGCATTGGTTGGATCCGGTAATTCGGTATAAATGGTCGATCAACAATGATGTTTCTGAAAAAGACTTTCCTTACAAATACGGGGTTACAATCAAGGACGATGGCCGAGTCGTGGGATGGTTGGGAAATATTGTGTCTATTAGATACAGTCATGAAGGCTGGAAGTATATATATGGATCTCCGACCACATGGGCAATCGATAAGAAGTACAATATGTATCTGTTTAAAGCGCTCACGTTGTTGTACAGTAACATAGATGTCGTATCTGAGTTTACAGCAAGAGAGTCCGTTCGGGAGATATTAAAGAAAAAGTACAGATTTGAAGTGAAAAGTACAAAGAACTACAGGTTTCGACCGATTCCTTGTTTTCGTTGCCGCAGAATGATGATAGAACCTATAACGAGCGAGGATTTCACATATTCAGGAGAGATAGATCAATCTGTTATCAAAGATCATTTGGCGCTGGAGTTTTTCTATATATTTCGATTTAAACGGAAAAAAGATGGTGAAGACGGTTATCTCTTTTGTAAGACATACAAAGAAGACAGTATACGGATAAGAATTCTCAGGGTAATCAACCCCAAACTGTTTGCAGATAATTGTCAGGAAATTGTATGGGAAATAGAACGCTTTATCTTCTTTCCCACGAGAAAAAGTTCTTTTACTATGACAAAAGACATTCTTCGATTCGTAAAAAAGAAAAAGAATATAGATATAGAATGTGATTCATTGCTCCTGCATGGACACAAACCGAAGCATCATTATTACAAGGAGTTTGAGGTGTGCCGCATGTTTAGAAATCCAAATAGAATTAATGTGGAATACGATTTTCTTTACTCGGAGTTAGCTTGCTTGAACAGCGAAATATAAGAATATGGATACATATACAACACATATAAAATCAAAAAACGGCTGGTTTGATATAGATCTTAAAGAGCTGTTTCGCTATAGAGACTTGATTTTTCTGTTTTTTAAGCGAAATTATACTACGAGATACAAGCAGACTATTTTAGGTCCCTTATGGCTTATCTTGAATCCGCTTATGACGGTTAGCCTGTATGCCCTTGTTTTTGGAGGGTTAGCCGGCCTATCGGATAGTGGTGCACCACAATTCGTGTTTTATCTATGCAGTAACGCATTATGGTCATTTTTTTCGATAAGCATCACACAAACGGCAAGTACTTTTACGGCAAATGCGCAGATCATGGGCAAGGTATACTTCCCAAGGCTAGTGATGCCTATTTCTTCTGTAATAACGGGAGGACTTGACCTTGTGGTACAGCTTGGAATGCTGGTATGCATAATGGTCGGTTATGCCATAGCAGGCTTTCACTTTGGACTTGGCTTTACTGTGTTATTGGCACCGGTTTTGGTTATTCAAGCGGGGCTACTCGGTCTTGGATGCGGAATTATTGTTGCTGCATGTACAACGAAGTATCGGGATTTGAGTATTTTAGTCGGGTTTGGAGTTCAGATATGGATGTATGCGTCACCGGTTGTATATACGGTAGATAAGATACCCAAAAGCTTGACTACATTGTATATGTGCATGAATCCGATGAGTCCGATCATGGAGTGCTGGCGTAATACAACGATCGGAACGGGGAGTTTTCAGTGGGGTTACTGGATTGTCAGTTGGGTTGAAACAGTCATTTTTCTGCTCATAGGGGTTGTGTTGTTTAGCAGTGTTGAAAAGACATTTATGGATACGGTATAAGTGATGTCTGAATTAGCGATTAAAATAGAAAATCTGAAGAAGCGCTACATGCTCGGAGCGATAGGTGGAAGAACTTTGAATGCCGAGCTTCAGTCGTGGTGGGCGCGGAAGAGAGGGAAGGAGGACCCGAATGTCAGAATAGGGGAATCTGTCGGAGACTACGGAGAGACATTTCTTGCGCTTGACGGAATAAATTTGGAAGTAAAAAAAGGAGAAGTGCTGGGGATTATTGGTGCAAATGGCGCCGGAAAATCAACGCTTCTAAAAATACTGTCACGTGTGACTGCCCCCACGGAGGGGGATATTTGGATCGATGGAAGAATTTCTTCGATGCTTGAAGTGGGTACAGGGTTTCATGGAGAACTGACAGGCCGAGAGAATATATATATGAATGGCGCCATCTTAGGGATGACGAAAAAAGAGGTGGATGCCAAATTAGAGTCTATCATTGATTTTTCAGAGTGCCGACAGTTTATTGACACTCCTGTAAAACGATATTCTTCCGGAATGTACGTAAAACTTGCTTTTGCGGTTGCATCGCATTTGGATGCGGAGATCATGGTTATGGATGAGGTGCTCGCAGTAGGGGACATGGCATTTCAAAAAAAATGTCTCGGGAAAATGGGAGACGAGGCAAAAAGTGGAAAAACCGTTCTATATGTAAGCCATAATATGTCTACAATCAGAAATCTATGTACTAGATGTATCGTAATGAACAAAGGACATATTATTTTTGAAGGAGATGTTGAGAAGGCGATATCAATTTATATGAATGGTGCCGGGGACGATTTTCCGGTATTCTATGATGTGAAGGATTTGAGAAGGGGCAATCCCAATCTTAGAAGGAATGTATGGATTAAAGAAGTAGAATTCATTGATAGGGGTAAAGCAATCTATGGGACAGATGAAAAGGTGCGTCTGCTTGTAAGATGGGATGCATTAGAGGACTACGAAGACGTAAAACTTCGAGTTGCCGTGAAATATGCAGGAGCGGTAAATGTAGGAATGGCTGAGTCAAGACAGTCAGTACAGGCAAAAAAGGGACATAGTTACCAGTCTGTTTTTGAATATGATGCCTCTAATCTATGTGGTGGAATCTATTATTTTAAACTGTTTCTTTTTTCACATGACCCTGTGGGAAATGTGTATGATTTAGATGGTGCTATTGCTGAATTATATTTTGAATTAGTGGAAAATTCTGTTGGAAAAAGTGTATGGCTCCAGAATTATTGGGGGAATGTGCGTCTTAACCGGCTAGAGTATTTGGGAGAACTGTGATGGGTGAGAAGATCAGAGATTTGTCATCGTTCCAGGTAGGAGCAGTTGAAACGAAAATTGAGCTGAACGATGGATATGATACCTTCGCAAAATACGATATTCATATACAGAGCGATGCATTTCAGATTGGGCTTACTGATCGGGAATTTATGAGATTTGCGGCAGTTGTAATTGATGCAAAGAAAAAACTCAACGAATTGAAAGGAATGACGGATGTCTAATCCAGCAGTTTATCTTCTTTCAGAAGGTACTATTCGAGGTATTCGGATAAGAATAGAGGACAATTTGGGTGAATCCATACATATCCATTACGGTGCGATAAGGGTGTCCTTAACAATAAAAGAGTTTGAACAGTTTTATAGGAGTGTGCGTAAGGCAGTAGAAGAATTGCTTTTTCTGGAAGATATCGAGACCAATCAAATGGAGGAGGCCATGCTGGTTTATATTGGAGCAAACAATGGTGATACTTCAGAAGGAGATACGAATCGTAACGGTAGTTTTTCTAATCAGAGGAAGGCGCTGGAGAGAAAAATCAGGGGAAGTGCACATCGAGCAAAAATAAAACTATTAACACAAAAAAAGGAGATTGACCGGAAAAAGAATGCGCAGAGTATGCCATCATTAAATGATGTAACTTTTTGGATGGAGCATGAGAGGATTGCGTATTATTTGCTTGAACATAGTACTGTTTTAGACGATACTGATATATGTTGCAGCGTGATTGTCAGTGATTTAAAGAAGGTGGGAAGGAAGTACAACTTATTTGTGGATCGAGGATATGAGGGATACGATATTCTGTATTCAATTTCTGCACCTATGATGCTGCAAACACTTGACGGGAGAGTGATGATTAGCGAGTGCCTGTGCTGTAAAAGCCGTTTTGAAAAGGATATTCTTCCATTGGATAAGTATTGCAACCATTATGCATGGAATCATGTCTATACAAATGAGAAAGGTATCAGATGTGCAGATCCTAACACGGTTTTGTTATATTTGATCACTACAAGCATGCTTGAGAAACTGGCTTTTTCAGAAGAAGATAAGGAATATGTAACGCATCACTTGGAGCACTTGGACGATATTGAAATGCAGAAGATGATGAAAAGAGTGTTTTTTTGCTATTCCGACTTGCTGATAAAGCTACTAAAATCGAGCAAGTATGAAGAAGCAGTTGAAAAATATGTTTCATTTATAGATTATTAGGGCGAGCATGGGGGAGAAGCATTTTAGATGGCTAAATTTGAAGTGAACGAAGGGCACTTTCATCTGGAAGTGACAGAGGATGATAAAGGGCAGAACGTATTCACTTTTTTTTTTGAAAGGGTGATTTTACGATATACGCCTAAGCTATTTATGGGTTTTGCCTCAACCATTATTACAGCGGAGGAGAAAATTTGTTCGAACAACGGGATGCCCTGTATGAACGGATGTGTTCTTGCGGAAGAAAAGGATTATTTGAATGAATTCATACAAGTCATAGCGGAAGACCAGGAAGAGATAGTGCTGATTGTTGGAAGCTTTCTTGTAAGATTCAATTATGAAGAGTATGCGATTTTCGCTGATTGTGTGAAGAAAACCATGGATTATCTTCTTATGGAAAAGGAGATAGATCCAACGATGATTGACATAAATGCTTTGGATTGGGGATGGCTTTCATTATATGATGAAATAAAAACAATAACGCCTATAAGGTATAAGATAGGGGAAATGTATGGTCTGAAGAATCTTTTTCAAAAAAAATATTTGCAAGCGATCGTTCCCCTGAAAAGAAGTGACTATGTACAGGCGTTTCGTTATTTTGATACGGAAACGGAGACATTTAGACCGAATCCATACATAGATGACGAGGAAAATAAGAGGCTGACAGGACTCTTTTCATTTTTAAAAGAGAATAGATATCCTTATAATAACGAGAGAATTTTGATAGATGAGTATGGTGACATATGGAATGGCTACCATAGAGCGGCATGCCTGCTTTATATTTATGGAGCGGAGAAAGAAATAGAGGTCAATCAAATTATTTTTAAAGACAAGTCTATTGTGAAACCTCCAATAATCAAAACGCTTGTCAGAGTGAAAGCCGGAATAAAAGGACGGGTCAGGCAGGGGCTGCAGAAAGGGTAGCATGTGGTCGCATCTGGATTGTTTCAGGGAAGAATTAAATAAACTGGAGTATGTGATTTTGCGTAATACAGAGAATCCTTTTTGCGATGAATCCCTCGACGAGGATACGGATATATTATGCAGGAGTAAAGAACAGCTGTGTGACATACTTGCTTTGGAGCCTGTCTCAAATACATCGGTTTATAACTACTATACTTTGATAGATGGGAAACGCGTACGAATTGACATCAGAGAGATTGGAGACGGATATTATGATGATAGATGGGAAGAATTGCTTCTATCAAGGAGAATCATGCAAAATGGAGTGTATGTTTTAGGGGAAGAAGACTATTATTATACTATTTTATACCACGTACTGATACATAAGCATGAGATTTCCGGTAAATATGTCGATTTACTGCATACGTATCGATATGGTCGTACAATATACGTGGAGATGAGGGATTACTTAAAGAGGAACCGCATACGGATTATCAGACCAAAAGATAAGGGCGTTTCGTTCAATAAGAAGAACTATTATATTTTGAAAGCGCTCATGTGCTTATAACTTATAAATGGATGAAACTATGAATGCGAAGTATTCTGTGGTTATCAGAACACATAATGAGACAGAAGAATTAGTCAATAGTATAAAAAGTGTTCAGGTACAAACATGCAAAGATTGGGAATTGATCATCATTGATGATGGATCAATGGAACAAACAGCCTGCATAGCAGAGGAGTATGCGAGACAGGATAAGCGAATCCATGTAATCCATCAGGACAACCAGGGTGGGTTAGGTGCATTCAGGAGAGGCATCCAAGAAGCGAAGGGTCAGTATCTTGCTTTTTTAGATGCAGGAGATACCTATGATCCCGGTTATCTTGAGGAGGCAAATCGGATCTTCGATGGGGATGAAGAAGAGATTGATATGGTTCTTTTCGGGTTGCGTGAGATCTTCCCGGATCATGATGAAGAGCATTTCCTTGCGACGGAGAAAAAGATACTTACCCCCAAGGAGCTATTGATCTATATGGAACGGACGGTTTCGTTTTATGGATTGGCATTGCGGGTCACGCGAAGAGATGCTTTTTCTTATTCGAAGGAGGAGGAATTATTTTACGATAGAGTTGGGAAAAGCGGAAACTATGGAGATGATTTATACTTATTGACACCATTGCTCCGGAGTTGTCGAAGAGTATATGTTTCCGATAAGCCGTTGTATGGATATAGATATGATGAGAACAGCTTATCACACTATTTTCCGATTTATACATGGGACGATGCATGGAACCGCAATCGACTTGTGGGCTTCACATATCGTATAATAAAGAGTTGCGGCTGGTTGGATGAGGAGATGGAAAAGTATATCCGTAAACATGCAGTTACGTTACTTGTGCCATGTGCCAAATGGATTGTCCGACATAATGTGAGAGACAGGAAAGTGCAACGGCAGTTTAAAAAAGATTTGTTCTTTCGTAAGGTAGTTGCACATGGGGCTATTGGAAGAGATGATTTATCGGAAATGAAAGGTCGATTTGCGATGAGGATTTTTGGCCTCATGGTAGTGTTTTCATAATAGACAAAGAGAGACTGAGAAGATGGAACTATCAGTTGCTTTACCTGATTACAGGCGCAAAACGACCATGCCGGATGTACACCTGCTGACTGTGATCGTTCCAGCTTATGGAGTGGATAATTATCTGGAAGAGTGTATTCAGAGTATTTGCAGACAGAACTATAATCATTTGGAAATAGTATTGGTGGATGACGGCGCAGAAGGGCGAGAACCGGAAATCTGTGATCAATATGCGTTGGTAGATAATCGAATTCAGGTCATTCATAAAGAGAATGAAGGTCTTGTAGCTGCAAGAAAAAGTGGACTTGAAAAAGCAACCGGAGAATATGTTACGTTTGTGGACGGCGACGATTATCTTCAGCCGGATTATTATGAACGCATGATGAAAATCGTGGAGGAAGAAGATCCTGACCTGGTTGCAGTTGGTATTACGAAAATCTATGAGGATGGAAAGGAAGAACAGATTATTCAATCGATTGCTGATGGGATATATGAAGGCGATCAGCTGAAGACCTTGTTTCGTAATATGAATTGCGCTGACGGTAGATTTTATGAACCGGGGATTTTCCCATCGACATGTCTGAAAATCTATCGAAGAGATCTTCTGGAGAAGATTCTGCCGACAGTACCGAATTCGATTAGAATGGGCGAAGATGCGGCAATTACGTACCCATATTTATTAAACTGTCACAAAGTGGCAGTGGCATCTTCGATTTGCGGTTACTATTATCGAATGGTGCCCGATTCCATGACGACAAGAGCGGATGCATCCCTTTTTACAGGATCTTCAGCATTATATGTACATCTTTTTCCATATTATCAGGAGGCATCAGATGAATGTGTGCAGAAACAGCTGGAATACTACCGGGCTTATCTGATGTACCTGGCGATTAATTATTGGATGGCGGGTGTGAAGCCTGCGAATGTACATGGGAAGGTTGCGGAAATGCGAAAGCTGGCAGCGGGAACAGAGTTGTTTTCCCATCTGGAGCGTATGTTAGATTTGGATTTGCCGCGGTCACTTTCGGTATACACAAGACTATTACGTAAATCGCGGTGGAAAGCATTTGAAATGGTTTTATTTGCGAGGGCTGTGCGTGGGACATAAAAAGATAATCTGTCTGGTGACAAACTGGTATCCGACCCCTGAGAATCCCTATTATGGGAGCTTTTTCAAAGAACAGGCATTTGCGGTTGCTGATCATTTTGACTTTGTTGTGTTACATTACCGGGAGCACAGGGCGGTTTTTTTTTCTGGGAATAACCTGTTGTTAGAAGTAAACCGGGAGCGGAATACTGTTGAATACAATCTGGATGTGAAACTGTCGGTATGGTATGACATACTGAATCAGTTGACAGATTTACATCATAAAGTTTCAGGGAAGGATAAACGACCGGGTGTAGGGAAATATGTGTCAAAAGGCAGAAGAAACAAGGTAAAGAAGCTTCTCGCGAAGGCTCTGTCTAAAGAGAAGGATTTTTCGTTTGATGCACTGTATTGTGTGGATGCCCAGTATGAGGCAGGAATCCTTCAAATCTTATCTGAGCTTACCGGAAAACCATATGTGATCTCGGAGCATTCTCCGGTACCACCCTTGGGACTCCTGATCAATAATCAGAACTATGAAGCGATGGAAAACGCTGACCTGCTTTTCTTGATCAGTTGGGACAAAGCCAGGCAGCTCATGATGCAGAATATCCATATGCCACCCACCAGGTATATCGGAAATCTTGTGGATGAAACAAGATTTACACTGTGCGATAAAGAACCTTTGAAAGAGAAAACGATCCTCATCATGGGGGTAAATTCTTTTTATAAGAACTATGCGCATTTTTGCAAGGTGATGGAACGCCTGTGTGAGATCACAGAAGCATCTTTTCGTATCCTGATTGCAGGGTATGCGGCAAATAAAGGATATGCAGGAGACAGGGAACAATTTGAATGCCTTTTGCATTCAAAGACATTCTCAGATCGGCTGGAGTTGTTGCCTGAGGTCAGGAGAGAAGAAATCGAAAAGGTCTATCATCAGGCGGATGTGTTTGTAATGACGTCCATACAGGAGGGGCAGCCTCTGGCGACGATGGAAGCAGCCTGCTGCGGTCTGCCCGTTTTTGCAACGAGATGCGGTGGGATTGAAGATTATGTGGATGACAGTATGGGACGGCTTTATCATGTTATGGATGTGGAAGGGATGGCATCTGGTTTGAAGGAGTTCCTGGAAGAGAAGTTGGTCTTTGACCCGGTGACGATTCGGTCAAAGGTGGTTAAGCAATATGGACGGGAGACATTTGTGAGGAATTTCACGGAGGCGTTCTGCTCTGTGATGGATAGATAGACGGAGAGTGACGATGCAGGTAGTAAAATATATGTTCCAGCCCCATGGCGATGATCGCGGTCAGTTGGTGGCACTGGAAGAATTTAAGGATATCCCGTTTCGGATCAAGCGTGTCTATTATATGTATGATACAAGGACTGATGTGGTGCGCGGACATCATGCGCATAAATCGCTGGAGCAGATTCTGATCTGTATTCACGGGAGTTGTAAGATCCGCTTGGATAATGGATTTGAGAAGAAGGTAGTGCCCTTGGAGAAACCCTATGAAGGGGTTTATATTTCCAATAATATCTGGCGGGAAATGTTTGATTTTTCGGAAGACGCCGTACTCATGGTGCTGGCATCAGAACTTTATGATCCGGAGGATTATATACGGGATTATGAGGAATTCCTACAGATGGTAAAATCAGAGGACCAGTCCGAGACAGTGTAATCAGGAGATTGAAAAAAAGAGGGATCCCGCAGACCGCTCGTGACGGCAAGAAAGTCGGCATCTAGTTGATTGGCAAGTTCCTCATCTGCTTCTGTATCTCCGATGACTAGGCATCGTGTTGTGGATTGGAAAGAAACAAGAGAAGACTTTTCCTTGATAAAGGGGTTTCCTGCTATGATCTCGTCAAAAAAATGATCAAGATTTAAGCGATGCAGCTGCTTGAGCAGCTGCGTTTTCTTTTGCCGCATGGTGACAAGCAAAAAACGATCCGTTTTGGAACGAAGGATTCTCAATGCGGGAATGACGCCAGGTTTCAGGGATTCATAAAGGAGAAATGTATCCTCCTCGATCCAGTCTTTCCAACATTGCATGTAATCCTCATAGGTGCCGCCAAACTGACTTTCGACAAGAAGCTCTTTGCGGTTTTTGCCATGCCGCTTCTCATTCCAGTATTGGTCTGCAGATACAGGGACACCGCCGTATTTCTCGAGGATTGCCAGATAGCAGTGATAATGCCGCTGCTGATCATCCAGCAGGGTGCCGTCCAAATCTGTACAGATCACGTCATAATGGTTATCCAGCATGATTCAGATCCTTCATATACTTGATTTCGTATGCAAGCCCTTTCGGGAAAGGGGTAAGTGTTGGTAATAATAACTGCCGAAGACGTGTATTGTCAAAGAGAAGGTCATGCTCCGGGATTTCTGATGAAATATGCCGGATTTGCAGATTATTGCCGCAAATGCTTCGTATCTGCTCTGCCAGTTGATTGACGGAGATCGGTTCACTTCCTGCGACATTGATCACAGGGGAATCAGTCAGTTTAAGGGAGGCAAGGATCGCATCTGCAACATCCTCCACATAAATAAAAGTGCGGCGTGCCTGTCCCGATCCATAAATGGTGAGTGCCTCCCCGGAGATGGCCTGCCGGATCAGGGTAGGCATGACTTTTTGGTAGACTTCTTCTCCCTCTCCGTATACATGACCAATACGAAGGATCGGATGGACCACAGGGGTGTTTGAAAAAAAGGATTGAATCATCTTTTCGCAATAATACTTTGAGAATCCGTATAAAGTGAGCGGAGTACATGGGGTAGATTCTGTGATGATGCCACCGGGTGACCCGTAGACATCCAGGGTGCTGAGAAAAACAAATCGTTTGAGATTGGGCAGCTCGGACAATAACAGAGCTTCGGTTCCTGTGATGTTGGAGGTGCAGCGAACTGCATCGTCTGCTTCAGCCCCTTTTTTGGGTGTAAAAGCACCGATGTGCAGGATCGTATCAATTTTCTCGCAGTCGTTTTGTAACAGGTAGCGGGGAGAAAAATGATAGTTTTGTGCATCTATGACACAAAAACCATCCACAGATCGGGAAGAAAGAATCGTAACCTTGTGATCTGACCGCATTAGCTTTCGCAATACGTGACTACCTATAAATCCTGTGGCACCGGTAAGGAGAATGTTCATTTGGATGACTCCATAAGGTGAATCTGTTTCTGCAGCTCTTCCATCGTCGTAAGGCGTGGCGGGCGATCCATCCCCCGGATCCAGAGGAGTCCGTCCGGAAGAGGATTGATTCTCTTTGGGAGAGACGGAAAATCTCCATGGAGTGCAATGTTTTTGTATATAACAGGAAGGTTTAGTCCGGCTTCTGCGAAGAAATATACTGTGGTGAAAAAACGACCGATGTTGATTTCGGTGGGATTCGGGACATCGGAGGTGTCATAAGTCATATCTACGCCGAAGATGCCGTGAGGTTGCCGGTCAATGGCATGGATGGTATCCTGCGCGATGCGGTCGATCACAGGATCAGAACAGGTTTCACCGACGTGCGTAATGCCGGTCACACCGGAGAGTGTACGGTTCCCGAAGTTCCAGGAATTACGTTTTCTGGTTTGTGCGACCACCAGTTCTCCTTCGTACCAAAGGGAGAGCCAGGTGACGGTATCCTTGGTGAGAAGCTCCGCAGCAGTAAAGGAACCCCAGCCGTGAAAACGATCGATCCAGATCTTTGCGAAATCATAATCATTGGTGGGAAGTGCACCAAGCCCGCCGCCGGCCGGTTTTGTGGAACGAAGCCAGATGGCACCTTCTTCGTTGCCCAGTTTCTGAAAGGCTTGTTTCAGATCCTGTTCATTGTGGATCCACATGGTCTTTGGAATACGGATGCCTTCGCGCATCCAAACCTCGGCAGATTTTCCTTTATCGACGCAGATGTCGATAGTCTCTTTGGCAGGAAGATAGAGCCGGATCCCTGCTGCTTCGAGATCTTCACGCATATGGGAAATGGTTTGGATCTCCATGTCATGCTGAAAATGGGCAAAACAGGGAGATTCTTTTTCTATGATTTCAAAAAGTCTCTTTCGATAAGCCGGTTCAGAAGCATAAGGTACCTGATATAGCCGGTCCGCGGAAGAGATCATCATATCAAAAGGTTCGCTGCCGATACCGACGATTTCTTCGCAGTCAGATCCTGCTTTCCATGAGCGTATCACGTTTTCTGTAGGTGCACCGCCCGCACCGCCGATCAATACTTTTTCCATAAGAGCTCCTGTAGTATGATATGGTTTTGCTTTTCAGATTTTTTCTGTTACTTTTCTGCCACCCACCAGGTCATAGAGGACTCGTTCCAGAAGGCCCAGCAGAAAGCAGATTTCAAACAGCATTCTTTGAAAAATGTTGATGTGAAGATACTCCCTTAAGTACAAAAGCATGCTGGGATGAAACCGGAGAAAAGCCTTTGCTTTTGTGCCGTATTGTTTTTTGATAGAGATAGAATGATAATGATCATACCGGATACCGGGCAGGATTGCGACATGATATCCCGCATGCGCCAGTTTTTTTGCGAGGATGTTTTCTTCATAATAGAGAAAAGTGCGTTCATCCAGTCCGCCGACTTCCTGATAGACACAGCTCCTGATTCCGAAAAACGATCCTTCTGCCACTCCTACACAAGAATAGGCGGAAGAAGTTTGAGTCAACAGCTCCTGTTTCAGTTTCTTTTTTTCCAGATGAAACAGGTACAGGAAAATGGAGCGCAATACTCCCCGATAATCCGGCAGATGCCATGCATTATACCCCTGATTCACCAAAGGCGCTGCCAGACCGATCTTTGCTACTTCCTGATCTGACAGGAATTCCTGAATAGACTGTATGACGTCGTCTTCAAAAGCGGTATCCGGATTTGCCAGGAATAGAACTTCGGGAGAGAATGTCTGAAGCGCATACCGGCAGCCGAAGTTGTTGCCTGAGGCATAGCCGCCGTTTTTCTCCGTGCGAATGACATGAATCCGATCCGAAGAATATCCCTGCAGTATCTCAAAGGATCCGTCACAGGAGCAGTTATCGACAACCACGATCCGGTCAACCGATGGGCAGGACTGTGCTTTCTCCAAAAAGCCGACCGTGGTATCCGCGTCGTTATAGTTTAAGACAATCAGAGTATTATGGATTGGATGCAAGGAATCACCTGTTCACTTTATTGATCTTTAAAAAGCATAGCATAAATGACAGGAGAACGCAAAAATACACTTTCATAAGCGATGGAGATTTTTGACGCATTTTAGAGACTATGGTATCGTAAAAGACAAAGGCAATGGAGAAGATTTGAGATATGGTAGTAAAACTATGAAACGGATTGTTCTGATCGGACCGGTTTATCCGTATAAAGGCGGTATTTCCCACTATACCGGGATGCTTTGCAGAGCATTACGAAAAAAATATGAAGTGGAAATGATTTCCTACAGTCTGCAGTATCCGAAGTTTCTTTACAAAAAAGAGCAGAAAGACTATGAGGATGATTTTTTAAAGATAGAGGAAACGAAATATCTGATCAATACGGCAAATCCCGTCAACTGGCTTTCTGTGGCTTCCCATATCAGGAAAGAAAAACCTGATCTTTTGATCATGCAATGGTGGCATCCCTATTTTGCCCCCTGTTATCGTGTATTGACTGCTCAATTACATCGTCACGTCAGGATTCTCTATGTTTGTCACAATGTCTTTCCTCATGAGCGTTTTCCTGCAGATCGAAAGCTCACCAGGATGGCGATGCGTCATGTGCATTGCTTTACCGTGCAGTCCCGAACGGATGAAGCAGATTTGTTGGAGATTCGAAGCGATGCGGTTTATCAGAGGACGGTCTTGCCCACATTTGACCTTTTTCAGCGCTCGGATCTGACGAAGGAGGATGCGAGAAAAAAACTCGCCATCACCCGGGAACAGAAGGTGTTGCTTTTCTTCGGCTTTGTCCGGGAATATAAAGGCCTGAAGCACCTGCTGAACGCTCTTCCGGCTGTCTCGGAGAGACTGGGAGGAGAAGAACACGTTAGACTTTTAGTGGTAGGGGACTTTGGAAGTGATAAGGAAACCTATCTTACACTCATTGAGAATCTGGGGATTCATCCTCTTGTAAAGATCTATGACGGTTATATCCCGGACCGGGAGGTGGAGGTGTACTTTAAGGCGGCTGATCTTGCCGTGCTTCCCTATGAATCCGCCACGCAATCCGGAATCGTGCAGGTTTCTTATGGCTTTTCCCTGCCGGTTGTGGCCACAAATGTGGGCGGCCTTCCGGATGTGGTGACAGACGGGGTGACAGGCTATGTAGTAGAGCCGAAACGACCGGATCTGATTGCAAATGCGGTATGTGAATACTTTGAAGAGAACCGGTATGAGGAGTTTAAAAAGAATATCGAGGCGGAAAGCTACCGGTATTCCTGGGATCGGTTGGTAGAGATTGTGGAAGACCTTGGTACGGCTTGAGGCAATGCTTGGACGAAGAATTTATTTCGAAGAGATAGAAAGTTAATGGAAATCGAAAACACTATGAAAAAACATAGACTGTGTGGAACCGGGATCGCAACCATTTCCCTGATCCTGACGATTGCGGGTGCTCTGCTTTTCTATCTGTTTCCGTTTGTGGACGATGTGCCCTATGAGGAAACCATAGAAGAGCATATCGTGGATTATTCAGACTTCCGGCTGTCTGATCTGACAGAGTATGGCGCGATCAAAGAAAATGCTTTCGTGATTTCGCCCGGAGAAGGGGAAAAGATGTTTTCCGCGGAAGTCTCTCTGATGGAAGGAGATCTTTTTCGGATTTCGTTCACGATTGACAATCAAACCGGTGAGAATGCGAAGATGACGGTTGACTTGTTCGGACCGGGATACGATCTTAGCGGGATGGAGAAAACCTTTGACATTGCACCGGGGGAGAATCAATACTCCGTGATCCTGCCGTATTATCGCGCATATCGGCCGGGGAGCTGCGAGTTGCGTTTTTTTACACCCTATGATACCTCTCTTGTTATCACGGATCTGAATGTCGTTCGTCAGAATTCTGTTGTTGGCGGTAACAGGCTGGTAAAGGCTGCGACGGCAGCGGCGGGGATTTTTTTTGTTGTTTCTGCATGTATTTTATTTTGGAATCTGTTCTGGTTTCTTCGAGGGAAACCAAAGAGAGAGAAAAAGAAATTTCCCTGGCAGGAATTGTTGATGTATCTTGGTATCACGGGGATTGTACTGGTGACATTGCTGATTTTGTACCGGAATGTGGAAATCACCTGTCCTTTGAACGTCTCCGGAGATGCGATGGGAGTGCATTACTATGCAAAATTGATCGATGAATATGGGGTTTCTTTGGTGGGACATCGTACCGGAGGAATGTCCGGAGCAGATATGTATGACTACCCCTATTCTGATACGCTCTCTTTTTTGCTGGTAAAAACGATAGGACTTTTTACGGATAATCCATATTTCATCAGCAACCTGTTCTATTTTCTGTGTTTTTTCCTTGCAGCGATTATCAGCGCAGCTTGTATGCGGTATCTGAAGGTGGGAAGAATTCCTGCCATGACGTTGTCTGTGCTCTATGCATTCAGCCCTTATATCCAGCAGCGATACGGCCATATGTGGCTGGTGCCCTACTTTATGATGCCGGTAGCGTGTGTGATTGCAATTGACATTATGCGGGACACAGTACATGCATCTGAGGAGCGGGAAAAACAGAAAAAGCATTTTTATTGTATGTTGTTTCTAGCATTCTGTTGTGCATTTACAGGTCTGTATTATGCTTTTTTTGCCTGTGCCCTGATTACGGTTGGGATGATAATTTTGTGGTTGAATCGACCTGCGAAGGGTTTTAGGCGTTTCTTATATCCCCTTGGATATTTGGCCGCGGTATTGACCGGAGTTGCTGTAAATGTTCTTCCAAACGCACTTTATCATATGATTCATGGAGCAAACCCGGCGGGGGACTTGGAACTTCGCATGCCTGAAGAAGCAGAGATTTTCGGATTGAAACTGGTAGAGCTTTTGCTGCCTCAGAATTCTCACCGGATCCCGGCATTGGCGGAACTGACGAGAGTATACACAGAGACGCGTCCGCTGGTAAATGAAAATCGTTATTCTACTCTGGGTATTGTCGCGGCAGTGGGACTGATCATTTCTTTAGTTTTTTTATTTCGACAAAAAAAAGAAAAAGAGATTTCCTATCTGAATATCGCGATGATCCTGCTTGGGACAATTGGTGGCATCAGCAGCGTGGCAACGGTAGTTGTGGATGTCCCGATCCGCTGTTACAACAGATTGTCTGTAGTGATCATGTTTCTGAGCCTTCTTCAGGTTGCACTGTTGCTGGATGTTCTTGGACGCAAAGTGCAGATACTGCCCTTTATCGCAATCATGGGAGGGATCATGGTTATGGGTATTTATGATCAAACCTTTACCTATCGGGAAATGAGCTATCAGGGATCTCCTGTAGAGAGTCTTGACAAAGGGCTGCAGGAGATAGAAGCTTCTGTGCCGGAGGGCTCTTATGTGTTTCAATTGCCGTTTTCTCCCTGGCCAACGGGTAACTCTTATCGGAATTTCTTTGGCTATCTGGGGACAGATACACTGCACTGGAGCTATGGAGCCATGCAGGGGCGGGAAGAGTCGGATTGGCAGGCGCGTGTTGCATCCGCTGATGTGGATTCTCTGGTACGGCAGATCAAAGAAGCGGGATATACAGGGCTGTATTTGGACCGCGCTTCTTATGAAAATGAATACGGAGTTTCATCGATTGATTATGAAGAACAGATCAGGTCTATACTGGGAGAACCGGATGTGCAGGATCCGTATGGGGTAATTGCGTTTTGGAAGCTATAGCAGGAAGGAGTTCGTTATGCAGAAACTAAAAATCGGTGTCATCGGTACCGGACACATGGGAAGAAATCATGTACGAAATCTGGCGGATGAGAAGCGGTTTGATCTCATTGGGATTTATGATGCAAATGAGACACAGGCAAAGGGGGTTGCTGATTTGTACGAGACAACAGCATTCTCTACTTTGGAGGCGCTGCTTGATGCGGTAGAAGCAGTTGTTGTAGCGGTTCCTTCTTCCCTGCACAAGGAGGTCGGGCTCAAGGTGGCGGAGAGGCACGTACATGCGTTGATCGAAAAACCTTTGGCAACGACCGGTGAAGATGCCGGGGAGATCATGGAAGCTTTTCAAAAGAACGGATGCAAACTGCAGGTGGGACACATTGAACGGTTCAATGCGGTCGTGACAGAACTGTCCAAGATCCTGGATGGGAAAAAGATCTTTTATGTGGAAGCGCATCGATACAGTCCTTTCAGTGGCAGTGGTCGGATCACGGATACCAGCGTCATTGAGGATCTCATGATCCATGACATCGATATTGTGTGCAGCCTCATGGAGCCAGGTACGGTGAAGGATATTCGGGGGAATGGAGAAAAGATCCGGTCGGGTGCAACTGACTTTGCCACCTGTATGCTGGAATTCTCTTCCAATGCCCATGCCATTATCAACGCCAGTCGAGTTTCCCAGAACAAGGAAAGGTCTCTGGAGATCCACACGGAGGACGCCATTGTCTATGCGGACTTACTGGCGAAAACATTGACGATAACGAAGAATACGGATATCATGATTGAGAGTGACCACGCCGGCACCTACAAGCAGGATGCTGTGGTGCAGAAGGTATTTGTACCCATCATTGAGCCGTTACGGGCGGAGCTCCAGAGCTTCTATGAAGCCGTGGTCAACGGGGAAAAGATTCTGGTGGACGGCGCAACAGCCATCCGTGCCATCGAGATCTGTGAACAGGTAGTGAAACGTACAAATTGTGATGTTTAGAGGAAAGGAAACCATGAGTGTCCCATTTTTAGATCTGAAAACACAGTTCGCAGCCATCAAGGACGAGGCTATGCCGGAGATTGAAAAAGTATTTGAAAGCTGTGCCTATATCGGTGGAAGCTATGTGAAAAACTTTGAAGGGGAAGTGGAGAAGTACCTGAATGTGCCTTATGCCATCGGCTGCTCCAGCGGGACTGCGGCGTTGATCCTTGCCCTTCGCGCCTGCAACGTGAAGCCCGGGGACGAAGTCATCACCACGCCTTTCACGTTTTTTGCGACGGCAGAGTCCATTGCGTCCATCGGGGCGATCCCGGTGTTTGTGGATGTCAAGGAAGAGGATTATACCATGGATGAGTCGCTGATCGAAGCAGCGATCACGGAGAAGACGAAAGCCATCATGCCGGTACATATCTTCGGTGCCTGCTGTGAGATGGATACCATCAATGCCATCGCAAAGAAGCACAATTTACGGGTGATCGAGGACTGTGCGCAGGCCATCGGCGCGGAATATAAAGGAAAGAAAGCAGGAACCCTTGGAGATGTGGGTTGCTTTTCCTTCTATCCCACCAAGAATCTTGGCGGCTGCGGAGACGGTGGCATGGTCACCACGAAGGATGATGATCTTGCGGTGATCCTGACCTCCTTCCGGGAGCACGGCGCCGGGAAAAACGGTGCAGAGGCGCTGGAACTGCTGGAAGGCCAGAAGGTGGAGATCAAGACCGCTGAGCAGGTGACAGAGCTTTATGATCCCTATAAGTATTACAATTTCCTGATCGGTTACAATTCCAGACTGGATGCCGTACAGGCAGCAGTCCTCTCCATCAAGCTCCGGCATCTGGATGAGTATAATCAGGCCAGAGCACATGTGGCGGAGCGGTATGTTACAGGACTGGATCAACGCCTGATCCGTCCGGCTTATAATGCCGATCAGAAATGCTGCTGGCACCAGTTTGTGGTACGGAGTCAGTATAAGGAAGAGCTATGCGCATTTCTCAGCGAGAACGGTGTCGGCAGTGGATCCTTCTACCCGGTGCCGCTGCACCAACAGAAAGCCTTTAACCAAAAGAACTGCAAGAATCCGAATGCGTCCCTGCCTGTGGCGGAGCAGATTTCGGCGGAATCCGTCTGTCTCCCCATCTTCCCGGAGATCACCGAAGCACAGATTGATGAGGTGATTGCGGCAGTAAACAAATTCTACAAGGAGAAGGCATGAGCAGGGTATTTATCCACGAGACGGCGGAAGTAAGCAAAGAGGCCGTGATCGGAGACGGTACCAGAATCTGGAATCAGGCCCAGGTGCGGGAAGGCGCAAAGATCGGAGATAACTGTATCATCAGTAAAAATGTGTATATCGATGAGCAGGTACAGATCGGTTCCGGCGTCAAAATACAGAACAATGTGAACGTGTATCATGGTGTGACGGTGGAGGATGATGTCTTTCTCGGACCCTCCATGACCTTTACCAATGATATGTATCCGAGAGCATTTAACTCGGACTGGAAAATTTCCGGGACTCTGGTGAAAAAGGGTGCTTCCATCGGTGCGAATGCGACGATCCGCTGCGGGATCACCATCGGGGAATATGCCACTATCGGTTCCGGCAGTGTGGTGACAAAGGATGTGCCGGCCCATGCCTTAATGGTTGGGAATCCGGCCCGGCAGATCGGCTGGGTATGCCGGTGTGGTTTTAAATTGGATGAACACGGGAAGTGTGAAAACTGCGGAGAACAATACGAAGAACTGACGGAGATAGATGGATGAGGAAAATACCCGTTACGAAACCATATTTCACTGAGGAAGAAGCACAAGCTGCTGCGGAAGCCCTTGCATCCGGATGGGTAGCCCAGGGACCCAAGGTGGCGGAATTTGAAAAGGCCATCGCTTCTCACGAGTGTGTGGCAGAAGGTGTCGCGACCACCTCCTGTACCACGGCGCTTCACCTTGCCATGGTGGCGAATGGTCTGGGTGAAGGGATGGATGCCATTACACCGGCCTTTACCTTCGTGGCTACGGAAAACGCCATTGTGACCACCGGCGCTACCCCTGTAATGGTCGATATCCGGCAGGAAACCTTTAATGTGGATACGGATGCCCTGGTCCGGAAGATTGAAACGGACTATGAGAAACAGGACGGAATCCTGAAGAATAAAAAGACCGGAAACCGCCTTTGGGGGATGGTGCCGGTACATGAATTCGGATTATGTTGTGACATCCATGAAGTAAATCGCCTTGCGAAGGAATACGATCTGAAGGTTGTGGAGGACGCGGCCTGCGCTTTGGGGGCAAAGATCGGTGACACTCATCAGGGCGCCTTTGGAAATCCTTCCTGTATCAGCTTTCATCCCCGGAAATCCATTACCACCGGAGAAGGCGGCATGGTGCTGACGGATGATGCGGCAGCTGCGAAAAGAATGAGAGAGCTTCGTACCCACGGCAGCACGGTGTCAGCAGATGCGAGAGATAAGGGGAAAGGATTTCTTCTTCCGGAATTCAACGAAGTAGGGTTTAATTACCGTATGACGGATATTCAGGCGGCCATTGGACTGGCGCAGGTGAAGAAACTGGATCGGATCGTGGAAGGAAAGCGGAAGCGGGCAAAGCTTTACAACGAGATGATCGGGAAGACGTTGCCCGAGTTTCGTACCCCCACCGAGCCGGAAGGATATTTTCACACCTACCAGTCCTATGTTTGCATGCTGGACATCGACAGACTCGGGATTGACAGTATCAGGGAGGGCGGCGCGTATCGCAACAACCTCCTGCAGAAGCTGGAGGATATCGGGATTGCGACACGACAGGGTACCCATGCGGTGCATATGCTGGGCTATTACAGAAACCGTTTCGGGTACAAACCGGAGGATTATGAGAACGCCTATGCCTGTGATCACCTTTCCATCACATTGCCACTGTACATTGGGATGACGGATGAGGACCAGGCCTACGTGGTAGAGATGATCCGTAAGACCATTGATGAAGGATGAGGGGAAGAATATGCCATC
This sequence comes from Lachnospiraceae bacterium, assembly GCA_045661345.1. GTDB lineage: Bacteria > Bacillota > Clostridia > Lachnospirales > Lachnospiraceae > RUG12461. The sequence continues at coordinate 189,110 of JAZRFM010000010.1, forward strand.
GATCAAAGGAAAACATGTATTGGTCACCGGAGGCGCCGGGTTTATCGGCAGTCACCTCTGTGATCTGCTATTGGAGAAGGAGGCGGGAAAAGTTGTATGTGTGGATAATTTCTTTCTGGGGAAAATGGAAAACCTGGTGGAAGCTTTGGCACATGACAACTTTGTGCTGTACCGCGATGACGCCAGAAATTTTGGCGTGCTGCAGGCGATCATGGAAAAGGAACAGATCGAAGTTGTCTTTAATATGGCAACCATTGCACTGAATTATTCCTTTTTCAACCCTTTTGATGCCTATATGGTGAATGTGGAGATCGCGAACGCGTTATTGGAGCTTTTGAAGGTTGGTGCTTATAAGACGTTAATTCACACCTCTTCTTCTGAGGCTTATGGGACGGCGCAGTATTCTCCCATGGATGAAAACCACCCCACAGATCCTACAACCCCCTATGCAGCAGGAAAAGCGGCGGCGGATCTCATGGTACATAGTTTCTATAAGGTTCTTGGACTGGATATCTCCATTGTCCGTCCCTTTAATAATTACGGTCCCAGACAGAATGCAGTCGGGAGTCTGGCGGCCATCATTCCGGCAACCGCAAAACGGATTTTGGATGGCGGGATGCCCATGGTGGAAGGAGACGGCGAGCAGACCCGGGACTTTATCTATGTCGGAGATACGGTGCGCGCATTGCTCCTTGCCTATGAAAAAGAAGAGTCCCGCGGGAAGATCATTAATCTTGGATCAGGCACTGATATTTCCATCAACAGGCTCTTGCGGGAGATCTGTCATTATCTGCATTATGATGGAGAGTGGGAACATCGGCCCGCTCGTACCAGTGATGTGCGAAACCTATGTGCGGATGCGAAGAGAGCAAAAGAATACTTAGGCTTTACGCCGGAAATCTCTTTTGAAGAAGGGATTCAAAAAACCCTGGATTGGTATCTGCAGAATCTGAAAAAAGGGGAGCAGGCATGACGCAGGAGGAATTTGCCGGTCTGTTCGATGCCTGTATGCAGACAAAACGGGAAGAGATGCGGCAGAAATTTGACCGTGTCCTGCCCAGTGGAGAATACATCTTTAACCGCTTTGATAAGAACGAGTATCTCGGTTTTGGGAAAGGATCATCCGTTTATGACACATCAGTGATCATGGGGGATGTGAAGGTCGGGGATCATGTCTGGATCGGGCCCTATACCCTGTTGGATGGAAGCGCAGGGAAGCTCACCATTGGAGATTTTGTTTCCATTGACGCCGGCGTGATGATCTATACCCATGACTCTACGAAATACTATGTGTCAGGCGGGAGGGATCCATTTGTTTCGGGCGCGGTGACAATCGGTAATAATGTGGTGGTTGGAACCATGTCCATGATATCCTGTGGCGTCACAGTCGGAGATCATTCGGTCGTAGCGGCACACAGCTTTGTGAATGAAGATGTTCCGGCATACCGGATTGCAGCCGGTAATCCGGCAAAGATCATAGGAGAGGTTGTACTGGATGAGGAAGGAAGAGCAGAGTTCAGGTATTTCCATCGTCGTTCCCTTTCTGAATGAGAGTGAGGGAATCGAACTTTTCTGCAATACGCTGGATACCCATGCGAAGATATTACCCTTTCCGGTGGAACTCATTTTTGTGGATGACGGTTCCACGGATGATACGGTAGTAAAGCTGACCGGATTTTCTTTTCAGCATGTGGCAAACGCGAAGGTGATACGTTTTTCCAAAAACTATGGTTCCCACGCGGCGATCCGCGCGGGTTTTTTGCATGCTTCCTACGACATCTGCACCTGGATGGGGAGTGACCTGCAGGAACCCCTGGAGTTTCTCCTCGAGTCCTGGCAGAAGATCCGGGAAGGGTATGATGCGGTCTATATCGAAAAGAGGACGGTTGGTGTCAGTGCCGGGAATCGTGCTTTTTCCAAAATCTATTCTCATCTGATGCAGAAATACGCTGTCAGCAGTTATTCCTCCGGTGGGATTTCTGTGATTGTGATCAATCGCAAGATCCGGGATTATCTGAATGCAAATGTGGAAGGGAATTCTTCCATCATGCTGCAGATCATGGATGCAGGGTTTCGGTACTGCATATTGTCCATGGATTTTCATGAGCGCGCCACCGGCGTTTCCAAATGGACCCTGAAAAAGAAGATTAAGTTGTTTATCGATTCATTTGTGGCCTTTTCTTTTATGCCGATCCGTCTGGTCAGTATCATAGGCGTGATCTTGTTTATCGCAGGAATCGTGATTGGTGTGGGTGCCATTATCAATAAGATTGTGACGCCACAGGCACCCATGGGGTACACAACGCTGATCTGTTTACTGGCGCTTGGCTTTGGCGTGACGAACATCGCACTGGGTATCATTGCGGAATACCTTTGGAGAACCTATGATGCGGCAAGGAGACGGCCTGTATTTTTGATATCGGAAGAGATCGATTTGTCGGCGCAACCTGTAGAAACCCGAGAACCCGGGACAGAGTGAAGTAAACCTGATATGCCGATAGGAATGGAAGTATGAAATGTATCATCTTAGCGGGCGGAACCGGAGACCGGTTGTGGCCGCTGTCACGAAAAGATTTTCCGAAACAGTTTCTGAATTTTCGCATGGAGCGATCCCTTTTTCAGGAGACGATCACCAGGAATCTGCCGCTGTGTGAGGAATTTCTGATCTTAACGAATCAGGCCTATGGGGCGGTGGTGGAGGGACAGCTCCAGAGTTTTCAGGGATTGTCCTATCGACTTTTTTTGGAAGAAGAGGGACGCGGAACCGCGGCGTCCCTTTTTACGGTATTCTCTCTTCTATCGGATGCGGAAGAGATTTTTGTTACGCCGGCAGACCTGCTGATCCGGGGAGAGGGATATTCCGAGGCAGTGCTGAAGGCAAAGGAATTGGTTTCTCATGATCAATCCGGTCAGGGAAAGACAGTGCTCCTGGGGACACTTCCGGAATCACCGCGAACGAGTGTCGGGTATATCAGCTGTCATGATAAAAAGGTCGTACGATTCGTGGAAAAACCGGCAGAAACGTTGGCAGAGCTGTTTTACCGGGAGGATGGGACGCTCTGGCACAGCGGGATGTTTGTGACAAAAGCCGGTACCATGAAGCAGGAGATGCGGAGTGTGCATAGCTCGCTGGCAGAGATTGTGATTTCGGAAGATGATTTGCAGACTAATGAAGAGCAGCGCTATTTCCTGTCAAAATCCTTGTTGGAAAAGCTCCCTGCAGGAAGTATCGAGCGTCTGATTCTGGAAAAGAGCCGGAATCTCTTCGTTGTGGAACTGAAAAGCGCGTGGAGTGATATCGGCAGCTTCGAAGCCTATGAAAGGGAATATGATCTTGCAGACAATACCCGGGTCATCAAAAAAGACAGTCTCAATACCTCGATCCTGAATACAGAGCCTGAAAAGCTTGTGGTGGCAAATGGCCTGAAGGACCTTTACATCGTGAATACTTCGAATGCGCTTTATGTGACCGCAAAGGATGATGCGGAGGATATAAAGGGGATTCTGAATGAGTACCGGGAGGAGTTTTCGGAGTACTTCGAGGTAAACCCTAAGGTATATCGTCCCTGGGGAACCAGAGAGGTGCTTTCGGAGGGAAGCGGTTTTCGCATCCGAAAAATCGTAATGTATCCCGGAAGATCCATGTCGAGGCATACGCATGAGCGACGTACAGAACGGTATACCGTAGTGTCCGGTGTCCTTTCTGTTGAAATCTCGCATCGCTATGAGGAGATTTCCGCAGGAGAAAGCGTTGATGTGCTTCCCGGGAAAGCGCATCGATTATACAATGCAGGTGACATAGAAGTGGTCATGATCGAAGTCGATACCGGATCGGAGATCGAGGAACGGGATATGCAGTCTTCTGCACAGGACGCCACGCAGTCGGAGGGATTGCCGGAGATTTTCCGCTTGCGTCCGGCATTTCAGAATTATCTATGGGGCGGCAATCGATTGAATGAAGTATTCCATAAGAAGAGTCCCTTTGAGATCACTGCGGAGTCCTGGGAACTGTCCGCACATCCGGACGGGCAGAGTATTATTGACGGTGGCCCTTTTTCAGGCATGAAATTTGGGGCTTTTGTGCATGCACAAAAAAGTGTGGTCTGCGGATGGAAGAGCGAGATGTTCGACCGCTTTCCGGTGTTGATCAAATTCATTGATGCAAAGCAGCCGCTATCTATCCAGATTCATCCGGATGACGATTATGCCTTTGTCAATGAAGGGGAGTTTGGGAAAAACGAGGTTTGGTATATACTGGACGCAGAGGCGGATGCTTTTCTTTACTGCGGACTGTGCCGGGATGTCAGCAGGGAAGAGTTGAAACAACGGATTGCGGATCACACCATTACAGAGGTACTGAACCGATTGACAGTGAAGCCCGGAGATGTCATATTCGTCCCTGCCGGAACGATTCATGCCATCGGATCGGGAATCCTGCTCGTGGAGATCCAGCAGAACTCTAACAGTACCTATCGCGTTTATGATTATGACAGAGTGGATGCGGACGGAAATCCCAGGCAGCTTCATATCGAAAAAGCGCTGGATGTGGTGCAGACTACACGGTATTACCCTGAAACGGGTGGAGTACAGAACCCGGTTCAGAAAGAGGGCTATACAGAGCATCTTTTGGCGCAGTGCAAGTATTTCCGTTGTGTGAAATATGATGTGAAGGAAGAAGCAGTACTTACCATGGATGATTCCTCTTTTCGCTCGGTTGTGGTACTATCCGGAACAGGCAGTATGCGTGTGCATCAGGAAACAACAGAGTTGAAGGCGGGAGACAGCTTTTTTATTCGAGCGGGACGGAAACGAATTCATATTCAGGGGAAATGCAGTTTTATCGTGACGAATATTTAAATAGCGGTCCGGTTTAACGTTGCTTGTAGCGTGTTTGAGAAAGGAAATGATAATGGCTATCAATAATGAGAAAACAGTGTTTTCCGATGAGGAACAGAATCTATTATATCAGACAGAGGCAGATTCATGGTGGTTTCAGTACAGAGCAAAAGTGATCACCGGTATTATGTATAAATACTTCCATAAAGAAGATATGACTGTAGATGTGGGGGGAGGCAACGGATATACCACGACAGTTGCACAGAAAAAGGGATTTCGGATGGGACTATTGGAACCGTCAGGCATGGCGTGTAGGAATGCTATAAAAAGAGGAATTGAAGCGCATGAAGGTTTTTTGTGCGAGGAATACCCGAAAGATGATGAATATAAACAGGTGTTACTCTTGGATGTTCTTGAACATATTGAGAATGATGAAGGGTTTTTGGAACTTTTATACCAGAAAATAGATCAGGAGGGTCTTCTCCTTATTACAGTCCCTGCGTATCAAAAGCTATGGAGCAGCGAGGATGATTATGCAAATCATTATCGCAGATATACAGAAAAAGAGCTCAATAAGCTAGCGCGTGATACCGGGTTTGAGATTGTTTATTCAAGTTATTTTTTTCAGTTTTTGTTTTTGCCAATTTTATTTGGAAGAGTGGCTCTAGAAAAAATGGGATTATTAAAAAGGCAAGAGGATAGAACGGAAGAGGAAAGAAAAGAAGTAATGGAAAAACAATTCAAAACTTCAGGGAAGGGGATAGTAGATCGTGTGTTGCATACGTTAGAGAAAAGAGAGTATCAGAGTATTATGAGAGGCCATTATATCTCATATGGAGCAAGTGTGATTATGGTTCTGAAAAAATAGAATGGGAACCAGATTACATTCAAGAACGTGAAACATATGTGTTACGGGTTGCTGGTTGCCAGTGGTAGGAGTTTCTCGACGTTCGAGTCGTAAGACGAGTTAATCAGTATGGACTTAGGCATATATTAATTGGTGCTTATAGGTAAGAATGATTGTACAGATGATAAATGATCAATCGAATGGAGGACAAAGATGAAGGCTTACGGAGTAATCATGGCCGGCGGTGGAGGGACACGGTTTTGGCCGTTATCAAGGCATGCGGAGCCAAAGCAGCTTTTGAATCTCAGTGGGAAAGACCGGATGATCAACGAGACGATCGATCGCATCTCGCTGATTTGCAAAAAAACGGATATCTTTGTGGTGACCAATGTGGATCAGGTACCAAAAATGAAAACCGTGACCGAGGGAAGGCTTGCGGAAGATCATATCCTGTCTGAGCCCTGTGCCCGGAATACGGCAGCTTGTATCGGTTATGCCGCCATGGAGATTGTAAAGAAATATGGGGATGGTATTATGTGTATTTTCCCGTCGGATCATTCTGTACAGGATTGGGATGCATTTGCGCGTACGATTCACCTAGCACTGGAAGTGGCGGAAAAGGAGGATTGTCTCCTGACCTTAGGCATACGCCCGACCTACCCGTCCACAGGCTATGGATATATTCGTTATGATCGTACGGTGAATGAGAAGGCTTATCCTGTATTGACATTCAAGGAAAAACCAGAACTCTCAGTGGCAGAAGAATACGTAAGGAGTGGAGATTATGTTTGGAATTCCGGAATGTTTATCTGGAAAGCTTCTGTGATCCTTTCGCATTTTGAAAAGCTGCTGCCGGAGGTTTATTCCTGTCTTATCAAGATAAGAGAAGCGATGAATACTTCGGAAGAAAAGGATGTGATACAGAGCATTTATCCCACAATTCCATCCATCTCGATTGATTACGGGATTCTTGAAAAAAGTACGGATGTGAAAGTGATCCCGGCAGATATGGGGTGGGATGATGTCGGTTCCTGGGATAATCTCGGCGTGCTTCATCCATCGGACGAAAATGGTAATATTTTTGTCGGAAAGCACGTGGCGATTGATACGAAAGATTGTGTCACTTACTCCGGAAAACGGTTGATCGCGACACTGGGTGTACAGGATCTTATCATTGTGGAGACGGAGGACGCAATTCTGGTCTGTGATAAAAGCCGTGCTCAGGAAGTAAAAAAGATTACGGATGCATTGAAGGAACGTGGGGAGACAGAGTATTTATGATGCTTTTGTCGGCATTAATGTAGAGTGAAGATGATAATGTTTCAAAAAAATGAGTGAGCATGAATGGAAAAGTACAACGACAGACCTATATAGATATAGCAAAAGGGATCGGTATTATTCTGGTAGTGTTCGGGCATAGCTTTGGAGCCGGGCTTTTTGCTGCGAAGTTGTATCACATGCCATTGTTCTTTTTTCTAAGTGGGATCACTTTTAGTGCAGAAAGTAGTTTCTTTGAATTTCTAAAGAGAAGGATTCTAAGGCTGTACATTCCTTTTCTGATCTATGAGTTTGTCTATTTATTGCTTTCCCCGTTTTTTAATTGGATTGGAATCGTATCGACCTGCCCCGGAACGCCTCGGGAGGTAGTAGATCTTGTGTTGCATATTGCGCTGTTTGATAACGTGAATATACTTCTTTCTCCATTATGGTTTGTAACGGCGCTTTTCTTTTCACAACTTTTAATGTTTGGAATAGAGCGCCTGATCATGCGAATAATAAAGGATGGGCTGTACCGTCAGTTTTTCCGGATTCTGTGTGGGGGAGCATTCCTTTATTTCGGGCTTTGGATAGGAAGTCAAAGGCTTTTTCTCGTTTCATGGTCGTTTAATTTTGAAGCAGAAATCGGCGTATTTTTAGAAGCAGCAGCATATGGACTGTTTGGCAGATGCTTTGGGTTATGGATTTGTAGGAAAGAAAAATCGAAGTCTGAAAAAAACAACCCGCAGAGGGATTGTTTAGCACAGAGAAAAAGCGCTTTAGGAATCGTTTTGCTGCTATTGTTTGTCGGTATGGTTGCTTATGAAAGAATCCTAAGACCTGCAGCAGATATGAGGAGCAACATCTATGATTACTGGCTCCTGGCACCGGTGTTTGCGTTGCTAGGGATTACCTGTGTCGTGTTTCTTTCAAGATCAATTACTGCGGGTTCGATCATTAATAAGAGTCTGTGTTGTTTCGGACGCCATTCCTTTGCCATCATGTGCCTGCATCCACTGATGTTCAAGTTGATTGGATTACTCCAAGTCCATGCGTTCGGCTATGATAAAGAGAAACTACCTGACTGGCAGATGGTGAGCTCAAATCCTATCTGGTTGGGGATAGCGGCATTAATAGGGTTGCTGATACCGGTGTCGATGGTGTGGGGATTTGACCGTATAAAATGTAGAATTATCCAGAAGCAATTCGGTTAGTTGTTAAATAGAGCAGAGAATTAGGAAAAATGAGAAAAGATCGTACAAAAGAATTATCCGTCAAAGCTAATATGATATATAACACGGTCGGTACAACCATTTATAATTTCTGTATTTGGCTTGCCTCCGTTCTCATCGTGAAGCTTTCCGGTTTTGCAGATGCTGGGCTTTTTTCCCTCGCGATTACTGTGACGAATGCGCCTGCAGTGATCGCGCTTTTTAATATGCGTAATTTCCAGGCATCGGATCTCAATGGGGAATACACAGATCGCACCTATATCACTTCACGTGCAATCAGTAATCTGATTGCATTCATTATCTGCACTGGGATGATCTTCTTTTACCGCTACGATCTGATGAAATCCATGACCATACTGGCCTATATGATGTTTAAGATCGTGGAAGGTGTAGTGGACGTATATCATGGTATTGATCAGAGGAAAGGTCGAATGGACTACGTAGGTATTTCTCTCTCCATCCGTGGCATTGGTTCTCTTGTCGCATTTTTGCTGGTCTTTCATTTTACGAGCAGTCTTTTGATCTGCTTCCTTGCCATGACGCTGGTTTCCATAGCAGTAGTGTTTTTCTATGACCGTAGGATGGTAAAGCCTCTTTTGGATGGACGAGTAACGGAGCATCTGAGTAAGCAGGTGTTTGCACTGCTTTTGACTTGTTTGCCGCTGGCAGTGGTCTATTTTTTGAACAGTCTTTCTATGATGGTTCCGCGATTGGCATTGGAAAGATATTTTGGACAGGAAGTAATGGGATATTATTCTTCTGTCAGTACGCCGACGGTTGTGGTGCAGGTGGCAGCAGGATCTTTAATCGCACCCCTTATACCCGTGTTAACGAGATGCTTTAGGAGTGGGGAGAAAAAAGGATTTCTGAAAACGGTTTGTGGGTTTTACCTGGTTGCAGCAGTTTTGACCCTGCTCGCCGTTGTATTGGCGTATTTTTTCGGAGATTGGTTACTCACAGCTTTCTTTGGGGAAGGGATTTTACCGTATGTATATCTGTTTATTCCAATTCTGCTGATGTCTGTGCTGATCGCGGTAAATGCAACACTGTTCGCAATTCTGACGTTGATGCGGATTATCCGTCCCCAGTATGTGATTGGAATTGCAGGATTCCTGGCGGCCATTGTGTCGTCATTAACAATAGTGAAGACGCTTTCCGTGGATGGCGTGGTGTGGGCGACAATGATCACGACCTTGATTCAGATCGGAATTCAGATCGTGATGATGATTGGCGGAGTGAGGAAGCAGTTCCATGGGTAAAGCCCGATAATCATTGGAAAACTATAGATAGTTAAGCATGACGGTTTGTGGAAAACAATGACAGGCGTCATCGAGTTGTAAAATGATACAATATATATCATTGAATGATATGCCTAAAGAAGGAATTATATATATATTCATACGAGGATTGAGTATAAATGGGTAAGACAGAAGAAGAGTTTTATACAGGGGCATGTGTATTTTTAGATGCATCAAAGACCTTAGATGTTGTTGGAAATGCAGGAGTAAACCAGATTAAGAATAAGGAAGCAGGTTTAGTACTTCTTGGGAGGATGTATATTCCAAGTATTGTAATGCAGGCTTTTTCGGCAGAATTATTCTTTAAGGCACTTATAGTTCATGAAGGCAAACAAATCAAGAGAACTCACAGGTTAGATGAACTGCTTGATATGCTTGATGATGTAGAGAAGCAAGCAATAACTGATAAAATGATAGAAGAAATGAAAAAAGTTAAGGATGCGCAGGACTATGACGAAGATGCACTTCATATAGATTTTGAAAAAGCTGCAAATACATTTGATGATTGGAGATACTTTTTTGAGGGTGGTAGTGTTAGTGCTGATTTTTTTTTCTTAGGATTCTAAATACTACACTCAGGGAGCGCTGTAGAACACAGGGAATTGTGTAGTCTGTGTATGCGGAGTATTGGTTATGAAAGAATTGAGAGCAAGAGAAGCAATGATGTGTAATAACACAATGCTAAAGAGAATACAAATATTAGCTACTGAATTTCGTCGTGCCGTTGAAATTGCAAGGAGAGAAGGTTGTTTTACCTCCGATATTGTAATGAGGGGATTTCCCCGAGGTTGTTGCGGAGATGCATCGGATTTGGTGGGTGAGTATCTGCTGAATGCGGGATATGAGAATATTTGGTATGTTTGCGGTACTTACTATCCCGATACAGAGGATGAAGACGCAGATTTTTTGGGAAGACAATCGCATGCATGGATAAGTATAGGTTATCCGACAGATACTGATAGTATTGTTGTGGATATTACAGGGGACCAGTTTCAGGATAGCCATGAGTATGAATTTTACAATGAGCCAGTATACGTTGGAACCATGGATGATTTTCACGGTCTTTTCGAAATTGAGGATCGAGATTGCAGTAAGTTTAGCGGTATCATTACCTATGATGATTTTGCAAGAGGAAGATTGCAGAAACTATATAATATGATCGTAGAGCGGATGGACAAGTGTTCTTAAAACATTTGAAAAGAAATAGCATAAATAAAATGAAGCGGTCAGATGCGTTGAATTCCGCATCTATCCATGAAAGCACAGATAATATGAACTTCTATACATTATTCACACGCACTGAAAACATTCATCTTTTAAAAGATGTGGGAATGATTCCGGAGGCGCTGGCCTCCGGCTTTTCTGATGTCAGATCAACTCTGGTAACCTACCAAAACGGTGAGTATCCCTACTATGGAACAGAGATCAAACATGTAGAGCTTGTTTTTATCAGGAAACGATTTGGGAAATATATAGATGGCATCCGCTTTCTGAAAGAGCATGCGGATGAAATTGATGTGCTGAATCTCTATCATCTGAATCTTTCCTCTTATCTTTATAGTCTGGCAGCCAGAAAATATCTGAAAAAAACGGCCAGGATCTACCTGAAACTGGATGCAGATGAAGGAGAAATAGAAAAGCTCCGGAAACACGGACCGATAGCCTGGGTAAAGCATCGTACCCTTCAGATGGCAGACGTTGTATCGGCGGAAACGAAGTATATGGTTGATCGGCTGCAAAAAGAAACTGATCGCAGGATTGAGTTTATTCCGAATGGAATCCACGGTGGTAAGGATCATTCCGGTAAGAGTACAAAACTGGATCGGATCCTTATGGTAGGACGGTTGGGAACTTATGTAAAGAATACGGAGCTTTTGGTGGATGCCTTTGTGGCATCCATGGATTCCCATAGTTATCAATTGCGGCTGGTTGGGAGCTGCACACCGAAATTCCGGGAAAAGATAAAGAAACTGCAAGAGGAAAATCCTGAGGTCGATAAACGGATCGTGCTTGTCGGGGAGATCAAAGATCAGGCGTTGTTACAAAAAGAATATGAGGCAGCGAAATTCTTTGCCTTTCCTTCCAGATCGGAAAGCTTCGGGTTGGCGTTGCTGGAAGCATATCAGGCGGGCTGTTTCTTGTTGACGTCATCGCATGTGGCACTTTCCCATGATATCATTGAAAATGGAAAAAACGGAGAGATTATTGCAGAGGATATCGTTGAGGCATGGGCGGAAGCCATCACGCGAAACATCAAAGCCGAACCGGATTGGGAAAAGCTCAGCCGGGAAGGATTTCAGGTGGTAAAAGAACAGTATTCGTGGGATAATATAGTGAAGAAGTTGTATCAGTTGATTGTTTCGTAACATATGATGTGTAGCGGTTCTATGCTGTGGATACGGCAGAATTAGGCAAAGATCAATGAAAGATAAGTATAAACTGAGAATAGTGAAGTAGGATGAGTAAAAAGCACAAGGTAAACCGGAACAATCAAACGATCTTAGCCACTGGAGCGGCCGGTTTTATCGGATCAAATCTGTTATTGTGACTGTTGAAGGAGTGTTAGGGCAGTACAGTGATCGGATTGGACAATCTGAATGACTTTAATCCGGTTGCTATGAAGGAGTGGCGGCTTTCAATGGTCGACGAGGCAGCGCAGACTCATGGAAAAGAAAACGGCACAAAATGGATTTTTGAAAAGGTCGATCTCGCAGATAAAGAAGCGATTGACCGATCTTTAAGATTCGTTGGCCCTCTGTCGTGGAGAATCTCGCAGTGCAGGCAGGTGTTCGCTACAACATTGAGAATCCCTATGCATATTTTGGATTCCTCCTTTCCGCGAAGGTTATCGTGGTTAGGAATTAGGAAGAACCGCTTTATCTGCCGGATTGACTTTTTCTAGGTTTTCCTTCAGTAAGCGTTTGAAGTGTGAATAACGGCATACATTGCTCTCAACACACGTTTTGGCGATCTCCTCAACGAGTAGTTTGGACTGATCCTTGCACATGTGGAGGAAGCCGTTACAGCCGTTATAAGCCTGCTCTTCGTGTTCTGCAGACATGAGCATCCGGTCGATGAAGTTTCTTGTATACGGACCGATATATGATGCCCAGCGCCTGTAATAATCACCATCCTTGGAGTTAACCTCTATGTAATACTGATGTTCAGGCTTCATGTGCTCCGGCTTTGTGATATAGCGCGGAAATTCCTTATAGGAACGCCTATGGACGCATATCAGCTTGTTGTTGCGATCGCAGATCCGTATCTCGGCCATGGTAGCCTTGATAATTGCGGGCTGGTTATAATACGTGTACAATACTGAATAATAGTGGTCATCGTAGAGAAGATGGTAATTATTTGGTACGTGTGCAAAGTATTTTTAGTCACATAACATGAAGGATTCACCGGCAAGTGGCTTCATCTGTGGCTTGTCGTATCGGAGAAAGCTTTCCATCTTGGATAAGGAAGCCTCTGTTTTCTTATCGCTGTTGATGGCCGCTATCTTTATTCTTACATCGCGGTTGATGTCTTCGATACTGTAGTAGATCTTTTCTTTAAGATCCTCGAGCAGATGAGTCTCAAGGAACTGGACATATTTCTCGACAGTAGGCTTTCCTTTAGGCTTCCTGGGCGGATGCGGAAGGATGACCACATCGTAAAAACTCTCCAGATCCTGATAAGCACTGTTAATCACCAGATCATCCCGTGTATGCCGGGTTATCGCAGTTTTTAAGTTGTCAGGGATCAGATGCTTGGGAACTGCTCCATAGTATTCAAGAGCGTGAACCGTTCCCGCTATAAAGTTTGGCAGCTTTTCGTCCTCGAAGGCTTCCGCATACATAAGATTGCTTACACCCACGGTGGTAACGAAGAAGTGAACTTTCTTTATCTCGCCGGTCTGGCTGTTTAGGAGTATTTCCGGCTGGTCTCCGATCCAATCGATGTAGACCTTCTCGCCGGGGATACGCTCAACAACCATGCTGACAGCTTCGGAGCCGTAGTTCTTTTCTACGAACTTTCTGAAGTAGTGGCAGTACTGAGTGTATTGATACCCTATGGGACACTCTTTCTTGTATTTCAGCCACAGATAGAAAAGATTTGCCTTGCTGCCGGGCTTGGAAAGACGTTCGTATACCGCCTGATAATCAGGCATCACGGAAATGTCCTTCCTTATGATGTTTTCCGGAGGATATATGAGTCTTTCGACTTCCTCCGCCGACATCTGTTTCAGCGCTTCGAGATCCTTACCGGAATCCTTGAAACGATTCATGATAAGGGTAATGGTGCTGTTGCCGATACCATACCGGTTTCGGCAGTCATCAAACGATATGCCGCGCTGTCGCATATCTATGACGCCTAAGATTGTAGTACAGTTTTGCATTTTCAAATGCTCCTTTCTCGTATTTTTACTACGAGAAAGACTATACACCATACCGGCGTCCGAACAGAATATACCGTTAAACCGAAATGCTTATACCGTTTGTAGCGAAACGCTCATACCGGTCAAACGAAATTTGCATATCAGATAGGATCCGAGAAAAAGAATAAGATTTGTTAAGTTTGAGCGTGGTAAAGAGACATCAGAAATAGATGACACGCTGGTTTTTGGTTCAAATGATAAAGGATATCCATATAAAAACAGCATTTTTGGAAGAATTGAAAGTATCCTAAACAATCGAAATTATGAGATTTCCGAATGAGAATTTTGATGATTATGCGTGGCTTATTCAGCCGTGGTCCATATATGAATATAATGGAAAAAGATATTCTATACAAAAGGAGTAACATGACATATGGAGTATAAAGATCTTCCTGGAATTGAGAGGATATCCAACTCCCTCGATTCACTTTCGCCTTATGTGGGTAAAATACGACCGGAATTAGTCGATAGGATCATAGAAAAATATGTAGATAATAAGGGAACAATATATGATCCATTTTCTGGATCAGGAACTGTTTTATTAGAGGGGTGGATAAAAGGATATAATGTGATTGGAACAGACCTAAATGAATATGCAGTTGCATTAGCTAAAGGAAAAACTAATCCCTATGAAAGTCAGACAATAGCCATACAAAAGCTAGAGTCCTATAAAAAAAATGTAGAGATCACTTTCGGAGATATTCATATCTCTCTCAGTAACGGCGCCGATCCGGTGTTGGTGTCAAAGACACTCTCCCTTTTAAGGAGTTATTCATGATCGGCGATATCACAGCCGCTGATGAAATCTATATCGTCTGCGGCTATACCGATATGAGGAAGTCCATCGATGGTCTTTGTGCGATCATTGAGGACAAACTCCACATGGATCCGAGACGGAGCGCCATCTTCCTGTTCTGTGGAAGAAGGTGCGACAGGCTTAAGATCCTGGTCTAATTCCGATATCGGAATTAAAGAAGACCTTTGATCTTCGAAGCGGAATGCCCGCAGAACAGAAACAGTGTATTGGGAACAAAAAGATCCATCTTGTAGCACTGCTCAATGATGGCGGCAAGAGAATCGATGCCGTAACGCATGTTAGTATAGCCGCAAACCAGGTATACGCCGGCAAAGGAAGAGAATACAGCATCTTTAAGCATGGCGCACCGCCTTAATGAGGCTTTTGATGAACACCTCGGGAGCAGAGGAATCGATCTCGATGCAGATTCCGTTAAGGGTGATTTTGGCACACGAGTTGCTTGCAAAAGTTGTACAACTTGTGCAAGTTTCCCCAGTGACTTCGGCGGTAGGAATAGGAGTGACGGAAGGCACCGCCAACGGAACGATTTCGGGTAGAGCGTGAGAAACGACCTCATCTTTCAGTTGCCGTTTCCAGTAGTAGAACTGATGCTCAGAGAAGTTGTTTTGCTGACACCATTCCACGATGGTAAGACCGCTTGATTTCTGATCTGAGAAACGAGCGACCCATTCATTCAGCATTGCCTGATGAAGCATAGACTTGGTGGACATGATAATACCTCCTTTTCTGATCCGGGGATGGCCGGGTCGGTCAAACCGGTAAACTATGAAATGGTGATATTATCTCAGAAAAGGGGTATGATGAGTAGGTACTGGTGATTGAGGGCTTACATTATATTTGTTATAGCTGTTAGGTTAAAGAAGGAGATTGCGAATTGATTAAACCCAATTTTATCTTTATTGTGAATATAGTATTGTTGATAGCTTTTCCGGTCCTTCTTTTTATCATGTGTGTGAGGTCTGTAAAAAAAGGTGATGAGAAATGGACAAAAGAAAAAGAACTGTCTAATTGGAAATCGAATATCGGTAGGAAAGTGCCTATTTTTTTTAAGCCGGGTAAATCAGAAACAAATGTTTCGTGTCTATTGATGTATTTTTGCGGTTTTTTTATCACGTGTACAGTAGATGCAATCCTATCTATTATCAATGTTGAATATAGAATTAATGATATGGGCATTGTGATTGCTATTGTTATGGGACTGACTACATTGACGGTAGCGATTACAACTATCATTTACTCTATTGAGAGTAAGAAAGAATATCTTCTGTATACGGTTCGGGAATTACATGGGGAATCATATATAGGGCTTTGGATCCAAATGGTGGTTACTAGTCTTCTTTTTGTATGCATTCTTGTCCTAATTTTAAGTAGAGATGTTTCTTTATTAAAGGGAAATGAAAAAGAGATATCATCTTTGCTATTTATTTTTTTACAGGAATGCGTTGTAGTTAATATTATAACAAACGCTATTTTAATTTGGATAATGACAGAATGGGTATTGTCTGAAAAGGATATGGAGCTGCTAAAAAAAATATCTTCGACACTAAGATGGCGTAATTATGAAATCAATAGCATTGGAAATAGGGAAAAATGGACTCCAGAGGTTACGAATACAAAAATCAATTATCTCATGAACGATTATATAGAAAGTGTTAATAGAATTAATTGGACTAAATGTGATGAAATACGATTTGGAAATGCTTTTGAGAATGAAAAAACGCAAATGAGGATTGCATACATCAAACTCTTTTTTCTTCAGCTTTCTGTATGTGTATTGACGATATTTCTTATGTGTGTGCAGATAAAGGACTACATAGATTCGTCAGTTTCAAATGTATTAGTGTATATAATAATAATAGGGGTTGTATTTTTGGGCTGGACTATACTGTATCTGGCTTTTTGGGGTATAGTTAAGTCCGAAGCTAAAAACAGTGATTACGCTAAAGCGACTATCTTGCGATTGGCAGGGTCTGATGTTTGGGGCTTTTGGTATAAAGCGGGAAATAATAAATATAGATTCTGCCGCTTCCAACCTTTAAGTAAAAGAAATAAGAAAAAAAGGTTTTGGGTTTCTAGAAATAATCTTATTGCTTTTTTTCTAATATACATTGATGTTGTTTCTTCCAAGCAATCGTTTAAAGATGTAAAAATAGGATTAACCAATATAATAGAAAGATTTGGAAATGAGGTCAAGAAGGCTGATTGTATAAATATTAATCACAACAATTTGATTTTTTAGGTATGCACCTTGTCAATTTCATACAGCCCACAGTAACCGAAATACCCGGGAAGCACTGAAAATTAAGCGTTTTCTTCGGCTTTTGGTATTGCAATTCCTCACCATTCGCGCTATAATTTA
>JAZRFM010000011.1:0-25496 GCA_045661345.1 Lachnospiraceae bacterium
CGACAAATGTCAGCGAGATGGAGCGAAGCGAAATCGAGCTGATCACTTTTCGGAGTAAGAACACGAGGAAGAAGCGAAGCGGATTCCGAGTGATCGATTGCGAAGTGATTGTCGCAATCGAGCTGATCACTTTTCGGAGTAAGAACACGAGGAAGAAGCGAAGCGGATTCCGAGTGATCGATTGCGAAGTGATTGTCGCAATCGAGCTGATCACTTTTCGGAGTATCGAGAATCTTATATTTGAATATGCCACTGTGTGAAATTTTGAGGGTACATTTGATGTATGTTCATAATGAAAAAAATAATCCTCGATAGCTCAATGGTAGAGCACTCGGCTGTTAACCGAGTTGTTGTAGGTTCGAGCCCTACTCGGGGAGTTTTTCTTTATAACGAAGGGCAGCAACGCTACAGAGCCTCTTTATAAAGAAAAGATGTGACGAGTTCTAGTACGGCCCAGCGACTGTTGCTAAGTTCAATCATCGCACTGCGTGCTCGATTTCACTAAGCAACGCTGCAGAGCCTGCTGATTAGATTCAAACTTCGTGCAAGCACTCGTTTTCATCAAGTCATCAGGCCCGGTGGTCAAGAGGTTAAGACATCGCCCTTTCACGGCGGTAACACGGGTTCAATTCCCGTCCGGGTCACTTTGGAATGTCAGATATGGACCTTTAGCTCAGTTGGTTAGAGCAACCGGCTCATAACCGGTCGGTCCTGGGTTCGAGTCCCCGAAGGTCCAGTAATCCTCATGAAGTGCTCGTAACGAGCCCGTGTGGCGGAACTGGCAGACGCGCAGGACTTAAAATCCTGTTGTGGTGACACAGTACCGGTTCGATCCCGGTCACGGGCATTCCATAAAGATGAATATGTGCGTGTAGCTCAGCTGGATAGAGCACTTGGCTACGGACCAAGGTGTCGGGAGTTCGAATCTTCTCACGCACGGCTAAAACAAAAACCCTCAAAAGCCTTGAAAACAGGCGTTTGAGGGGTTTTCTATGACAGGTTGTTATGCCTTTTTCAGGTTCGCTTCCAGCACATCTCTGGTATCGTGTTCCTGATTGTAGGGATCTGCCAGCCAGTGAATCGCATACAGATTCCAGAAATGATCGCCGTACGTCTTGCGGTATGCCTCTGTGACAATACCGATCTGATCATAGTATTGAAGCGTGACCCTGTCTCCGACAGCAAAGGCAAAGGGCTGCTCACTTGCAGATCCTCCGACAGCGTTTTTCATCATTTCATCACTTAGTTCCATGTTCTTGTTCTCAGCCATTTTTTGTTCCCTCCTTTTTCAGCGGTTTTCCTCATTTTCTGCAGGATTGTTATTTTGATAATGCGACTATATCATCTGGTCATGACACTTTCAATGAAACATGTCTATTCGGTTGTTTTTGGTGTCTATTCGGTCATTGCAGAGGCTTACTGACGCAGCAATCGGGAAATTGGCTGAGTAAAAGTGTAAAGTTATTCTGTAACAGTTCCTAAGATAAGCCGGTATCAACCCGGGACTCTTCGGGGGTAACAAATCTCTTTCCGGTTTCACTCCGGAGATACTCCTCTTTCGTCCCGAAAAAGACCGTATCTCCGATATGCAGGATGTGACTGGCATATTTCACGGCTCCCGCAATGTCATGAGAGATCATGATGATCGTGATGCCCTGCCGGTTCAGATTTTCGATCAGCTCATACATCTGGGCAGTGACCTTCGGGTCGAGACCGGCCACGGGTTCATCCAGCAGCAGGATTTTCTTTGTTGCACACAAGGCCCTTGCCAGCAGCACTCTTTGCTGCTGTCCTCCGGAAAGATCCCGGTAAGAGTGGCCGGCAAGATCAGCGATCCCCATAAGCTCCATGTTTTCCGCAGCAAGCGCTTTATCCTCTTTACTGTAAAAAGGATGCAGTCCGCGGAGGCTCTGACATCCGGAAAGGACGATTTCTTTGACGGAGGCGGGAAAATCCCTCTGTACCGTTGTCTGCTGGGGAAGATAGCCGATCTCATTGGGTTTTAGTCCGTCACCGGTCAGGAGCTGTCCGCCCAGGGGTTCTATCAAATGCAATAACGTTTTCATCAGGGTGGTTTTTCCGGAGCCGTTTTCCCCCACGATACACAGATAGTCGCCCTGATTGACCTGAAACGTGAGACCTGAAGTGACGACCTGCGATTCATATCCGAGGGACAGATCTTTTGCGGTGATGAAAGCCATATCTTTTTCTCCTTTTTCTCCGGTGTTTTGGAGGAAACCGGCAGATCACCTGCCGATACGGTTTGAACCGAAATCA
This sequence comes from Lachnospiraceae bacterium, assembly GCA_045661345.1. GTDB lineage: Bacteria > Bacillota > Clostridia > Lachnospirales > Lachnospiraceae > RUG12461. The sequence goes on from JAZRFM010000011.1 coordinate 2,278, forward strand.
ATATGAGAACCGTTCTCGATTATAGATGGGAGAAGGGGTTTCGTCAAGTCATCTTTTTCCGGGAAACGCATGGAAATTTCCCCCATTTCATGATAAGATATATAGAAAATCGAAAGAATGGACGAATACGATGAATACTGGTTTCCTCATAGAACTGATTGGTTATGTAGGCTCGGGTCTGGTGGTTGTCTCCATGCTGATGACCTCTGTCAAGAAGCTGCGGATCATCAACATGATCGGAAGCATTATTTTTACGATTTATGCATTGATCATACAATCCTATCCCACAGCCCTCATGAACCTTTGCCTCGTTCTCATCAATGTGTACAGATTAAGCAGGCTTCGTGAATCCAGTCCGCATTATCATATGTATGAGTGTAACGGAAAGGATGCTTCGCTTCGCTACCTGACGGACTATTATAAAGAGGATATCCTGCATTTTTTCCCGGACACAAATCTGGAAGCCATCCGGGACTGCAATGCCGTTTATATGGTGGTGAGCGATACCACACCGGTGGGCGTTCTGATCGGAAACCGGGTCGATGCGGATACGATTGATATCATCGTGGATTATACCACACCGAGATACCGGGATACATCTGTGGGTTCCCTCCTGTATAAGGAGATCGCAAAGAAGGGGATTCGTAAGCTTCAGTTTTGCGTCAGCTCTGTAGACCATGAGGGTTATCTGAACAAAATGGGATTCACTCGCAGCGTGGAAGGATTTGTGAAGGAGCTGTAACGCTTAAAAGACTATGATCATTTCAAAGGACATTCGAAAAAACGAGCATTTTATCAAAAAAGGAACGCCGGCAAACAGTCTGTACTGGTTGATCAAGGGGCGTGTGGTACTGCTGACGGACGTTTCGGAGGTGGTGCTGTCCGGGGGAAGCGTGATTGGACTGTCGGACATTGCTTCCGCCAATTATCAGTGCGATTATGTGGCAGTGGAGGACAGCAAGTTCTACATGGTGACGGTGGATAACGGCACGGATCTTTCCCAGATATACCGGAGTCAGAAAGGATACGGAGAGGTCTTTTTGCTGGCAGTTGCCAGCACGACGAACCAGATCCTCCGGGAATACAACGCGATGTATCAGAAAGCCGACATGTTTTTGCGTACGGCAAAGGAGATCAGGCACATACTGGATACCCTTGGTGCGGAGTACGGGGCGCCCGGAGACTACGACAGGATGCTGGACGAGGCGCTGCATGCGGACATCGGACATGATCCCTACTGGCAGAGCGCTTTTTATCAGGAATTTGCCTCGCGCCCGCTCCCTGCCTTCCAGGCTTTTTTCGGCGGAAAGGAGTCTCTGATCGATGGTGAGATCTATCGGGCATCGAGCTATATGAGCGAGGTACAAAGAGATCTGGATGTGGCAAAACGGTATCTGGATACATATCGATCCCTTTTCCTTGCGGACAACCAAAAGGATCTGACCCAGGTGCTTCTTGCGCTGGCACGGCGTATTCCCGCAGACCGCCGTCAGGAGATTCTGGATACCCTTTCGAACGTGCTGGCCTTTGCGGAGGTTTCCGGGCTGTATAACGACGAGCAGAAGGATATGCTCTCGGATCTTCTGGATGAGTATGCGGAGAAGCAGGGGGCAGAGGATACGGCGCAGGAGGAAGAGGAAAAGGATCCGCTGACAGAGATCCTGCTCTATGCGGAATGTGATATGACGCGTGAAGAGGAGATCCGTAAGCTTGTGGCGGATTATCGGGATCTGCCGGATCAAACCGCTACCGATGACGATACCAGACAGCTTCGCCGTGCCCTTACCAAAGCCTTTTATGAGCTCTATCTTGCGGTTGTGAAAAAAGCGGTCACAACGACGGAGCATTCGGCCAATATTTCCATGTTTCTGAATTTCGGCCTGCTGGATGAGTCTCTTGCGGGAGCGGAAAATACCAGGATCCTGCGCAGGATGGTGCCAAAGCTCCCTTTGTGCAAGGCAGAAAATGTCTTTACCATGGAGGAGTGGCTCCGCAGCATCTACCGCGGAGAGAATGAGCCGTCCAAAAACGAGTTTGATATGGACTATGAGGCATTTCTTCGGGACGAGAAGAAAAACGGCAATATCCGACCGGAGGAGCTGGAGAAACGCAGGAAGGATCAGTGGGGCAAGGTCAGGTTTGAAGTGGAGAACATGATGCGTTCCAATGGGCGGACGACCTATGGTCGTGTGCTGACATTCTGTCCCGCACTCACAGAGGCGGATCTGACGCAGAACCCGGAGAACGCCCTTGTGACGGCCGAGAAGCTGAAACATGCCATCAGTGAGATCGAAGGAACGGACTATACGCTTTTTTATCATGATGTGCTGTTTTCGGATCCGGAGCATGGGATCAATTCGGAGACCGTGAGAGAAAAAATCTATCCGAATATCATCCTGATGCCGAATCCCGGCGTGAAGGCCATGATGTGGCAGGAAGCCGCGGGGATCCGCAGCAATACGCCCGCGCGGTTTATGTTTCCGATTTTTCTGATGGCGGATATGAATGATCAGATGCTGCTTACCGCCGGACGTTACCGCTGGGAGTACTGCCGCAAGGTGCAGGGCGTACGCTGGAATGACGTGACGGAGAAATCCCTGACCGGGCAATACTGCGATTATCTGCAGTTCTATAAAAAGAACCGTGAGCTGACCCCTGAGGCAAAAGAAAAGCTGGGACAGGAGCTGACCCGTGTGAAAAACAATTACCGGGAGGTATTTGTCAGGGATTATATCAGCTGGATGAAGTACGAATCCAAGGGAAGCTTCCGGCTGAATAAAATCACCCGCGATATTCTCATTGAGACCTGCCCGCTGCCCAGACAGATCAGGGAGTCCCTGCTCCAGAACCCGACCTTCGGCAAAAAGATGGAGCGCCTTACAAATATGCGGGCGAAGGACAAGAAACGGATGACGATGCTCATCGACCGGTATAAGGAAGCAGGCGGAGAAAATCTGGAGCCCCTGGAGAGGATGATGGCGTTCTATGACCTTTGAAATGCTCTCACCGTGCCACTTCGGGCTGGAATCGGTACTGAAAAAAGAGATCTATGACCTTGGATACGAGCCGTCGGAGGTGACGGACGGCAGGGTCTTTTTTACCGGAGATGCCGAGGCGGTCTGCCGCGCCAATATCAATCTGCGTACTGCGGAGCGGGTTTTGATTTCGGTGGGGCGTTTTTCTGCAAAAACCTTTGAGGAATTGTTTGAAGGTGTCAAGGCACTGCCCTGGGAGCAGTACCTGCCGAAGGATGCAAGGTTTTGGGTAAAAAAGGCATCCTCGATTAAAAGCGCTCTGTTCAGTCCCTCCGATATCCAGTCCATCGTCAAAAAGGCCATCGTAGAGCGGCTGAAGGGCATCTATCATCTCACATGGTTTGAAGAAACCGGAGCGGATTATCCGATCCGTGTTTTTCTCTATAAGGACGAAGTGACGGTCGCGCTTGATACATCCGGAGATTCTCTGCATAAAAGAGGATATCGGCCGGCTGTCGGGAAAGCGCCCATCTCCGAGACACTGGCGGCAGCACTTTTGATGCTGACGCCCTGGAAACCGGAGCGGGTTCTTCTCGATCCTTTCTGCGGGAGCGGGACGTTTCCCATCGAGGCGGCCATGATGGCAGCGCGGATCGCACCGGGCGTCGGCAGAGCCTTTACCGCGGAAGCCTGGACAAATCTGATCGAAAAAAAACAGTGGTACGAGGCCGTAAGCGAAGCGGAGGAGGAAAAGGATCTTTTCGTCAGGACGGATATTCAGGGCTACGATATTGACGGCACTGTGGTGTCGCTGGCCAGGGAAAACGCTTCCCGTGCCGGTGTGGAGAAGCTGATCCATTTTCAGCAGCGGGATGTGGCGGATCTGCGGCATCCCAGGAGCTACGGGTTTTTGATCACCAATCCCCCTTATGGGGAGCGGATCTCTGAGCGGGAGGAGCTGCCTGTGCTTTATGGCACACTGGGGGAGGTTTACCGGAAGCTGGATCGGTGGTCCATGTATGTGATCACGAGTTTTCCGGACGCAGAGCGCTATATCGGCAGAAAGGCCGATAAAAACCGCAAGATCTACAACGGCATGATACGCACTTATTTTTACCAGTTTATGGGACCGAAACCGTTGAAACGGCAGGAGAAAAATGCATCTGATTAGACGTTATGCCATCATGGGCGGCGTGATCCTGTTCCTGATGGCATTGCTTTTTGTATTCAGAAATTTCACAACCCGCATGACAGAGGTTCATCTGTTCCGCGGCGCGGAGCTTGCGGATGAGGTGTTCCACCCGATGATGGCGGATACCGTCAACGAACAGGAGATCAAGCTCCTGATCGGCGGAAATACGTACTCGTCTCTTTCCATGCCCCTTTATATGGATGAAAAGCTGGAGCTTATGATCCCCGCGGAGTCCCTGCGGGACACTTTTCACTGCAGTGCACGGGTTTATGACGAAAACCTTCTGCGGGTGATGAAGTACAACAGAGAGGCGGATTTTCCGCTGGATGAAAAGGGATATTTTCTGAATGACGAATTTATCGACGATACGGTGGGGCTCGTGCGCAGCGGGGAGAGGCTTTATGTTCCCGTGCGGGAGGTGACAGAGAGCTTTGGCGGAGAGTACCGGTTTGACATGGAGACGAATACGGCGGAGGTGATCGGCAACGAAGAAGGGGTGCCTGCCTATCCGACGAAGTTCAGCCTTTATGAGCAGAAATGCGGTCCGGAGGTTCGCAGGCAGGGGGATCAGGATACCTGTTGGGCCTTTGCTGCGGTGTCCGGTTTGGAGAGTACCCTCAGACCGGAGGAGGCCATCGTTTTTTCCGCGAACCATATGGTGCAGCAGAATGCCTTTGCCGCGGAGCCGGAGGATGGGGGAGAGTATACCATGTCCATGGCATACCTTCTCGGCTATCAGGGACCGGTGACGGAGGCGCAGGATCCTTACGGGGAGGAAAGCAGCGAAGGGCTTTCTCCCGTGAAGCATGTCCAGGAGATCCAGATCATCGACAGCAAGAATCTGGAAGGGATCAAGGAGGCTGTCTTTTTACACGGCGGCGTACAGTCTTCCATCTATAACGATCTGCGAAATAAAGACAGCGAGTCTCCGTACTATAACAGGGACACCAATTCTTACTGCTACATCGGAACGGCAAAGCCGAATCATGACATTCTGATCGTCGGCTGGGATGATGATTATCCCAGGGAAAACTTTCCGCAGGAGCTGGAGGGGAACGGTGCGTTTCTCTGCTTGAACAGCTGGGGAAAGGAATTCGGAGACGACGGGCTTTTTTACATCTCCTATTATGACACGAATATCGGGATCCATAATGTGGTATATACCGGGATCGAATCGATCAAAAACTATGATCACCTGTATCAGACCGACCAGTGCGGCTGGGTCGGACAGATCGGATATGGGCAGGAAACAGCGTACGGTGCCAATGTCTACAGGTCGAACGGGGCAGAAGAGCTTTCCGCCATCGGCTTTTATGCCACCGGCCACGGGACTTCCTATGAGCTTTTTCTGGTACGCGATTTTCACTCGGTGGAGGATCTGCAAAACATGGAATCTGTCGTTTCCGGAACCTTGGGAAACGCCGGCTATTATACGATCCGGCTTGACAAACCGGTGGAACTTGACGAAAATGAATCCTATGCGGTTGTGGTCGGGTTGACCACGCCGGGATCCGACCGCCCTCTGGCCGTGGAATACCAGGCAGACCGGCTGACGCAGGACGTGAATCTTGTGGACGGACAGGGATATATCAGCATGAACGGGCGTTTTTGGGATGATATCGAAGATGAGCACGCCTGCAACCTTTGCCTGAAGGCTTATACAAACGACATATAACGGTCTTTTGAAAATGGAAGAGAGAGTTGTAAAAATATGCGCCAGCGTATCCATGCTGTTGATGCTGCTGGTCTGCAGTGCCTTTTTTTATCTGCCCCAGCTCCATGTATACGAGGAGCGGGTACGGGAGGAATACCGCAAAGAAGCGATGCTGCGCGATCAGCTTCCGGATATGACGGGACTCGAGCTTCTGCAGTACAATACCATCACCTCCCAACGGACAGAGGGGGTACAGGAATTCCGCGAACAGCTTCGGATGCAGCTGCCGGAGGGCATTGATGAAAGATCCGTTGCCATCGGGGATGACTATTTGAATCAGACGATCACGGTATCCATTCCGGGCGCGGATGCGGATTACATGTTTCGTTACCCCATGGTGGGGGATCCGGATCATATCGTCAGTCTGACTTATGAAAGCGTAAACGGAAACGGGTATCTGGATATTCAGACAGACCAGGTCTTTGAATATACGAGCCGGATCGAGGACGGATACCTTTATCTGGATTTTGTCGATCCCCACAGGCTCTACGATAAGGTTGTCGTGATCGATGCAGGACATGGCGGCAATATGCCGGGTGCCACCCGCGGAGAGATTTACGAAAAAGACATCGACCTTGCCATCACGGAAGAACTGTTCCGGCTTTTTGCGAAGCCCGGAAATGAAAACGTCCGGGTTTACTATACCCGTCTGGATGACAGCAATCCTTCCTTTGAACAAAGGGTGGAGCTTGCCAATAAAGCCAACGCGGATGTGTTTATCAGTATCCACAACAACACTTCTCCCTCCCGGTCATCCACCACCGGTACCACGGTGCTTTATGCCGAAACGGAGCAGGGTGAACCCAATGGATCCCGAAGGCTGGCGGAGATCTGCGAGGAGGAAGTGACGGCGTCTTTGGGAAGCAAGGACCAGGGGCTGACCGCCGGAGATGAGATCTATATCCTGCGGAACGCAACCGTACCGGCGGTGCTGGTGGAGGTCGGATTTATGTCCAACAGGGAAGAGCTGCAAAAGCTCACAACGCCGGAATACCAGCATGCCGCGGCGGTCGGGATTTATAACGCCATCCACAAGGCCTTTGAAGAGGGATTTTGAGTCGGCGGGAATGGAGCTGTGAAGGATTTCTATGTTGGCAGTCACGGGGTTGTGAAGGACTTTGAATTGGCAGGAGCGGGGGTGTGAGCGATGAGAATAGTATTTGCGACGGGAAACGAAGGGAAAATGCGCGAGATCCGCGCGATCCTGCGTGATCTTAAGATACCTGTTCTGTCCATGAAGGAAGCGGGGATTGAAGCAGATATCGTGGAGGATGGAAAAACCTTTGAGGAAAATGCCGTCATCAAGGCAAAGGCAGTGGCAGCGCTGACGGATGATCTCGTTCTGGCGGATGATTCGGGGCTCGAAATCGATGCGCTGGATAAGGCGCCCGGGATTTACTCCGCGCGTTATCTCGGAGAAAACACACCCTACGCCGAAAAAAACCGGATTCTCATCGAAAAATGTAAGGATGTTCCCCCCGAAAAAAGGACGGCACGGTTCGTCTGTGCCATTGCGGCCGTTCTTCCCGACAAGACGGTGAAGGTGGCGCGGGAGACCTTTGAGGGAACCATCGGCTATGCACCGGAGGGGACAAATGGCTTCGGGTACGATCCCATCTTTCAGGTGCCGGAATACGGATGCTCTTCCGCGACCCTCTCTCCGGAGCAGAAAAACGCATTGAGTCACCGCGGAAAAGCGCTGCGCGCCATGAAGAAGGTGCTCTCGGAGTATCTGCAGCAGGAAAGTTGACAAGACACCGGGTGTCCTGTAAAATCGGTGCAAAGCGGGGTGTGGCCCAGTTTGGCTAAGGCGCGTGGTTTGGGACCACGAGATCGCAGGTTCGAATCCTGTCACCCCGATTAATGTTGGTAGGGGGAACCGCGCAAGCGGTGGAACCCTGCCTACACCGCGAAGGCCCATCGCCGTAGGCGATTCTGATGCCTGAGCGACCTTCGATCATTTCTCTATCGTTCGAATGTTACCCCTGAAATCTGGTTAAGACTGGTTAAGATTTGGTTAAGAAAGTTTCCTGTTGTTTAATGCTTCCAGGGCTTCGTTCAGATCGATACCCGTGTAATAATTCTTACAGGCAACTTCGGGTGAATTACCAAATAACTTTGAGGCAAGAACTACATTTCCGCCCGTTGAGCTGACAACATCTGTAATAGCATTTCTCCTGAAGGAATGCGTGCCTTTTATCTCAGTTCTCGAGATCGTGATCCCCAGCTTCTTGCAGATCCGGCTGTAAAGATGATAGATGGTAGAATATACTACGAGTGTTTATTCTTTGAAGGGCTCTTTTTCCCATCTCTCATGCACCATCTTCCGAAAGGCTGTATATTTCTTCTCCGGGATTGGAATCTCTTTCTCATTTGATAAGGTGACCTTAAAGCGTTCGATGCTTATAATGTGTGCAGGATTTACAAGGTAGCATTTGTGACAGCGCAGGAGGAATTTTGGATGTTCGTTTTCAAGTGTAGTGGCTGATATACTCACCCTGAATGCTCCGCTTGTAGTATATATCATGGAGTGCCTTCCACGATCAAGGCTCTCAACACAGATAATGGTATCCGGCAGCAGATATAAATCTGCGGAGTCTGTGCCGCGGAAGTAGAGTGGCTTGTTTTTTTCAGATACGGTTACCGGCATATAGCCCTTATATACCTTGTTGAAGTTTACAGGGTAGATGTTGTCATCTTCGTGCTTGTGGTAAAGATCGGATATGTGTACGACAAGCATACGGGGAACCTTTTCACCGTCAATCTTTCTTTCGCACCATGTGATATGGATGATCTGATCCATGGTAACATGGTCGCCTTCCGGGTAATGTGTGGTGACAGGGAAGGACATCATCACCTCGCAATATGAGCTGTGGCTGGAGCTGTGGTCAAGTCTGATATTACCAAGGGTAAAGGTCAGGGAATGCTTTTCGCCTGCCCATGCATCAAGAACAGCCTGACGACCGGAAAGAAACTGCCCCTTTGCAGGACCATACCACAGCACTTTCTCGTCCACATGATCCAAAAAAGGCTGGATTTCATTCCGGTAATACCTCTGTACGATATCGTTAGTTAAATTGACCATTTCTTTTACTTTCATTGTATTTCCTCCGCTTTTTCGTTTTTGATAATTCTGCTGACGATAGTATAACATCATAAAAAAAAAGGCAAGTTATAGAATCCAAATAAGAGGTTATATGCTCCAATGGTATTGACAAGGCATATTATTCATGGCATACTTACAGAAATATGGGATTATACGGTTTGCACTCGTCATAGCAGGCGTTAAGATCCTTGGTTTCAGACTGCGTGAGGGGTATGGTTTTTATGTAAAAAAACGAAAAAATGATGAAGGGGGCTTGACAGCCATGTTCGAATCGATGAAAATCCTTGACAGCACAGCACAGCACAGCACAGCACAGCACAGCACAGCACAGCACAGCACAGCACAGCACAGCACAGCACAGGCTGACTGCGCCGTTTTTTATAAAAGAATACTGAGGTCTATTAAGCATGTCCTATCGGATGAATTGTCTGATGGGGCATGTTTTTATTTTATGGGTACAAATCGGGGTGTCCCGAACAGATGTAATACTGGCGTGTAGAAGATGAATGATCTGGGGTTAAGCGGGGAGGAACAGGAGGAGTATTCCTCATACATAGAGAACCGATTTGGTGGATGCAGTGAGATTTCCGAGCGGGATACGGATTATCTCAAGCCGTGGGAGAGCATTCTGCTCTATGCCGGTATGTTTGGAGAGGCGGAGACGATCAATGCCAAGGTATGCCCTAAAAGACCGGTGGAGTTCAGGGAACCGGACGGGGTGTCAATAAGGGTTGAGGATTCGTTTGCAGGAAAGATACCGGTTATCAGGGTTCGGGATGTGCGAAGCTTTCGGGTTTTATAAGGCGGAATGGTTTCTCCGATTTATGGGAATAGCCGGAGAAAATGACGGGCGGATCATATTTTATACGAAAGACCTGTCTGCAAATGTACGAAAAGCCGCAGACGATCTTGTGAGTGAAGCGGCATATGGACTTGAACGATGGTCGAACACGGAGGAGTTTACCGCTCTGTCTGTGAGAGAACGGGTTAAATGTATGTGTCACGTAGGCTTGAGTGGTATGGCGAAAATGTGCTGACCGTGACAAAAAAATGAAAAATATTATCCTTTTTGCCGGGAACTGCATCTTAACAGATAAAAGATAAAGAATGGCAAAGGAAAACATGAACAGGGGATAATTGATGATGGAGCAAAGATTACGCAGCATATTTGAATATCAGCGTTTCGAGAATAACAGCCGTCTGTCCGTCATGTTGTCGGATGCACTTGGAAGATATGATTTTTCCGGCGAGGGTGAACTGTCAGATGATGATGCCGGTCTGTTGAATGCCGCAGGCACGATTGTAAGCGATCCGAAAACAGACAGGGGGAATCGCATATGACGGAGGCAGGAATAGACTGGGAGACGGTATATCAAGAATATGAATTTAAGGTTCGCTCATATATCAAGAGCCGTGTAGGGAATCCGGAGGATGTGAATGACCTGTGCAGTGAGGTTTTCCTAAATGTGATGAAGGGCAGGGATAATTTCAGCGGAGAACCGAAAGCCGTATCGAGCTGGATCTATATGATAACGAAGCGGACGGTGGCTCTGTTTTACCGGAACAGCAGACAGAGGTTTGAGATACCGGAGGACTTGTCGGATGATACCAATATAGAGCAGCAGACGATAGATGCCGAAATGCTTGATGTTCTGGCAGATGCTCTGGAACAACTTGATATAAGGTTGAGGGATATTATCATCCTCCACTACTATGGAGGAAAGACACTGAAGGAAATAGCAACAGCTATGAATATGTCGTACCCGAATATGAAGGTACTGCATAAGAAAGCATTAAATCAATTAAAGAAAATGATTGCATAAAGAGGGAAAACGATGATGAAAAAAGTATATGCGATAGCAGCAATGTTGGTAATGATGGTCTGCCTGATCACTGCATGTAGTAGCAAAGAAACAACTACTGATAAGAAAAGCGAAGGCGTGATGACATATGAGGAATACGCTGCTGCTGAGATTGATTCTGATGTTACCGTAGAGACCTATATCCAGGGAGCCGATTCATGGTGGGACGGAAAGATAACATTATATACGCAGGACAAGGACGGCGGATACTTTATATATGAGATGCCCTGCACCGAGGATGAAGCAAAAAAGCTGGTGCCGGGGACAAAGATAAAGGTTACCGGAAAGAAGTCGGAGTGGAAAGGCGAGGTAGAGATAACCGATGCCACTTATGAGATTGAAGATGGTTCGTATATTGCGGAAGCAAAGGATGTGACGGAGCTGCTTGGAAAGGACGAACTGATCCATTCGATGAACATGTTTGTTTCATTTAAGGGGCTTACGGTTGAGGCATCAAAAGATACGGAGGGAAATGAGGTGCCATATCTTTATAATTGGGACGGGACAGGCAAGGATGGCGATGATGTCTATTTCAACGTTTCAAAGGATGGCAAGAGCTATTCATTCCTTGTAAGGTCTAATCTTACAGGACCGGATACGGATGTATATAAAGCGGCAAAGGCACTTAACATTGGAGATACGATTGACTGTGAGGGATTCCTTTATTGGTATGAAGGCGTGAATCCGCATATTACTTCAATCAGTACGGTAGATGCTAAGACGCAGGACAGCAAGGTGACGGATGCTATTCCGGAGCATGAGACACCGAGCATGAAAGAAATGAAGGAGATAAACCATAAGATATATGTTGCCAACACGAGAGAGGAATTGCTGAAAAAACATAAGTCAATTTCTTATTCATTTGACGTTGATTATCCGAAAACTGATGATGCTGTTAATTATTATTATATAACCGCAGATTACCAGTATTTGGAAGGTGACGATCTTGCAGAGATTTCCAAAGACCGGATGGTGTACGAGCTAAGCGGTCGGATGAATGCTGACGATGCGGCTATGACATATACATTTAATTTATCGGCAGACCCGGAAGCAGACTTATATCAATATGTTTATGCCACAGAGGATGGCTGGATGGATTACGACCATGATACCTTAACGGACTGCTATACACAGGATGGCAGGATTCATCTGATCTCGGAAATGGATGAAGTCGCCAGTGAAAATTATGCCGCCAATAACATCGGTGAAGATTACAAAGGACAGATTTATTCTCAGGAAACCATCGTGGATGCTGAAACATACGAATTATTAGTTGATTATGTTTTCAGAAAAAAGGACGGCAAACAGGAACAGATAGCTATACATACTATGGAGTATGATATTCCCGAGCCTGCTGCTTGTTCGATCATGCGGGTAGCTTTTGAGAGAAAAGCCGAGAATATGATGACAGTAACATTTGTCGCCGACCCGGACACGGAGCAGGAGATAGAGGTGTCTGCAGAAATACCGGCAAATAATCAATGTGAATTTATGATTGATGATCCGGAGAACATTGCAATATATACGGATCGTGAGTGTACGAAACAGGCTACTGGGCATTGGGACCGCATGAGTGACATGACCTACTATATCAAACATACAAAATAAACAAGACCATCAGTCAGAAAGGAGTTCACTAATGAAAGAAATAACAATGAGAGACCTGACACCGGAGATTATGAAAGTACTGGAAGGCTTGAAGACAAAAGAAGAAATGAAAGATTACTGCCGTAAGGAAGGGTATGATCTGACGGATGAACTTGCAGACAGGATTGCAGCGCAGTTTGAAAAGAGCGGAGAGCTTTCGGATGAAGAAGTGGAGGCAGCTGCAGGCGGTGTACGGGGCAATATGACTGACTAAATAACTATGGAAGAGTTTTTAGAATTAGACCAAAGATTAAAGGAGCGATTCCCTGATGAGTTTTATAAAGGTGCACATTTAGCAACCTTGTTTAGTATCTTTCGTGAACATCGTATTTTGAATGAAATGAATGTGTATCGCTATGTGCGTGATAATCCGAAACTTGAACTGAATATCGATACGGTTCTTTTGGTGTATTATGCGCTGACGAAGGGAACAGATCTTGAAGGAAAAGGCTTTAGAGAAAGGAATGGATATGTGGATTCAGGGGAGTTTTTCTTCATTCCTGTTCCAGCGGATAAAACTTATGCGGAAATGGAGAATTTGTGCAAACGATATGCGCACTTAAATTATCCGGGTGATGAATCATTTGACGATATTTTTCGATTTCTTTTGGAGTTTGCCTGCATTCATCCTATGGAGGATGGTAACGGAAGGCTTTCATCTTCCCTTGTGGAAATGTTATTAAGGAAAGCAGGACTATCCATGGCACCATATCTTCCTATGGACATCTTATTCGGGAAAATATATGGCTATCGGTATATGAGAGAGGTAATTAGAGCGGCTGGTTCCTATTACGGGCAGAAGCCATATGAATATGACGGATTTATACGCTTTGCACGGATGGTGCTGGAAGAGTCATACCAAGTCACAATACAGGCTTGTGAAAAATATATAGCAATGTGATTATCCTTTTTTCTGGGAACTGCATCTTAACAGATATAAAAACAAAAAAGCCTGAGGGCGGAAGGAAAGGTATCAGATTATGAATGAAAAAATGAAGGAAGCATTAAAAAGTATTTGGGAGAATCTTACGAACGAGCAGAAAGAAAAATGGAAAGCTTGCAAGTCGGAAGAGGAGTTTTTGGCTTTTGTCGATAATGAAGGCATCAGACTTCCGGACAACGTCGAGGGCGAGGTTACTGATGATGAAGCGGCTGCGGCCGCGGGTGGCAATGATATACCCGATGTTTGGACATTAACTAAAAGAATAATGGAAGAAAGGAAGGGAAAACAACCATGAAATCGATTGAAGATTTTTACAAGGAAATAGTAGAGTCAAAGGAGCTTCAGGACGAACTGAAGGCAGCTTCGGATGAAATGCTGAAGACGTTTCTGAAAGAGCATGACTGTGATACAAGCGTAAAAGAGTTCACAGAATATGCTAAATCACAGGAAGAGGGTGAGTTGGAGGATAATGATGCCGAGGCGATAGTCGGAGGAACCTATATTCGACCTTTGCCAGCACTTACGCCAAAACCAGTATTATGAAAATGGACAGAGTGTGTAGGTTTAGCCGAGGAGGGATTATATGAAATCAATTGAAGATTTTTACAAGGAGATATCCGATTCAAAGGAATTGCAGGATGAATTAAAAACATTGAATGAAGAAGCTATCGGGAATTTTTTGCGTAAGCATGACTGTGAAGGAACTGCAAAGGAGTTTACAGAATTCGCAAAAGCCCATAAAGAGGGCGAGATAGAAGATGGCGTTGTCGAAGCAGTGGCCGGAGGTTTGCCTGGGGGTCCTAGTATTCCCGCTCCCAGACCCATTTATAAGCCGCAGGGAGTAGTGTGATGGAAATCAGTTTTTGAAGAAAGGTGGACTGTGTTTATGAAAACAGCAGAAGAAAGAAAAAAACGTTGAAGCTTATCACAACGGAGGAATTGAAAGAATTATTGGAGAAAAACGCTGAGCTCGATGAAAAGCTGAGAGTACTTGATGGCAATAAGGAAGAGATCAGCAAAATCCTTTCTGAGTACGGCTATGAGCTGAAACCGGAAGAGGGTGAGATAACGGACGATGAAGCAAAAGCTGCTGCTGGCGGTGCACGTCGTGTAGAGACGAAATATCCTTGTCCGAAATGCGGGTCATGGTATGTAGCAAACTTTGATCCCGGATTTTTTTATCAAATGAGAGTGATATGCCCTGATTGTGGTTTCAGAGGTACAAGATCAGGTGAGAGTGAAAAACTCGATGATGTTTGTTACTGGGATTTCGGGGATCACTGATGACAATGCAGAGGCGATAGCAGGTGGAGCACCTATGTATGGATTCAGGAGACCAACAGGGGCTCAAAGAATGGAGGTTTAACAGTATGAAAACAGTTGAAGATTTTTTCAAGGAGATCGAGGGCTCCGAAACCCTCCAAAACGAACTGAATTAAATGAGATTTGATTAAACAGATATGAATATCTAAAGCCTACGGGCGGAAAGGAAAGGTATTATTTATGAAAACAGCAGAAGAATTATTCAAGGAGATTGACGCATCTAAGGATCTTCAGAAGGAGTTTATATCGATCCGCAAGGGACAGCTTGCAGAAATTGGAGCATTTTTGAAAAAACATGACTGTGCTGCCTCGGCGGAGGAGTTTATTGATTTCTTGAAATCACAGAAAAAGTCCCGGACAGAGGGCGAGATTGGAGACGATGAGGTTGAGGCAGTTGCCGGCGGCGGAATAGTGGATTGGTTCCTTGGACTTTGGAGCTAAAAGTGATTTCTGAACAGAAACTATATTTAGTATGATTGTCCACAGGCTTTAGTATTCATATCCATTTAATGATGTCAGGGTCAAAAGCATCGAAGATGATTTCCGGATACGACATTGGGAAATCAAGCTTGCTTGAATTTCCAGATGTTGTATGCGGAAATGGTGCGCAGCACCTTTTGACCCTGACATTATTTGATCAAATGAGAGTCAACCCCAAAGTTATTTTAGGGTTGACCGGAAGGGAGGCTTAGAATGAACAACAGTATTTTTAGACAAAAAAGCATAGACAAGGTTTCCTCCCCGGAAAAGCTGGATGACTACATCAGGGTAACGACACCGAGCGTGTGGATCACGCTTGCGGCAATCGTTATCCTGCTTGTGGGAACCATCGTTTGGGGAACCTTTGGAGAGCTAACGATACATAATGATGATGGAACGACGGAAACGGTCGCTCCGATCACATTTATTATTAACTAAAGGGAATGAAAGATATGGCAGAGAATATAGTAAAACAGCCTGTCACAAAGGGAGTGGTCAAGGTCCCGGTCGTGATGCAGATGGAGGCTCTGGAATGTGGTGCGGCATCGCTTACGATGATTCTTGCTTATTACGGTAAGTGGATACCGTTGGAGCAGATTCGCGAGGACTGCGGCGTATCCCGTGACGGCTCGAATGCAAAGAATATATTGGTAGCGGCAAGAAGCTATGGCTTAGGAGCCAAGGCATACCGCTACGATCCGGAAAGATTGAAGGAAGTGGGCAGATTCCCGATGATTGTTCATTGGGAATTCAACCATTTTATTGTGCTGGACGGATTTAAGGGAGATAAGGTCTATGTGAATGACCCTGCCCGTGGAACTGTCGTGATGACTTATGAGCAGTTCGACGAGGGATATACCGGCATCTGCCTGATGTTTGAACCCACGGAGAGCTTTGAGCCATCCGGCAAGCCAAAGAGCATGATTGAGTTTGCAAAGAGCAGACTGAAAGGTGCATCCGCAGCAGTGACATTTGTGGCAGTTACCACTTTTATAGGCTCGGTTTGTGCGATCATCCTGTCGGGATTTTCCCGTGTGTTCATAGACCGAATCCTAACCGGAAATGATGCGGGATGGCTCATCCCCTTTATCATTGGAATATCCGCGCTTGCAATCGTTCAGGTCATCGCGGCGTGGATCAAAGCAATCTACTCTTTTAAGATTGACGGCAAGATGGCTATCGTCGGGAACATGAACTATATGTGGAAGATCCTCCGGCTGCCTATGAAGTTCTTTTCCCAAAGAATGGCAGGGGATATACAGCAGAGGCAGATATCAAATGCAAATATCGCCGGAACACTTGTCAATACCCTGTCTCCTCTTGTCTTGGAGACACTGATGCTGATCTTTTATCTGTTCGTTATGATCAGATATTCACCGATGCTTACGCTTGTGGGTGTTATCTCTGTGATAGGACAGATATGGGTATCCCGTATCATATCGGATAAGAGGATAAATGTTACCCGTGTCATGATGCGTGATTCAGGCAAACTTGCTGCCGCCACCGTTTCGGGTATCGAGATGATAGAGACCATCAAGGCAAGCGGGGCAGAGAACGGATACTTTGAGAAGTGGTCGGGCTATCAGGCAAGTGTTAACACACAGAATGTACGATTTAAGAGGATTGACAGCTATCTCGGTCTTATCCCACCGGTTCTTACAGCACTTGCGAATAACATTGTCCTTATCCTAGGAGTTTATCTGTGCATCACAGGACGTTTTACGGTCGGTATGGTGATGGCGTTCCAGGGCTTCCTTGCATCCTTCATGCAGCCTGCACAGAAGCTGATCGATGGCGGACAGCAGATTCAAGAACTCCGAACAGAGATGGAGCGTGTCGAGGATGTAATGAAGTATCCGACGGATGTAGATTTTAATGATGAAGAGATAGATGAGGATGCCGATTACGACAAGCTTTCCGGAACAGTGGAGCTAAAAAATGTCACATTTGGCTATTCAAGGCTTGCGCCGCCTCTTATAGAAAATTTCAGTATGAGGCTTGAGACCGGAAGCCGTGTGGCATTTGTCGGTTCCTCCGGCTGTGGAAAATCCACCCTCGCAAAGCTGATATCAGGACTGTATCAGCCTTGGGAGGGAGAAATACTGTTTGATGGAAAGCACATCAATGAGATCAACAGGAGCGTGTTCACAGGCTCCGTTGCTGTCGTTGATCAGGATATCACTCTTTTTGAGGATACGATAGAGAACAATATCAAAATGTGGGATAACACCATCGAGGATTATGAGGTGATGATGGCTGCCCGTGATGCACAGATCCACGATGACATCATGATGAGAGAGGGCGGTTACAGATATAAGCTCTCAGAGGGCGGACGTGATTTCTCCGGCGGACAGAGGCAGCGTATTGAGATTGCAAGGGTTCTTGCACAGGACCCGACGATTATTGTAATGGATGAAGCAACGAGCGCTTTGGATGCAAAGACGGAGTTTGATGTGGTGAACGCTGTTAAGGCACGCGATATCACGTGTATCGTAATCGCACACAGACTTTCCACGATCCGGGATTGTGATGAGATCATTGTCTTTGATCACGGCAAGGTGGTGGAACGGGGTACGCATGAGGAACTGATGGCACTTGGCGGAGCATACACGGAACTCGTGACCAGCGAATAAAAGATAAGGAGATTGCGACGACGATGGGATGGTTTGATGAACAGATAAAAGACAGGATACGGGCAGATAATGAGGCATTTGAAGATTCATTCATACGAGCTGCCGGTATCATCATGGGAAGCCGTCTTTCGGCTGCCATGAATGACCAGAGACAGGCGGCAACAGATGCCATCGGTGAGATATTAAGGGCTTATCATATAAAGCCCAGAGAAGTACCGGACAGTATCACGGATATGAATGATACCTTAGAGTACCTGATGCGTCCGCATGGTATTATGCGCAGGAATGTATCTCTTGAGAAGGGATGGTATAAGGATGCGTCCGGTCCGATGATAGGAACATTGAAGGATGGAGGCGATATCGTTGCACTGATTCCCTCCGGAATGTCAGGGTATCTTATCATAGATCCTAAATCGGGAAACCGAATGAAGGCGGATCGCAAAAACGAAGAAATACTTGATAAGGAAGCAATCGCATTTTATAAGCCGTTCCCGTCAAAGAAGATAGGTATTGGCGGGCTGCTCCGCTACATCGCAGAGAACATTACTGCGGCAGATATTGCATTGATTGTGGTGGCTTCACTTGCGGTGACACTGATTGGATTTCTTTCACCGAAGTTAAATGAAATGCTTTTTTCGGATGTTATAGAATCCGGAAGTGTCCGTGCACTTGGAGCTATAGGAATATTTATTATCTGTGTGTCATTAAGTTCTCTGATGCTTACGATGGTAAAGGAGTTGCTCGTATCCCGTCTGACATCACGGGTGGGGCTTACGGTGCAGGCAGCATCCATGATGAGGATACTGTCGCTTCCGGCTGATTTTTTTAAGAATTACGGTTCCGGTGAATTGGCTAACCGTGCAAGATACATAGACATGCTGGTGGAGAGGCTTCTGCAGGTGATATTTACTACTGGGCTTACATCCCTGTTCTCACTTGCCTATATCTCACAGATATTTTCCTATGCACCTGCTCTTGTTGCCCCGGCTATGGCGGTGATCATTGCGACACTCGTCATTTCGGTCTTATCTGCCGTCATTCAGGTAAGGATTTCAAGGGAACAGATGGATCTTGCATCTAAGGAGAGCGGTATGAGCTATGCCTTGATTACCGGCATCCAGAAGATCAAGCTTTCTGGTGCCGAGAAGAGGGCATTTGCAAGATGGAGCAAGGCATACAGCGAGAGTGCAAAGTTCCTTTATGATCCACCGACCTTTTTGAAGGTTAATACAGCTCTTACTATGGTGATAACTCTTGCCGGTACGATCGCGATTTATTATTCGGCGGCAAAGAGCGGTGTGTCTGTTTCCGAATACTATGCTTTTAATGTGGCTTACGGTATGGTAAGTGGTGCATTTACCACGCTTGCGGGTGTTGCACTTACTGCCGCACAGATTGAGCCGATTTTAGAGATGGCTTCGCCTATCCTTTCGACGGAACCGGAGGTTGCGGAAGAAAAGCAGGTGGTGGAACGCCTAATGGGTGGAATAGAGCTTAGCAATGTGACATTTACTTACAATGAAAATATGCCGAATGTACTTGACGGAGTGTCGCTGAAAATAAGATCGGGACAGTATGTGGCTATTGTTGGTAAGACCGGATGCGGCAAATCAACGCTCATGCGTATTATGTTAGGCTTTGAAAAGCCTCAGCGTGGCGGTGTGTTCTATGATGGCAAGGACATAGAGCGTATGGACTTAAAATCGCTTAGAAGAAAGATCGGCTCTGTTATGCAGTCGGGAAAGCTATTTACCGGAGATCTGTATTCTAACATCGTGATAAATAATCCGAGGCTTACGCTTGATGAAGCATGGGAGGCCGCTGAGATGGCAGGCTTTGCGGATGATATAAGGAATATGCCTATGGGGATGTTCACGCTTGTATCAGAAGGACAGGGAGGCATATCGGGCGGTCAGATGCAGAGATTACTTATAGCACGTGCCATTGCACCTAAGCCGAGGATACTGATGTTTGATGAGGCGACATCGGCACTTGACAATATCACTCAGAAAATCGTGTCACAATCGCTTGAAAAGTTGAAATGTACCCGTATCGTGATAGCGCACAGGCTTTCGACGATCAAACAGTGCGACCGGATTGTAGTGCTGGATAAGGGGCATATTACAGAGGATGGAACTTATGATGAACTGATTGCAAAGAACGGGTTCTTTGCGGAGCTTGTGGAAAGACAAAGAGTGGATGTATAGAAGGAGGTAAAGAATTGATAGTTACAACAAATCTTGACGGATCAAAACTTACGGTGGCTGTAGAGGGGAAACTTGGAACCACATCAGCCGGGGAACTGGAAAAGGCAGTAAAGGATAATATTGGCGGGGTTACGGAGCTGGTGTTTGATTTTGAAAAACTTGATTATATGGCATCCTCCGGACTTCGTGTGCTTTTGTCTGCTGCAAAGGTCATGAAGAAGCAGGGAAGCATGAAGATCATCAAGGTTACGCCTGCGGTCATGGATGTGTTTGTATTTACGGGTATGGTGGATGTGATGGACATAGAGGCCATATGATGGAGAATTTGATATGTACAGGAAGAAAAAAAGATTATCCGCATTTATTGCAATAAGGCTGTTTCTTGTGGTTATTATCTCTTTTGTCATAACAGCTTCAGTATCCTACGCGCTGCAGTTATTTAGTGCAAAGGAAAAAGCCAGAGAACTTTTGCGTTATAACAATATGGCACTTGCCATGGATGTCAGGGTCAAGGCGGATTCTTCGATTTACGAGTCCTCCTGTAAGCCGCTTCTTGACATTTATATAAAAGACGGAAAAGAGGCACTTAAGAAAAAGCTTGCTGGAACTAATTATTCTTATTTGGTAAAAAGAGACGGCACGATCATAGTATCAGGCAACGACGATTTTATGGGGATGAATGTAGGGGATATTCCCGGGGTTGCCGATGCGATGGATATCATCGTTTCAAGACGGGATGTATATCCGGATAATGTTGAAGACTATAAGATTACGCCTTACCCCGTAAAAACACTGGACGGAAAAAAGGAAGTCTACTATGCTGCCATCATAAATTGGAGCGATCCTGATGTGATGCTGGTTTGCGCCATAGATACGGAGATATACCATGAGGCAGCCGCATCCGGGGCAGTGCAGATTATTAACAGCCGAAGCGTTGGTATAGGTGGATTCCAGCTTGTAATCGGCGGGGATTATAACGTTGAGACCTATATAAGCGACTTTTATGGAAAGCCATTTACATATACCGACATTCTCGAAAAATATGACAAGGGGGATGGTCAGGACATAAACTATGAAAAGTATGAAATCAATGATGACGGCAGATCGGTGGAGCTGGATGTCGGCTTCATGTTTGGAAGGAGAGATTTCTGGGATACTAACTATTTCTACTGCCTGCACAAGCAGTATGGCTGCTTCATTTTGTCCCTGTATCCATCAGATGAGGCGTTGTCACAGGCGAACGATACTATCGTTTACATCATTCTGATAGAGGTCATAGTGTTTACGGTACTTTTTACCGTGCTTTATCTGCTGATAAAGCTCAATATTGTCATGAAGCTTTCGTCTGTAAACACTTCTCTTGCCCGGATTACGGAAGGAAATCTTGATGAAAAAATAGACGTGCGGGACACTTATGAGTTTGATGCTCTTTCAACTGATATTAATGCAACGGTAGATAAGCTGAAAGAATACATTGCACAAGCAGCAGCCAGAATTGATGAGGATCTTGAAATAGCAAAGGCGATACAGACTTCTGTTCTTCCTAACAGATTTCCTCCGTTCCCGGATCAGCATCGTTTTGAACTGTTTGCGAGTATGCAGGCAGCGAAGGAAGTGGGTGGTGACTTCTATGATTTCTATATGATAGGGAAGGATACGCTCGGCTTTCTGATTGCGGATGTATCAGGTAAGAGCATACCCGGAGCAATGTTTATGATGACGGGAAAAGCGATCATTAAAAGCCTTGCGGAGAGTGGAATGCCCCCGGCAGAGGTGTTTTCTGTTGCGAATGAAAAGTTGTGCGAGGGAAATGATGCGGAACTTTTCATCACGGCATGGATGGGATACCTTGATTTAATGACCGGAGAAGTACATGTGGCAAATGCAGGACATAATCCGCCTGTGTTGATCAGGAACGGTAAAGCGGAATATGTCATATTAAAGCCCGGTCTTATGCTGGCAGGCATGGAGGGGTTGGTCTATAAGGATCAGATCGTCAAGCTGGAAAAGGGAGATATCCTCTATCTATACACGGATGGCGTGACAGAGGCGATGGATGCCGATGAGGAGCAGTATGGTGATGACAGGCTTCAAAAGCTGCTTTCATTTGGAGAAACCTATCCTGAACCGTCAGGAGAAAACGGAATTGCAGGAGCGGTATGTGAATTGGTCACGGCAGACATAGACAGTTTCATAAAAGGAGCCGAGCAGTCGGATGATATCACCATGCTGTGCGTAAGATATTTAGGAGAATCATAAAAAAGTATTATCCCTGTGGGCACAGTGTATCAAATTCATGACAAGGAGCTAAAAAATGGATGAAAAAAAAGATCAGTGTATGAAAGAACTTACTTTAGAGGCAACACCGGAAAATGTAGATAAGGCAATCGAGTTTGTCGATGAAATGCTTGAAGAATATGGATGCGGAATGAAAGAGCAGATGGCGGTTGATGTGGCGGTGGATGAGCTGTTCGCAAATATTGCCCACTATGCGTACAATCCTGAAACCGGATATGCAACTGTGAAGGTGGAAGTGATAGAGGAACCGTTGTCGGTAGAGATTACATTTGTGGATGGCGGAAAGCCCTATGATCCTCTTGCAAAGGGTGATCCGGATACAACGCAGTCCATAGAGGATCGTGAGATCGGAGGCATGGGCATCCTTATCGTCAAGAAGAGTATGGATGCCGTGAATTACGAATATAAGGACGGGAAGAATATTCTTACGATCAAGAAGAACTTTAATCAGGGATCAGACATATAATGTGTTTTTCTGTTTGAATGTGTGTGATGGAATAGCCGGACTTTGCTGTATGCTGAGAAAGATTATGATGTTTATAGAACTATTGAAAATACTATCCTTGTTTTCAATATTTGCATCTTAAAAAAGTTTTATCCCTTTTCCGGGAAACTGCATCTTAACAGATATAAAACAAAAAGCCTGAGGGCGGAAAGGAACGATAAGTGTTATGAAGACGATTGAGGAACTGTACAATGAGATCAACTCATCCGAGGAACTGAAGAAGGCTATATCGGAGATCAAGGATAAGGAAGCCTTCGCTGATTTCCTCAAGGAACAAGGTTGTGAGGCATCAGTAGACGAATTTGAGAAATTCGTAAAGTCTCAGACAGAAGGA
>JAZRFM010000012.1:0-120419 GCA_045661345.1 Lachnospiraceae bacterium
GGATTTCGGAACATACATAATATGCTGGATATGGTATATCTCGTTTGCTCGGATTTAAGGGTTCCACTTCCTAATCGAAAACCAAATGTCGCATGATCAGCATAAATACTGGGGTTGTGGGTGATTTTCACCCACCATCACTCCTGAAGAGCCTAAAACTTTTAGGATTTGTTCGATTGCATGTTCGGGTGCAACGGGTATAGACTGCAAATATCTTCTTATGAATGTTTCGGCGGTTCCGCCGGGATTTTCCCAGGATGAAACAGAAATTGAAAAAGGGTAGTATTCATGCTATCTTAGAGTGGAGGAATGGAGTGACAAGAAAGCATTGGCACCCGGCATTCTGTGGTGCAACCGAGTAGGAGCTGAAGGATAACAAAAACGATCTGCTTTTTGAACCGGAGCACCTGCTGAATAAGGAACCGATCCGGACGGATCTTCTGATCATCAAGAAGAATCCGGGGATTTATTATCTGGGCGGAAAGATCATGTTTCGCACACAGATCATCGTAACCCGGAAGTTGGACGGCAAGAAACACGCCAGTCTGAAGATATTATCAAATAGGGCAAAGGAAGAGGATGTACGCCGGTTCCTGCAGGAAGCAAGCCTTGCGAAAGAGCCGGAAGACCTGCAAAGCATCGGTGCTGTGTTGCAGGTCAGCGTATCCGCAAATCAGAATTTGTACGAGACAGTGAGGAGGGATCCAAGTATGTGTTGTGAAGCGTTGAGAGAACTCATGAAAGACGAAATTGAGGAAGCAGCGAAGAATGCAGCGAAGCAAGCAACAGAGAATGTAAGGATGACGGATATCCGGGAATTAATGCGTAATCTGAAGTTGACAGCGGAGCAGGCGATGCAGGCGCTGGGTATCGCCGAGCAGGATCGCGCAAAATATGCGGTGAAGCTATAAAAACGATAGACAAGTTGACACGACTTACCACTTAGACATCAAAAACGACCGAATACGCAAAAATCATGCCAGATCGGATGGCAGGAACGTATCATAAGGCAAGAAACAAAAAAACAACTACAATCGAAAGGGAGGAAACGACAATGGCAGAGAACAAAAATATGAAACTCGATGATGAAATGATGAAAAATGCTACAGGTGGAGAAGGAGCTGAAAGGGGATCTCGTTATCGTGTTGGGGATCGCGTTAATCCGATGAGTCCACCCGAGCCCGTACAGTTTGCTACAGTATTGGCTGTCTGGTATGATAACAATTGTGGAGACTACTGTTACGCGTGTGACTGCGTGATATATACTTCTCACTATAACAAAACAATGGTGTTTAAAGAGGGAGAATTATATTGAGGAGACACTATATGGCACACGGAAAGGGAAAATGAAAAAACATTCGGGTATGAACTGAAACCATCAGGGCAACTGATAAGAGGCGGAGCAGGCATAGTGTTCCGCCTCTTAAAAATAGGATATTCAAAGTTGTTGAGGGGCTATATTCTTGAGGATTGTACTTGAGGGTCTGGTCTGAGGGGCAGTAATATATGATCATATGAAAAGGAAGAGCGCAACCGATCGGTCACGCTCTTCCTTGCAAATACCATTCTATGATTGGTCCCACCAATCACCATCTTTTCGTCCCATAAACCGATCTCCGTTTTTATGGGTAATATGGGTTGGGTCTTCTGCCACCCAGATATCTGTGTCCCACGATATCTTTGAAAAGACACTTAACATTTTCTTTGTCGTCTCAAAGGCTGTTATAAAGGCGAGTTCTCTTTCTTCCGGGCAATGGCAATAACTTCTCATCTCCAAAACCCGATCCATTGTGAATTCTCCTGTACTACTATACGCTTCAATGAAAAGTACCCTATCCTTGCTTTCATCATAAAGTATAATATCTGGAAGGCGCGTGGATACCGAAAGGACATTAATCCCAAGCATAGTAAGCTCTTCATCTTTTCTGACAACGGATCTGTCAGATGTGTCGCCAATGTAAAGCAAATTTGCTCCAGGTGCGAAACGACTGACAAACTCGTTCAAGACAGCAATCTGTAATTGATTGTGTTTCGACCTTCCAAGTCTGAATTCCAGTCCGTTATAATTAACCGGATAACCTCGCTCGATGTTTCTCGTTTGCCTTAACAGATCTTGATATGATTCATGTGTTTCTTTAAAGTGCTGCAGTTCTTCCTCCCAACGTGTACTGCCAAAATTGCGTATCAAAGCAGTAAACACAGCAGTAAGCCGATAACTGTTATCCTTGTCGTTTGGAGCAAGGCCGGGCTTTTGCTCCATTATTCCGGCCGTTATCCACGGCTTAATCGTGCTTTTTCGAAACGTTTCCCTGCTGTTCTCGGAATATCCTGACCCATCTAAACCGGCTTTATTAGGAAAATTAGCGTTGATGAAACAAATTACGTCATGGGTAGAGCGATATTCTTCTGAAGCGTTTCTCCATCTCGCGGTATCAGCCATTCCCGCATATGCAGCTAAAGCCATTACGCATCTAGGATTACGCAGAGGCTTTGGCATGCCTATTTCGATTAAAATTGACTGAGCGTCATTTAAAACGTCGTATTCATAATGATCAATATTGGTTCTCATGCCATTCTCCTTACTGGTAGATTATTTAGTTCCGACGCATTTACTTGGGTATTCCCGTTAATAATTCTGAAATACTTATCATATCGTTCTGAAGATAAAATGGACTGTATCCATTCAGTTTCTTCTTCCGAAAGAGGGGTTCCATCGATTTTTGCTGCATAATTAACATGGTTTTCGACAGAAATATATCGGTTGTTCCCGGTATGACGATAGATACAAGACTGCAGCCGTCTCCTTTCTTCTTTTGCAGAGAGCCTTCTAACCAATACCGTATTTTCATTGTCTAATAATAGCGCAGTTGCAGATTCAGAAATATACTGCGGCTTTGTCGTTGCGGCTGGAAATACAAACCCGTGGTTTGATATGTTCGCAGAACGGTACATGGGGATCAATCCTTCACCACTATCTGAAAAGATGGCGTTTTTGTTTCGAAATTCAACCACAGGACCGGTTTTAAAGATGTATCCCAAACTAAAAAATGTGTCCTGTATTGCCGTCATTTCGTCTATTAGCTCAGTTTCTTCAACTGAAAGAGGAATCAACAAAATCCCATCACTTCGTATCATTGCCTGTGATGGTGCATAGAAAGAATCAACATCAGAAAATGTGTCGTCAGAACTTGTCGAAATCTGTATCTCGGCCTGTTGCACCCCTGATTTTCGCCCTTGTAGTATCATAGTTTCCTGCAATACATTTTCACCTGTAAATGAACGATCTCTATCTGAAAATAGATGAATGTTTTGTATACACAAATGATTGATTAGATACTCTCTTATCTTTGAAAAGTATGCGCCGGATGTCCAAGATCTAGGCGTAATAAAAACATATTGTCCGTCTTCATGCAGCAAAGAAATTGCTTTTGCCATGAATAATGCATAAAGGTTCGGTTGTCCATGTATAAGCGATGCCATCTTTTTGGCTTCTGAGGAATTCTTACGTATTTTCTTATAAGGAGGATTTGCTATAACGACATCATAATAGTCAGCAAAATCTGACAAAATGAAATTCTCTGTTTTCAGGCGTACATCAACTTGCACATCACGACTCTCGCAGTAATTACGGACAAGATCCATACTTTGTCTAAGTAACGGCAATACATTTTGGTCATCCTCGATATAAGTTAAGGATAAAGAACGCACACCGGCTTCAACGCATTTCATTACAACGGCAGCCCCAAGACTTCCGTTACCTGCTCCCGGATCTAATATCGATATTCCGTCTGACGGAATAACGTGATTTGCCATTTTAATAACAGTGTTCATAGAAGTAAAAAACTGTCCACGATCTTTTTTTTGAAACGCATCCGCCTCGTATAAACCTGTATTGTAAAATATACGCTGGAGCATAGTGTGCCTCTCACTTCATTTTTTCTGCCAATAATTTATTGATATATGCATTAAGACTCAGATTTGACTGCTTTGCATATTCTTGCAAGATAATTTTATTTCCTTTTGGAACCATGATCGTAATACGATCGTATTTATTCTTATTGTATTGGTTTTGATATTTAATTTGGTCAAATGAATCCATATATAAATCATAGCATATTTATAAATATGTTCAACGTTATATGCTCAATTCTCCTCATCTTTTTCGTTCTGATAGTCTTGATAAAGCATTCTATAATACGCATAGACCCTGCGGCTCATCTCATCAGGGCTTTTCCGAGCCACTTGGTTAATAACCAGCTCGTCCACGATGTAGTCCGCTATCGCGCTTTTCAGGGTCTCTTTATTCGGAAGATCCTCAATCTGATTTAATAGCTGCCCTGCTGAAACGACAGAATCCACAAGCCCTTCCTTCTGTTCCGTTACATAATTGCAAAACTCTGTCTGCGAATACGGGGCATATTCTGTATGCATTTCCGCATCCTTATATCGATCACGTAATGACTTTGATCTCTTTGGCGGGACCGGTTCAAATACTTCCTGCCCATCTATTTCAAAGAGTTGCCCTTTCAGGATCTTCTCACGCCCACGCTTTCTAAGAGCTTCCGATTTGATTTCTTTTTTCTCGTGTTTCTCCTCTTGGCGCTTCTTCCGATCCACTGTAATAGAGACTGCCTTGGCAAAGGTGTCAAGGATCGCTTTGGATTCATCCCTTGGAAACAGCTCGTATAGTGGAAAATTGCAATATGTACTGTAAAGCGGCAGCATGGATACCTGCATATCTCTATCACCGGTTTCATATTTACTTAAAGTGCTTTGGTCAATGCTCAGGCAATGAGCCATATCCTTCTGAGTTAAACTCCGCTGCGTCCTTTTCAAAGCAAGTCTTTTCCCAAGATTTTTCAGGAAGTCAGATATTAGGCCGTTCTGCTGCTCATCCGTAAGCTTTGTTATCGTTTTATACATGATTGCTCCAAGAAATATGGCAGACTGTCATACATTTTATGCTGGTATACGAAATTTCACTGCGCTGTGGATAGATGCCTGTTCATACATTATCATAAAAAGAAAAGCACCAGTGGAATTGGGGTTCCGCTGGCGCAGGCTGATGTCGCAAGCACCGACATCCTCCACCTAATCACATCATAAGGCATGCTCTGCCTTTCGTCAATGTGCAATCTTAACAAATCATGGCGCATTTCTGTATATTTTCTCTTCCCTCGGTGCTTGCAATATCCGCATTTTGCAGCAATATAGTCATCACAGAAAGGACTTCTTATGTATGATTATCAACACTGGAAAGATCTTCCGGATGTCCTGACACTTCTCGACCTGGAAGATGAAGAGCTATGTATCACGGATATCTTTGAAGAGAACCATCAGAAATACGTTGTTATTGAAACAAAACCAACTGTTCACTTCTGCCCCCTGTGCAACTATCGGATGTATTCCAAGGGTATCAAAAGCAGAAAGATCAATCACCCGATACTTCAGGACACCTATTCCCTGTCTCTGATCCTGAAGCAGCGTCGTTGGAAATGCTCAAACCCAAGTTGTGGCTATAACACGGCGGAAGTTTTCCGCTTTGTCAGCAAGAATAGGCGTACCACAAACGCCACGGACATGCTTATTGTTCTCGCATATCGAGATCTGACCATGAGCACAGCATCCATCGCCGAAAAATTCCATGTTTCCGACACCTACGCGCACGAGGTATTCAATCGTTACGTCAGGCTCGACAGGTTGCCGCTTACAGAGGCTGTTTCCGTTGACGAAGTGCATATTGATATGGATATCAACTGTCAATATGCACTCATCATTCAGGATTTTATTACCGGAGACCCGATAGACCTGTTGCAGAGCAGGAGAAGCAATCTGACAGAGCCGTACTTTGTGAGTATTCCGCCAGGGGAACGAAATTCCGTAAAGTACCTGATCTCTGACATGTATAATCCGTACATCAAGTTTGTGGAGAAATACTTCCCAAATGCGGTGTCGGTAGTCGATGCGTTCCATGTAATCCAATGGATCCTGCATGAACTGGATAAGTATTTAAGGGAACTGCTTAAAAAGTACAAGAAACGCGATGCCGAGCTGGAAGCTAAGAGATCAGAAGAGCTTGGCAGAATTGTTCATCTTCCGAAAAGCAACGAGGTCTACATGCTCCAGAAATACCGTTGGCTTATCCTTACAAACCAAGACAAAATCAGATATCGCAACAGTCCATTGATGGATAAACATATGCATTGCCTGATGAATACCTATGATTACGAAGACTTTCTGTTTCGCCTCGATCCAAATCTAAAAGAGCTGCGTGACCTAAAGGAGCTTTACATATCATTCAATACGAGAAATGCCGGAAACCCTGTAAACGCCGCCAAAGAGATCGATACCGTTATCGGAACATATCAAGCCTGCGGACAGCCCATATTTGAGAATTTCAGCCGTCTTCTTTTAACCTACAAAGAACCGATCATCAACTCATTCGTGATGGTTGAAAAGCTGGGCAAGTCCGGCGCATATAAGAGTCGTCTTTCAAACGGGCCGATCGAATCAATCAACCGTAAGGTGAAGGATCTGAAGCGAAATGGCAGAGGTTTTCGCAATTTTGAGCATTTCCGGAACAGGTTTCTTTATGCGGCACGTTCTGAACCGGTTCTGAACGGAATGGAGTGTTTTAACCCGGTCAAAAACCGCCTGAAGGCACAGTCTCACAAGTATAATACCGGTACGTTGGAAGCTGTTCTGTATGAACTGGAGGCACTAAAGATTGGATACATCCTTGACCACAGGGAAGAAATCGAAGCAGATTTCTATGACGGGCTTGAATAATTGACGTATTGATAGAATACGGATAAAGGGGCAAGGTCTTGTGACCTGCCCCTTGAATTTTGTTCATCAAACATTGCCCCTCAAGTTCAACCCTCAACAAGTCTGTCTGTTTAAAGGCCAAACCCTCATGTTTGCCCCTCAAAAGGCTTGGCAAACCCTCAACAAGTTTGATTATCCTAAAAATACTTTGATGAATTATGTATCTCTCTTACCTTTTATTGATCAGGCGAGCCGTAGGGGGAAAGATTAGATTCAAATATATAAGCATCGGCAATGAGTCCCGTTGAATGATGAACCATGTGGACTAAATACTGCCATGCATTCGCACCAACACTTCCCGTGTAATGCACTTGTTTAATGACTGAATCATGATCCTCTTGTCCTCTGACAATCACCCGATCACCAACATGAAATCTGGGTTCCGGTGCACTTTCATCTGTTCCGCCGGCGGCATTCTTCATGATCTCATCATCGACTTTCATATTCTTGTTCTCTGCCATAGCCGTTTCCTCCTTCTTTGAAAGATCATGCTTTTTTCAGATTCTCTTCCAGAACATCTCTTTGATCATGTTCCTCATTGTACGGATCTTTGTGCCAGTGGATTGCGTACATGTTGTAAAAAAAGTCTCCATACTGGCGACGATAGGCTTCAGTGATGGTACCGATCTGATCGTAGTACTTGAGGGTTACCTTGTCTCCGACTGCAAATGCAAATGGTTGCTCACCTGCCGTGCCACCGGTTGCGTTTTTCATGATCTCATCATCAACTTTCATATTCTTGTTCTCTGCCATTGTCGTTTCCTCCCTTTTCGATTGTGGTTGTTTTTTGTTTCTTGCCTTATGATACGTTCCTGCCATCCGATCTGGCATGATTTTCGTGTTGCGCATTAATTCTTTGATACTTTGACAGTGCTTATGAGTACTCCATCGTAGTAAATAGTCGCCTCTTCATCAGGAGCAAGGTCCTTTGTATCCACGAGAGTAAAAGATTGATTTGTCTGGGTATCGCTCTTTACGGTTATGAGATCATCATTCATAAGGCACGGATAAACCAACTGACCGCTCTTTGTTTCAATCATAAACTTTGTGGGATCAAAATCCTTTGGCTCACCTGTTTCATTGTAGAGATAAATTCCGAACCAATACATCATTTCCCCATTAACGCCGTCTCCACAAGTGATCTTTACTTCCCGGCACTGGACATTATCCTTTGTAATGAAGTGACCATCCTCTAAAGAATTAACATCATCGGAGGAATCCTTTTTATCCAGTGTGAGTTTTGTATTGGCAACCTTCTCATCAATCATTGCCTGCGCCATTTTCTGGTACTCCTCTGACATAAGGAAAGAATAATCAGTAGAGTCATCCAAAGCCTGAACTTCCGTAGATGTTTCCTGAAGATCAACGGTTTCTTCCTCAGAAGGATCTTCCCTGACCTCTTCCATAGCTTCCGACGTTTCGGCTAATGCTTCTGTCTTTGCTTCTTCAGTTGTCTCAGCAGCGGCAGGTTCCTTAACTGTCTCTGCCGGATTTGATTCAGTTGTAGTATTCTGAGCCTCTCCACACCCGAAAAGAAGAGCTGCAGAGCAGGCTGCTATCATAAGAGTATAAATTATTTTTTTATTCATTTTATTCCTCTTTCATGTTTTTGATCAGATAACTTCAATAATATCCCACTTTCCCATACCAACAAGAGCAATCATGACTCTGGTTCCAGGGTCGAGCAATGGTCCTATCTTATGGTATGAAGCAATCGCTTCAGGACCCTGATCACGCCTTACTATGAATTTGCTTTAAGACTCGTCATATACGCCTATTACGGTTCCGGGTTCAGTACGTACCCTATCCTGATCATCACCACCGGCTGCGTTTGCCATCATCTCATCATTCATTTTCATGTTCTTGTTATCTTCCATTTTGATTTCCTCCTTTGAATGAATTTAGGTGTTTGTTGTTCTTTGCCTTATTATACGTTTCCGCCATCCGATCTGACACAATCTTTGCGCATTCGGTCGTTTTTGATGTCTAAGTGGTAAATACCCCCGCCAGTGGCGGGGGTATCCTGAGCATCACTTCCTAATGAGCGGATCGTCATATCAATATGGCTCCATGTTGGATTCCTCATAAAGGTCATCAAACCAGCCGTCTTTATCAAGTATATGAACCTGATATATCCATTCATGCCATTGCGGGTAATATTCATATATCCCGGTAACATAGCCATCGAAAATATGATTAGTATCATCTTTGAAACGATCACCAACCTTGAATTTCGGTTCAGGCTGATCTCCTTCCACACCACCGGTTGCCATCGCCATTTCCGCATCGGAAATCATGGCGTTCATTTTTGCTCTTCGTTCTTCTCTGGTCATCTTTTCCTCTGCCACGTTGCTTTCCTCCTACCAATACTTGTTTGCATTATGTGATCAGCTGCTTTCTTCCATCCATTACGGTTTCGCCTACAGAAAACTTGGGCTCTGATGCTCCTTCTGCTCCACCGGATGCGTTTGCCATCATCTCATCATCAATTGCCGTGTTCTTTTTTCTCAGCCATTGTCGTTTCCTCCTTCTCGGTTGCGATTGTTTTTTTGTTTCTTGCCTTATTATACGTTGGTGCGATCAAATCTGGCATGATTTTTGCGTATTCGGTCGTTTTTGATGTCTAAGTGGTAAGTCGTGTCATCTGGTCTATCATTTTTATAGCTTTACCGCATATTTCGCTCTGTCCTGCTCAGCGATGCCCAGCGCCTGCATCGCCTGCTCCGCTGTCATCTTCAGATTACGCATTAATTCCCTGATGTGTTTTACACTTATACTTTCTGTCGCAGTCTCTGTTGCTTTCTCCGCTGCGTTCTTCGCTGCTTCCTCAATTTCGTCTTTCATGAGTTCTCTTAACGCTTCACAACACATACTTTGATCCCTCCTCACTGCCTCGTACAAATTCTGATTTGCGGATACACTGAGCTGCAATACAGCACTAATGTTTTGCAGATCCTCCGGCTCTTTCGCAAGGTTCGCTTCCTGCAGAAACCGACGTACATCCTCTTCCGTTGCTTTATTCGATAAAATTTTCAGACTGGCGTGTTTCTTGCCGTCCAACTCCCGGGTTACGATGATCTGTGTAGAAAACATGATCTTTCCGCCCAGATAATAGATGCCCGGATACTTTCTTGCGATGGTGATTCCCATCTCCGGAAAGAGTTTGAACAGTTTCTTCGGATATGCTTCCCGGATTATTGTTACGGTCAGTTCTTCTGCCGGAATCTCGTTGACATGCTTTCCGAGTCCTTTATAAACACAGGCATATCCCATCGTTTTGAAGAACGTGTCTATGGATAATCCGTCTCCGGCTCCTTTATACTCAATGATATTGTTCTGCCTGAAAATCCGGCCAATCTCGTTTTTGATCTTTGCTTCCGGATTCTTCTTGATGATCAGAAGATCCGTCCGGATTGGTTCCTTATTCAGCAGGTGCTCCGGTTCAAAGAGCAGATCGTTTTTGTTATCCTTCAGCTCCCACTCGGTTGCACCACAGAATGCCGGGTGCCAATGCTTTCTTGTCACTCCATTCCTCCACTCTAAGATAGCATGAATACTACCCTTTTTCAATTTCTGTTTCATCCTGGGAAAATCCCGGCGGAACCGCCGAAACGTTCATAAGAAGATATTTGTAGTCTATACCCGTTGCACCCGAACATGCAATCGAACAAATCCTAAAATTTTTATAAACTCGCAACTATCAGAATCCGGATAACAAAAGAGGGCGGTGCGCTGTGCTCCGCCTCTTATGGTTTTTATTCTTTTTTTTACACTCCACCGTGGACAACAAAATTCAGAAAAGGATTTGTTATACATCAGCGCCAATCGTCTTTCAGGAAGCAGGATATCATCATCCCAGATACCGTCGATCCGGTATTTATGCTTTTCCCCGCTGGAATCCTCATCAAACTTTACATATACCGAATGTATCAGACCGGATTCGTTCTTCTCAGCCAGGTGTGTTTCACGTTGCGCATGACTTCATCTTGAAATACCACCGTATACCTTGAATTTGAGAGATCCTTTTCATTTGGATAGACTTCCCTGATCCTTCCGACCTGAGCAGTAGAGATATACACCACCCTTTCTCCTACTTTGAAGAGTTGCACTGTCGCTCCTTCGGTACCTCCGACCGCATTCGTCATTACTTCGTCTTCTACTTTCATATTCTCAGCCATTTTCGTATCCTCCTTTGTGAAAGAATTGTTTTTGTGTTTCTTTGCCTTATTATACGATTCGGCGGTTTACGCCGGCAATGATTTTGCGTATTCGGTCGTTCCTAGTGTCTAAGTGGTTGTTTCATGCGAAAATCATACATGAAAAGCCCCAAAAAAACTACCCTTTCTCGCTATTCGGCAGTTTTTCTGAGATATTCGGTATGTTATTTCAGCTGTTGACAAACTACGTCTGTGGAAGTATAGTTTAGATATACTTCTGTAGACGTAGTTTTTTGATCGTGCAAGAGACAGGATTTTCAGGCGGACATATGAAGAAACTATTTCATGGCTCGGAAAAGATCATAAAAAAGCCTGTATATGGCCAAGGCAGGATAGATAATGACTATGGTCAGGGTTTCTACTGCACGGAAGACATCGAGCTTGCGATGGAATGGGCCGCGTTGGATGAAAGAGGCGGCTTTGTAAACAGTTATTCCTTCAACGAGCGAGGCATGAGGATCATGGATCTTACAATGCCGGAGTACAGTGTGCTTTCCTGGATGGCGCTTCTTTTGAAAAACAGGAATGTGCGTTTATCCAGTCCTCTGGAAAAACGTGCCAGAGAGTTTCTGATCAGACAGTATCTACCCGATACGAAAAAAGCAGATGTGATCGTTGGTTATAGGGCAGATGACTCCTATTTTTCATTTGCCCGGGCATTTCTCAGCAATACCATCACGATCGATCAGCTAAGCACGGTGCTTAGTCTTGGGGATCTCGGACTACAGTATATGATAAAAAATGAGCGCGCTTTTCAGGCTCTGCATTATGATAGCGTCGAGCCGGCGGACGGGATGACTTATTATCCCAGAAGGATTGCAAGAGACCGCTCTGCAAGAGATCGATATATGCAGTTGCTGGAGGACGTAGACAAGCATGGAAGATATATCAATGACATCATGAAAGGAGAAGGCAGATGATGCAGGCTTTTCCGGAGTGCTACCTATCTGACGCAATGCGGAATATGGGGGAATATATGGAATTCGGCTATGAAGCAGCTGCAGTTGAGCCGGATGTCTGTGTTTCCTTTCTTGTGATCAGTGGATATGCATCCGCTTGGGAAAATGGAGATCCGCGTGTGTTGTCCGGGATGTCCGGGACAGAACTGTTTCAAAGGGCAGCGGAGAGATGCGGCTTTCAAGCAGACGAGAGGGAAGCACTGGTCAGATATGATACAGAAGCATATTATTGGAGCGGTTATATGCTTGCCTATTATCAATGGATGACGATGGAGCATTTCTCAACGATCGCGCAAGATCTTCGGATTTCCGATCTGACAAGATTGTATCCGGCTCTTCATACCGCATCCGAGGAAAAAGCATTGGCGTCGATCTCAGAGCTGATCCGAAAAAGAAGGATGATATCCAGACTGCAGGCTTATCGCAAAGGACTTGGGCTGTCTCAACGGGAGCTGGCTGAGCTTGCCGGGGTAAACCTTCGTACGTTGCAACAGTATGAGATCGGGGATAAAGACATAAAACGTGCATCTGCCGAAAAGGTTGTCGCTTTGTCGAGAGTCTTATGCTGCAAGCCGGAGGAACTGCTTGCGTGATCCACCCAAAATCGAAATACCGGAACACAATCATATTTCCCATACAGAACGATACCCCTGATTGCTTTTTGCAATAACATGAGCCGTGGGATTGACAAAGTCTATGGAAGAATATAAAAGTATAGAAAAGATGCTTTGGTACATCTGGAACAACAAGGGGAAAGGATCCGGGTTTGACCATGAAAGAAAAACAGACACGACAAAAATCCATGCAACAGAACAGAGGCTTTCAAAAAGCGGGCTTCGTGGTGATATGCCTGATGTCGGCCGCCATTCTCGGGATCTGTTTGTATAAGCCGTTCTATACCGCAAAGGTCTCCGATGTTTTCAACCTGAGCATGGACATTCTCGGCACGGTGGTCTGCTCCATGCTGTATTACGGCTGTCTGACCGCCGACGGCTCCAAAAACAGGGACAACCACACCTTGCTCCGCGTCCTGTTTGTGAATGTGCTGGTCTTTTTGTTTGATTCCCTGATGTGGATGCTGGATGGATCGGCGGGGCTTAGGATACTCAACACGGTGGTGTCCATATGCTTCTACGGATCCGTAAATCTCCTCTTCTATCTGTTCTGGAGATATGCCTGCACGATTCTGAAGCCGGGAGAAAAAATGCAGCGGGTTCTGGATCTTCTGCTGCGGATTCTGTTGATCCCGGCGCTTTTGATGTGCCTGATCAATCTCTTTGTGCCTTTTCTGTTTCAGGTGGATGCTGACGGCGCTTTCCACAGAGCATTCGGTTACCCTGTCGGCTCCTTTTACATTCTCATCACTCTCTTCCTGCTGATCGTCGTTACTGTCAGATCCCGGATCGGAAAACTCCGCAAGATCTTTGTCATTCTGCCGGCGATTGCGGGTATTCTTATTTTCTTAACCCTCGGGAACAACCCGGAGCTTGCTATTTCCTATTCGGTTTCTGTCATCGCGATGATCATTGCCAACTGTATCCTCTATGGCGAACGGCCACGGGTGAAAGAACTGGTCATCCGGATTTTTGCCGTCCTGCTTCTTTGCATGATGCTGATCTACGGTCCCGTCATCTACCGGCTCGGCGTGCGAAGCGCTATCCGGGAGGGTTATGAGTCTGTAAAGCAGGCGTTTCTTCTGACGGAACATATATTGGATGATGTGGGACTGGAAGAGCTTTCCGATCCCGAAAACAACGAACTGTATCAGGAAACGAGGCAGGAGCTTCGCTGGATCTGCAGCGCCTTTGCCCTGCAGAATCTGTATGTGGAGACCATAGATGAAAAAGAAATGACCCGATCCTTTGTGGTTGTTGTGGCAGGCTCGGATAAGGATGACGCCATCGTGCGGGAATCTCTGGGGTGGCCGGGTGCTTCCATCTGGACGGAGGAAAGCCACCTGAACGAGCCGGAGCTCATCGTCATGAAGGGAGGATATACCGATCTCTATGTCGAAGAAGACAATGCGTACGGCCACAATCTGGACTGGTTCTATCCCTACAAGGACGCCGAAGGCAATGTGTTGGCGATTCTGGGTGCAGATGTGGATGTGGGTACGAAGCAGGCAGAAGCGGTCATAAAATCTCTGAAAGCCATCGCGCCGGCGATCATCCTTTTCTTCATCACGCTGCTGGTGCTGATTCACGCCATCGACTTTGTTTTTATCAGACCGTTCTATGAGATTTCGCGTCATATGCAGCACTTCTTTACCAACAGAAAGAACAGCAAGGAAGTGGAGCCCTTGCGAAGCAGTTATGAGATCTGGTTTTTATCGAAATCCTTTGCCTTCATGAGTTCTGAGCTGGATGAGTACGAGGAGATCAGAACCCGTGAGATCAAGGAAAAAGAGCGGATCTCTACGGAATTCGAGCTGGCGGCTACCATCCAGGCGCAGTTTCTGCCCCAGAAGTTTCCCCCCTATCCGGATCGGAAGGAGTTTGAGATTTTCGCTTCCATGAAGCCGGCAAAAGAGGTTGCCGGGGATTTCTATGATTTCTTCTTTGTGGATCCGGATCACTTTGTCACCCTGATCGCGGATGTTTCCGGAAAAGGATTTCCGGCAGCGCTGTTTATGATGAGGAGTAAGACCGTGATACGATCCGTAGCGGAGCGTGGTCTGCCCCCTGCGGAGATTCTCGAAAAGGTGAACCTCACGCTGCGGGAGGGGAATGATAAGAACATGTTTGTCACGGTGTGGATCGGGATCATTGATCTGAAGACGGGCATCATGAAATGTGCCAACGGCGGACATGAGTATCCCTTTGTCCGGAAGGCGGATGGGCGCTATGAGATGGTCAAGGATCCCCATTGCCCGATTCTGGGATTGATGGAAAATATCAGACCGAAGGAATATGAGCTGAAGCTGGAGGCCGGTGACAGTCTGTTTGTTTACACGGACGGTATACCGGAAACCTTTGATGTCAAAGAGGAGGGCTTCGGACTGGAACGGCTGGACGTTGCGCTGAACGAGGCTGGAAACGCAGATATGGAAGAGACCTTATCCCATGTCACGAAAAAGGTTCATGACTTTATGGGAGAAGCGGAGCAGTTTGACGATATTACGATGCTCGGATTCCGGTATTTCGGGGAAGGTTGATGTTTCCCCGGAAAAGCAGGTCCCCTTACGTATACCTCGCCAGAATCCCACGCACGGAGGAGAGATACCCTGCTCCGAACAGATTCAGGTGATTCAGCAGATGATAGAGATTGTAGAGATCCCTGCGATCCGCATAGCCGGGCTGCAGCGGAAGGGTCTGTGTATAAGATGTATAAAACGCCTGCGGGAAGCCCCCGAACAGCTCCGTCATGGCAAGATCCGCTTCATGGCAGCCCACGTAAGCCGCCGGGTCGATGAGCCACGCCTCCCCGTCCGATCCCACCATATAGTTTCCGCCCCAGAGATCGCCATGCAAAAGAGACGGTCTCTCCGGCTCCAGGAGCAGCTCCGGCAGCCTCTCCAGCAGTCTTTCCATCCGCGTATGATCCGCCCCGGAAAAGTAGCTCTCTGCCCTGGCAAACTGCGGCACCAGCCTGCAGTCCCGAAAGAATGTGATCCAGGCGTCTCGCGGTTCATTTTTCTGCGGTCCGGCCCCGATGTAATTGTCATGGGAAAAGCCGTATCTGCCGCCTTGTACGAAAGGATCCGTATCCGCCTGATGCATCAGGGCGAGGCGATGTCCGAACCGTTCAAAAAACCCTTCTTTTCTTCCTTTGCTTTCCACCAGCTCCAGCAATAAAAAAGCACAGTCCGAATCCCTGCCCAGGCCAAGGATCCCGGGCGTGGTGATGGTGCCTGTGCTGCTGATGGCTTCCAGCCCCTCTGTTTCCGCACGGAAAAAGTCAAGGTTTTCCGGACGGTTTGCTTTCAAAAAAAGCTTTGTCCCATCGGAAAGCCTGAGGGCATACGCTTCATTGATGTCTCCGCCGGAAACCGGTGTTTTTTCTGTCAGTCTGACCGTTGCCCCGCAAAGATCCGCGATGGCGGAAGACAGGGAATCATAACATTTTGTTTTCATACACAATCTTCTCTCCTTGATCAGAAATCATGTGATTTCGATCCTGACAAAATACTCCTCCTCACTCTCGTGGTGGATATATCCTCCGTTTTTCATCTGCACACGGAGGCTTTTCAGATTATTCTTGTTGACGGAAAGGTAGGCCTCTTCGATCCCTTTTTCCTTCGCCTTTTCAAGCACCATGGCTAATCCCTTGGTGGCGTATCCTCTTCCGCGGTACTTTGGCGCAATACAATAGCCGATGTGACCGGGTCCCTCCCGGAGAAAATCATTCAGCTCATGCCGGAGATTAAACACGCCCACATACTCTCCGTCATCGCAGAGCACATAGGTCGTATCAGGGACAAACCCCTCCGGCAGCTCTCTTCCCTTCGACCAGTTCCGCTTTTTTTCGATCCATTCCAGAAACTCTTCATAGGTATATTCGTACACGCTGTTGATATAGCCGTTGTCATTCTCCGGGAGTGTCATAAACAGGTCATAGGTTTTTTCATAATCAGAATCCTGTACTCTGATCAGTTTCATGTTCCCCACCTCCTCGGGGTTTTTTTCATCATATGCCGTACCGGTCAAAAAAACAACTGTTCTATTGACAAACCATCTTTTTCTGGTTAGAATTGAGAACGGTTCTCAAATTCCTTTTGAATCCATCCGTAGTCAGTCAGGAGGCTTTTTTCTATGATAAAACGAGTGCTTACCCTTTTGATCACTGCTGTTTTGGCGGTTGGCTGCCTTAGCGCCTGCGGGGGCAGGGAGGCTGCCGCTGCCGCGGACGACGCGAAGCTGAAGATCGTCGCTACCATCTTTCCGGAATATGACTGGGTCATGAATGTCCTCGGTGAGGGTGCAAAGAACGCAGATGTCACACTGCTTCTCGACAACGGCGTCGACCTCCACAGCTATCAGCCCTCACCGGAAGATATTTTGACAATCTCCACCTGCGACCTTTTTATCTATGTGGGCGGAGAGTCCGACGCATGGGTGGACAAGGCGCTGCAGGAAGCCACAAATAAAGAAATGGTGGTGGTCAATCTCCTCGATGTCCTTGGCAATTCCGTGAAGGAGGAAGAGGTTGTTGACGGGATGCAGGGGGAAAAGGAAGAAGCGGGGGAAGAAGAGGCGGAATACGATGAGCACGTCTGGCTCTCCCTGCGTAATGCATCCGTGCTCATCCAAAGTATCACCGAGGCTTTGCAGAAAGCAGATCCCGCTCATGCAGACAACTACCGAAACAATGCTGCCGCCTATGTTGTGAAGCTGGGGGCTCTTGATCGGGACTATCAGGAGGCCGTCGATGCAGCGCCGCTTCATACGCTTCTCTTCGGAGACCGTTTTCCCTTCCGGTACCTGACCGATGATTACGGTTTGGATTACTATGCCGCTTTTGTCGGATGCTCTGCGGAAACGGAAGCAAGCTTTGAAACCGTCACCTTCCTGGCGCACAAAGTGGATGAGCTTGGTCTTCCCGCCGTGATGACCATCGAGGGAGATGATCATCGTCTCGCGGAGACCATCGTGGAAAACACCCAGTCAAAGGATCAGAAGATCCTGACAATGGATTCCATGCAGTCCACCACGGCAAAAGAGATTGCAAACGGTACGACCTACCTTTCCGTCATGGAACAGAATCTTTCCGTGATCAAGGAGGCGCTGCAGTAAGGGCTGCATCCTCAGGTCCCGCCCGGATACCGTTCCTCCAGCGGGGAGATCCATGCATAGGGATTTGATTCCTTCCGGCCGGAAAGGAGCTTCTCGATCTCATCCAGCTCGCCCTCTGCCCAGGCAGTCACGGCTGCAAGCCGGATCTCACGATCCGTATCCTCCGTGATAGCGGCAGCATGAGGAGATGCCTGAAACGCCGCGGATCCTCCGGCTTTTTCCAGATAGTTTTCCAGACGGCCGCCCGTATAGCGGCCGTTTTCAATACCGAGAAACTGTTCCGAAAGCCCCCTGTCAAAGCGGCCGAACGCAGCATAAATGCCCACGGCATCTGCCACGAGTTCATCCCACAGGGCATCGATCTTTTCCGGATACAGCCTGCGGCAGATAAAATGCGTGCATTCATGATACTTCCGGATCAAATGGGAATATGCGATCCATTCCTCCTCCGGATAACCCGCGGCAGAGGCGTCAAGCCCGCTGTAAGGCCCGACGGAAAGCACCACCAGGGCATCCGTATAGTTTTCCTTATCCGACGTAAACCGCTTAAACTCCGCACTCCAGTCCGGTTCCGACTCGCCTTTCTTTTTTGCCTCCTCCAAAAAAACTTTCTGATGTGCTTCGATCCGTCGCCAGTTGATCACACCGTCCAGAATCGACGCCCCCTGTGTCTTTGGAATCTCCCGGATCACACAGCGGTTTGCCATAATCTGTATAAATGTTTCAAAGTCTCTTCTGTCCGGGAATGTGACCACCTGCACCTTCCCCGCCGGGGTCTCCACAACCTCCAGGGTAGCCTCCTCAGAGCCCCGGAAATGTGCGAGGGTTTGCTCCGGTGCTTCTCCTCCCCTTTTCACAATCTGCCGGTAGGCCTCGTCCGCCCCCTCCTTTGCGGGATCCAGATAAAGCTGCCGGTAGGTTTGCGCAAGTGTCTCCAGCGCCCGCCGTCCGGTGATCTTTTGATTGTTTTTCATACAATGCTCCTTTGCCGCGAATCGTTGTCGTATTTCGTTGGGTATTATACCATGAAGTTTGCATGCAAAGTCACATCCCGGTGGTTTTTTCCCCGCAAAGAGGGTATAATGATCTGCAGTTCACCGAGAAAGACGGGGTTTTATCAAAATATGACCGAAAAGCTTTACGAAAAAAACAGTTATCTGAAAGAATGCACCACGGTTGTGACAGAGTGCGTAAGGGAAGACGGCGCGGTCTATCTCCGGCTGCGGGAGACTGTCTTTTTCCCCGAAGAAGGGGGGCAGTATTCGGACACCGGCACCATCAGCACCCCGGACGGGACGATCCGTGTGCAAAGAGGGGAGCTGTCCGGTTCCGATCCGGCAGGGAACAGGGACGTCCGTTATCTGGTCGATCAGGAGATCCCTGTCGGAACTGAGGTGCACTGCTGCCTTGACTGGGATAACCGGTTTGACCGTATGCAAAATCACAGCGGAGAGCATATCCTGTCCGGGCTCATGCACAGCAAATACGGCTTTCGCAATGTCGGGTTTCATCTGAGCGATACGGATCCCGTCACCATCGATACGGACGGCGTTCTGGACGAGGCGCAGCTTTCGGATCTGGAGCGGGAGGCCAATGCCGTCATCTACGAAAATCTCCCCGTTCGAGACACCTACCCTTCCGGGGAAGCGCTCCGGCACATTAACTATCGCAGCAAGATCGAGATCCCCGGCCAGGTCCGGCTCATCACCATCGGAAACGCCGACCGTACGGTGGATGTCTGCGCCTGTTGTGCACCGCATGTCTCCAAAACCGGCGCCATCGGAGTCATCAAGATCCTCTCTGCCGAAAAATTCCGGGGCGGGATGCGGCTTTTCATCCTCTGCGGGCGGAGAGCCTTTTCCTATATCCATCGCAATCTGACTTCCCTCGAAAAGACAGCGAAGCTGTTCTCCACCGGTCCCGATCAGCTGCTTTCCATCGCCGAAAAAATGAAAGCGGAAAACGAAGACCTGCATACCGCCATCGCCTCCCTGCGGGAAGAGCTGATCCTAAGGGATATCCGCGCCGGCGTCTACCGGAAAACGGTGTGCACCGGGATGACACTTGGCGCCGTCAGCATGAAGAATCTTTACAACACCCTGCGTTCCCTCAGAGAAGGCTACTGCGGTATTTTTTGCGGGAACGACGAAGAGGGTTACCGGTACTATGCAGGCGGGAAGGATCTGGACGCCCGCGCCCTCGCCGCCGAAATGAAGACCGCACTGGACGCAAAAGGCGGCGGCTCCGCTGAAATGATTCAGGGAAAAACCACCGCCTCCAAAGAACAGATTGAAGCATTCTTTTCACAGATCAGCAGCACTACAGTGTGAGGCTTTCATATTGATCCTCCACGCTGTCTTCAATCGCACTCCCCACTGCCGCCGCGCCTTTGGTGACCGGCGTACTTTCTTCATCCAGGCAGGGATCCGCCGGCTTCTCCGGCTTTGGTTTTTCGCTGCGGTCAATGGGCGTATAATCACCGACACCCAGCGCCTCCGAAACCAGGCCGAGATTCCCGATCACATTGGAAAGATCATTGGGCATGAAGATTTTGGTCGCCCTTCCGTCCGCCACGATCTTCAGCGCATCGATCCCTTTCAGCTTCAAAACGGTCTCGCTGACATTGGCATCCTTCAGCATCTCCAAGCCTTTTGCTTCGGCTTCATACACGAGCTCCACGGATTTCGCCTTCCCTTCCGCGATGGCGATCTGCGCATCACGCTCTGCTTCTGCCGCAAGCACCTTTGCCCGCTTGTCACCCTCCGCACGTTTGACGATGGATTCCTGATGCGCCTCCGCCTGCAGGATCGTCTCCCGACGCTCACGCTCCGCACGCATCTGCTTCGTCATGACTTCCTCAATCTCCTTGGGCGGCTGGATGTTCTTGATCTCCACCCGGATCACCTTGATCCCCCAGGGATCTGTGGCATCGTCCAGAGCCACCTGCATCTTTCCGTTGATCTCTTCCCTGCCGGAAAGCGTCTGATCCAGCTCCATCTCGCCAACGACAGACCGCAGGTTCGTCGCCGCCAGATTCTCGATACCCTGGATCGGCTTTTCAATCCCGTAGGTAAAGAGCTTCGGGTCGAACACCTTGATAAACACCACGGAATCAATCAGCATGGTGACGTTGTCCTTGGTAATCACCGGCTGCGGCTGGAAATCATAGACCTGCTCCTTCAGAGACACCGTTTTGGACACCTTATCGATAAACGGCACCAGATAATGGATGCCGGCATCCCAGCTCTT
The DNA here is from genome assembly GCA_045661345.1 of Lachnospiraceae bacterium. Classification (GTDB taxonomy): domain Bacteria; phylum Bacillota; class Clostridia; order Lachnospirales; family Lachnospiraceae; genus RUG12461. The sequence continues at coordinate 20,986 of JAZRFM010000012.1, forward strand.
GTGGTACTTGCCGAGCCTTTCTATCACCTTGACATACTGCTGCGGCACGATCCTGATCCCGCAGATCAGAATCACCACAGCGATCACACCCACAATCAATAATCCCAGCATCTTCTTCTCCTCCTCCGCTTCAGAACCTGCTCCTCAGTGTCCGAACCGTCGGAACGAACAGCCTGATGAATGCAATCACCATCCAGATCGTCGCCACCATCAGGAGAACGGAAAAGATCCATTCCAGTGAGGTAAAGAAGCTCACATCAAAGGGCATTGCTGTCACGCCCGGCATCAGCACCGTATCCCCTGCGACCATATTCGCCCTCAGCATCGCCTCCTGCCACAGCGGCTCACTGACGAGCAACAAGATCTTCATCAACAGGAATAATACGGAAGAAATGCGAAAATGCCGCCAGAGCCGACGTACCTCTTCCTTTTTCTCCGTCGTGGCAAAGGTTCCTCTCAGGATCATGTAATACGCCAGAAGAACCAGCACAAAGGCGGCGGAGATTGTGATAATCTGCATCAGAAAAGCGGGGCTCTGCAGCCGTTCAAATCCCACCTCGGTGACCTGATCAAAGATCAGGGAAAGCCGTCCGATGGCGAGCAGAAAAATCACAAGACCGGTTCCCGTATAAAACCAGCCTGCGGCTCTGAAAAAAGGATCATCGTCCCTGTTCACAAAAAGAAGACCGACCAGTGCCAGGGCAATCCCGACCAAAAAAGAAATCAGACCGGTCGAGATGAATAACGTGGTCTGATACTGGTATATCCCCAGCAGCAAGGATCCGCTGATCCATGTCACGACGATCCCGATGAGAAGCAGGATCCCTCCAAATTTCCTGATTTTTTCCATTATTAAATCCTCCTTAAATATCTGTCAGATTGTTTTTATTCAGTCTTTCCTTAGATCTGATTATACCATGTGTTTCCCGTTCTTTCCATCCATCATGGACGGAGAGATTGTTCCGCCTCGGACTGGTTCTCTCTTCTGTCGCAGCTTTTGATACACGCTTCATCATCCATGTTTTTTCAGAGTCTGTTATTGTCTACAACTTCCCAGTATCCATTCTTTGTAGCTCCGTGTCGCAACAATCTCCCTCAAAGCATCTCTGATCATTCCAAGCATGAATCCCACAAATTCTGTGGAATCACCTGCATGATCCGCCCTCTGTAATACCTTATAGTACTCTTTCTGATTCTCGTAAACCATAGTTTCAACTGGCAGCCAGGCAAATATACTCTTCCATTTTTGCAGAATAAGGGATTGCCACAGTCTTCCAGTCCGCCCGTTACCATCAGCAAACGGGTGAATAAACTCGAATTCATAATGAAAAATACAGGATTTCACTAATGGATGGTACTTGGACTGCTTTAGCCAGGAAAGCAACTGCTTGATCAGCGATGGAACATATTTGGCAGGTGTACCAGCATGGATAAGCTCTGTTCCGGCATAGACTCCTACATTTCCACTGCGAAAAGTGCCAGCCTCCCTCACCAGACCGTCCATCATCATTTTATGTGCAAAAAGCAGGTTTTTAACACTATGTGGGTCTAATGCGTACACACGCTCATAAGCATCATAGGCGTTCTTCACTTCTCTGATATCCTGTGGCGGACCCAAAACCCTTTTTCCATTGACAACATCTGTCACCTGTTCCAGGGTCAGCGTATTATGCTCAATAGCCAACGACGAATATATCGTACGAATGCGGCTTTCCCGCCTTAATACGGGATTAGGATTCATTGCATCATAAGTCGCAATCATTCCTACGTATTCACCAATATCAACAATAAGATTTGTTATTTCCTCCGTCATTGTAAATGGGGGCTGATAGTTTTTTTCCATTCAGATAACTCCATATTATGATTCTGTTATCACAACCCGACATACCGGCAGAGATAGTCCGCCGTTATAATTACTGTTTTGCTTGGATCAGCACTGCTTCTCTTCTTCACGTCATCCAGTCCCTAACATCGTCAGACACCCCGGCGGCAAGCAACGGCTCCTTGGTATGCTGCAGGTGCTCCTCCGGATATTCCTCATAATCGTAATCATGAAGGTAGCCGATGGCCTCCCAGTGCTCTGGGTCTTCTCCAAAATGCCTTGCCATAGCCCCCATGGCATAGCTTACATTCAGAGAATGAATGATAAGAGACGCCTCTTTTACATGATCCCTGTTGATTTCCTTTGCTCTTTCAAGTGTCAGCATGTTTTAGCCTCCATTCCGCCCCTCGGCACTATATGATTCCTGACTGCTTCAGGATGTCCATTGTTTCAATCGAACTATGGTGCAGGATTCCGGTTCCTCCGGCACTCCTCCAGGCTTCGATATTCGGGGGCAGATCATCGATCAGGATATATTCCTTGCCATGGCAGAGCTTGATCTTTTCCTCCTTAAAGCAGATATTCATGACAATATCCTCAGATAACAGTCTCCGTACCCACCTCGTTTTATCTTCTGCCGCATGAAGGACACCTCTTCGCGGCTTAGGGATACCCGTCAGGATCTCACACCTGTCTCCGTATTTATCAGAAACCGCATGAAAAAGATCAAGGGCTCCGGGCATCAGCTCCAATCTGTCATAAAAATGCTCTACCTCTTTAATCCTATGCCACATTTCTTCATCAGACATTTTATCCGCGACATCCTGCTTCACAATTTGAAAGCCGCACAACTCCTCTACTCCCCGGTCAAAGTCAGCAAGCACGCCGTCCATATCAAAATAAACTTTTTCTGCAATCATCTCTGACCCTTTCTTCTCCCCGTAATCAGCGCAAACACACTGACCATATGACTGGGAATGGTAACTGTCCTCCGGCTCTGTTTCCCGACAGGACTGTCAGATCTTTCTCTTTTTTTCCATGGCGATCAGCAGCTGTGTAGCCTCGGTGATGGTCTCTTTCGGATTGATAAAGCGCCACTGGTCACCTTTTTTCTTTGAGGCAATTACGTTCAGGTTCATCGTCTGCCGCAGCTCCAGCTCCACCAGTGTCTTCCCGATCCATTCCGGTTTCGGATCCATCTCGATCATATACATATTGTCATCCAGCTTGAAAAAATCCTTGAAGGACATGGACATCAGGATCCTGGCTGACCGTTCTCCGCCATCCCCTTCCGGGTCGATGACCTTGTCCGCACCGACCTTTCGGAGAATGGACGACATCCGTCCGGAAGAGGATTTCGCGACGACCAGCGGCACACCCTGCTCCTTTGCCACGGCAACCGCCATGATGCTCGCCGCCAGATTGCCTCCCATCGCGCTGACAACGATGTCCATGTTTTTAAGTCCCAGCGCCAGAACCGCATCCTCGTCCGTCAGGTTCGCACATACCGCAGAGGTGCATTTGTCTGCCACGTCATCAATCATATCCTTCTTTAGGTCCACGGCCAGAACATCCGCTCCCATATCGTGCAGGTGCTCCGCCAGACTCCTGCCGTATTTTCCCAACCCGAGTATCGCTATCGATTTGCTCATCCATGCCTCCTATCCTACATAAAACTTTCCGTCCGCGTGACGGATCTTGTTTTCGCCTTCTGTTTTCTTTGCAAAAAGCACCGCCATGGAGATCGGCCCGATCCTTCCGAGATACATGGAAATAATGATCACGATCCGTCCGACCAAATCCAGATTCGGTGTCAGTCCCCTTGACAGTCCGACGGTTCCTACCGCACTGGTCACCTCATACAGCGCATCCGTGAGAAGGATCCCGCCCCTCGACATCAATAGAAACGTCATGAGAATCACCGTAACGGCACTGACCAGAACCACGGCCGATGCCTTCCGCATCATTTCCTCCGACACTCTCCGGTGAAAAACCACGTCTTCCTTTTTTCCTTTGACATAGGAAATCGCGTTCATAAAAACAAGAAAGGTCGTTACGGTTTTTACACCGCCCGCGGTTCCCACAGGTGAACCGCCGATAAACATCAAAAGATAGCCGATCCCGCAGGTCGTCTCCGTCAGGCTTTCCTGCGGAAGCGACGCAAAGCCGGCCGTACGGAACGTCACCGACTGAAACAGACTGTTTGCGATTTTTCCGGGCAGACTCATATTTCCGATCGTATCCGGATTGTGGTACTCCGCCGCAAGAACGCCGATTGTACCGGCCGTCAGAAGAAGTACCGTCATGAAAATAGCCACTTTACTGTGCTCCGAAATCTGCCGGAAAGTCCGTACAATACCGAAATGTTTTTTGATCCCGCGGCGAACCGCATCGACCATATCAAACCAGACCACAAAACCGAGCCCCCCGAGAATGATCAATACCTCTGTCACACCCATCATCAAGCCCGAGTCCTGAAACGGGATCATACTGTTTGGTCCGATCACATCCATCCCTGCGTTGCAGAACGCCGACACGGCCTGGAACAGGGCCGCCCATGTTCCTTCCACGAGACCCAGCATCGGCACAAGCTTCACTGCAAAAAGCACGGTGCCGATCCCCTCTACAATAAACACCCCCCGGAAAACACGCAGCAGCATGCTCCGCAGACTTCGTTTCTCATCGACATTCATGGCATCCCCGATGAGCTTCTGCTCTCTGAGGGACAGCTTCTGTCCTCCCACATGCATGATCACGGCTCCCACCGACACTATGCCGAGACCTCCGATCTGGATCAGCAGCAGGATGATCCCCTGGCCGAAAATGCTCCAGTGGGAATACGTATCCACCACCACAAGCCCCGTCACACAGACGGACGTCGTGGCAGTAAACAGCGCGGTGGAAAACTCTGTCTTCTCTCCCGGCGCGCTTGCCTCGGGAAGCATGAGCAATATCGCCCCGATCAGGATCGTCAGCAAAAAGCTGAGCGGTATCAGTTTTCCCGGCGTCAACCGTTTCAGGTTCAAAGCAAACCTCCCTCCTCACTCCCTGACAGGACTCTGCTGTCCGATGACAGCACCCCAGATTTTTACGCTCACCGTTTTCTATTTTACCATTTTTCCCGATATCTACAACCTTCCCGGAAACCTTTCCCGGAGGGCTCCTCCACTCTTTCCTGTCAAGGCCGGAAAAAATTTTCCAAAATCGGACTTGAAAAATCGAACGTATGTTCGTATAATACTTTCAACATCTGCGGAGGTTCCGCTGCGACAGGTGGAGAACATGCGGAAACGCGGGAGAGGCTGCATGGAAAACTATTATCTTTGCATCGATCAGAAAAGCTTTTACAGCAGCGTGGAATGTCACGAACGGGGTTTGGACGCCATGACGACAGACCTTGTCGTGGCGGACCCGAGCCGTGGAAAGGGCACCATCTGTCTCGCTGTGTCTCCTTCCCTGAAGAAAAAGGGCGTCAGAAACCGGTGCCGGGTCTACGAGATCCCCGGTCAGCTCACTTATATCATGGCGCCGCCCCGGATGCAGCTTTACATAGATTACGCCGCAAAGATCTACGCGATCTTCCTCCGTTACCTCTCCAAGGACGACATCCATGTATATTCCATTGATGAGGCATTTCTGGATGTGACGCCGTACCTTTCGCTGTATCAGACGGATGCGAGATCCCTCGGTCTTCGCATCATGCACGATCTCCTGTCGGAGCTCGGCCTCCCGTCCTCCTGCGGCATCGGCACGAATCTTTACCTGACCAAGATCGCCCTTGACATCACGGCGAAGCATGCGCCGGATCGGATCGGTTTCCTGGATGAGGCACTGTACCGGGAGACGCTATGGCGGCACCGCCCTCTGGTGGATTTCTGGCAGATCGGCCACGGCATCGAGAAGCGTCTCCACTCCATGGGGATCTTCACCATGCAGGATATCACCGTTGCGGATTCCTTTTATCTCCGAAAGGTCTTCGGTGTGGACAGTGAGATCCTGATCGACCACGCCTGGGGCAGAGAGTCCGTGACGATGCAGGACATCAAAAGCTATACCACGAGCCGTCATTCACTTTCCAACGGACAGGTTCTGCTCCGGGATTACGTCTATGCGGAGGCGCTCCTCATCGTGAAGGAGATGGCAGAACTTTTATGCCTTGATCTGGTGGATCGGCATCTGGTCACCGGCTCCCTGTCGCTCTACGTCGGATATACCAAGGACACGCTTCCGCCCTCCCGCGGGACCATCACCATGACCGTGACGACCAGCTCCTCCCGCGTCATCACGACCTACTTCGTCAAGCTGTATGAGCGCATCGCAGACCGGATCATACCGATCCGCCGTATTATTCTAAACTGCAACGACGTGATCCCGGAAGAGCTCATGCAATTCGACCTCTTCACCGATCCGGAAACGATCATCAGGGATCACGCCATGCAGCAGGCGATCCTTTCCTTACAGAAAAAATACGGAAAAGGGGTTGTGATGAAAGGAATGAATCTGCTTCCGGCAGGAACCACCCGGGAACGCGTCCACCAGATCGGAGGTCATAAATGTTAGCACATACAAGCTTTGCGCAGTATGGGCTTACATTTATGCGTACAGGCACACTTAGCGAAGCAAGGCCTATGGCCGCTGCTGAGTTTAGTGTGATCGGAGGTCATAAATGTTAGCACATACAAGCTTTGCGCAGTATGGGCTCGGAGGTCATAAAAATGGGATATCATAAGTATGCGGACCGCGCAAAAATCTTCGCCCCTTTTGAGGCCCTGCGGGGTCTGCAGGAGGCACTCCGGGAGCAGGAACGGATCGTCGTCCGGGTAGAGAAGAAGGAGCTCCTGCCGGATCAGGAGGAGCTCATAGACCGTCAGCTGCACGGGCTTTTGCCCGGAGATCTGGTCACAATCATCTATTACGACAGCGATGCTTATGTCAAAAAAACAGGTCTCGTCGCCTCGATTGACCCTGTAAAAAAAGAGATCCGTATCGTAGAGGAGCGGGTCCCTTTTCAGGATGTTTTTTCCGTTGAGAAGGTGTGATGAGCCGGAAATACTATGATAAAATGAGACTATGTGCGGACGATATTACGTAAATGACACTTTCGAAAAAGAGCTTCGCTTGCTGCTCAGGGAGCTGCACGGGCACTTCCGGTCGGAGAGCATCTCCGGTGCGGAGGCTTTTGTCTCGCCGGAAGGCCGGGATATCTTTCCCGGAAGCAATGCACTCGTTTTAAAGAGCGGCAGCGACGGATTGGAAGCGGAGCAGATGACCTGGGGCTTTCCAAATCCCAAAGGAAAAGGACTTCTGATCAACGCCAGAGCAGAGACAGCGCTTCAAAAGCCCACCTTTTCGGACAGCATCCTGCGGCGGCGGTGCATCATTCCGGCCAATCGCTTCTATGAATGGGATTCATCCGGGACAAAAGTCACCTTTTCCCGGGAAAAGAATGAGATGTTGTATTTCGCCGGTTTTTACCGCCGGTTTGAGGATGGGGACCGGTTCGTGATCCTGACCACCGCGGCCAATGCGTCCATGGCGCAGACCCATGACCGCATGCCTTTGATCCTGGAGAAAGAAGAGATCCTGCGCTGGATCGAAGACGAAAAAGAAATCCGGCACTTCCTGACAAAGGAAATGCCGGCGCTGATTCACGAACAGGATTATCTGCAGGAAAAGCTGGATATTTAGGAAAACGCGTCCTGAGGATGGGAGGCATCCGCCGGACGGGGGATATCCTTTCCTGCAGATATATGCCGCAGTTTGGAGACCTACTCCTTCACAAACACAGAGGGTTCACTCGAATCATATGCACTGTCCGTCCACTCGAGTTTGTTGTCGTCCACAAGGTGAAGCACGCCGTGAACCGCCTTTTCGTCCTGTACAGTTTCACTGCCGTTTTCATCAAAAAGAATCGACTGATAGGAGCCGTCATCATAGGAAAGATCCCCTGATGCACCGTCATAGATAGCTGTAAACTTCCATACATCCGATTCTGCGAGACTGCTGCTCCAGTACACTTCAACGTAGTATTTCCCGTCACCGCTGGGCGAAATATTCATGGAACCTCTGCCGGCAATCTCCTCGTGCCAGTTCCCTTCGTACTGATCAATACCGGCATCAAGTGCTACATCCACCTCCCCTTCAGCCTGTTCTCCCGCAGCCTGGGCTGTTTCTTCTGTCTGGGCTGCCTCTGCTGTCTGGGTCACCTCTGCTGTCTGTGGGCTTTCTGCCTTCTGAGAAGCTGAATCCGTGCCTGTATTGCTGCCACATCCGGCAAACATCAGGCAAACCATGGCAGATGCCAGCATTGTAACTATTTCTTTTTTTCGCATCATAGTCCTCCTTTTTTATTAACCGAATCATTATGCCATATATGGAAAAAAAAAGAAACTGTAGCAGAACTAACTGAACAATTGTTCAAGTTATTTCGCTACAGTGCCTAAGCTACTCCTCCAGCGAAAACATTGCCTTCGGAATATGGCAGTACCCGCCCGGATTTTTGTCCAGATACTTCTGATGGTATTCCTCCGCCGTAAAGAAGTTCGCAAGGGGTTCCAGCTCCACAGCGAGCGGTGCCCCGGCCTTCTCCTCCTCTTCCCGGTATACCTCTTCAATCTCCGGGAGTTGCGAGTCCTCCGTATAGTAGATGCCGGTTCGGTATTGAACACCCCTGTCATTACCCTGACGGTTTACGGAAAGCGGATCGATCACCATGAAATAGTACTTCAGGAGCTTTGATAATGTGATCTGATCCTCATCATAGACAACCTTTACCGTCTCTGCATGACCACTGTTATTGCAGACCTCCTCATAACTCGGCGCCTGATCAGGTCCGTTGGCATAGCCCGTTTCCGTAGAGATCACTCCGTCAAACTGATCCAGATATTTCTGCACCCCCCAGAAGCATCCTCCCGCAAGATAGATTGTTTTCATGCCCTCCTCCTCTGTTTTCCGACTGCCGCTTATCTCCGTTTCCTCATATGCGTCAGGAGCGGCGCATCCCGCGAACAAAACAAATGCAGCGATTATTAAAGCAAAAACTCTCTTCATCTTTCAGCTTTTCTTCCCGTCATTCACTTTTCAGCCTGCTTACAGATTATACCACAAAAAGTCGATAAGTATGGTAAACTCAGTGTGACACTTTCCAATTGGAAAGCAGCGCACCCAGCATGAGAAGAGGAGCTTCCAATGAAACTGATTCTTATAAGACATGGCGATCCGGACTACGAAAACGATGCGCTCACGGAAAAAGGAAAAAAAGAAGCCGAGCTTCTGTCAAGGCGTCTTAAAAACTTCCCGATGGATGAAATCTATGTTTCACCACTTGGACGCGCGAAGCAAACGTCAACGCCAACACTTGAAAAATGTCAAAGAACAGCCGTAGAGCTTGCGTGGCTGAGAGAATTCGAGGCTCCGATCCACCGGCCGGATAAGCCGGAGGGCATACTCTCGATTCCCTGGGACTGGATGCCGGAGGATTGGATGGTCTGTCCGGAATTCTATGATTATGACCGTTGGATGGAGCACCCACTGATGAAGACCGGGAATGTGGGAATGGAGTATAAACGTGTAACCGGGTGCTTTGAAGCTTTTCTATCAGAGCACGGGTATGTAAAAGACGGAAATCTCTTTCGCGTAACACATGCAAACAATGACATGATCGTTTTCTTCTGTCATTTCGGCGTATCGGCTGTACTGATCAGTTATCTTCTCCATGTCTCGCCAATGGTCTTATGGCACGGTCTGGTCGCAGCCCCGTCTTCTGTCTCGGTGCTTGCTACGGAAGAACGCAGGAAGGGCTATGCCTCATTTCGTATGAACACTTACGGGGACACCTCACACCTGGATATGCACGATGAGCCCCGCTCCTTCGCAGCCAGATTCTGTGAATGCTTTGACAATGCGGATCAAAGACATTAATCCCGCAAAAGAGACCGATTCCGGTCCATCCCTGCAAACCTCGTGTTCAGACAATGGACTATGTGAGCGTGATCTTCAGCTTCCGTATTTCTACAACAGATTTTCCTTTATCTTTTTCTCGAGTTCTCTGAGATTCAGCGGTACACGCTCTGATTCTATGGAAAAAAGAATATCCCTGCCTATTTTCAATCCATCCGCCTCATATTGATAGAGCTTCCAAAAGCTCTTTGACGCATACTCACCATCTGATACCAAGCCGAAGTGTTCCCAATAAACCGTTTTCCTGGTACGAAGATTCAGCAATACAAAATCCGGGTAAAGAGCTCTTCCATCCCTGAGTATTAATGCAGGTTCATAGCGATATGGAATGTTGTTCTTATGAAAAAGATCGGCAAGAATTTTCTCGGATTTGGAACGCACCTGTTCTCCTTGTTCGGTCAAGTAGGTTGTTAACTTAGGGTAATCGTTCTGCTGACTGATATGTATCTGCATCCACTCCTTGATATAATCCTCATCTGTCGGAATGATCGGGGTCACCAGGGACTTGCGTGCATCACACAATTTGGCGTAAACACCGTTGATGGCCGTGATATCATACAATTCCAAAAACCTCCCTATTCTGTAGCGGAGCGTACGTAATACCTCCATTACTTCTTCGTCATAGTCGCGTTGCAAGCTCCGCTGTACAGACTGCATATCCTTTTTTTTCACGTATACACGCCTTCCATCCTCATCCACGCGGTAATACTGAAATCCGTTCCTGCGCACCGAAATTCGAATCGTCTGTTTTTCTATTTTCTGACTCCGGTTCAACCGCTTTTCAGCCAGATTGATCAGCTCATCCACCTGCCTGGCCTGTTCCTCCAATTGTAATCTGTAATCCTCCATGATGTGCCTCCTTTTATTCACTGCTTCTGCCTGAACGCCGGGTTGCCCCTCGCTATCAGTGCTATCCTGCGCAGGACTTGTGTCCGTATTCTTTATTGACCGATCAATCCCATCGGAACACGCAAATTCAATTTCGCCCCTCATCACCCCGCCCTGGAAGGACGGGGTATTCTCACCGGCTGTAATAAAAACGGGGTATTGTGCGTGTAAGCAAATATCATCATCTCCAAAAAAAGACACGCAGAAATCAAATGTAAGCAACTACACGTGTCGCAGATTTTGGCATACTGCATCATTCAACACGCACATGAGATGTCGATGCATAATTGCGTGCAAGGCTGTTTTCAACCGGGCACGCACTTGATTAATAACTCTGTCTTCGCGTGCACCTTGAATCCCTGTCGAACACGCAGGAATGCAGTGATTCTCTTTTGCGTGTAATTCAGTCGCTCATCATTGCCGAACCAACACGCGTTTCACTATCAAAAGCTTTAATGCGTGTATACTGATAACTCATATTGAAAATGCTTACACGCAGATTGCCCTTGAGCTAGCACAGGCGTGCCAATAGGCTATCAGGTACTTCTTTTTTCTCTTCACAATCACGATAAAAGGGTAGTTGTGACTGATAAAGCGGTCACTGAATCGAATGATTCCAAGTAGATTGTCAACAGTCAAATAGAAATATACCCCACACGCTTGAAAAAGTCAATGGGAATAAGTGGCAGTGGCGGGCCGGCGAGCTGGCAGGCCGGGGCACCGGCCCGCCGGCACCCCGGCCGCAGCGAAGCGGAGGTTCTGGCCCGCACCAGGGGGGGAATGTCTCCGCTTCATCTCACGCAAAAACACACCCATAAGGGTGTGTTTTTACGTGAGAGCGACAGACGGGGCTCGAACCCGCGGTCTCGACCTTGGCAAGGTCGCGCGTTACCAACTACGCCACTGTCGCATACGTCTTTCCCGACGCAAAAAGTATCATACTATGTCCCGATACGTTTGTCAAGCATAAAAATCCAGCAGCTGTTCCAGCTTCCGGCAGGTCGATTCCCGATCCGTATAGCGGATAGCCTGCAGCCCGCAGCTTTGCGCCCCTGTGACATTTTCCTCCATATCGTCTATGAATGCGGTTTCTTCCGGGATGAGCCGGTATTTGTCACAGATGGCACGATAGATCGCAGGATCCGGTTTCAGCAGATGTACCTCATAAGAGAAAACCCCGCCATCCATCTCCTTGAGGAAGCACAGCGCCTGTGGATTCTGCGTGCGGAGGCGGCAGGAATAATTGGACAGATAAAAGACCTGTAATCCACGCGCCTTCAGGGAACGGATCCATGGGATCGCCGTATCCCGGAGTCTTACCGTTTGACCCACATCCTTCATGACAAGACGGATTTCCTCCGCAAGATCCGGGTCGCATTCCGTCATTTTCAGAATGACCTCTTCGTCCGGCAGAACACCGCGGTCAAACTCTATCCAAAGCCTGCTTTCCCAAACCGCTTTCTCAACCCGGCGGATGGTCTCCCCGTCGCTGAACAGGGAGTGGATGTATCCGTCCCAGTCGAAGTCCACAAGCACATTGCCGATATCAAAGATTACACTTTTTATCATTGAGTTTCCCGCCCTCTGAAATATATGGTATGATAGATGTAAGATGTTAAGAATGCAGCTTTCAGCCGCTCGCAACCGGCTCGAATGGATGCGAATGCATTCGTTTCCTGCTGCTTCTGTCGCAGTTCCCAGGGAGGATCGCCATGGTCATCTTCATCGTACCTGTTATCGTTATTGCCGTCCTGTTTTTCGTCCTTTCTTTTATCCTTGCACATAATGCTGTGTATGGAAGACGCCAGACCCTGGAGCAGTCCTGGACCTGGCAGCAGGATCATTCGGCCGGCAGCCGTGCCTTCAAAAGAACGGATCTCACCGACTATACCGTCACGGGCCCTGATCACTATGTATATCATGTTTCCTATCTCCCCACCCCCGGCGAGTCGGATCTCTATGTGATCCTGGCGCACGGCTATACCGACACACGCTACGGTATGATGAAGTATGCGCCCTTTTATCATGAGCTCGGTTTCCACTGCGTCATGTTCGACGAGCGTGGTCACGGGGAGAATGAGCCCATTCCCTGCAGCTATGGCATTCGTGAAACGGAAGGACTGCTTGCGGTACTGGATGACACCCGGAAACGCTTCGGATCCGGGATTCGCATCGGCTTCCACGGAGAATCTCTCGGCGGTGCCACAGTCCTGACTTCTCTGAAGTATCACCCTGAGATCGATTTTGTTGTGGATGACTGCGGGTTTGCAGCCCTGATCCCCATCATCAAAATCGCTTTACGAAACTTCGGCATCCCCCGTTTTATGGTGTATCCGGCCTCTCTGGTCTCCTCCATCCTCTATAAAGTCGACTTCCGGAAAGCGCGTCCCATCGACGCTGTCGCCGGCAACCAGATTCCGCTTCTGATCATGCACGGTGCCGAGGACGACTTTATCCTGCCGGAAAACAGCGCACAGGTCAAGGATACCACCGCAGGCTATGCCACACTGCACTTTTTCCCGGGAGCCGGTCATGCACTGAGCGCCATCATCGATCCCGACCGGTATCTGACATTGCTACGGGAATTCTTCACGGAAATCCATCTGATGTGATGTCCCCGTCAGAGCTCATCCGGCCGGGATTCACGATAAGGAACTGTTACAGAATAACCTCACACAGACCGCGCTTTCTTCGTTCGCACCTTCATTTCATACATGCGTTCATCCGCTGCTTTATAGATCTGCTCCGCGGTAGCGCCCGGCATTTCATGTCTGGATACGACACCGTAGGAAGCACTGATCTCATACGGTCCCTCCCGGGAAGCTTTTTCCTCTTCGCTCTCCATTTGTTTTATCGCCTCTTCGATCACGCTCCGATCCACGTTCCGAAGCACCACCGCAAATTCATCTCCCCCCATCCGGATCACGGTGCCGATATCCGAAAAGGTATTGCTGAGAATATCCGCAAAGCCCTTGATCAGCCGGTCTCCCTGCACATGCCCGAAGGTGTCATTCACCTTCTTGAGTCCGTTCAGATCCAGATTGATCAGGGTATAGTCCTCCTCGCCGGCATCACATTCCGCAAACAGCTTTTCGCTCATGGAGCGATTGTAAAGGTTCGTTAATGTGTCCTGATAGGCCAGCCGTGTCAGGGTCTCCTTTTCCGTGGCATCAATAATGCTCCCGTACAGTCCGATCAGATAGCTGATGATCAGCAGCAGAACAAAGATCAGAACGCCGAAGGGGAGGATGCTTGCGTCCATGATCTCCCGGTCCGGCATCAGATATTTCTGGACATTAAACCGCGCAATATCCACAACACCGGCAATCAGGATTTCCAGCAGCGCAAGATTCAGCACGCGGTCCTGAGGCGGGCTGTTTCTCCTGAATCCGACGCTCGCAAGCAGCATACCCACTGCGGCCATCACTGCCAGGATATGGAAGATCGTGATCGATTCCGGGAAGAAAACGATACCGGAAAAATGCAGAATGGTGGTCGTAAGCGCAAACACCAAAATCAGGATAAACACCAGCTTCAAAATGGTGCGTTTCCACCGCGGCGCTTTTTTTCTGAGGAACAGCATAAGCAGCAGAAGGGGAAGCATGGCATAGTAAAGGGCCATGTATTCCGTCGCTGTATTGAAGGAAAGGTCAACGGAATAAAACTGGATGATTTTGGTATTGCAGAGTGCCCAATACCCGATCAGAATGCTAAGTACACCGATATGCACCAGGGGGATCAGGTTCGACCTTTGGATCTGGGCCAAAAGCCCGAGAAATGTGAGAATCACCCCGAGTGTAAACAGAAAAATGCAGCAGCAGATGGAGACAATGTTGCGATCATAAAACTCCTCATAGGCGTAGGCGGTCTGCAGAATGGTCACGGGCGGAATATCAGACATGGCGCCGTTTGCGCAGGCCATCAGCTCAATCCGGATCTCTTTGCCTGCCGCATCCGTCGGAAGCTGGATAAAATGATAGCCGCTTCCCACAAACCTTCCCTGCTCCGCCAGATCAAGACCGTATGAATACAGCGTTTCGCCATCCATGGTCACCTTGACCGTGCTGAGATAAAGAAGCACACGAATAGATGCCACCTCCGGGATCTCTTCCGGGATACGGCATTTCATCAAGATTTTTTCTCCCAGTGCAGTCGGTTTTTTGAATGCAAAGGTATTCAGATCACAATCCGAAAAGGTCTCCTCTCCCACCGTGATCTCCCATCCTCTGTCAAGAGGAACCACCTCCTGATAGCTCATATTCAAAAGATGGATCGAATAAGCATACCAGATCAACGCTGTCAGAAACAGGGGAAGAAAGATCAGCGTAAGGATAACCCTGCCGAGGAACTGTTTCTTCATCAGTTCCCTCCGTTATGATAAAAATCAAACAGATCCAGCATTCTCTGCAATTCCGCGCCTTCTGTCGGTGCTTCCCCGATGTCCTCGTATCTGCCGTCCGCAGTAATCCTGCCAATCTTGTGAACGTCTTTCTCCTGCGTCAGTTCAATCGTATAGTAATCAGCCCTGTTTTCCTCTTCCGCATACAGGACATAGGCGCGCATCGCAACGGGCTGCGGCACCTTGACCGGCGGGAGATCCAGACGGATCAGAAGCAGGCCCTCCCGGATAGAGAGTGCCATCACGGAAAAATCCGATTCCGGATAAGGACAATCCGCCGGGTTTTTGTATACCCTCTCATACTGTGCTCTTAAAACCTTTTCCTGATCAGCACAAAGGGCATCCGTAAAAGCCCTGGGATCCGCAAAAAGAGCCTTTGGCATCAGTTCCGTCTCCACCTTTCGCCGGAAAAAAGCCTTGGCCTGCTCCGGTGTCATCTGAAGCTTGCCCCCCGGTCCCACAGCGCCTGCCGCTTTTCGTTTCGCCTCGTCTTCCTTCAGCGCTTTCAAAAGGGGCTCCCGTAAAATCACATTCTGCTTAAACGGGTTCACGGCGATCCCGTTGATGATGGGATTGCTGATTGCCATGGTAACAAGCGCCATAAAAGGCATATTGATCACCACCTGCGGTTTCGGATCCGCAGGGATCAGCTCCTGCGCGATATAGGCCGGGAAAAAAGTCTCTCCGTCTTTGTTCTTCATGATGGCAGGCAGCGGATTCAGCCCCTTCGGCAGCTGCAGACGCTCGCCCGGATTCGGCGGCTTCGGCAGTGCGGAGAGATCCGTCCCCGGCGGAAACACGCCCGGCAGAAACACCGTCGTGCCAAGCAGTGCATTCACCATATTGATTTTGTTTTCACGGCTCTGATCCTGTAAAAAAGCATCCAGCAGCCGGTTCAGTGCTTCCTGTTTCTCGTTCATTCTGTCTTTTCTCCTCTATGAATAATCTCCCGTTCCCTGTCAATGCTCCGTAGGGACACAATGATGTCAAGGTCAAAAGCTCTGTGCGATGAAATCGTGTACGCAGGGTTCAAAAACTGATCGTCACGATATTCTGCGTCAGATCCTCGGGATAGTGAAACCCGGTAATCCCCGGACAATAATCGGCAATATGCTGCTCCGTAATAAAATACTGGAAGGCCCGGTCTGTCAGCTCCCGTGTGGAAAACTTCACGGAAACCGGCACACGGCCCGAAAACCAGGCACGGGAAATGATCTCCCCCACTGCGTCCGGATCCCAGTCGGAAAAATATAATCCTTCTTTAACAAAATAATTATCAGCCGTGGCAGTGCAGATCGGAAGGTCAAACTTTTCCGTTGCATGATGGGTGCGGTCTATTTCTTCGGTGGTTACATTCAGATAATCGTAGAAGATAAAATCATCTCCAATATCGGCCTCCCCGGTAAACGCCGCATTGCCCCATGTGGTATCCACATAATAATAATCGCCGTCCAGCCTGACGAGGTTCCACGCATGATGGTCGCTATCCGCGATCCCGGTAATCACGGCACTTTCTATGCCGAGCTGCTGCAAAAGGTACTGGGTTGCACAGGCATATCCCTGGCATACCGTGCTGCGGTAGACAAAAACGCTGATGATGTTCTGATTTTCGGGCGCGTTCAGATCGTAATCCACATTATGCAGCAGGGTCTCAAAGACATATTTTGCCTTTTCGTAATCTGATGCCGCCAGTGAGCAGCCGGAAAGCATCTGTTCCACCGATGCATCAATGCTGCGCTGCATCACCATGCGCTCTTCCAGATCCATGGAGTAGTTCGGCGCAAACTCCAGTTCCGTCACTTCCCCCTGCACGGAGTAAGTCGTGTATACGTAGTTTTCCACCCAGAACAGCCCGCCATAATCCGCACGTACCGCTTCGTAGGCAAGCTCCAGAACATCCTGATCCTTTGTGCTGACAGCAATCTTGGTATCGTGGGAAAGAATGCAGTTTAAAATCTCATCGTAGACAACCTGCACTTCCGGTGAAAGTGAGCGGTAGGCATACCCCCTGTCAGGCCCCTCCTCCTGCTCCGTTACAACCGGTTCCGGCGGCGTCTGCTCTGTGACAGACGGTACAGGCTCAGGGTCCTCCACAGCTTCGGAGACCTGTTCCGTCACCCTCGCAGCGGATTCTGTCGCAGACCGTTGCAGGATCGACGACAGCGATTCTCTTTCTTCTTCAGGAAATCCGCAGGAAGCGCAAAGAAGAAGCACAAACAGCAGGCAGATTCCGGCTTTCCCCTTTTTCATAGAACCCCCAAACAATCTTTCGGTATTTTCGTGCGGAAACACTGTCCGCAGTACTTCCCTTTTTGTATTCTACTATAGATGAGCTTTTTTTGCCACAAAATCCCTTGTCCCTGATTTCGGTAATCACTATAATGGTATCTATGATCGCATTATCCATGGAAAACCGCAGACAGTTTATGGGATGTCTCCTTACAACGGATGTTTTTGACGGCTTTCATATCAGCGAAGCCGTGATCCGGACGGGGGTGACGTTTTCTGTCGATACGCATCTGACAGAGGGGTTCTACAGTCCCGAAGAGCTGGAATCCCTGCATCTTCAGGAGCATGAGCCGCTCCCCTTTTCGATGATGCGGCAGACCTTCTATCACCTGATCCGCGGTACGCATACTCCTCTGTTCTTCAGGTTTGTCCTGATGCTTTCTCCCACGGATGCGGCAGATCTCCTGCGAAAAGCGGATAACGGGATGACGGCAGCCGATATCAACGGTTTTTTTCTGAATCTCACCTTTCAGAACGGGGAAATCCGTGTCACCACGGCGATCAGTTACCGTTCCTTTCCCGCGGATCACTCCGCTGACCGCATCTGGGATCTGTCCGTAAAACAGCTCTTCGAAAAAAACGGACTCATTTTTGAAGAAATCGGTTGAAAATCCTCACTCCTTATGGTACGCTTTCCATGTGTGTGAAAGCATGCGCGGCAACTCGTTAATTGTTTTATTTGGAGGTTATTGTAATGAAAGGCACTGTAAAGTGGTTCAACAGACAGAAGGGCTATGGATTCATCTCCGATGAAAGCGGCAAGGATGTGTTCGTACACTATTCCGGCATCAACATGGAAGGCTTTAAGGATCTCCCGGAAGGTGCATCTGTTGAATTCGACATCACCGAGGGTGAAAAGGGACCGCAGGCAAGCAATGTCACTGTGATCCAGTAAGTTTCAATGATCCCTGTTCCCAAACACTACCTTTCTTTTTTATATCTGATCGATGTAGATGGAACTAGATAGTATGTTGCTAACAGACCGATGAAACGAAAGAACCTGCCGGTTTTCGGCAGGTTCTTTTTCTGACCTTCTTCCCTGTCTGCGGCGGGATATCTCAGCCGTGCGCAACGATCCCGGTGGTGCCCCGCATCGTGATAATCGGCCCGCCCTTTTTCTCGATATAGTCTTCCGTAATCGTGACAATCCCGATCTCGTCATCCTTCGGGATCTCATACATGATATCCAGCATGAATTCCTCTATGATAGCACGGAGCGCCCGCGCTCCCACCTTACGCTCTTTCGCTTTTTTTGCGATGGCACGCACGGCGTCTTCGGTAAAGATCAGCTTTACCTCGTCCAATGACAGAAGCTTTTCATACTGCTTCAGCAACGCATTTTTCGGCTCCGTCAGAATCTGTACGAGCATATCCTCCGTAAGCGCCTCCAAAGAAAACAGAATCGGAAGTCTGCCGATAAACTCGGGGATCATGCCGTATTGCCGCACATCTTCCGTCGTCACCTGCTGCAGCAGGTTCTCCTCCTTATCGTACTTATCCTTGAGATCCGCCTGGAATCCCACGGAGGCATTTTTATTTAATCTTTCTTTAATTATATCCTCCATGTCAGGAAATGCGCCGCCGCAGATAAACAGAATGTTTTTCGTATTCACGGTCACCATCGGCACCATGGCATTTTTACTGGAGGCTCCCACGGGCACTTCCACCTCTGCGCCTTCCAGAAGCTTTAACATTCCCTGCTGCACCGACTCGCCGCTCACATCCCGCTGGTTGGTATTGCGCTTTTTGGCAATTTTATCGATCTCATCGATGAAGATGATCCCCGTCTCTGCTTTTTCCACATCGTTGTCCGCAGCCGCCAGCAGCTTGCTGACCACACTCTCGATATCATCACCGATATAGCCGGCTTCGGTCAGACTCGTCGCATCGGTAATGGCAAGGGGTACATTCAAAAGACGCGCCAGTGTCTGTACCAGATAGGTCTTGCCGCATCCTGTCGGCCCGATCATCAGCATGTTGGATTTGCCGATCTCGATATCATCCATATGCTCCGTCGCGACACGTTTATAGTGGTTGTAAACCGCTACGGACATGATTTTTTTGGCATATTCCTGACCGATCACATATTCATCAAGCCTTGCTTTGATCACATGAGGGGCGGGGATGTCCTTCAGCTCTATGGCGGGCTTTTCGTCCTTTTTCTCTTTCTTTTTCTTGACACGGCGGGGCTGCGCCATCCCCATCATGCCCTGGAGGTCAGCAAGATTGATCATGCTGATATTGGGGAACCCCATATGGGGAGCGCCCTGGCGCGCATTCCCCCCGGCGCCGTCCTCCGGTGCAGGGCTTTCCGCTCCCTCCTCCGGACCTGCTTCCGGTGGATTCTTGCCTGGCTCCTTCTCGCCGGCATCCTGATTCTGCGGGGGGTTCGTATTGTTCTGGATCGCCCCCGGATTCATCATGTCTCCGAAATTGAACCCCATATGGCTCATCTGATCAAAGGTTTTTTGCATGCAGTCATTGCAGATGCAAAAATCCCCCTGAATCTGAATCATCCGCCCCGCTTTGCTCTCCGGGCGGCGGCAGACGTAACAGATCTTCTCATATTCTTCTGTATCGCTTTCCGGCTTGATTTCTCTGATTTCATCGTCGCTCATGATGGTTCCTCCTCATCATACAGTGAACGCATTCCATTTGTTGTTTATAACTTCCCAATATGCGGATAATACTTGAAGATCGCTTTTCCGAGTATCTGTTTCCGGTTCACAAAAGAGTAGTCATATGCTTCCTCTTCCGTCAGGGCAACCCCGGTTCTAAGCGCCTCCTCCGGCCAGAATCTGGCATCCATCGAATGATTCCGGTTGTCTCCGAGTACGAAGTACGAATCCTCCGGTACTTCGTAATAATAACCGTCATTGGCAACCACCCACTGCTCCGGCAGATAGTCCTCCACCAGCGGTGTATCGCTGCCGTTAATGAAAATCTCACCGTCCCTGATCTCCACCGTCTCACCGGGCAATCCGATCACCCGCTTGATAAACTTATCCCGGGGATTCACAGGATACCGGAAGATGATCACGTCCCCCCGCTCCGGCTCCGAGAAAAGATAGGACAGCCGAAAGCCCACAAGCCGATCTCCGGGATCAATGAGGCTTACCATGGAAGAGGTGGGCACCTCCGCGTTCACGATCACAAATGTCTTGATACATACTGTCAGGAGAACCGCAAATAGGATAACCTTAACCCATTCCCAGATTTCTTTTTTCAGATCCAGCGGTTCCCGCTCTTTTCTCTCGTTTTCCATAAGCAAATGCTATTATATCACAAAAATCCCCCTTTTCCATTTGTTTATAAAACTTTTACTTTTTTCCGGATTCCGGGAAGCGGATCCGACAGCTTTCTTTTTCATTTAATTTTACCGGAACGGTATCTCTATAATATATCCCGTCCTTAAGGCTTGTTTTTTTCCGCAAAAACGTCTATGATGAAAAATCATGAAAGGAGACAACCTATGCAGAATCTGACAATACCTTCCAACTATCACGCTGAGCTGAATCTCCACGATACGCAGATTGCCATCAAAACGGTCAAGGATTTTTTTCAGACGCGCCTCGCGCAGACATTGGATCTCTCCCGTGTCTCTGCACCGCTCTTTGTTGATCCCGACACCGGCATGAACGATAACCTGAACGGATGGGAACGTCCCGTATCCTTTGATATCCTCGAACAGAACGGCCGTATCGCACAGGTGGTGCAATCCCTCGCAAAATGGAAACGCTTTGCTCTCGGAAATTATGATTTCCAGGTGGGCGAAGGGCTTTATACGGATATGAACGCGATCCGCCGGGATGAGACCACCGACAATATCCACTCGGTCTTCGTAGATCAGTGGGATTGGGAAAAAGTGATCCGCAGAGAGGATCGCAATATCTACTATCTGAAGGATACCGTGCGGGACGTCTATCAGGTACTCCGGAAAACAGAAAAATATATGTCGATCCAGTATGATTATATTCATGAGATCCTGCCGGAAGAGATTTTCTTCATCACCAGTCAGGAGCTCGAGGATCAGTATCCGATGCTGACGCCCCGGGAAAGAGAGGCGCGGATCACCCGGGAAAAGGGTGCCGTCTTCATCATGCAGATCGGCGACAAGCTCAAATCCGGGGCACCGCACGACGGGCGCTCCCCGGACTACGATGACTGGAGCTTAAACGGCGATATCCTCGTCTGGTATCCCGTTCTGGACATCGCCCTGGAGCTGTCCTCCATGGGGATCCGTGTCGACGCCGTATCCCTCAGGGAGCAGCTGCAAAAAGCGGGGTGCGAGGAACGCGCTGATCTGCCCTTCCAGAAGGCTATTCTGGATGACACCCTTCCCCTTTCCATCGGCGGCGGAATCGGACAGTCCCGGATCTGTATGTTCTTTCTGCGTAAAGCCCATATCGGGGAGGTGCAATCCAGCATCTGGCCTCCGGAGATCCTGGACGCCTGCAAAACGGCAGGGATTCCCATTCTGTAGAACACCAAAAGGCTTTGCCTCAAGGAAGTGCAACAGTCGTCAAAAAGGACCTCTGCGGTTTCTCCCGCACAGGTCCTTTTTTGTTCTGTCTGTTCTGTTTGATACGGTTGATCCGTATCACTGCCCTGCGATCACATTGCTCATGTCATAAAGCCCCGGCGGTGCCGTGACGAGCCATTTCGCGGCCTCAAGCGCACCCTTGCCGAATACGGCACGGCTTGTGGCGGTATGCTTGATCTCAAGCACCTCGTCGCCTCCTGCAAAGATCACGGTATGCTCCCCGACGATATTGCCGCCCCGGACAGCCGAGATCCCGATCTCCGTGCGTTCACGCTTCCTGCGCTCCCTGCTCCGGTCATAGTTGTACTCGTAAATCCCGTCCATCTCCTCATTCATGGCATCCGCCAATGCCAGAGCCGTCCCGCTCGGTGCGTCCAGCTTTTGGTTATGATGGCGTTCCACGATCTCCACATCAAATCCTGCGGGATAAAGCACCGAAACGGCCTTCCTCAAAAGCTCCATCATCAAATTGATGCCCAGAGACATATTGGCTGCCTTCAAAATCGCGATTTCCCCGGAGGCTTCCGCCACCCTCTGCAGCTGCTCCTCGGAAAGACCGGTAGTGCAAAGCACCAGCGGCAGCTTCTTTTTTACGCAGGCGGAAAGCAGTCCGTCCACCGCTGCGGCATTTGAAAAGTCGATGACCACGTCCGAACCCTCCGGACAGCTGTCCAGCTGTTCGTACACCGGAAATGCCGGCTTCTCCTCTGCCGCAAACATGTCCACACCCGCAACGATTTCGATCTCCGGATCTTCCTTCGACAGGGCTGTGATCATACGTCCCATTTTGCCATTACAGCCATGCATTATCGCCCTGATCATAACAGTCCGTACTCCTTCATGGTCTTTTTCAGGTGTTCCCGGTTCTTTTCTTCCATTTCGCAAAGGGGGCTCCGAAGGGGACCGACCTCAAGACCCATCAGGTTCATCGCCTCCTTGACGGGACCCGGACTTACCTCGGAAAACAGTGCCTCCACCAGATCCAGCCCCTTGAACTGAATGGCACGGGCAGCCTCCACATTGCCGGAAAGCCACAGAGCCACAAGATCATGCACATCCTTCGGCGCCACATTGGACCATACCGAAATCACGCCGATCGCACCAATGGAAAGAAGCGGCAAAACAATGGCATCCTCCCCGGAGTACAGCTCCAGTTTGCCGTCTGTCAGCGCCATGGTCCTGCTCGCCTGTGTAAGGTTCCCGGTCGCGTCCTTGAGTCCCACGATGTTCGGCTTGCTGTGAAAAAGCTCGGCCACGGTCTCCGCCGCGATATTGGTGCCTGTCCTGCTTGGTACGTTGTAAAGGATCAGCGGCAGGCTTGTCTCGTCCGCTATCCTGCTGTAGTGCCGGATCAGACCCTTTTGCGTCGCTTTATTGTAATAGGGTGTCACCAGCAGCGCCGCATCCGCACCCAGAGCTTCCGCTTCCTGCGTGAGCTGGACCGCCGTCGGCGTATCGTTGCTCCCGGTTCCTGCGATCACGGGAATCCGGTGTTTGGTATACTCCACCGCTGCACGGATCACCTCATGATGCTCTTCCATGGAAAGCGTCGCGCTTTCCCCGGTAGTGCCCGCAATGATAATCGCGTCCGTCCCCTCGGTGATGTGCATTTCGATCAGTTCATGCAGCTTCTCGTAATGGACTTCCCCGTTTTCCTTCATCGGCGTTACGATGGCAACGCCCGCGCCCTTAAAGATCGGCATACATTCTCCTCCGTCATCCCTTGTTGTGCTGTTCTATGATTCCATCAGCCGCGGATTCCTCCACAGCTTCTCTTCCTCAATATTATAGATCTCATCCGCGTGCGCACGGATCTCATCCGTCAGATACCGTCCCGTCAGCACGACCGTCGCATCCTCGGGCATGGCATTCAGCACCGATTCCAGATCCTCCGTGGATACAACACCGGTATCGAGAAGTCCCAGCATCTCATCCAGGATCAGCACGTTGCATTCCCGCGTCACCAGCACCTTTCTCGCATAATTGATGCCGTTTTTCATGTTGATGCACTCTTCCCGCTTTTCCTCGTCTGTCAGGCTGTCGTAATTCTTCTCATTTTTCTCAAAACGGAAAAACTTAATCTCGGGCTCCAGACGCTTAAAGATATTGTTGTCGATGATCTCACGATCCTTCATAAACTGAATGATATAGACCGTCTTGCCGTCATTCGCTGCGCGAAGTGCCGTGCCGTATGCAGCTGTTGTCTTGCCACGTCCCTCTCCATAGTACACCTGTACGCTGCCGTTCGCCATAAAAAACTCCTCCTGTGAACGAATGATTTTTCACCTATAGTTACAAACAATAGCATAAAACACTGAAAAAAGCAACTTGCCAAGAGGGACAAGTGTTGCTATGATAGGAAAGTTAAGGATAGGAAAAAGAGGTATTTCTCATGAGAATGAAACGGAATGATGTCAGAAACATTGCGATCATCGCCCATGTCGACCATGGTAAGACGACACTGGTGGATGAATTGTTGAAGCAAAGCGGTGTGTTCCGGGAAAACCAGGAGGTACAGGAACGTGTCATGGACAGCAACGCGCTGGAACGGGAGCGCGGCATCACGATCCTCTCCAAGAACACGGCCGTCTACTACAAGGATACCAAGATCAATATCGTGGATACCCCGGGGCATGCGGATTTCGGTGGTGAAGTGGAGCGGATTCTAAAAATGGTAAACGGTGCCGTTCTGCTCGTCGACGCCTTTGAAGGTGTGATGCCGCAGACAAAATTCGTGTTAATGAAAGCACTGGATCTGGGGCTTCCTGTCCTTGTGGTGATCAACAAGATTGATCGTCCGGAGGCAAGACCGGAAGATGTGGTAGACGAAGTGCTGGAGCTTTTTATGGATCTGAACGCGCCGGATGAGCAGCTGGACTGCCCGTTCCTGTTCGCATCCGCAAGAGACGGTTATTGTGTCACGGAGCTTCTGGATATCCATCGTCATGGCGAGAAGAAAACCCTGGCACCCTTGTTCGAGGCTATCATCGATTACATCCCGGCGCCCATGGGGGATCCGGACGAAGATACCCAGGTGCTGATCAGCACCATCGACTATAACGAATATGTGGGACGCATCGGGATCGGCCGGGTAGACAACGGCTCCATCAAAATAAACCAGGACGTGGTTGTCGTAAATCACCATGATCCCGAGAAGCAGCAAAAGGTCCGGATCAGCAAGCTCTATGAATTCGAAGGTCTGAACAAAGTGGAAACGGAGGAGGCCGGCATCGGCTCCATCGTTGCGATTTCCGGTATCGCCGACATTCATATCGGGGATACGATCTGTGCGGTCAATCATCCTGCAGCGATCCCCTTCCAGAAGATCTCGGAGCCCACCATCGCCATGAACTTCCTTGTCAATGACTCCCCCCTGGCCGGTACGGAGGGCAAATACGTCACCTCCCGCCACATACGGGATCGCCTCATGAAGGAGCTCAATACGGATGTGTCACTGCGGGTGGAGGAAGGGGAAACCCCCGACAGCTTCAAAGTCTCCGGCCGCGGTGAGCTGCATCTCTCCGTCCTGATCGAAACCATGCGCCGCGAAGGCTTTGAATTTGCGGTCAGCAAGGCAGAGGTGCTCTATCACACCGATGAAAACGGCAAAAAAACGGAGCCGATGGAAATCACTTACGTGGATGTTCCCGAGGAATTCTCCGGTACCGTCATCAACCGGCTTCAGCAGCGGAAAGGCGAGCTGCAGGGCATGAATCCCATCGCCGGCGGCTATACGAGGCTTACCTTCCGGATTCCTGCCCGGGGATTGATCGGTTACCGCGGTGAATTTCTGACAGATACAAAGGGAAACGGGATCCTCAACACCATGTTCGACGGATACGATTTATATAAGGGAGATTTAACTTATCGTCCAACCGGCTCATTAATCGCATTCGAGGCCGGAGAGGCAGTGACATATGGTCTCTTTGCCGCACAGGACCGGGGAACTCTTTTCATCGGTCCGGGGGCAAAGGTTTATTCCGGTATGGTCATCGGTCAATCCAGCCGCGCCGAGGATATCGAGATCAATGTCTGCAAGAAGAAGCATCTCACCAATACCCGCTCCTCCTCCGCAGACGAAGCGCTGACACTGACGCCTCCCAAGATCCTTTCTTTGGAGCAGGCCATCGACTTTATCGATGTGGATGAGCTTTTGGAGGTCACACCGGAGTCCCTGCGGATCCGGAAACGCATCCTCGATCCCCTTCAGCGAAAACGTGCCGGATTCAAAAAAAACGGGTAGGATTCCTACCCGTTTTTTTCTGCCTTACAATGACACACTCCGGATTCTTTCCAATGCTTTCAGCGTATTTTCATACGATCCGAAGGCTGTCAGCCGAAAATACCCTTCTCCGCTGGGGCCGAACCCGCTGCCCGGCGTCCCCACCACCGCTGCCTTCTGAAGCAGAGCGTCGAAAAATCCCCAGGAGGTCATCTTCTCCGGGGTTTTCAGCCAGATGTACGGCGCATTCACGCCCCCATAGACCTCGTAACCCGCGTCCGCAAGACCCTTTTTAATGGTGGCGGCATTGCGCATATAATAAGCGATCTGTTCTTTGATCTCTTTTTGCCCTTCTTCGGAATAGACCGCTTCTCCGGCTCTCTGAATGATATACGGTGCACCGTTGAACTTTGTCCCATGACGCCTTGCCCAGAGTGCGTGCAATGCAATACCGTCACGCTTCAGAGCCTTCGGAACCACCGTAAAGCCCAGCCGAACCCCTGTAAATCCCGCATTTTTGGAAAAACTGCGGATCTCAATCGCACATTCCTTCGCACCCTCACATTCGTAAATGCTGTGCGCCACATCCGCCTCGGTGATATACGCCTCGTACGCGGCGTCATAGATGATCACGGCTCCGGTTCTGTTGGCGTAATCCACCCACTCCTGCAGGACTGTTTTCGGAATCGTCGTCCCCGTGGGGTTGTTCGGCAGACACAGATAGATCAGGGACGGGGTCTCCTTTGGAAAAGCCGGCGTAAACCGGTTCTCTCTGGTACAGGGCATATAGATGACATCACTCCACATCCCGCTTTTTTCATCATAGGTACCGCATCGGCCGGCCATCACGTTGGAATCCACATATACCGGATACACCGGATCACAGACAGCGATCTTCAGATCCTCCGCAAAAATCTCCTGAATATTGCCGGAGTCACTCTTGGCACCGTCGGAAACAAAGATCTCATCCGCTGCAATGCCACAGCCCCGGGTCCCGTAGTCCCTGTTTGCAATGACCTCCCGCAGAAAATCATAGCCCAGATCAGGGGCATATCCGCGAAAGGTCTCTGCCTCTCCCATCTCGTCCACCGCCCGGTGCATCGAGCGGATAATGGAAGGCGCAATGGGCTGTGTCACATCTCCGATCCCCAGACGAACCACCTCCTGCTCCGGGTGCTGTTCCTGATATTCCTTTACTTTTTGCGCGATCCGGCTGAAAAGATAGCTGCCTGGTAACTTTTGATAATGGGTGTTAATCATGATGTCGTGCCTCCGTTTTTTGTGCGTTGTGGTACCATGGTGTCTTCGGGTTTATGTGACTTCTGCCACTTAAATCACTTGTTCTTAAAATATCTCCGCAGCCCGGTATAGGAAAGAGGTCCGCCGAAAATATCCAGGGCGCTGCCGATGGTGGCATGGATGCGGTGGTTTCCCAGTCTGTCCAGTGTTTCCAGATCAGAAAGATCCCTGATTCCACCGGCGTAGGTAATGGGAATGCCCTCCCAGGCTGCCAGCAGCCGGATCAGCTCCGTCTCCATACCGGAGGCCTTTCCCTCCACATCCACCGCATGAACCAGAAATTCATCGCAATAGGCCGCAAGCTCCGTCAACAGCGCTTCTGTCACCGGTTCCTCCGTAAAGGTCTGCCAGCGATCCGTCATGACAAAGTAGTGGTCTCCCCTTTTCTTGCAGGACAGATCCAGCACAAGATGCTCCCTGCCTGCCGCCGCCGAGATCCGCCGCAGGGCATCGCGGTCAATCCGGCCGCTCCGGAAAACAAAGGAGGTCGTGATCACATGGGAGGCGCCGGCATCCAGATAACGTTTTGCATTCTGATCCGTGATCCCGCCGCCGATCTGCAGGCCTCCCGGATAGGCCGCCAGTGCCGACAGCGCCTGCCTTTCCGTTTGGGGAAAATTGGCCGAATCCCGTGCATTCAGCATGATCACATGGCCGCCCCGGAATCCGTCCTCCCGGTATTTCCCTGCATAAAAAGCGGCATCATGCTCGGATACATAGTTCTCCGCAGCGGTATCCCCGGTATCCCGCAAGCTGCTTCCTACAATCTGCTTGACTGCGCCGTTATGAATATCAATACATGGCCGAAATTCCATCCATTCCCCTTACCAAAAAACGGCATTTGACCCCTTCGTCAAACGCCGTTGTCTGCCAATTACTCTTCGATACTGTAGTTCGGTGCCTCTTTGGTGATGTGGATATCATGCGGATGGCTCTCTTTGAGGGATGCCGCCGAGATCTTCATGAACCGGCCGTTTTCCTTCAGATCCTCAATGGTAGGACAGCCACAGTATCCCATTCCCGACCGGATACCGCCGACCAGCTGGAAGATCGTATCCTCCACGGTCCCCTTATATGCCACACGGCCTTCCACGCCCTCCGGCACGAGCTTCTTTGCGTCCTGCTGGAAGTAACGGTCTTTGCTGCCTTTTTCCATGGCTGCCAGGGATCCCATGCCGCGGTATACCTTGAATTTCCTGCCCTGATACAGTTCAAAGGTACCCGGTGCCTCATCGCACCCTGCAAACATGCTTCCCATCATGCACACATTCGCGCCGGCCGCCAGTGCCTTGGTCATATCCCCGGAATATTTGATCCCGCCGTCCGCGATAATCGGAATGTTATGCTTTTTCGCCGCTTCATAGCAGTCCATGATGGCGGTGATCTGCGGTACGCCGATTCCGGCCACCACGCGGGTCGTACAGATCGATCCGGGACCGATCCCGACCTTGACCGCGTCTACGCCGGCCTTGATCAGGAACTCCGTAGCTTCTGCCGTCGCCACATTTCCCGCAATCACCTGCAGATCAGGATATTTTTGCTTGATCTCCGTCACAGCCAAACCGATATTTTTGGAATGTCCGTGGGCGGAATCCACGACGATCACGTCCACATGCGCCGCCACCAGGGCGTCCACCCGTTCCATCATATTGGAGGTGATCCCGACTGCAGCTCCGCAGAACAGTCTGCCCAGTTCATCCTTCGCGGAAAGAGGGTATTTGATCTGCTTTTCGATATCCTTTATGGTGATAAGGCCCTTCAGGTTATTCTGCTCATCTACAATGGGAAGCTTTTCCTTCCGCGCTTTTGCCAGGATCTCCTTTGCTTCCTCCAGGGTGATGCCTTCCCTTGCGGTGATGAGTCCGTCGCTGGTCATGCACTCCCGGATCTTTTTGGAATAATCCGTTTCAAATTTCAGATCCCGGTTTGTGATGATACCGACCAGCTTTGAGCCCTCCGTGACAGGGACACCGGAGATCCTGAATTTTGCCATTAAATCATCCGCGTCCTCCAGGGTATGCTCGGGGGAAAGGGAGAAAGGATCGGTGATGACGCCGTTTTCGGAACGCTTGACCTTGTCCACTTCATCTGCCTGTGCTTCGATCGACATATTCTTGTGAATGATACCGATCCCACCCTGCCTGGCCATGGCGATTGCCATGCGGTGCTCCGTGACCGTGTCCATGGAAGCACTCATCATCGGGATCTTCAGCTGAATCCTGTTCGTCAGCCTGGTGGTCAGATCCACCATGTTCGGCGTGATCTCCGAGTATGCCGGAACCAGCAGTACATCGTCAAACGTTATTCCGTCACCGATTATCTTTGCCATCGTTTCCCTCCCTTTTTCGTTGTTCACGATTTCTTTTCATTATACAGAAAAGGAAGAATCAATGCAAAGAAAAAATACGGGAGGAGTATGCGGCATGTGCACTTTTGACCCCGGCCCATCCTATTGACAGACGTAAAAAACCACCGCTTGGGAGGAACGGTGGTTTTAGGAGAGTATTATGAAAAAGAAACTATCATGCTTTATGACAGTTATGATTGTATCCGTAAAAGATGAATACATCATTGTGAGACTGTTAACAATCTATGAACTTTTATAGCCAGCACTTCCTTTATGCATTTTGAAAGGTCTGTACCTGTGTCAGCAGCCAGCTTTCCCATGCCTCCATCCCTTCTCCGGTTTTCGCGGAGATCGGAAAGATCAGTGCTTTCGGATTTCGCATCAGGACATTTGCCTTTGCTCTCTCCGGATCAAAATCAAATACGCTTAAGGTATCCATCTTGTTGATCAGCACCACATCACAGACCTGATACATCAGCGGATACTTCAGGGGTTTGTCATCCCCCTCCGGCACGGACAGAATATTCACGCTGATCTGGGCACCGGTGTCAAACTCTGCAGGGCAGACCAGGTTTCCCACGTTTTCCAGTATCGCCAGATCCAGCTCATCCGGCTCCAGTCCCTCCAGCCCCTGCCGCGTCATGGCCGCAGTGAGATGGCACATCCCGCCGGTATGCAGCTGAATCGATTTGACGCCGGTCTGCTCCGCAATGGTACGCGCATCCACATCAGAGTCGATATCCGCTTCCATGACGCCGATCTTGATCCTGTCCTTCAGATCGTTGATGGTACGGGTCAGCGTCGTGGTCTTTCCGCTTCCCGGAGAACTCATGAGATTCAGCAGATAGATTCCTTTTTCCCTGTTTTCTTTCCGCATGAGATCCGCTTCGCGGTTATTGTCCGCAAAAATGCTTTCCTTTACCTCGATAATTCTGGGAGTTGACACGTTATTAAACCTCCTTTTAATTTTTACTCGTTGTCGAACGCACCTTCCTCGTACAAGGCCATAAAGGCATCCACCACCTTGGGAGAAAGCTGTGTGCCCGAAATGGATCTGATTTCATTTACCACCGTTTCAAGCGGCAGCTTTTTACGATAGGGACGGGTCGAATACATGGCATCAAAGGTATCCGCCACTGCGATGATCTGCGCCACGTCCGGAATCTCC
Organism: Lachnospiraceae bacterium; assembly: GCA_045661345.1. GTDB lineage: Bacteria > Bacillota > Clostridia > Lachnospirales > Lachnospiraceae > RUG12461. Next base: position 51,922 of record JAZRFM010000012.1, read on the forward strand.
TCGCCCTTCACGCCGTTGGGATAGCCCTTCCCGTCAAACCGTTCATGATGATATCCCGCACCGTAGGCAAGCTCCGGATCAATTTCCCGGAAATCGGAAAGAATCTCATAACCCTTTTGGGCATGGCTCTTCATCACCTCAAACTCCTCGTCATTCAGCCGTTCCGGCTTGTTGAGAATCGCATCCGGGATACCGATCTTTCCGATATCATGGAGAAGTGCCATGTTATAGAACTCTTCTGCCCGGGTCTGCGGATATCCCAGCTTCTCGGCGATCCATTTCGTATATTTCGCGACACGGAAGGAATGACCGTTTGTATAGGTGTCCTTGATATCGATACACTTTGCGAAGGTTCTGGAGAGCTGACTGATCCGCTTGCGGTTTTCTTCCGCCTTTTTTTCCGCACGCCTCAGTCTGCGGCGGAAGGAAAGCCAGATCAGCAGAGCACTGACCGCCACCGCAATCACGGCCATCAGGATCAAAAACCAGGTATGTTCATAGAATGCCATGGTTTTTGTGATCTCCACATCCGTCTCTTCCTCGATCTCTCCGCTCAGGGTATTGATCACGGCAAACCGGTAGGTATAGGTACCCCCATCCAGATTCGTGTATACCGAGTGGGTCATCTCCCTTTTCGTCTTCAGCTGCGCCTCATCGTCAAATCCCTCCAGCTGCGTGGAGATCACCGGATTGATCAGCGCGTAGGTCAGCGCATAGGCATCAATCACCACGCGCTTCGCACTGGACGGAATGGTCACTTTCCCGTCTACCACCGGATAGAGTTCATCATCCACTTCCACGAAGGGCACCGCCAGCTTGATCTCGTGATAATCCGCATAGGAGTCATTGACATTGACACTTGCCACGCCGGTACTTCCGGAAATGAATAACGTCCCGTCCTCCTCGATGCAGCTTCTCGAGTTTGCCGTGGTGATGGTGGGGAGGCCGTTGTCCGTGTCAAAAAACGTGTATTCCATATCCTCCCGATCCGCCAGCAGCTCCTCCGCCTGCACGACATAGATGCCGTTGCTGGAAAGGATCCAGAGACCGCCCTGGTCGTCATAATAGAGATCAAAGTTGTTGGAATACGGGAAATGCTCGATGGTTGTAATCTTGTCATCCTTGAGATAGGCAATGGCATTGCTGGTAATGATCCAGTTCAGATTGCGCTCCGGATCCTCACGGATCCGCAGAATCACCTCCGACGGAAGCCCATCCTCCCGTCCGAGACGCGTCACCGCGTTCCCGTTCAGCACGTAGATACCGTCTCCGTCGCTGCCCAGGAGAATCCTGCCGCTGTCATCCATCGGCGTACCGATGGTCAGAATCTCCGTGTTGGTCACGCCGTTATCGGCATCGTAGATCTCCGTCACCTGACCGTTTTCAATGATATGCAGTCCGCCGCTGGTACCGACCGCGATCCGGCCATCGGGAAGCTCCATGGTCATACGAACCCGGTTCGTGTTCATGCCCTTTTCTTCATTAAAACAGGTCACGTTTCCCTGGGGATCCACGCAGACCAATCCGTTGTCACTGTAAGTGGAGATCCAGAGATTACCTTTGGAGTCCGAGCGGATGCAGCGGATCCTGACCTCCCTCAGCATCTCCGTAAGGTCATTTTTCACCTGTCTGTAATGGGAATCCAACAGATACAACCCGCTGTCTGTCCCGATATAGAGATAGTCCTGATACCTGCAGGTCGTATTCACCACAAGGGGCGGCAGCCCGCCGGCCGTGGAGACATCCGTAAACTGGTTCGTCGTGATCTTCATCACGCCCTGCCGCGAACTGACAAACCAAAGATTTCCTTCGTAATCCACGATCATATCATCGACGGAATTATCCATGGGCAGATTTTCCATCACGTTATAGTCACGGCTCTCGTCAAAAAAACCGATCCCGTTATCCGCGCAGATAAAAACCTTATCCCCGTAGGGACGGATCGCATTGACATTGACGTGGGGATTTACCTCATAACGTCTGACATCCTTCAGCCCCGTCACCATATTGCCGTAATAGACCTCGCTTTCCGACGTGCCGAGATAGATATACCCCGCATGATCCGGATCCGGATAAACCGCGTTCACCACACCCAGATTCAGATTTTCATTACTATAGTAAAGAGCCACCCGTTTGTTTTCGATACAGAAAACATCCCCGTCCAGGGTCTCCCCGTAGATGAGTCCCTGGGAATCCCTCTGCAGCTCACATACATATTCCCCGTTCAGCTGCGGATCATCCAGTGCATGGACCTGATCCTCGGTATCCACATACCCGATACCGGTGGTCGTCGCGACCAGAATATCTCCGGCTGCGTCCTGCTTGATATCCCGAATGGAAGAGGACTTCAGTACCTCCTGATTCTCGGGAAACACGAAGGATCCGTTCTGATAGTAGGCGATCCCGTTGTCATTCGTACCGATCCAGACCCGATCCTGATCATCCACAAACAGGCTGACCACACTTGCAATGCCCTGGGATGCATCAAATCGGAAAAACTCCGAACCGTCATACCGGATCAGCCCTGCATAGCTGCCGATCCAGATAAACCCGTCATCCGTCTGTACGATTGCATTGGCATCCGCAGTCGGAAGACCGTTCACGTTGTCATAAAGCGTCGCCTTATAGCCTTCTCCGTTATGCAGCCTTGCTGCCAGCACCGGATCCGGCCGGAACAGACATACCTGCAGCAAAAGCAGCAGACAGACTGCCCATAGGCCCCACTTTTTTCCTTTTTTCCGCCAAACTTGTCTGGTGTTCATTTTATTAAATCCTGTTTTATTTTTTCATGCATACGTTTGCGGGAAGAGTACAGCCTTCAGCCGCTCACAATCGTCACAAATCAGTCTTTCCTTAGATGTTTACCTGCCACAAATGCTCTTCGTTCAAGCCCTGCCGCAACAGCTCCTCCATAACCTCTTCCTTTTTTCCGTCAGGATGAAAATCCATCAGCACCCTTTTCAGGTGTTTCTCCCTTGCGTCTTCCGGCTCATATCCCGTCAATTCCTTGGCAAGCATCTCTGACAGCTCCTTCGGTGCAAGACCCGGCGGGATCTGTACACCGGACAATCGTCCAAACAGACCTGCCGCGTAGTAGTATTCGTAATTTCCCAATAATGTGGATTTCTGCCGCAGACACTTCAGAATCACGCTTTGCCGCACGATGGATGGCTCCATAAAAAAACCTCCCGGGCTTTTCACTGCCCGAGAGGCATTATAGCATACCACGATTTAGGCGTCAAAAATCACATGTCCCAGAGAAACCTGTAACCTTTGACGCCTAAATCATAGATCCAAATCCTTATACGGTCGAAACGGAACTCCCTTCCCACCTGCCGCATTCTTCAGCTCGTCGTCAGAAAGCAGCGTGGGCTGATTTCCGATCTCATAACGTTCCTCTACTTCACGAATCACATCATTTAACTCCGTATTTCCGGAAAATCTCTGGAAATCAAAGAGCTTTCGTAATCTTTTCTCCATTGTATTTCCTCCTTTCCGGATCAAAGCTCGTCTATATAATGGTTTCCTTTGGAGCACTTTGTCCGTCCGCCGGAACCTGCAATACCAACCTCCACATATGCTTTGCATACCGCACACCAGATCTTTGACTTGCCCCCATTACGGTTCTGAATCCCAAGTGCCGTCCCACCCGAAACCTGATCCATATCTTCTTCGCTTATCTCCATCCTTCTCTCTTTTTCCATGATCTCCCTCCGTCCGTGTTTCTCTCGATAAGATTCTCTATTTATGTATACGAATCTTTTTTCTCCCTGGCACTGATTATAACATATTTTTTACAAAAAAATTGCATATCTGAAAATCATAGTGTATAGTGTAAGCGGTAACTGTAGAATATCCCTATCCAGAAAGCGTTCTTATCTGATGTGTCAGATCACACGTACCATCGTTCCCTGAGCCTCACCGGCCCGGAGACACTTCGGGGCTTTGCCATATCGGCGCAGCCTGACCGGACGTAAGTTCTTTTCATGCATGAGAAAAGGGACGGTTTCCAAAGAGCGGGAATCCAAACAAGGAGGTCACCTATGAGTGAACGAGCAAAAACCATGACTGCACCAAAAGAAAACCATGTCAGTACCATCGTCGGTCTCGGCGTTCTGACCGCTATTGTCATCATCCTGCAGGCGCTCGCCCTGAATATCCGTTTCGGCGTCTTCTCCATCACACTCGTGCTTGTACCGATCATTGTCGGTGCGGCGCTGTACGGCTACAAAGCAGGTGCATGGCTGGGTCTGGTCTTCGGAACCATCGTCCTTCTGACCGGAGATGCAGCACCGTTTCTCGCAGTAAACGCACCCGGCACAGTCTTCGTTGTCCTTGCAAAAGGTATCCTGGCCGGACTGATCGCGGGTCTGGTATATAACGCGGCTGCCACAAAAAACGCCCTGCTTGCCGCCATTCTGGCCGGCATCGTCGCACCGGTTGTCAATACCGGGATCTTCCTGATCGGCTGCCGCCTCTTTTTCTACGACACCATCCAGGGCTGGGCTTCGTCTGCCGGATTTGAAAATGCCGCTGCCTATATGTTCCTCGGTCTTGCCGGCGTCAACTTCCTGGTAGAGCTGATTATCAATCTGGTTCTTGCTGCAGCGGTGGTTCAGATCGTAAGAGTTGTGAAGAAATCGCGCAAATAAAATTTAGATTATATTTTATGACACTGATAAAAAACCCTCTCCCGAACGGAGAGGGTTTTTTGATCATTTCTCTGGCGGTGTTCCTTTTATTCCTTCGCTGCCACCGCTGCTTTGATCTGCTCTGTCAGCTGGGGAACGATCTTGTTCAGATCTCCGACCACACCATAATCCGCCACATCAAAGATCGGCGCATCCTCATCCTTGTTAATCGCAATGATGATGTCCGACTCTTCCATGCCTGCCACGTGCTGAATCGCACCGGAGATACCGATTGCGAAATATACCTGCGGACGAACGGTCTTGCCGGTCTGTCCCACCTGCAGATCCTGCGGCTGCCAGCCGTTTTCCACAACGGCACGGGAGCAGCTCACGGTTCCGCCGATGGCTTCCGCCAGATCCTCCAGAAGCTTGAAGTTTTCCTTGGAGCCAACGCCTCTGCCGCCGGAAACGAGAATCTTCGCATCCATGATGTTCTTCGTAGTCACAACGGACTTCACGATCTCCTGGATCTCTACGAAACGATTGTTTTTCTCGATCTTTGCGTCAAAGTCGATCACTTCCGCTTTGCGGCCGGCTTCCTTCGGAAGCTTCTGCATCACGCCGGGGCGAACCGTTGCCATCTGCGGACGGTTGTCCGGGCAGGCGATGGTCGCGATGGTATTGCCGCCGAATGCGGGACGGGTCATCAGCAGCTGGTTGTGCTTCTGGGGCTGTCCCTCTTTTGCCTCCAGCGGGAAATCACCGATATCCAGCTGTGTGCAGTCCGCGGTCAGACCGGTTGCCACTCTGGCAGAAACGGTGGGACCGAGATCACGGCCGATGGCCGTTGCCCCCACCAGCATGATCTCCGGCTTAAACTCCCGGATCACTGCGGTCAATGCCTGTGCATAAGGCTCGGTCATGTAGGTCTCCAGGGAAGGATCATCCACAACGATGACCTTGTCCGCACCATACTCACCGAGTTCATCCGCCAAATGCTTTACATCATGCCCAAGGAGCACTGCCGTCACTTCGGTTCCGAGATCCTTTGCAAGATCTTTTCCCTTACCGACCAGTTCGAAGGCGATGCCGCTGAGCTTCTTATCTACCTGCTGCGCAAAAATATATACGCCCTTGTATTCCTCTAAACTCATTTTCTTGTCCTTTCTGTAATTGATATCCGAAGACACTGATATTCAGTCTTCGCTCCACCTCATTAAGTGTCCCTGTATGGATTTGTCCTGGTCAAATCACGTGTTTTGCGGTTAACTTATCCATAATATAGGAAACACCCTCATCCGGCGTATCCGGCGCGACCTTCTCACCGGCCCCTTTTCGTACCTTGTCGGAGGCCTTCGCAATCTTCGTGGGGGAACCTGCCAGTCCGATATTGGCATCGTCCAGCTCCTTCAGATCCGGTCTTCCCCAGACAGTGACTTCCTTCTCATTGTATGCGTCAAAGATACCGCCGGGCGTCATATAACGGGGCTCGTTCAGCTCGGAAAGTGCAGTGATCAGACAGGGCATCTTGACCTTCAGCATATGATGACGATCCTCATACTGCCGCTTTACGATCACGGAATCGCCTTCCAGCTTGATGTCCGCAGCATAGGAAATCACCGGAAGCTTCAGATGCTCTGCAATCTGCGGTCCCACCTGTGCGGTATCGCCGTCGATGGCCTGCCGTCCTGTAATCACAAGGTCATAATCCAGATTCTTCAACGCAGCTGCGATGGTGCTGCTGGTCGCCCAGGTATCCGCGCCACCCAGTACACGATCCGTAACAAGAATTGCCTTGTCGGCACCCATGGCCATTGCCTCACGCAGAATATCATCTGCCTTCGGAAGACCCATGGTGAGTACGGTGACCTCCGCGCCGTACTGATCTTTCAGACGAAGTGCCGCTTCCAGACCCGCTTTATCGTCCGGGTTCATGATCGCAAGCATCGCCGCTCTATTTAAGGTTCCGTCCGGATTGAACTGCACGCCGCCCGCGGTATCAGGAACCTGCTTGATACAAACTACGATTTTCATGTGTATTCTCCTTTTTCTTGTAGTTTATGTTCGCTCGTTCTCGTTCAGTGGCTGCCGGTTACCGAAGCAACGCTCCGGAGATAACCATTCTCTGCACCTCCGACGTACCCTCATAGATCTCCGTGATCTTCGCGTCACGCATCATGCGCTCCACATCGTACTCACGGATATAACCGTAACCGCCGAAGAGCTGAACTACTTCCGTCGTGACAGCCATCGCCGTCTCCGCAGCAAAGAGTTTTGCCTTTGCAGCCTCCACGGAATAAACCTTCTGGGTCTCTTTTGCCTTTGCAGCCTTATAAACGAGGAGCTGCGCAGCCTCAATCCTGGTCGCCATGTCAGCGATCTTGAACTGGGTATTCTGCTGTGCCGCAATGGAACGCCCGAACTGCTTACGTTCCTTCGTGTACTCGATACAACGCTCAAGAGCGCCCTCCGCGATCCCGAGTGCCTGTGCGGCGATACCGATACGTCCGCCGTCCAGCGTATGCATGGCGATAGGGAAGCCCTTGCCTTCCGGTCCGAGAAGCGCATCGCCGGGGATCTTGCAATCCTCGAAGATCAGCTCATAGGTGGAAGATCCGCGGATACCCATCTTTTTCTCCTTCGTACCGAAGGAAAAGCCGGGGGTTCCTTTTTCCACGATAAATGCGGAAAACTTCTTTTTCTTACGCCCCTTCGGATCCACATCCACCTGTGTCACCGCGATGACGATGTATACGTTTGCTTCTTTTCCGTTGGTGATGAAGCACTTGGAGCCGTTTAAGATCCAGCCGTCCCCATCCTTCACCGCTCTGGTCTGGGCACCCTGTGCATCGGTACCGGCGCCGGGCTCGGTCAGCGCAAAGGCGCCAAGCCATTCCCCGGTTGCAAGCTTCGGCACATATTTCTGCTTCTGCTCCTCCGTTCCGTAGGTCATGATCGGGTCAATGCAAAGAGAGGTATGTGCGGATACGATAACACCGGTGGTTCCGCAAACCTTGGAGAGCTCCTCTACGCACATCACGTAAGTCAGCGGATCACAACCCTGTCCGCCGTACTCCTTGGGAACCGGAATACCGAGAAAACCGGCCTTTGCCATCTTTTCCACTGTCTGTCTCGGGAATACTTCGGTTTCATCCGTTTCCTGTGCAAGAGGCTTTGCTTCATTTTCAGCGAACTCGCGGAACAGGGTTCTCGCCAGCTCATGCTTCTTGTCTAAACAAAAATCCATGTTTTACTTCCTCCGTTTAGTTTTTTAAATCCTGTTTTTATTTTGAATAGTCAAAAAATCCTTTCCCGGATTTGCATCCAAGATTGCCGTCCGCAACCATCTTCTCCAGCAGCGGAGCCGGTTTGTACTTCGGATCCTTGTCTGTACCTTCGTAAATCACGTTCATGATCGCAAGGCAGATGTCCAGTCCGATGTAGTCGCCCAGATGAAGCGGTCCCATGGGATGGTTGCATCCAAGCTGCATCGCGATGTCAATATCCTCTGCGGAAGCCGTGCCTGCATCCAGAACGTTGATTGCTTCATTGATCATCGGGATCAGGATTCTGTTTACGGCAAAGCCCGGCGCCTCATTGATACGAACCGGGGTCTTTCCGATTTCCTCGGAAATCTTTACGATTTTCTCAAACAGGTCATCCGGTGTGTTCTCACCCTTGATTACCTCGATCAGCTTCATACGTGCCGCCGGGTTGAAGAAATGCATGCCGATCAGCGGACGGTCCAGATCCTTGCCGATCTCGGTGATGGAAAGGGAGGACGTATTGGATGTGAACAGGCAGTCCTTGCTGACAATCCCCTGCAGCTCCTGGAAGGTATCCTTTTTCACCTGAAGATCTTCAAAAGCTGCCTCCACAATCAGATCGCAGTCAGAGCAGATATCCTTCAAGCCTGTCTGAATGCGGGAAAGGATGGCATCCGCAGCGGACTGCTCCATCTTGCCCTTTTCCACCATCTTGTTCAGGCCTTTTTCGATCTTTGCCTTGCCGCCGGTCGCGAACTCTTCTTTGATATCGCAAAGCCGCACCTCAAAGCCGTCCACCTGCGCAAATGCCTGCGCAATACCGGAACCCATGGTTCCTGCGCCAATGACTCCTACTACCATAATATTTTCCCTCCTGTATAAATAATTATCGTTCCACTACAGTCGCACAACCCATGCCGCCGCCGATGCAGAGGGTTGCAAGACCTCTCTTCGCGCCCTTTTCCTCCATCTCGTGAAGCAGGGTAACGAGGATACGGCAGCCTGATGCACCAACCGGATGGCCGAGCGCGATGGCACCGCCCTTCGGATTCAGCTGCTTTGCAACATCGATCCCGAGATCCTTGCCCACTGCTACAGACTGTGCTGCGAATGCTTCGTTTGCCTCAATGATGTCAAAATCACCGATGGAGAGTCCGGTCTTTGCCATCACTTTCTTCGTTGCCGCAACCGGGCCGATTCCCATGACTTCCGGACGAACGCCCGCAAGTGCACCAGCGACAAAGGTGGCCATCGGCTTCACGCCGAGCTCCTGTGCCTTCTCTTCACTCATCACAACCACTGCTGCCGCACCGTCATTGATACCGGAAGCATTTCCTGCGGTCACGAATCCGTCCGGATTGATCGGGCGCATGGAAGCAAGCTTCTCCAGCGTTACCTCCGGTCTTGGACCTTCGTCCGTATCGAACAGGACGGTTTCTTTTTTCTTCTTGATCTCAACCGGAACAATCTCCTTCTTGAATGCGCCGGACTCCATCGCAGCCTTGCACTTCTGCTGGCTGTTGAAGGCAAACTCATCCAGCTCTTCACGCTTCAGGTTCCACTCACGGCAGATATTGTCTGCTGTGGTGATCATATGATAATCATTAAATGCATCCCAAAGCGCATCATTGACCATGGTATCCATCAGCGCACCCTTGCTCTGGGTCGGCCAGGTCATACGATATCCGTAACGCCCCTGCGGGATCGCATAAGGAGCCATAGACATGTTCTCCATACCGCCGGCAACAACTACATCCGCATCTCCGGCAAGAATCATCTGTGCAGCCTGATTCACGCAGTTCAGTCCGGAACCGCAGACCACGTTCGTCGTCACAGCCGGAACCTCAACGGGAAGACCGGCCTTGATCGATGCCTGACGTGCCACGTTCTGCCCCTGTCCTGCCTGGATCACGCAACCCATGTAAACATGGTCTACCTTATCCGGCGCAACACCTGCCCGCGAAAGCGCCTCCTTGATCACGATCGAGCCAAGTGTGACAGCGGGTGTCGTGCTCAAGCCTCCACCCATCGTACCGATTGCCGTACGACAAGCACCTGCTAAAACTACCTTTTTTGCCATGTTTTTCTCTCCTTTGCATATTTATTTATGTTAAATTTTTAACAATCCCGGAATAAAGAAAGAAAGTCGGAGGCGACTTCCTCGACTATCATAGCACGTTTCCACGAAAAAGGAAACATGGAATTTCAGAGTTTCTGTGCATCCTGACGGAGCGATCCGAGAAAAGACTGATTTCATCCGTCTTCCCTTTGTAATTCTGAAAAATGCGTGGTATGATGTACACATGAAATATACGACTTATCATAATGAAAACTATTATCCGGTTCGAAGAGACGGTGCGCTGGTGATTTTTTACCGGAACCTCTGCTTTTCATGGCAAGAGGGCTCCGATCCGGTGCTGCTTTATGCCGACTTCGGACCCCCGGAGGTTACTGCGCTCCCCGATCTGCCGCCCGGTTTCTACACGACACTTGACGCTGTTGCCGCGGAAAATCAGGGGGATCCCATCGGCGCCATGCTGATTGTATGCGCCACACGTTCTTTCCCGGCAGAAGACCATGCGGCCGTTACGCATTGGGCCCAGTCCGTCAACATGATGATCCGTTCTCTGACCCATGGCGGCGCCGCCTATTCCGAGGCCGGTTTTACCTTAACGAATCTGAACGGGGAAAACACATCCGTCCATTTAACGACTATACTGGAATCACACTGCCTGCCTTCCGGGCAGACCTATCAAGAGGAGGATACCGCTATGGGTACATCAGAAAACAATGCAGATGTCTTATCGATGGAGGAGCTGTTGAAGATCGCGGAAGAAGCCGCACCGGCAGATGCGCCGATGGACGATCCCGTATTGGCGGAAGCGGTGGCCGGGATGCCGGCGTCAGAAGAACCCGTGGCAGAAGAGCCTGTGCCGGAGGTGGGGACGGAGTCGCCTGTTGATATACCGGAGACGGCCGTCGAGGTGCCGGCAGAAGAGCCTGCGCCGGAGATGGGGACGGAGTCGCCTGTTGATATACCGGAGGCGGCAGCCGAAATACCGGCAGAGCCAATCGCAGATTCTTCGGATGCCGTTACCGAAGCCGACATCGCGATCAAGGATGAGGATGTGGATATGATCGTCGCCAATATGCTTGGCAACAATCCTGCCTCGGAGGAAATACCTCCCATTGACGAAACCGCTCCTCTCCCGGAAGATATTATTCCGGATATTCCCCTCGCCGAGGCAGATCCCATGGCTGCAGAAGACCCTGCCTTCGAGGAAGCCGTGACGGAAGAGCCTGAAGCCGGGATGATGGCGGAGGCGCCGCAAGAGCCTGAAACCGGGATGGTGGCCGAGGCGCCGCAAGAGCCCGCGGCTGAGATGATGCCGGAGATACCAGAGATGCCTGAAGAGCCTGTTACCGCAGAGCCCATCACAGATGACCCCGCTCCCGCAGAGGATTTCGTTCCTGCGGAGGAAATGCCCGTCCCGGAGGCAGACATCGCTGCCCCGGAGGAGAACATCGCCATCCCTGAGGCAGACATCGCTGTCCCGGAGGAAGAGACCCCTGCTGATGCCGAGTCCTTCATGGAGGAACCAATCCTTCCGGAGGAACCGGCTGCTTTTGCAGAGCCTGCCGCCGATACTCCTCTTCTCACCCCCATGAATGACGATCCTGCGCATTGTGTACTCTGCGTTCGTGTGGATCCCGCGGAAGTGGATCTGGATATTCCGGAGAATTCCACCATGATGATCTCCGACAATACCGTTATTTTTCCGGAAAACGGGGCACTGCTCACACAGGATCTCCTTACCGGGGCGAAAGACCGTTCCGCATTAAACGCCAGTGTCCTTGCTGCTTTCTCCATCAGCATGGAGGGTTTTGCAGCACAAAACGAGACCTATACGCTGCACAGCCTTCTTTTCTCCTGGCTTCTGAAAAAGCTGCTCGTTGTCTCCGAGGATCCATCCGCAGCGCAAAAGATCAATAACACCCTCGCCTTCCTCGGCAGCCCGTTCCGCTACACCGAGACCGGTTTCACCGATGGCACCGGACAGACCCTTACCGCTGCAGAAGTCTTCTACCGGCTGTCCGCACAAAAAATCTGAAAGGCAAAAAAAGAGTTTCGCTTGCGAAACTCTTTTTTGCTACAGGTTCTTAATATCCCCAGCTCATGAGCTGCCAGTCGCCGCCATCCGAACGCGCCAGCCACCATTGATACTCCTTATACTCGGAATCCGGTTCCCAGGCACCCCCACCTTCTTTCGGGGAATGGAAATCCGTCAGGAACTCCATGCACTGCGTGAAGTTCGATCCATCAGACAGATCATTCAGCCACTTCACGTTTTCTTCACTGTTACATTCATCTCCGGCATACTTGATACTGTGCATCTCACACCCGTCCCAGGTTCCGAATTCCTTCTCGACCAATGCGATCCCGGCGTCCATATCCTGCTGCGTGTACAAAGCAGAGGCACCGTAATCCACAGTCACACCGGAATCTGCAGCGGATGCCCCGCCCGCAGCAGCCGTTTTGTTCCCGCAGGCACAAAACAGCAGCGTCATGCCAAGTGTCAATACAGCGATCAGTTTCTTTTTCATCTCGCAATTCCTCCTTAGTTATGGATGATTGGTTCAGGCCTGTTTCTCTCAGGGATTCACAGGCTTTTGTTCCGGCAGAAACTCCCTGCCTGCGCCCTCCTGTCAATAGAACTGCTGGTTTGCGATCCAGGTCACGGGGAAGGGCAGGGAAACGCGTGCAGACCGGAAATACAGGAAATCCGGATAGGGAAGATTACCCGCCAGCACCGTAGCTGCCGCATCCCGGCAGGAATCCGTGGTCAGATTGTTCGCAAGGACGGTAGCAAGACGCCCGGATGCCACCGGCGAAAACTGTCCGCTTTGATAGATCACACCGGATACCGTGTTCGGAAAGGACGAGCTTCGCACACGATTCATGACGACACACCCCACCGCGACCTGACCGTCATACGGTTCGCCGCCTGCCTCGCAATAGATCAGCGCAGACAGGAGTTCCTGATCCGACAAAGAGTCACTGATGACGGGAGCGCCTGTATTTGCAGCTTCCGCGGCTTTGATCTCTGCCTGTCTAGCTGCATCCTCCGCGGCCTTTTGCCTTTCAAGCTCCAGCTCGTATTCTTTTTCCTTCTCGATCTGCGCCGCCAGTTCGTCTGCCATGGCCTTCGCATCCTGCAGATCCTCCGCGGATTCACTGATACTGTTCTGGGTCGTGGATATCGCAGCGGAAACCTGACTCTTCTTCTGCTCCGTCGCCTTTTCCATCGCAGTCAGCTCTTCCATGGCCCCGTCCAGCGCAGTCTTTTCTTCTTCCAATGCTGCCTGCTCCGTTTCCAGATTTTTTTTCTTCTCCGCGATATCCTCCGCTGTCTTTCTGAACAGCTGGAGCTGACGTCTGTCATAGGCGCTGATATTTTCCACGTATTCCGCCTTACTGAGAAAATCCGATATGTTTTTTGCGGAAAACAGTGCCATGATCATGGACTGATCGCCGTTTTCGTACATAAACTGGATGCGCTTCTTCATATTGGCATACTGGTCTTTTGCCTTTTCCTGCGCAGCGATCAGCGCCTCGTACGCATCCTCGACCTCCCGCTTCTTTGCATCCACTTCCCCCTGCTTCTCTTCGATCTCGGCTTTTTTGTCCGAGATTTGCGCAGACAGTGTCTCTATGCTGTTCGCCAGCGTGGAGAGATTGGTGTTGAGGCCGGAGAGCATGTCATTCAACGCATTGACCTGATCGGAGATGGCGCTGACAGCCTGATCTGCCGCTGCCTTCTGCTCCTCCAGCGCATCAATCTTTTCATTCTGTTCGTTGATCTTGTCTACCGTCGATTGGGCAAAAACAGGGGTGCCGCACATCAATAAAGAGACGCCGCACACCACTGCCGCAACACGACCAAAGCGTTTTTTCGTGTCCATAGTTCTCATTATAACTGTTTGTGCTATTGAGTCAAACATGATATACTGTCCTTAAGATCTGTCTATATCTACCATCGGAGGTTCGTCGTGCAGTTCATAGAGATTTCCAAGTTAAAACCCGGCATGCGGCTTGCAAAGCCAATCTACAACAAGATCGGCGTCATGCTCTATGACCGCGACACCAAGTTGACTGTCAAGGGGATCAACAGTATTGCCAAGTTCAATCTGATCGGTCTCTACATTCTGGAGCCGGCCGAGCCGCTTCCACCGCTCAGTCAGGACGATCTGGATTTTGAACAGTTCCAGACGGTATCCGTATTCCAGATCCGTGACATCATGATGCAGATCCTGACCAATCAGGAGGTACAGGACATCGGTATCCTCGCACAGAGCATTCTGCGCAAATACGGCGGTGTGGATCACAAGATTAATTTCACCCAGTCCATCCGCTCCACCTCTGACTACGTTTATAAACAGTCTGTGAACATCGGCATTTTGGCCGCCATGATCAGCAACCAGCTCGGTTTTTCCTACAACGAGCAATTCCGGTGCATTACCGCGGCGCTCCTTTATAATATCGGCTATCTCTATCTGGATCAACAGCAGATCCTGAATAAACACAAACAATTCACACAATATGAGCTGGATATGCTCCGTGCGAGCAAGAGAAAGGGACTGGACAAGCTTTCCGAGGAACGTTTCTCCGATCTCTATCCCCCCGGTACGCTGGAGATCATCCAGCAGATGGTGCTCACCTCGGGAGACAGCTCAGACTCCCGATCCGTGAACGCACGGCTGCTTCCCGGCACCAAGGTTTTGCGTGTTGCTGACACCTATGACCGTATGACCGCCATGAATATGGAAGAATCTCCCGTTTCCGAGGTTTCTGCCGTCCGTCATCTGAAGCGCCATGCGGAGAAGTATGAACCGGCTGCCGTGAATGCACTGATCCAGGCGATCAAGCTTCTGCCCACCGGCTGCAGCGTGGATCTTTCCAACGGAGAAAAAGCGCTTGTGGTGGAGGAGAACCCGTTGAATTTTCAGGCACCCATCGTGCTCCTGTTCTCCAGTAACAAGATTCTGGATCTTTCCGATCCGGATGTCGCAAAGGATGTTCAGATTGTCGACACCATGAAGACCATGGACAACCGGATTCATATCGATGAAGAAACGCTGAAGCAGTTCCAAAGTGACGAAAACCTGAACCATATGCTGGCGAAATTCCGTCGTGCCAGACAGCGGGGTCAGGCGGCTGCCGCAAGAGAAGCTGTTTCCCCGCCAGGCAGCAGCTCTGCAGAATGATCGCAGATGAGTCGCTGGCTCATTGTGACACACGCAAAAAACCGGATCCTTTACAGGATCCGGTTTTTTAAATCTTTATTTAATTTTTACTCCTTAACACCGCCAAGGGCTACACCGCCGACAATGTACTTGGAGAGCAGCAGGTAAACAATGATGACCGGGAAGATCGAAAATGCGATCATCACATACACCTGCCCCATATCAAACTTCAGCCAGTCTGCAGAACGAAGCTGTGCGATGAGGATCGGGAGGGTCTTCTTCTTATCTGTCTGAAGAACCAGAGCCGGAACGAAGTAGTTATTCCAGCTGGTTACAAAGGAGAAGATGGCCTGTACCGCAATCGCCGGTCTCATCAACGGAAGCACGATGGTGTTGAAAATCCTGAACTCCCCTGCACCATCGATTCTGGCAGCTTCCACCAGGGAAATCGAGAGGGTGGAATCCATGTACTGCTTCAGATAGAAGAAAGTAATCGGCGCCGCGATGGAAGGCAGAACCAGAGGCCAGAAGGTGTCCGTCATATGCATCTTGTCGATCAGCTGCAGGAAACCAAGAACCGTTACCTGCGTGGGGATCATCATGACTGCCAGGATGAAGGTGAACATGAACTTTCTGGCTTTGAATTCATACGCATGAATCGCATAAGCGGTCATGGTGGAGAAATACACGCAAAGCAAAGCAGAGAGCGCAGCGATCAGGACGCTGTTGATCATACCGTTCAATACCGGCAGGGTTCCCTTGACCAGGTTGGTCCAGTTCTCAATGAGATGGGTGCTGGGAATGGGGGTAAAGCCGCCGCCCAGCTCCGAGTTGGATCTTGTTGCATTAATGATCAGAATGTAAAACCAGATCAGGCAGAAGAAGGAAATCAGGATCAGAACGATATATGCAATGACTCTTCTTAAGCCGATACTTACGCCTTTTTTCTCGTCCATAAGATGTTCCTCCTTTCTTACTTAATGGCTTTCCGGTTATCCGAGAACCGGAAGATCAAAAGACTCAGGATACCCGTTATCACAAACAGGAATACGGACAGGGCACCGCCCATACCATAGTTCTTGCTGTACAGGTGCTTGTTCAGGTACATAATCAGCGTCATGGAAGACCGCATGGGATCACCGGAACCGTTGGTCAGGATCTGCGGCACATCGAACATCTGCAGACCACCGATCAGAGAGGTTACCATCACGTAGATCAGGATGGGCCGAAGCAACGGCAGTGTGATCTTAAAGAACGTCTGGGTCGCGGTAGCACCGTCCACCGAAGCCGCCTCAAAGAGGGAGGGATCAATTCCCATCATACCGGCCATGAGCAGGATGGTGGTGTTACCAAACCACATCAGAAGGTTCATCAGTGCAACGAGAGATCTTACGCTCCAGATATGATTCATGAAGCTGTAAGGTGCATCCAGAACCCCCGTCTGTATCAGAATCGAGTTGATGGGGCCGGTATCCGCGAACAATGTAAAGAATAACATGGCGAATGCAGAAGCCATGATCAGATTCGGAAGATAGATCACCGTTTTGAAGAACCGCTGGCATTTCAAACGGAGAGAGGGATCCGAGAACCATGCACCCAGAAGAAGAGAGATCAGAATCTGAGGAACAAAGCCCATGACCCACATGATCATCGTATTCCCGAAATACTGCCAAAGGTCGGGCGTACTGAAGATCGTCTTATAGTTTTCCAGTCCGATAAAGGTCGGGCCGATCTGTGTCAGACCGGAACGGTAATTCTCGAAAAAACTGTTTGCGATCGTGCTGATCAAAGGAATCAGCTGAAAAATCACGTAAACCACAATGAAGGGGATCAGAAAGATGTAACCCCACTTATTGTATTTTACGACGTTGCTTCTTTTTTTCATAAGCGCAATACCCCTTGGTAAAAGACCGCCTGCCCGATCTGAATCAGGCAGGCGTATCTCCTACATTAGTTACGAATGATTAGTGGCTAAGTTCCGGATATTTCTCCTCAACCGCTTTGTAGAACTGCTCCAGAGCTTCATCCTTGGATGCGTTGCCTTCGAAGTAATTCTTCATAGCCTTCTGGAATTCCTCGTTGCAGCCCTGATCATACGGAGAGATGTTGGAAAGGTCGATGCCTTCAGCACCTGCTGCAAGCTGAGCGTACGGATTCTGTCCGCCAAGGATATCAAGGTTACCGGAATCATCGCCTGCAAGCTCTGCAAGTACGCTCTTGCCGTTTACGCAGTCAGAATCTTTCTGTGCGATCTCTTTCAGAACGTCTTTGTTTGCTGTCATGGTAAGGATTACGTCCTTAACAAGTGCCGGGTTGTCGGTACCGCTTGCTGCGCAGATCCAGGTACCACCCCAGTAGTAAGACTGCGGTCCTTCGCAGAAGCCCCAGCCGCCCTGGTTTGCAATCGTGCCATCCTGGTCAGCGTCAAGGGAGAAGTTGAAGAACCAAGCGGGTCCGAAGTAGCAGAAGATCTTGCCTTCCGGCTTCTTGCCCTTGCCCCAGTCATCGCCCCAGAGGTCATAGGTGTTCTCAGCCTTCTTCTCTACCATTTCCATGGAGTCATCTACCCAAGCGTCCATGTTCTTGTCAACAACGATCTTGCCGTCCTGTACCCACTTGCCGGATACGTTGTTGCTGTAGGTACGATAAGTATCGTTTACGGAGCACATGGTGTAACCTTTTTCAACTGCCTTCAGAGCAGTCTCTTTGAATTTAGCCCAATCAGCTACTGCTGCCTGAACCTCAGCCGGATCATCGGTGCCAAGGATTTCCTTAGCTGCTTCACGGTTGTAGATCAGACCAGCGGAGCATGCCTGCCAGGAAGAACCCTTCAGGTTGCCGTTGCTGTCGGTAACGATGGTCTGGGTGTACTCATACTGATCGGAAAGATCGGAATCATTGATGCCAAGATCCTTCATAGCCATTGCATAATCGGTATCCACATACTTCAGAGCATAGTCAGCCTCAACCAGGAACAGATCGATCTTGTCGTCTGCGGATGCGCTTTCCTGCTTCAGCAGGGTCTCATCCAGGTTGTTCTGATAAGCGTTGTTCTCGTTGGGAGTGATGTTCCAAACAACATCCACATCACCGATCTTGCCGTGAGTGCCGTCCACTTCCTCATATCCCGGATAGTGATCGGTAATACGGCTCTTGAACTCCTCGTTCCAGCAGTAGATGTTGAGAACCTTGCCCTCATCACCTGCCGGAGCTGCTGCTTCTTCTGTTGCAGCTGCTGCTTCGGTTGCTGCCGGCTCTGCTGCCGGAGCTGCTGCCTCAGTCGCCGCCGGAGCTGCTGCCGGTGCTGCTGCTGCATCCGTTGCCGGTTGTGCGCCGCAGCCTGCAAGCATGGTGCCTGCTACCGCTGCACACAGAAGTGCACTGATAACTTTCTTTTTCATTCGTTTCTCCTCCTTTAATATTGAGAAAAGTTTTTAGTTCGGAGTTACCTCCTTCACCGATTCACCCGGTATCAGAGTTCCTCCTATAACGACTCTCTCAACGAGAGTTGTTTTCGGTTTTTCAATGAGGCTGATGAGCCTCCGCGCCGCCTCGACGCCGATCAGATCCGTATCCTGCCGGATTGTGGTCAGTCTCGGAGACAGCAGCTGTGACATCCTGGTGCCGTCATAACCGACGATGGAGATGTCATCCGGAATCCGAAGATGTCTTTCCCGGATCACGTTTCGCCCGCCAATCAGAGCCGTGTCATCGGGGTAGAAGATGCAGGTCGGCGGTTCGGGCAGATCCAGTAATGCCCCCGTCGCCCTTGCGGCTCCTTCGATCTTCAGGTATTCCGCTGTCCGGATGTACTCATCCGGAATGGTAAGCCCCAGCTCCTCTGCCGTCTTACGGAAGGTCGTCACCCTTTCTTTGGTGACATAGGAAAAATCCTCTCCGTGAATGTAAGCGATTCTGCGATGTCCTTTCCTATATACATACCGGACCAGCTCTTCGATTCCCTGAATATTGTTGGAGCTCACTGCCGGACAACTCTGATGTACATAGTCAACGGTGGTCTTCGGAATCGGACTGTTGAGAAGCTCGATCACCGCCGGATCGTTCCAATCCGCACAAACGATTACAACGCCTTCGAAATTGCGGTATCTGCAATGCTCGGTATAGGACAGCTCTCTCTTTTCGAAGCGGTTATTGATAAAGGAAATATCATATCCCTGTGACTCCGCTTCTTCCTTAAAAGCATTCAGTACGCCGGAAAAATATTCGTGGGTCAATCCGCTGCCTGCCTCGTCCTTAAAAAGAACTCCTATATTGTAGGACTTATGTGTCTTCAACGCCCTGGCCGCCGCATTCGGAAAGTATCCCATCTGTTGCGCAGTCTTCTGAACCTTTTCCTTTGTTTCCTTTCCGATATCACTTTGGTCATTCAGCGCTTTACTGACTGTAGCGACTGATACGCCGCATTTTTTTGCGATATCTTTGAGAGATGCCATTGGTTTCGTTGCCTTTTCGTGCTTGCGAATCCTGTTTCGCAAACTCACTTAATCGTTTTCGTGTATTCAAGATAACACCTCCCTGAGTAAAAAGCAACCCCTTTTTATCAATTCGTCAAAACTTCTGTTTTCGCCATCATGTTTTTGTGCATGTTGTACAGAGTATTTTTCTTGCATTTTAAAAATCCAGCACGTATACTCTATATTAAGTATCGCACTCCTTAATCGTTTTCGCGCACACCATTTAAGGAGGATCCCAACTATGAAATTTGGTTATTTCGATGATGCCGCAAAAGAATACGTCATCACTTCCCCAAAGACTCCGCTCCCCTGGATCAACTACCTCGGCTGCGAAGACTTCTTTTCTCTGATCAGCAATACCGGAGGCGGCTACAGCTTCTATCGCGACGCAAAGCTTCTGCGTCTGACCCGTTACCGTTATAATAATGTACCTTTAGACTCCAACGGGCATTACTACTATATTAAGGACGGCGATGCGATCTGGAATCCCGGCTGGATGCCGACAAAGACAGATCTGGACGCTTACGAATGCCACCACGGTATGGGTTATACCACCTTTATCGGAAAGAAAAACGCGCTTTCGGCAACCATGACTGCCTTCGTTCCCATCGGAGACTCCTGCGAGATCAACAAGCTCTCCCTGAAAAATGAAGGATCCTCCGAAAAGACCGTGGATGTTTTTTCCTATGTGGAGTTCTGCCTGTGGAACGCCATGGATGACATGACCAACTTCCAGCGCAATTACAGCACGGGTGAAGTCGAGATTCATGACAAGGGGCAGGAAATCTTCCATAAGACGGAATACCGTGAGCGTCGCAATCATTTCGCCGTATACGCCGTCAACGCACCGGTGGAGGGATTTGATACCGATCAGGACAGCTTCCTCGGCAGCTACAGTGACAACGGTCATCCGGAGGTTGTGTTCTCCGGTACCTCCAAAAACTCCGTGGCAAGCGGCTGGCATCCCATCGGTTCCCACCATCTCAAAGTATCCCTTGCGCCGGGTGAGGAAAAGACCTTCATCTTTGTCCTCGGTTATATCGAGAATCCCCGTGACGAAAAATGGGACGGACGCCCCGAAGACGGCAAGGTCAACTGGAAGCGTGCCGATGCCATGCGCAAACGCTATGACACCACCGAAAAAGCAGATGCCGCTCTGGCAGCATTAAAAGAGCATTGGGACGGCCTGCTTTCCCATTTCACCATCAAATCCGAGGAAGAAAAACTGGACCGCATGGTCAACATCTGGCATCAATACCAGTGTATGGTCACCTTCAACATGTCCCGTTCCGCTTCCTATTACGAATCCGGGATCGGCCGCGGCATGGGCTTCCGTGATTCCTGCCAGGATCTGCTGGGCTTCGTGCATCTGATCCCGGATCGTGCAAGACAGCGTCTCATCGACATTGCCTCCACCCAGTTCCCGGACGGATCGGCGTACCATCAGTATCAGCCCCTGACCAAGAAAGGCAACTCCGACATCGGTTCCGGCTTCAACGATGATCCGCTGTGGCTGATCGCAGGAACTGCCGCTTATATCAAGGAAACCGGTGACTACACCATTCTTGATGAGAAGACACCCTGGGACAGCGATCCGGACAATGCAGCGGACTTCATGGAGCACCTCCGGAGATCTTTCAATTATATCACGACCCATCTCGGTCCGCACAAGCTCCCGCTGATTGGCCGCGCGGACTGGAACGACTGTCTGAACCTGAACTGCTTCTCCGAAGAACCCGGAGAATCCTTCCAGACCTTCGGTCCCTCCGAGGGTCCCAATGCCGAATCCGTATTTATCGCCGGCATGTATGTCAAATACGGCAAGGACTGGGTAGAGATCTTAAAGCACCGGGGTCTTGCCGACGAGGCAAAGGCTGCCGAAGACGAGATCCATAAGATGGAAGAAACCGTTCTCTCCGCGGGATGGGACGGCGAATGGTATCTGCGTGCCTACGATCATTACCAGCACAAAGTCGGCTCCAAGGAATGCGAAGAGGGTCAGATCTTTATCGAGCCGCAGGGCTTCTGCGTCATTGCGGAGATCGGTCTCAAGGAAGGCAACTGTCTGAAAGCCATGGAATCCGTCGAGAAACATCTCGATACGAAATACGGCATCGTGCTGCTGCAGCCGCCCTACCGGAAATATCACGTGGAGCTGGGCGAGATCAGTTCCTATCCCCCCGGATACAAGGAAAACGCCGGGATCTTCTGCCACAACAACCCCTGGATCTCCATCGCGGAGACCGTGGTCGGCAGAGGAAACCGTGCATGGCAGGTCTACACGCGCACCTGCCCCGCCTACATCGAGGATATCAGTGAGATTCACCGCACCGAGCCTTATGTATATTCCCAGATGATCGCCGGCAAGGATGCCGCGAATTTCGGTGAAGCGAAAAACAGCTGGCTCACCGGTACGGCTGCCTGGACCTTCCTGGATGTTTCCCAGTATATTCTCGGAATCCGTCCGGATTACGACGGTCTCACCATCGATCCCTGTCTTCCCTCCACCTTAAAGGGATTTACAGCGAAGCGCGAGTTCCGCGGCGTGACCTATCACATCACGGTGAAAAACGAAAACGGTTCCGAAAAAGGTGTGAAAAAAATGGTGGTGGACGGGACGGAGGTTTCCGGAAACACGATTCCTTTCGACGCCTCCAAAAAAGAAGTGACTGTGGAAGTGGTCATGTAGACCCAACACAAAGGACAAGTACGCAATCAGCAGGGGGATGAAATCCCCCTGCTGTGCGCTTCGTGCCCGGCATCAGCCGGGCATTTTCTTTGCTCCCTATTTTTCCAGGCCCTTATAGACAATTGCCGCAAGAGCCGCACCCACGAAGGGTGCCACGATGAATACCCAAAGAGCGGAAAGGGGCGCCGTGTTTCCATTGATCGCCGCGAATACCGCGGGTGCAATGGATCTGGCCGGATTCACGGAAGTCCCCGTCAGACCGATGCCGAAGATGTGAACAAAAGTCAGGGACAGGCCGATGATCAGACCGCCGAAGGAACCGTGGCCGGCTTTCTTGCTGGTAACGCCCAGGATCACCAGTACGAAGATAAAGGTCAGAATCAGTTCCACCAGAAGCCCCGCAATCACACTGCCGTTTACACCGGCCAGACCGTTTGCGCCGAAGCCACCCGTCTGATCCGTTACGAAACCGGTGGCAAAAATCGCCGTCAGAAGGCCGCTGCCCACAAAGGCACCGAGGATCTGCGCGATCACATAGGTGCAAAACTCCTTTGCGTTCATGCCGCCGCTGATCAGGACTGCGAGGGATACGGCGGGATTAATATGGCAGCCTGAAATATTGCCGATGCAATACGCCATGGCCACGATGGACAGGCCGAAGGCCAGTGCCGTCAAAAGATAGCCGGAGCCCATGGACGCGTCACAGCCCACCAGCATGGCTGTACCGCAACCCATAAACACCAGCGTCGCGGTTCCGATCAACTCTGCAAAAAACTTTTTCATGTTCTTCTTCCTCCTCTCAATAATTAAAACATGATTGTATATTAGGTCTAAGCATTTATAGTTTCCAGCTTGTTATATATCCTTCTTTCCCCGGCGATCCACCCTCGCGATATCAATCACTTGCAAAAGGCCACTGGCCGTCTCCAGGGATCTGGCCAATGCGTCCGCCGTATCCATGGAGGTCAGCACATTCACGCCGGTTTCAATGGCGGTTCTTCGAATCAGAAATCCGTCCCTTGTCTTATCCCTTCCGTGGGTCGGGGTGTTGATGACGAGATCAATCTTATGCCCCAGCAGAAGATCCATGATCGTCGGTGATTCCTGATGGATATGATTCACCTTCAATGCGTGCACCCCGTGCTCATTCAGATATTTTGCGGTGCTTCTGGTGGAATAGATCTTGTATCCCAGCGCCTCATAACGTTTCGCGATTTCCGCCGCTTCCGGCTTATCCGCATCCTTCACCGTAATGATCATCTGTTTATGCTTCGGCAGCACCACGCCAGCTCCCAAAAATGCCTTATACAGCGCTTCATTAAACGTTTTCGCAATCCCGAGGCACTCCCCTGTGGATTTCATCTCCGGGCCGAGGCTGATCTCAGCACCACGGATTTTTTCAAAGGAAAAGACCGGCATTTTGATGGCAAAATAATCAGCCGGAGGCTGCAGACCGGGCTCAAAACCGAGATCACGGATCTTTTTGCCGAGGATCACTTCACAGGCCAGATCCACAATGGGAATCCCGGTTACCTTGCTGATATACGGCACGGTACGGCTGGATCTCGGGTTGACTTCGATCACATAGACCTCCTCATCCATGGCAATGAACTGGATGTTGATCAACCCCTTTACGTGCAATGCCTTCGCCAGGAGTCTGCTGTATTCGGCGATGGTCTCCTTTACCTGCTCCGAGATGGTGGGCGCCGGATAAACAGAAATACTGTCACCGGAATGGACTCCCGTCCGCTCGATATGCTCCATGATCCCCGGAATCAGGATATCCGTCCCGTCGCAGACCGCATCGACCTCCAGCTCCTTGCCCTGCAGGTATTTATCCACGAGGATCGGATGATCCTGGGCATAACGGTTGATCACCGCCATGAATTCCTCGATCTCTTCATCAGAAAGGGCGATCTGCATCCCCTGTCCGCCAAGGACATACGACGGGCGCACCAGTACAGGATAGCCGAGCTCGTTTGCGATTGTTTTTGCTTCCTCCGCGGTATATACCGTTCCGCCGCTTGCGCGGGGAATCCCCGTTTCCTCCAGGATACGGTCAAAAAGCTCTCTGTCCTCGGCTGCGTCCACATCCTCTGCCGCAGTTCCCAGGATTCTGACCCCCATTTTCATGAGGCTCTCCGTGAGCTTGATGGCCGTCTGTCCGCCAAACTGCACCACCGCGCCATCGGGATGCTCGATATTCACCACGTTTTCCACATCCTCCGGTGTCAGCGGCTCGAAATAGAGTTTATCGGCAATGTCAAAATCCGTACTGACGGTTTCCGGATTGTTGTTGATAATAATGGTCTCAAACCCTGCTCTTCGGAAGGCCCAGGTCGCGTGAACGGAGCAGAAATCAAACTCGATCCCCTGCCCGATCCGGATGGGTCCGGAACCCAGCACCAGGATTTTTTTCATGGCGATTTCCGCATCCCGGGACGGCCCGTTTTCCGTGCTGTCCGCCATGTCGGCTTCCGCACTGTCTGCTGCGTTATTTTTTACGCTGCCGGCCGCTTCATTTTCCACGCTGTCGTAGCAGGAATAATAATAAGGGGTCTCCGCGGCAAACTCCGCCGCACAGGTATCCACCATTTTGAAATGAGCCGTGATGTGATGATCCTTACGGAATTTTTTGACCTCCGCCAATGTCCAGCCGGAAAGAGAGGCGATGAACTGATCGGGAAATTCCATGCGTTTCAGCTCCGCCAGAAACTCTGCCGAAAGCTCTTCTTCCGAGCGGAGCCGGTATTCGGCCATCACAAGATGGCGGATCTTTTCCAGAAACCAGCGGTCGATCCGGGTGTACTCATAGATCTCATCCACACTCATACGCCGGCGCAGCGCCTCCGCCACCGCCCAGATACGCTGATCCGTCGGGTTTTTCAGCTCCTCGACCAGATCCTCCAGCGACAGTTTATAAAAATCGCTGTCCAACAGGCTCTCCACATGCTGCTCCAGGGAGCGGATCGCCTTCATCAGGGCGCCCTCGAAATTGGTGCAGATACTCATCACCTCACCGGTCGCCTTCATCTGGGTCGTCAGTGTCCGTTTCGCCGTGATGAACTTGTCAAAGGGAAGCCGGGGGATCTTCACAACCACATAATCCAGCATGGGCTCAAAGGATGCCGCTGTTTTCTGTGTGATGGCGTTTTTGATCTCATCCAGCGTATAACCCAATGCGATCTTTGCCGCGACCTTTGCGATGGGGTAGCCGGTGGCCTTGCTTGCAAGCGCCGAGGAACGGCTGACTCTGGGGTTCACCTCGATCACACAATACTCAAAGCTATCCGGCTTCAGGGCATACTGTACATTGCATCCGCCTGTAATATTAAGTTCTGATATAATATTTAGGGCAGAGGTTCGCAGCATCTGGTATTCCTTGTCCGACAGGGTCTGGGAAGGCGCGACGACGATGCTGTCGCCCGTGTGTACCCCCACCGGATCCAGGTTCTCCATGTTGCAGACTGTGATACAGTTACCGGCTGCATCCCGCATGACCTCGTATTCGATCTCTTTCCAGCCTGCGATACAGCGCTCCACCAGCACCTCCCCTACACGGGAAAGACGCAGCCCGTTTTCCAGGATCTCCCTGAGCTCCTGTTCGTCATGGGCGATGCCGCCGCCGGAGCCGCCCAGGGTATAGGCGGGCCGCAAAACCACAGGGTATCCGATGGTATTGGTAAAACGGACGCCGTCCTGCACATTGCGTACCACGGTGGATGCCGCCACCGGCTCACCGATTTTTTCCATTGTGTCCTTAAAGGCCTGCCGATCCTCTGCACGAAAGATCGTATCCGCCGTTGTACCAATGAGTTTTACGCCGTTTTTTTCCAGAAAGCCGGATTCTGCAAGCTCCATGCCCAGATTCAATCCCGCCTGTCCGCCCAGCGTCGGCAGCACGGAGTCCGGCTTCTCCTTTAAGATGATCTGCTCCAGCACCGGCACGGTGAGAGGCTCGATATAAACCTGATCCGCGATCTGTTTATCCGTCATGATGGTTGCCGGATTGGAATTGACGAGGCAAACCTCCACGCCCTCCTCCTTCAGGGAACGGCAGGCCTGTGTGCCGGCATAATCAAACTCGGCGGCCTGTCCGATCACGATGGGTCCGGATCCGATCACAAGTACTTTTTTCACGTCCTGATTCTTCGGCAAGCTGGTTTTCCTCCTACTGCTGCATCATCTCAAGAAACCGGTCGAAAAGATATCCGCTGTCCAGCGGACCCGGGCAGGCTTCCGGATGGAACTGCACCGTAAAAATCTTTTTTCCGACATAAGAAAGCCCCTCGTTGGTACCGTCATTGACATTCTCAAATGCCGGAACCGCAACCGAAGGGTCACATTGATCCGTATCCACCACGTATCCGTGGTTCTGTGAAGAAATGGTCACGCGTCCGGTTGAAAGATCCCTGACCGGATGATTGCCGCCGCGATGACCGTATTTCAGTTTGTAGGTGTCTGCACCTGTTGCCAGCGCCATCAGCTGATGACCGAGACAGATGGCAAAAATCGGCACATCGGAATCATAAAGCTTTTTCAGCTCCCGGATCACCCCCGTGCACGCCTTGGGGTCACCCGGTCCGTTACTGAGCAGGATCCCGTCCGGCCCATCGGAAAGGATCTCCTCCGCCCCGGTTTGCGCAGGGTAAATGGTCACTGCGCACCCACGTTCCTGCAGGGATTTGGCGATATTGCCCTTGGCGCCGAAGTCAAGCAGCGCCACCCGTTTTCCTTTTCCGGGAAGAAAGGTTTTTTCCTTTCGTGTCACTTTTTCCACGACGGCACCCGTGGTATATTCTTTCAATTTTGGAATAATTATATCCAGATTATAATTTTCGTTTCTGGTGATCATTCCGTTCTGGGTTCCCTTTTCCCGCAAAAGCTTCACCAGCGCACGGGTGTCGATCCCTTCGATACCGGGGATCCCGTTTTTCTCCAAAAAATCCTGCAATGTGCCGGTACTGCGGAAGTTGCTTGGGGTCCTGCAAAGCTCCCGTACTAGAAATGCGTCCACCCAGGGTCGTGCCGATTCCAGGTCCGGCGTCACACCGTAGTTCCCGATGAGGGGATACGTCATCACAACTGCCTGTCCCGCGTAGCTGGGATCCGACAGCACCTCGATATAGCCGGTCATGGATGTATTGAAGACGATCTCACTGATCACATCCCGGTTTGCGCCGATTCCTTTTCCCGCAAACACGGTTCCGTCCTCTAAGATCAGGAATGCTTTCATATTGTTTTTCTCTCCTAATCCTTTATAATAATGATCATAGAAAGGATATTCCCATGATCCAGATCGTACTGCTGCACAACGGCAAAACAACCGGCATCTCCGAGCAACGCTATATCGGCATCACGGACGAATCCCTTTCCAAGGAAGGGGTTGCGGAGCTTCAGGATCGTTTTGGGGAGGGTTTTTACCCCCTTCTTTCCGCAGTCTGCTCTTCTCCCATGAAACGGTGCCTGGAGACCGCAAAAATCCTGTATCCCGGCTTTCCGCCGACGGTCATGCCGGGGTTTCGGCCCAGAAGCTATGGTCGTTACGAAGGGAAATCCTATATCGATCTCAAAGACGACGCTCCTTATCAAAGCTGGGTACGCAGCATCGGCAAGCTTCCCTTTCCGGACGGTGAGCCGGAGAGTGAGGCAAAAGCACGGTATCTGTCCACCTTTGACGATCTGTCGGACCGGCTGCGCCTGACCATGAACTCCAGCGCCGCGCTTCGTATCGGGCTCGTCCTTCATCGGGAGATCATCACGACCATCCTGTCCGAACGGCTCCCCCTCAAAGAAAACCCATTGAAATATCAGCTGAAAAACGGTGAATATTTCACGGTCAACCTGACGGAAACGGGCATTGCCCTCGTCGGAAAAAACACGGTGAAGGCCTGATCCTTACTTTTTCGGCAAAAGCTTCTCCGCCCCGCCCATATAAGGACGAAGCTTCTCCGGAATGTCGACGCTCCCGTCCGCATGGAGATTATTCTCCAAAAAGGCGATCAGCATACGCGGCGGTGCCACTACGGTATTATTCAGGGTATGCGCAAAGTATTTACTGCCGTCCGCACCCTTCACGCGAATCTTCAGGCGTCTCGCCTGCGCATCCCCAAGGTTGGAGCAGCTCCCTACTTCAAAATATTTCTGCTGGCGCGGAGACCATGCCTCCACATCACAGGACTTCACCTTCAGATCCGCCAGATCTCCGGAGCAGCATTCCAGTGTCCTCACCGGGATATCCAGACTGCGGAACAGATCCACGGTATTTTGCCAGAGCCTGTCATACCACATGGGAGATTCCTCCGGCTTGCAGACGACGATCATCTCCTGCTTTTCGAATTGATGGATCCTGTATACACCGCGCTCCTCGATCCCGTGCGCACCCTTTTCCTTTCGGAAGCAGGGGGAATAAGAGGTCAGGGTATACGGCAGTTTTTCCTCCTCGTTTAACGTATCAATGAATTTCCCGATCATGGAATGCTCGGAAGTACCGATCAGGTAGAGATCTTCTCCCTCAATCTTGTACATCATGGCATCCATCTCTTCAAAGCTCATCACGCCCGTTACCACATTGGAACGGATCATAAAGGGCGGTACACAGTATGTGAATCCCCGGTCGATCATAAAATCCCGGGCATAAGCGATGACTGCGGAATGAAGCCTTGCAATATCCCCCATCAGGTAGTAGAACCCGTTTCCGGCCACTTTCCCGGCGGATTCAAAGTCGATTCCGTCAAATCTCGCCATGATATCCGTGTGATACGGGATCTCAAAATCCGGGGTCACGGGTTCCCCGAAGCGCTCCATCTCCACGTTGGCGCTGTCATCCGGTCCGATGGGTACGGAAGGATCGATGATATTCGGGATGGTCATCATGCGTTTTGTGACTTCTTCGTTGCAGCTTCTTTCCTGCTCCTCCAGGGCGGCAAGGCGCTCTGCCTGCGCATTTACCTCTGCCTTCACCTTCTCCGCCTCATCCTTTTTTCCCTGTCCCATGAGCTGGCCGATCTGCTTGGAAAGCTTGTTGCGGTTCGCCCTCAAATCGTCTGCTTCCTGCTTTGCAGCCCGGGCTTTCTTATCGAATTCGATGACCTCGTCCACCAGCGGAAGCTTGTGCTCCTGGAACTTCTTTTTGATATTTTCCCGTACAACATCAGGGTTTTCTCTTAAAAACTTAATATCGATCATAATGACTCCTCGAATTTTCTGATTACGCTATTTCGCTGCAGTTCCTTATTCAAACCGCAGGGGATATTTCTCTGTCAGGGCTCTCACAATCTCACGCGCTTTGGGCACACCGCTTTCGCCCTCCCTGATGACGGTCGCGATGGCTTCTGCCACCTGATCGAAATCATCCTCCTTCAGACCTCTGGATGTCGCCGCCGGCGTGCCGAGACGGATCCCGCTGGTAATGAACGGTTTCTGCGGATCGTTCGGGATCGTGTTCTTGTTCGCCGTCAGGTTCGCTGAGTCAAGAAGCTTCTCCACGCCCTTGCCGGTCAGATTGTAATTGGTAAGATCCACCAGCATCAGATGATTGTCCGTCCCGCCGGAGACAATTTTAATCTCCCGGGAGAGAAGACCCTTGCAAAGCGCCTGGGCATTCTTTATGATCTGTGTCTGATATTCCTTAAACGAAGGCTTTAATGCCTCTTCAAAGCAAACCGCTTTGGCCGCGATGACATGCATGAGCGGGCCGCCCTGAGTTCCCGGGAACACCGCTTTGTTGAAGTTGTACTTTTCATTCGCTTCTGCCGTGGACATGATCATCCCTCCCCGGGGTCCGCGCAATGTCTTGTGGGTCGTGGTGGTCACAATCTGCGCATAGGGAATCGGCGACGGATGAAGCCCTGTGGCGACAAGACCTGCAATATGCGCGATATCCACCATCAGCACCGCCCCCACACTGTCCGCAATCTCACGGAAACGCTTGAAATCCAAAGTCCTTGCATAAGCGGAAGCACCCGCAATGATCATCTTCGGGCTGCATTCCTTCGCAATCCGCTCCACCTCGTCATAATCAATCACGCCGTCTGTGTTGACACCGTATGGCACGATATGGAAGTAGCTTCCGGAAAAATTCACCGGGCTGCCATGGGTCAGGTGTCCGCCATGATCCAGATTCATCCCCATGACCGTATCGCCCGGCTTTAACACCGCAAACTGTACCGCCATGTTGGCCTGCGCCCCGGAGTGGGGCTGCACATTGACGTATTCACAGCCAAAAAGCTTCTTCGCACGTTCTCTCGCAAGATCCTCTACGACATCCACGCACTCACAGCCGCCGTAATAACGCTTTCCCGGATATCCTTCCGCATATTTGTTGGTCAAAATCGACCCCATAGCGGACATAACCGCCGGGCTGACCCAGTTCTCGGATGCGATTAGCTCAATGTGGCTGCTCTGGCGCTCAAACTCACTCCGGATCGCCTCCGCGATCTCGGGATCACTGTTTTTGATGTCTTCTAACGTGTACATGAATCCTCTCTCCTTTAATGACTGCTGTTATGGTCTGTTTTTTTCAGGTTTTCCACTGGGCCGTATTCGCCGGATCAAACACCAGGCGCTCCCACTGCTCCAGCTGTTCTTCCGTCATGAATCCCTTGCTGGTCCCGGTGTATCCGATCTTGTTTGCCGCGAACATCAGGGACTTCTTGACCGCCTCCACGGAATCCTGATTCTTCAGATAGTAATGCAAAAAGCACGCGAACGACGCATTGCCGGCTCCGGCCGTGTTATCCACCTTTGGCGCTGCCACAGGATTGTAATGAACCTTTGTATCATTGATCCGGCTGTACATGATCTGTCCTTTTTCGCCCTGTCCGAGCTGGATGATCTCCGGATGATATTTCTCTGCCATCTGTCCCACAAAATCAAAGGGATCCTCGTCGATGGTGTTGTCGGAAAAATACAGGATGTCCGCATTTTGAAGGAAATCCTCATTGTAGATCTCTTTTTCGTAATCAAAATGATGGATCTTCACCGCGATCTTCTTCCCATTGTCCTTCGCCAGCTTGATAAACGGACGGCAAAAGTTTGCATTGGAAAGCACCACGAGATCCGCTTCCTCTACACGGGGTCTTGCAAGCTCCACATTGAAGGTCGCTTCCCGGATGTCCTTCAGGTCTTCAAAAACCTGCTGTCTGCGCATCCGGTCAAAGAGGATCACCTCCATCGGTGTTTCCCGCATGATGGGCAGCACATAATTGGTAGACAGCGTCACCTCGCGGCCTGGGGGATTAAAGATCCCGAGATTCTGGTCCCTTCCCACGACAGTCATGAATTCGACGCGGTCTCCGAGCCAGCTCATGGCCAGCGACATATTATAGGCATCTCCGCCCGGTGCGGTAAAGATCGTGTCCGGTGCAGGCGTAAACGGTGCATAGGAAACCGGTATCTCCTTTACCTTCACGATGGTTTCGATCTGTGTGATCCCAGCTATTACGATATTGCTCATAGGTTCTCCTTTCCCCTGGCAGCGTAAACAAAGCCGTTTTTTCACCCTTTGCGAACCATTATAGCATATCTTCCCCCTCGCTACATCACAAATGAAAAAGTTTTTGCCCTTTACAAATGAAATAAAAGCGGGTATGATAAGTGAGTTGGCAGATTTCTGGGAGTATAGCTCAGCCGGGAGAGCGTCCGCCTCACACGCGGGAGGTCAGGGGTTCGAGCCCCCTTGCGCCCACTGTTTAACAAGGAAAAACACGGCTTTCGCCGTGTTTTTCTTTGTAAGCGCTGATTAAAACGCCTCCACTTCCTTGATGTTGAATTCGTTTCCGGTTACGAGGAAAGTGTGGCCGCTGCCGCAGTAGGGGCAGGTCTTTCCGTATTTGACGGTCTCGTATTCCTGCTTGCAGTCTTCGCAGAAAGTAACGGCCGGGAGCTTCTCGATGAGAAGCTCCGCGCCTTTTAAAAACTCATGCTTTTCCCGCGCCCATTTCCAGCAATCGGTGAGATACGCCGGGATCACGGCGGAAACCTCGCCCAACTCCAGGGTCACGGAATTGATCTTTTCGATATCGTTTTCTTTTTTGACTTCCTCCAACATATCGATGATGTGGAAGACCACGCCAAGTTCGTGCATAATTCAGGCTCCGTTCGGAAACTTAAATGCAGTTTAAATATTCTGCCGGTGATTGGGCGACAAAACAACCCGTTCTGTTTACTTCTTCCCCTTGAACTTCACCTTGATCCCCTGCTTCAGACCGTACGGCAGGATGTATTTCAGCTTGTCCTCGCTCTTTCGCATCGTGGAGCACTCCGGATGATCACGGTGCAGATGAATCGCATCAAATTCACACCGGGTCGTGCAGAGTCCGCAGCCCACGCATCTGTTCTCATCCACAATCGTCGCGCCGCAGGAAAGGCAGCGTGCCGTTTCCGTCCGCACCTGCTCCTCGGAGAAGATCCCTTTCCCGTCCCGGAAGGACAGCTTATCAACGCTTGCTTTTCGTCCCGGGATCTGACGCGGTGAACAATCATAGCAATCCCGCTTCGTCTGATCTTCGATATCGTCCTTATTCAGCTCGACGTAGTGATTCGGATTCCGGCCGATGGTCAGAGAGCTGTGGGGCTGTACAAACCGGTGGATCGAAATCGCCGCTTCCTTTCCGGCCGCGATGGCATCAATCACGAACTTCGGACCGGTATAGACATCTCCGCCGACGAAGATATCCGGTTCCGCTGTCTGATAGGTCTTCGGATCCGCAACCGCTCCGTTTCCCCTGCCAAGCTCCACCCTGGAATCCGCCAGCAGGTCTCCCCAGACAATGGATTGTCCCACCGCAAGCACGATATGTCTGCATTCAATGGTGACGGTTTCCTTTTCATCATACTGCGGATTGAAACGTCCGTCGGCATCCTTCACACTGGTACATTTCTTGAAAACGATCCCGCGGACGCTGCCGCTCTCGTCCTTTAAGATCTCCTTCGGACCCCAGCCGCCGCCGAAGATCACGCCGTCCTCCTCTGCTTCCTCGATCTCCTCTTTGGAAGCCGGACGTTCATCGCCGTCCTCCAGAGAATACTGATAAACCTTCGGAGCACCGACACGTACCGCATCTCTCGAGCAATCGATGGCCACGTTGCCGCCGCCGACCACCACCACGTCCCCTTTGATCGGGAATGATTCCTTTGCATTTACTTCGCGTAAGAAGTCCACAGCAGAGTAGATCTCTGCCGCATCCTCACCGGGAACGCCGACGGCACGGCCGCCCTGGCAGCCGATGGCAATATAAAACGCCTTGAACCCCTGTTCCCGAAGCTCCTTCAGGGAAATATCCCTGCCAACCGTCACGCCGCATTTGATCTCGACACCCATCTCCTGCATGATATCGATCTCCGCAGCGATCACGTCCTTTTCCAGCTTATAGGTCGGGATGCCGTATACAAGCATACCGCCGGGTTTTTCATTTTTTTCGAAGATCGTCGGGCGATAGCCTTTTTCCGCAAGATAGTATGCGCAGGAAAGTCCGGCGGGACCCGCCCCGATGATGGCTACCTTTTCCTCAAATCCGCCCTGTACTCTCGGAATCACCTTTTTCGGGATATAGCGGGTGGTCTTGTTGAGATCCTGCATCGCGATGAACTTCTTCACCTCATCAATGGCGATGGCCTGATCAATGGTTCCTCTCGTACATGCATCCTCACAGCGGCGGTTGCAGATGTGTCCGCAGACTGCCGGCAGCGGATTATTCTTCTTGATCAGTGCAAGGGCTTCCGTATATTTCCCCTGTGCCGCCAGCTTCAGATAGCCCTGAATCGCGATATGGGCGGGGCAGGCTGTCTTACACGGAGCGGTTCCGCTTTCATGAGACTCGATCCGGTTCGTATCCCGGTAATCCCAGTTCCAATCCTCCTCGCTCCACTTTTTCTCGCTGGGAAGCACCTGCTTCGGATAGGAAACCTCGGAACCGTCCTTTTTGCAAAGCTTCTGTCCCAAGGTCACGGCACCGGCCGGGCAAACCTCAACGCATCTGCCGCAGGCAACGCATTTTTCCTTTTCCACATGCGCCACGTAAGCGGAACGGGACATATTCGGTGTATTAAACAGCTGGGATGTACGCAGAGCATAGCAGACGTTCACATTGCAGTTGCAGATGGCGAAAATCTTCTCCTCGCCGTCAATGTTCGTGATTTGATGGACGAACCCGTTTTCCTCGCCCTTTTTGAAAATTTCGTAGGCCTCTTCCTTTGTGATATAGCGTCCGCCTTTCTGTGTTTCCACCACATAGTCCGCCATATCGCCCACAGCGATACACCAGTCATGGAAATCATCCGCGCAGCCCTCCTCGTAGGTCATACGGGAACGGCGGCAGGAACAGGGAGACGCGGCATATTTTCCCTCATACTTATCCATCCAGTGGGAAATGTGCTCCAGATCGATGGAGTCCTGGTTCATATTCACTTCTTTTTCCACGGGGATCACGTGCATACCGATCCCGGCACCGCCGGGAGGCACCATCTTGGTCACTTTTTCCAGCGGAAGACGGGTCATATGCTCGAAAAACATGCCCAGCTCCGGATGTTCGTCGATGAGTTTGAGGTTCATATTGGAAAACTCACCGGAGCCCGGTACAAACATGGGCAATACCCAGCGTTTTTCATGATTCGGGTTCTCCCCGTCCAGGTTTTCGTAATTCCACTCCACCAGTCCGGAATAGGAGATTTTTTCCAGAAGCTCCGTCAGCTCGGCATCCGCCATGCCGGAGCTTTCCTTCAGCTGTGCAAAGGTTTTCGGCTTTCTGATCGCTTTGAAATTATCTATGACAAATTTCGCAATCGAATCGTCATCATAGCAAAGGATGCGAACCGCCCAGTACTCGGGGTCATCTTTTGTCACCTTCGCCATCCCGAGTTTGATCGGAATACGATCCGTGATCAGTTTCCCGAGACGCGCGATATTTTCCTTCATGGGCTCATGCACATCCACATAATCGGGACGAAGGGGATAATTCGGGTTTGTTCCAGCCATACGGCACCTCCTAATTATTGAATCAGAATTTAATTTCTAATACTATGCGTAGAAACTGCCTTTTCCCTGTTGCCCGAATTCTTTCTGTCCGCAGTTTTTTATCCTCAGGAACTGTTTCGGATCCTTATTTCTTTTCAATCGCGTCCTGCTTTTGAAACTTTCTGGTCTTCATCACATACCACAGGTTGGCCGCGATAAAGATGGACGAATAAGTACCGCTGATAAAGCCGACCATCAAAGGCAGCGCGAACTCCCTGATGGAAGCCACACCCAGAATGAACAGCATCAGCACCATGATAAAGGTCGTGAGGGAGGTATTCAAAGAACGGCCGAGGGTCTGTGTCAGGGATTTATTGACCAGCTCCTTCAGATTCTCCGGATTCTCGTTGTGCAGGGTCTTGCGGTTCTCACGGATCCGGTCAAAAATGACGATGGTATCGTTGATGGAATATCCGACAATGGTGAGCATACACGCGATGAAGGTATTGCCTACCGAGATCCTGATCAGCGCGTAGGCCGCCAATACCACAAAGACATCGTGTACCAGCGCAAGAATTGCGCTGCTGGCCATTTTGAAGTCCTTAAACCGGAGCCAGATGTAAAGCAGCATGAATACGCAGGAAACAAGCACCGCTATGATCGCATCCTGCCGCATCTCGGAGCTCACCGTGCTGCTGATGGTATCTCCCTCGATGGTCTCCAGATCCACTCCGAAATCCGCCGCGAGAAGCTGGTCCAGCTCCGCTCTTTCGTCGTCCGTCAGGGTTCTGGTACGGATCGTGATCTCCGTGGTACCGGATACCGGATTGGCATGCACGTCGTTGTCTCCTGTAATCTTTTTCACCTCCGGAACGATGGTCTTCTCGATCTCGTCAATCGTGTATACCTCTCCGAAATCAGCCGTCGTGGTGGAGCCGCCCATGAAGTCGATGCTGTAATTCAACGGCTTGCCGCTTGAGGCACCGAATCCGATCATGCCGGCGATACCGGCAACAATGACAATACAGGAAACCACAAAGAAGGCCTTCCTGTGCTCCACGATGGGAAGCGGCTTCCGTTCCTTTGCCTTGCCGTAGAACTTCACATCCTGTACGCCGACGGCGAAAAAGCTGAACATGAGAAGCCGTGCGATCACCAGTGCCGTAAACATGGATACCGCAATGGAAATCATCAGGGTATTTGCAAAACCGCGTACGGTTCCGCTTCCGAGAAAATGCAGCACCAGTGCCGCGATAAAGGTTGTGATATTGCCGTCCACAATGGCGGAAAGCGCCTTCCGGTAACCTTCCCGGATGGCTGTATGTACCGTGGTTCCCTTTGCGGTTTCTTCACGGATCCGGGCAAAGATGATAACGTTTGCATCCACCGCCATACCGATTCCCAGGATCACACCGGCAATTCCGGGGAGTGTGAGTACGATTCCTCCTTGTCCCGGCGCCGGTCTGAAAAGGTAGAGCAGCGCGACCACAATCGTCGTGTAAAGGGTCAGGGCAATCGATGCGGAGACACCGGAAATCCCGTAGACCACGATCATAAAGACCATCACAAGGATAAGGCCGACCCCTGCCGCAAGAAGGCTTGTGGAAAGTGCCTTGCTTCCCAGCGTCGCACCCACCACCTGGAACTGCAGCTCTTCCAGCTGCAGATCGATGGCACCGATCCGGATAAATGTCGCCAGGGTATTTGCGGCATCATAATCCTCCATTCCGGTGATCACACACTTGCCATCCGTGATCGCCGACTGAACATGCGGTACGCTGATGAAATGATCATCATAGTAGATGCCGATGGTCTCTCCCGCCAGAAACGCTTTCATGGTGGCATCCGCAAACTTCTTCGTTCCTTCGTCCGTCAGTGTCAGCTGAACCACCGGCTCCTGATTGTCCAGCGCTCCGCTGTTCTGATAACCGGCCGTTGCTTCCCTGACATCCTGTCCGCTCATCACCACGGATCCGTTTGCCATCAGGTTCTCGATGGAGTTCATCAATTCATAGCCGCCCTCCACAGCACCCGTAAAGGCGTAGTTCAGATTGCCGTCCGCGTCTGTCTGGGAAATGAAATACAGGGAACCGGGGCTCCCCAGATCCTCCAGCACACGGTCTGCATCCGCGCCCTGTACACCGGGGATCTCCACCACGATCCGGTCCGTCCCTTCCTGATATACCGAGTTTTCATCATTGTAAGTGGCTGCACGTTCTTCCAGCTTACTGATGGTATCGTCCACCGCTTCCTGAGAGGGATTATCGTCCACGATCCGGTAAGTAACGGAAACACCGCCGGACAGATCCAGCCCCAGCTTGATCCCCATATCATCCGCGGCCGCTGTTTGGGTCTCTTCTGTATCCGTCTCTGTCTCCGCCGCGTCCTCCTTATGCTCCAGCGCCGCCTCGTCCGAAACCGTGTCCCGGATGACAAGGTAGGAAACATAGCACATGGCAGCAACGCAGGCCGACATGATGAGCAGTATCAGGAATCCCTGCCATTTTTTCATCGTTTTCATGATAATCCAACTCTCCTTGCGTGTATTATGTTAAGATTTAATTTCTTGAGTCCTTGTTATTCTTCTGCGTTCTCCGCCGCACTTTCTGCTGCTTTCAGCATGATCGCGCATTCCACACGTTTCCGCTGCAGTTCGCATCCCAGATCATAGGCGTCATTGATATTGCCGTGAAAATGATAGGAATTCGCAGCACACCCTCCGCTGCAGGTGAATTTCGCAAAGCAACTGCGGCACTTTTCCTTGGCATATACGTTGCATCCCTGAAAGGATGCGACCAGATCCTGCCGAGTGATCCCATCCCTGACATTTCCCATCAGAAAATCAGGATTTCCCACAAACTGATGGCAGGGATACAAATCCCCCCAGGGCGTCACGGCAAGATACTCCGTCCCGGATCCACACCCGGAAAGGCGTTTGATGGCACAGGGTCCGCCATCCAAATCTATCATAAAATGGAAGAAATGGAAAGCCTTTTCTGTATGAATGCGCTTTGCCATTTCCGCCGCCAGAGCGTCATATTCCTCAAACAGAACCGGCAGATCGGATTCCTGTAAAGCATATTCATCCTCCGGCATGGCCACCACCGGCTCCACCGAGATCTGCTTAAAGCCGAGATCCGCAAGGTGCAGGACATCCTTTGAAAAATCCGTATTGAAATGGGTGAAGGTTCCTCTGACATAATAGCGTTCCTGCCCGCGGCTCTCTGCCAGCTTCCGGAATTTCGGCACGATCCTGTCGTAGCTTCCGGCGCCGTTTCTGTCCGGTCTCATCCGGTCATTGACTTCTTTCCTGCCATCGATGGAAAGAACCACGTTATCCATCTCCTGATTCACAAAGTCCTGTATTTCGTCATTGAGTAAAACGCCGTTTGTCGTCAATGTAAAGCGGAAACGTTTGTCATGTTGCTTTTCCTGCTCTCTTCCATATGCCACCAGATCCTTCACCACCTGAAAGTTCATCGTCGGCTCTCCGCCGAAAAAATCCACTTCCAGATTCCTCCGGCTGCCGGAATGGCTGATCAGAAAATCCAGCGCCGCTTTCCCCGCTTCAAAGCTCATCAGGGCGCGTTCCCCGTGATATTCGCCTTCCCTGGCAAAGCAGTAACGGCAGGAAAGGTTACAGTCATGGGCGATATGCAGGCAAAGCGCTTTCACCACCACAGGACGATCCATGAGACCGTCCAATGCATACCCATAAGGATCCGGTGAGAACAGCGTCTCATCCTTTACCAGCAGCCGTATCTCGGAAAGCGTCTCGGAAAGCTCCCCGGCATCATAACGTCCTGCAAGGGCTGCCGTGATGTCCTCCTCCTGTGTCGCGCCTCCCTGCAGACGGTTCATGACCGCAATGATATCATAGGCAAGCTCGTCCACAACGTGGACAGCACCGCTGTTGACATCCATGACAAGATTGTATCCGTTGTTTTTAAACTGATGTATCATTTCTCTCTCCGTCAGTGAACTCACAACAAACGACCGTCCCGGTCTTGCGGACGGTCGTTCCTGGTTTCCTGTGTTCTGCGGCGTTCCTATGCGCGGGATTTCTCGCAGGTCTGGTTGCCGACAGTACAGCTGGTCTTGCACGCAGACTGGCAGGACGTCTGGCATTCACCGCATCCGCCTTTCTTGACGGTATTCTGCAGCTTCTTTGTATTGAGAGTCTTGATATGCTTCATCTCTGTTCTCCTTTCACATCTTGAAAGCTTTCGCTATTATATCACACCTTTCCGGAATAGGGAAGAGCTTTTCAGGAAGCCGCATCCTCCTGCTCCGTCCGTGCCTTGCCGATGGCCTCATTCAGAGAAAGCATCTTGTCGTCAAGCATGGCCACAATCCCGGCGCATTCCCTCAGGTCGTGACTGATATACTCCGGTGCATTTCCCTCAAATTTATAGTAGATCTTATGCTCCAGACTTGCCCAAAAGTCCATGGCTATGGTACGGATCTGTACTTCCACCTTGGTATCCACAACTCTGTCCGTCATAAAGATCGGCACGGTCACCAGCATGTGATAGCTCTTGTACCCGCTTTGCTTGGGGTGTCTGATATAGTCCTTGACGGAAACCACCGTCAGGTCATTTTGCTTGCCGATCATCTCGGCCAGCTTGTAGATGTCCGAGGTAAAGGAGCAAACGATCCTGATCCCGGCGATATCGTTCACATGGTTTACCATGTTGGCCACACTGGAATCGTAACCGTGTCTCCGAAGCTTTTTTACGATGCTCTCCGGGGTCTTGACTCTGGACTTTACATATTCGATTGGGTTGTAATTATGGACGTGTCGAAACTCGTCGTTCAGGATCTCGATCTTGGTGTTTACTTCCTTCAATGCCGAATTGTACAGGAACATCACTGTATTCCAGCCATCGACATCGTCACTGAAAAGCGTCGGATCCGCCATGCTGATCATCTCCGTTCCTTATCAGGATAGAAAAATCATATCATATCACAAGAGAAAAGTCGATACACTACTATAGGATTTTCACAAAATCAACACTTCTTTCATCTAATTTTTGTGCACTTTGCTCATTTTTTGTATTCATACACCAGCATCCGTTTCCGCTCCAGCATCACATCCCCTGCGTAAGCAAACCCAAGCTTCTCCGCAAACCGGATCGAGACCCGGTTTTCCGGCTCAATCAGACTCGTCACGATATCCTCCCGGAAATGTTTGAAGAGATAGCGGAGCGCCGCCTGACAGACCTCGGTGGCAAAGCCCCTGCGCTGACGGTCGGGCGTAACCAGGTAGCCAAATTCTATGATCCGCCGCATGCCGCCTTTCCTGTCCGGAATCTCACGGTCATCAAATCCCACCCGGCCGATCATCTCCCCGGTCTTTTTTTCCTCGATCACCCACATCCCGTAGCCGTAAAAGCCATAGATCATCCGGATATAGGTCTTGGTATACTCCACCTCTTCCTCCCGGGGATAGAGATCCTCCAGATAATCCGTCACACCGGGCTGCGCGTAGATGCGATACAACGCGTCCAGATCTGAAAGACGAATCTGCCGGATCCTGCACCGCCGTGTGCAAAAGGCAATTGTTCCGGCCTCATAATCAAATCCCGCATCGTCCTTTGCCGTGACTCCGGTACTCATCACAGCTCCAGCTTCAGATCGTTTTCCTTGATCCAGCCGATCTTTCGGAAAAGGAGTCCGAACAAGGCCGTCAGTAAGCCGGGCAGGACAAAGCAGATCAGGATCAGTCCCACCCAGTCAAAGGGGGTGATCGCGTTCTTTAATCCTGATTGAACATCACTGACCCATCCTGTATATACGCCTATCTGTCCAACCAATCCACAGGTTCCCATACCGGAAGCGATCGCCGGCCCGTTCATCTGCAAACGGAATACGCAGGTTGCGATGGGGCCTGTGATGGCAGAGGTCAGGATGGCGGGAAGCCAGATTCTCGGATTTTTCACAATATTGCCCATCTGCAGCATGGAGGTACCGATCCCCTGTGCCACGAGGCCGCCCCATTTATTCTCCCGGAAGGAAAGAACCGCAAATCCCACCATCTGCGCACAGCATCCCGCAACGGCAGCACCGCCGGCCAGCCCGGTCAGGGACAGGGCCGCACAGATTGCTGCGGAACTGATCGGCAGCGTCAATGCGATCCCCACGAGAACGGATACGATGATCCCCATAAAGAACGGCTGCAGCTCCGTTGCCAGCATGATGGCGTTTCCTACCTGGCTTGCAACCCAGCCGATGCCCGGCGCCCACCACATGGAAAGCAGCACACCGATGAGGATCGTCACTGCCGGCGTCACGATGATATCAATCTTGGTCTCTTTCGACACCGCCTTGCCAAACTCCGTGGCAAAGATGGCAACCACCAGCACCGCAAGTGGTCCCCCTGCGCCTCCCAGTTCATTGGCCGCCGCTCCGACTGCTGCCAGAGAAAACAGTACCAGCGGGGGCGCTGCCAGAGAATAGCCGATGGCAATGGCCATGCCGGGACCGGTTGCCGCTTTCGCGTAGCCGCCGATCTTTACCAGAATCTCCAGCCCGGTCTGCTCGCCGATGGTGCTGATGATGGTACCGATCAGCAGGGTCGCAAACAACCCCTGCGCCATCGCACTGAGTGTGTCGATCCCGTATTTCTTCGCTGAGATCGTGATGTTCTTTCGTTTCAGAAACTCCTTGAATTTTTCCATAACGTACTCCTCTTATTTCTGCGGTCAGGAACTGTTCTACTCCTCCAATACATGAATTTCCAGATAGTCAAAGGGAATCTCCTCCATAAAGGCATCCTGTGTAAACCGTGCCTTCTGATGGCGCTGGAACTCACGGATCGTGCTGTCAAGCCAGATCGGCACGCCGATATCCAGGGTATGGCACGCTTCTTCCAGCGCGCGCATAATCTTATGTGTCCGGGTATCGTCACTGAGATCCGTGATCTCCGTATCCTTCAACAGCCGGTTGTCCTTCCACTCCTTAAACCAGATCCGCACGATGCCTTACTCCCGTATCATTACTGAAATCCTCTCTGCCGTGCCGCCTCGTAGACAAGAAGAGAGGCGGCCACCCCGGCGTTCAAAGACTCCAGCTGTCCACCCATCGGAATCACAATCCGTTCATCCGACAACGCCGCCAGTTCCTCTGAGAGCCCGTTTCCTTCGTTTCCGATCAGAAAAGCTGTCCCGTCCCGGTAGTCCGCCTGATCGTAACGAAGCGTACCGGACAGATGTGCCGCATATGCCCGGATCCCCTGCTGCTTCCATGCCAGTACCACTTCTTTGGCATCCTCCGTGAAAAAATGCGGCATCCGGAAGATACTCCCCATGGTCGAACGCACTGCTTTCGGCGCATAAGGATCTGCGGTCTTTTTGTCCAGAAAAATCGCGCTCACCCCGGCTCCCTCTGCCACACGAAAGATGGTTCCCAGATTCCCGGGATCCTGAATCGCTTCCAGCAGCAGATACAGACCCTTCTTTTCCCGCCGGATCTCCTTTGCGAAAGCCGGGATCCTTGCCACTGCCAAAATCCCCTGGGGGGTCTTTGTATCCGCGATCTTCAAAAACTGCGCATCGGTTAGGATCTCTGCCTGCTCCGGCACCTTTTCCGCGGAGGCATAGCTTTCCGACACATAAACGCGCTGCAGCAGAGCAGCCGGAATTTCCCGGACGATCCTCTCTCCCTCCGCAACAAAAAGCCCGGTTTCCCGCCGGGCTTTTGCTTTTTTCCCCAATTCCTGCAATTCCTTACACTGCCGATTCGTGATCATGTTTCCCAGTTCCTGCCTCTGCCTTCGGAATCGGAGGATTACCGTGCCAGATTGAGGCTGATCTGATAATCATACTCGTCGATATGCTTCTTCATCGCGAGGGCCTCATCAATATCAAAATCCGTAAACTGTCCGCCTTTGTATGCCACGACCCGGTTGCTCTTGCCCTGGCACAGCAAATCCACTGCAAGGCACCCCATGGTGGACGCATAGACACGGTCTTTACAGGTCGGGCTGCCGCCGCGCTGCATATGTCCGAGGATCGTGGCACGTGTCTCCACACCGGTCGCCGCTTCGATCCGCTTCGCCATACTCGTCGAGTGCCCGATCCCTTCCGCATTGATGATGATATGGTGCTGCTTTCCTTTTTTTCTGTTCTCAATGATATGGTTTACGAGCTTCTGCTCATCATAATCGTATTTTTCCGGAAGGAGAATATCCTCCGCACCGTTTGCGATGCCGCACCACAGGGCGATGTAGCCTGCGCCCCTGCCCATGACCTCAATGATGGAACAGCGTTCATGGGAGGTCGACGTATCGCGGATCTTGTCGATGGCTTCCATCGCCGTATTCACCGCCGTATCAAATCCGATGGTGTAATCCGTGCAGGCAATGTCCAGATCAATGGTTCCGGGTACGCCCACTGTATTGATCCCGTGTGCCGCCAGCTTCTGGGCGCCGCGGAAGGATCCGTCCCCGCCGATCACAACCACAGCGTCGATGCCGAACTTTTTGCACATATCCGCACCGAGCTGCTGGCCCTCCGGCGTCTGAAACTCAAGGCATCTGGCTGTCTGAAGGATGGTGCCGCCCTTCTGGATCGTATCCGACACGCTCCGCGCCGACATATCCTCGATCTCACCCTGCAAAAGACCCGAATATCCGCGATGAATTCCCTTTACCTTTTTCCCGCGGGAGAGACCCTCCCTCACCACGGCACGGATCGCGGCATTCATGCCGGGAGCGTCACCTCCGCTGGTCAATACGCCTATCGTCATGATTTCTTTTGCAGCCATGTTTTTTCCTCTCATCTGTTCTACGGATCATATAGGAGGCTTCTCGACAACCTTTACATTCTCTGCTCCGAGAGCCTTTGCCATAAGATCCACAATTTCAGCATCAACCTTAATATTACGACTTTTCGGCAATCTTTTCAATGCCCTCTCGGAAGAAATGTAGATC
The DNA here is from genome assembly GCA_045661345.1 of Lachnospiraceae bacterium. Taxonomy (GTDB): domain Bacteria; phylum Bacillota; class Clostridia; order Lachnospirales; family Lachnospiraceae; genus RUG12461. The sequence goes on from JAZRFM010000012.1 coordinate 96,115, forward strand.
ACAACGGCATCATCCCCGTCAGATCCGGCAAGCATCTCCAGGATCGTTTTTTCATCCCTGGCATAGGCCTCCTTTGTTTCAAACTGGAGCCATAATTCCTTTTTCACGCTGTCAAAGGCGATGATCTGCTGACAGATGAGCTTTGCATCCTTCTCCTCCTCCACGGAAACCTTGCCCCGAACGAACACCTTTGCGTCCTCGAAAATGAGTGCCCGGTATTTCTCAAAATCGCGGGGGAATACGATCACCTCCACGCTCCCCACCAGATCCTCCACCGTCAGAAATGCCATGGCCTGATTGTTTCTGGTGTACTTCATGGTCACGGCTGTCACCATGCCGCCGATGGTCACCGTCTCTCCGTCTTTTCTGCTGCACAATCCGGATTCCTCATCCAGAAGGAAATCCGCCGTCGTGGAGGTGATCCCGGCCTTCCAGAGTGCTTCGTATGCTTCGAGGGGGTGACCGCTTGTATAAATCCCGAGCACCTCTTTTTCAAAGGCAAGAAGCTGCTCTTTTTCAAACTCTCCCACCTCCGGCATCTTGAATTCCATGGCCTCCTTCGTCTCTTCATCCGCAAAATCAAAGAGAGACAGCTGCCCCGTGAGGGAAGACTTGTGCTCCGCGACGGTCGTCTCCAGAATCTGCCCGTATACCAGGAGCTTTTGCTTCCTCGTGCCGGGGAGGCAGTCTAAGGCCCCCGCTTTGATCAGATTTTCGAAGGTACGCTTATTCACATCCTTTTTGCCGCAAAGCCGGGAGATGAGATCCGGCAGCGACCGGTACGGCCCGTTTTGCTCCCGCTCCCGGAGCAGCAGCTCGATCATGGGACGTCCGATGGACTTCACGGCGGAAAGACCGTAACGGATGTTGCTGCCGCTGACCGAGAACGTACCGATCCCCTCGTTCACATCCGGCGGAAGCAGGCCGATCCCCATGTTTTTGGCGGTCAGAATGTATTCCGAAAGCTTGGTTCCATTGTCCATCATGGAGGTCATCAGCGCTGCCATATACTCTGTGGGATAGTGATATTTCAGCCAGGCCGTCTGGTAGGAGATAGCCGCATAAGCCGCTGCATGGGACTTGTTGAAGGCATATTTCGCAAAATCCACCATGTGGTCATAGATGCGGTTTGCCACCTCTGCCGGAATCCCCTTTGCCACACATCCGGGAATGTGCTCTGTCACTCCCGTCACCTTGTTCTGAAACTCCCCGCCGTTGACAAAGATCTCGCGGTTCTCATCAATGACATACTGCTTCTTTTTACTCATGGCACGACGGATCTCGTCAGCCCCGCCCAGGGAATAGCCGGCCAGATTCTGTACGATCTGCATGACCTGCTCCTGATAGACGATACAGCCGTAGGTTCCGGAAAGGATGGGGATCAGTGCGGGACTGTCATAGGCAATATGCTCCCTGTCATTTTTCCCGCGGATATAGGCGGGGATAAATTCCATGGGACCCGGACGATACAGAGAAATCCCGGCAATCACGTCCTCCATGCTCTCCGGCTTCAGCTCCTTCATGAAGGAACGCATCCCGGCAGACTCCAGCTGGAAGACCCCCTCTGTCCGCCCCGTACCGAGATAGTCAAAGACCGCTTTTTCTTCCACATCAATCCGGTCGATGTCTATGGAGATCCCCCGGGACTGCTCCACCAGCCGGACAGCATTCTCGATCACGGAAAGGGTGCGAAGCCCCAGAAAGTCCATCTTCAAAAGCCCCAGCTCCTCGATCGTCGTCATGGTAAACTGGGTCGTCACCATATCATCCTTGCCGAGTGACAGCGGTACAAACTCGTCCATCGGTTCGGGCGCAATCACCACGCCGGCCGCATGGGTGGAAGCGTTGCGTGGCAACCCCTCGAGGCGCTTTGCCATATCGATAAGCCGCGTGACACTTTCATCGGTTTCATAGGCGCTCCGCAGCTCCGGATTCATCTGCATGGCCTTCTCAATCGTGATCCCGAGCTCGTTCGGGATCATCTTGGCGATCCGGTCACAAAATGCATAGGGAAGATCCAGCGCCCTCCCCACATCCCGGATCACGCCCTTTGCCAGCATGGCGCCGAAGGTCTGGATCTGTGTCACGCAGTCTTTCCCGTATTTTTCCACCACATAAGCGATCACTTCCCCGCGGCGTTCATCGGAAAAGTCCACATCAATATCGGGCATACTGATCCTGGCCGGACTGAGGAACCGTTCAAAAATCAGGTCATAGCGGATCGGATCGATGTCCGTGATCCCCATGGTATAGGAGACCAGCGACCCTGCCGCGGAACCGCGCCCCGGTCCCACCGGAATCCCGTGGGTTTTCGCATAATTGATGTAATCCCAGACAATCAGAAAATACGCCGTATAGCCCATCTGGTTAATGACCCCGAGCTCATAGGCAAGGCGTTCTCTCAGCTTTTTCTGTTCCTCCTCCCCATGCTCCGCAAGGGGATAGCGTTTCTCCAGTCCCTGCTCGCAGAGCATCTCCAGGTATTCTTTCTCGTCATATCCCTCCGGCACCTGATACCGGGGAATTTTATAATTATTAAATTCAAACTTAACATTGCACCGATCCGCAATCAGCTGTGTATTATCAATCGCCTGCTGCGCATAGGGAAAGAGGGAACGCATCTCCTCCTCGGATTTGACATAGAACTGTCCCTGCCGGTAACGCATCCGGTTTTCATCCTGCACCTTTTTCCCGGTCTGGATACAGAGGAGAATGTCATGGGCCTCCCAGTCATCCTCATAGGTGTAGTGGCAGTCATTTGTCGCAACGAGCTGGATCCCCGTTTCTTCGGACATCCGCAGCAGCCCCGTATTGACTGTCTGCTGCTCCGGAATCCCGTGATCCTGCAGCTCCAGGAAATAATTGCCTTTTCCGAAAATCTCCTGATAGGAAAGGGCACACTCCTTCGCCTCTTCATAAAAACCCCGCATCAGATACTTCGGCACTTCCCCGGCCAGACACGCGGAAAGGCAGATGATCCCCTCATGATATTTTGCGAGCACCTCCTTATCCACCCGGGGTCTGTAATAAAACCCGTCCACAAAGCCCTTGGAAACGATCTTGACCAGATTGTGATAACCCGTATCGTTTTCCGCGAGGAGAATCAGATGGGAATACCGGTCGTCATTCTGCCCCGGCTCCCGGTCAAAGCGGCTTCCCGGCGCCACATAAACCTCACACCCGATCACAGGACGGATATCTGCTGCCAGACACTCCTTATAAAAATCCACAACCCCGTACATGACACCGTGATCCGTGATCGCCGCCGCCGTCATGCCGAGGGATTTTACCCGCTTCACGTATTCTTTGATCTTGTTGGAGCCGTCCAGGAGACTGTACTCCGTATGGACGTGCAGATGTGCAAAAGCCAAAATCCCTGCGTTCCTTTCCTTCTTTCTTTCTGTCAAAAACACTATACCACACCCGTTCCGATGCGTGGCGAATTTAATTTACATTGCATTTTCACCGCTACACCTGGGCAGGTTTTGTGTTATAATACAGTGATTACGGAATGGAGGAACGATATGAAGCTTGGACTTGTAGTGGAGGGCGGTGGGATGAAATGTGCATATACCGCCGGCATTCTGGATAAAATCATGGATGATCATCTCACATTCGATTATGCCATCGGCGTTTCCGCCGGAAGCTCCTGTACGGCTTCTTTTCTGGCCGGACAGCGGGATCGGAACCGGCGCTTTTTTGTGGAGCATGTAAAAGACCCGGGATACATGGGATTTCGAACCTTCCTCAAAACCGGCTCCTTTTTTGGTCTGCAGTATATCTACGGAGAGCTGTCCAACAGCAACGGCAAGGATCCCCTGCAGCTGTCCGCCCTGCGGCAGAACCCGACAGCCTTCAAGATCGTCGCCACAGACGCCGTCACCGGCAAGGCGGTCTATTTTGACAAAAGCGAAATCATGCGGGATGATTACCGGCACTTTATGGCAAGCTGCGCCATCCCGGTGGTCTCAAAGCCGGTGGTCATCGGCAAACGGAAATTTTATGACGGAGGCTGCGCAGATCCGATTCCGGTGCGCCGCGCCCAGGCAGATGGCTGCGAAAAGGTGCTCATCCTGCTCTGTCGGCCGAAGAATACCGTCCGGACGCCGGAGAAGCACCCGAATCTGATCAAAGCAGCCCTGCATCGCTATCCGAACACGATCCGCGCCATCGAAAACCGCTACAGCCTCTATAATGAAACCCTCTCCTACTGCAAGGAGCAGGAAACCGAAGGAAAGGCTCTGATTATCGCGCCGAAGGAGGCGCTGCCCGTATCCACCTACACCAGAGACGCGAATGTGCTCCAGAACCTTTATGACATCGCAGTCAGGGAGTATGGAGAGGAGCGCGAAACCATCCTCTCTTTCCTTGCGAACTGACTATGCCATAGAGATTGATTTCCTAAGCTATTGTGCGAGATCCAGCTGCTGGAGTGTCCCCATGGATCCGTTTTCATACAGGAAGATTCCCGTGGAACGGATACGCGCATTCGGATCGTTGTTATCGAGCCGGTTCAGGGAGAACTCGCTTTCGCAGCTGCCCAGATAGATCGCCCCCACGCCGGCTGCCCCCAGCCCCACCAGCCTGTCGCCGCCGTTGCTGTCCTTTGACCAGATCATGAGGTCCTTGAAGATGTCATCCGCTTCGTCAATCCAGCCGTTTTTGTCCAGATCGTACTGCGCCAGATCCCGGAAGCCGTTGCCGCTTTTCGTTCCGAACAGCTCCGTCCCGTCATTGATCCTGCCGTCACCGTTTTTGTCCAGCGCCAGGAATCCGGAACCCGGCCCGAGGCGGCTGATCGCCTCCTCATGCCCGTCCGCATCCAGGTCAAAGGTAAATTTCTGGTCACAGACATCAGCAGCGTCACAGTCCATATTGATGACAAGCGGATCCGTAAAGAGGCCGCTTCCGAATGAAAAGCTCTGACTGTATACTTCCGTGAAAGAACGCGACATGGATAACTCCAGCTGAAAGCTGATCTCGCGCCCGTCCGATGTTTTCACGGTTCCTGTGGTTTCAAATGACGTAAACTCCTCCTCGTGATAGCAGTATTCTTCCGAAAAGCTTCCGGAGAATCCGCCGGAAAAGCCTCCCGATATCCCGGCCGATGATGGCAGATCCGTCAGTTCAAAACGTCTGCCGAATAACAGCTGCCAGATATAGTCCATGCTGTAATAGCGGATCCTGCGTCGGGAAGGGCTTTCACCGCCGCTCATACTCCCGCTGCTCCGATTGGACTTTCCGACATTCAGACGCTCGATCAGCTCATCCAGTGAGCTGGAAAACTGCTTACCACCCTTTTCCCCTTCCTTTTCCTGCGAGGAGTCCGGAAGTGTCGAGACGAGACCGGAGCCGCTTTTGTCTCCGATGCCCTGCATTCCGGCTTTCCTTCCCGTGAAGGAGATCATGTGGCTTTCAGATCGGGTATAGCTTCGCTTACTGCTCATTCCTACATCAGAAGATTGAATGATCATTAGTATTCCTCCTTTGTGATGAGCAGGTTTTCCATATTCTGTTGAAAATAGCTTCCCTGCAGATTCCAAAGAAAAAGACGGTCTTTTTTAAGAAAGTCCGTTTCTTAAAAAAACCGTCCCTGGCACCTGCTGTCCTGATGGTTTGCCGCACCGGGATCCTGCGCTGCGGCATGTTTTTCACGCGTTCACTATGTATATCGGAGAAAAATCAAAAAACCTTAAATGCTTCCGCCGGCTTCTTATCTCCCGGGAAAAGCAGCATGCCGCCGAGGATCAGCGTCAGCACCATCAGCGGCATCCAGGCAAACAGGAAGTAGGGGTTGTCCGCCCACAGATAGAGAACCCCCGTAATGCCCAGAAGATTAAAAATGCAGTGGGCCAGGATAGAATCCAGAATGCGCCCGCCTTTTTCTGCAATCAGGCCAAAAAGAAGCCCCCCTGCCAGAGTATAGATTCCCTGCATCAGATTCATATGATAGATGCCGAACATGATCGCCTGCAGAAGATTCGCAATACCAAAGGGCATAATCCGCCGAAAATAGCCCAGGGCAACACCGCGAAACAGCAGCTCTTCCCCAATGGGACCCAATACCACGACGTAAATGTACATCATGGGACTCGGATCCCCCAGACCTGCCAGTTCCGTCAGCTCTTCGTAATCGGTCGCGGCAGAGGGGCTGATCATGGCAACCCCTTCATAAATGATCTCTGTCAGGTATTGCAGACCAATCATCAAAAGAACCAGGCCGAGCAAAAACCCCAGCAGCTGTTTTCCCTTTTTGAACGGGACTTTGCTGTCATTTTTGGATAACGCTCTCAGCCAGCATCCGAAGATCAGGATCAGCAAGGCGGAATGGACGATCTGAAGCACGTCCGCAAAGGCGCTTCCCTCCGTAATTTCAAAAAGCCGCGCAAAAAGATCCATGTCGGAGGCGCCCTGACCGATCCCTTCGATCAGCACCCCCATTGCCGCAAGTCCGGTCAGAGGGACGATCAAAAGGAACTGCACCAGCCATCCCGTCGGCAGCGGCAATATTCCGAGGAGTAAATATCCGATCCTTTTTTTTACCGTCATAGCAGCCCTTTCAGTGTACTTACCGCATCCGCGAGATAGGGATTCTCTGTCTCATAAAAGACGCCCCGGTCAACTTCTTTTGCAAAGGCCGGATCCAACGGCAGCTTCCCAAGTACCGGAATGGAAAGCTCTTTCGCAACGTCGTCGACCCTGCTCTCCCCGAAGAGCTGGATCTCTTTTCCGCAGTCCGGACACTTCAAAAAGCTGTAGTTTTCCACGACACCCAGCACGCTCACACCCATCTGCATCGCCATGGAGTAAGCTTTCTTGACGATCATCTGTACCAGCTCCTGCGGACTGGTCACGATGATCACGCCGTCCAGCGGGAGGGATTGGAACACTGTCAGCGGCACGTCTCCCGTTCCGGGGGGCATATCCACCAGGAGGTAATCCAGTTCTCCCCAGACCACATCTGTCCAGAACTGTTTCACAGCGCCGGCGATGATGGGTCCGCGCCAGATCACCGGTGCTTCCGGATCATCCATCAGGAGGTTGATGGAGATGATTCTGGTCCCGTCTGCCGTTTCCATGGGCAGGATCTCTCCCTCCTCATTCCCGTACGCAGTTCCGGTCACACCGTACATTTTCGGAATAGAAGGACCTGTGATATCGGCATCCATCACCCCCACGGCATAGCCCTGCCGACGCAGTCCGGCCGCAAGATTCCCCGTCACAAAGGACTTTCCGACACCGCCCTTGCCGCTGATGACACCGATCACTTTTTTGATGTTGGAATGGGCATTACAGGCGGCCTGAAAGCTTCCCTTCCCGTTTTTCGGATTGCCTGCACATCCTTCACAGCTTTCCCTGCTGCAGTCGGAAGCGCTGCTGCATGAACTGTTCTCAGCCATTTTTCTGTTCCTCCGCTTTCTTTTTGAAAATCTCCTTCAGAGACTCGGTATACGGTGCTCTCGCCACCCCGTATTCCGTCACGATTCCGGCGATCAGCTCGTGATCCGTGACGTCAAATGCAGGATTATAGACCTTGACTCCCTCCGGTGCCATACGCTCCCTGTACCACATCTCCGTCACTTCCTCCGGCTTACGCTGCTCGATTTTGATCTGCTCTCCGGTGGGGCATTCCATGTCGATGGTGGAGGTGGGTGCGCAGATATACACCGGCACATGATACCGGGCGGCCACCGCGGCCACCACGGACGTTCCGATCTTGTTGGCGGTATCGCCGTTTGCCGCCACACGATCACACCCGACAAAGACCGCATTGACCCATCCCTGTCGCATGACGGAAGCAGACATGTTGTCACAGATCAGGGTCGTATCCACACCGGCGGAATGGAGTTCAAAGGACGTCAGCCGCGCACCCTGCAGGAGCGGTCTGGTCTCATCGCAGAACACCCTGAAATGATAGCCCTTTTCTTCTCCGAGATAGATCGGCGCCGTTGCCGTCCCGTATTTACTGGTGGCAAGCTGACCGGCATTGCAGTGGGTCAGGATCCCGTCTCCGGGCTTAACCAGCGTCAGACCATGCTCCCCGATAGCGCGGCAAACACGGATATCCTCATCCTGGATCGCCACAGCCTCATCGTGGAGGAGCTTCAGGATCTCCCGGATCGGTTTCTCCTTATTTGCCTGTGCAACCGCATCCATCCGGCGCAATGCCCAGGAAAGGTTCACCGCCGTGGGTCTGGACGAGTCCAGGTATTCCTTCTGTTTTTGAAACTCCGGATAAAACCCGTCAAAGGTCTCCGCCCTGATCTTTTTTGCAAGCAGATACAGTCCGAAGCCTGCCGTCACCCCGATGGCCGGCGCGCCTCTCACCTGCAGAAGATAGATCGCGTTCCAGATCTCCTCCGCCGTCTTCAGGTTGATCAGCTCGATTTTCCCCGGCAGCTTGGTCTGGTCGATGATCACGATCTGATCATTCTCATCATCAAGCCGTACGGTATCATAATCCAATATCGTTTTTTCCATAGTTTTTAATCCTCCTGTTTGAAGTCTTATGGATTTGTTGTCTTATTCTCACCGGATTTGTTTCTTAGTCTCTGAAGAAAATCCTTCCGGCGTCTTTGCCGGATAATCGCCTGTTTTTGGATAAATTCCTTCCACGCTGCCGGATGCAGCAGGATCAAAAGCGGAAACAGCTCCAGTCTCCCCGCCAGCATATCAAACATCAGCACCACCTTGGAAAAGTTCGAAAAGAACCCGTAGTTCTGCGCCGGTCCCACCATGGACAGACCGGGACCGATATTGTTCATCGTTGCGGTTACCGCCGTAAAAGTCGTGACCAGATCCGTTTTTTCAAAGGAGATCAAAAACATGGACGTCACGAAAATCGCAAAGAAGGTTACGAAATAGACATTTGTGGAGCGCTGCACATCGTGCTCGATGGGCTTTCCGTCCATATGGATCTTTTTGATGCTCTTCGGATGAATATAGTAAATCAGCTCTTTTTTGACGGTCTTCAGGAGCAGCACCACTCTGGATACCTTGATCCCGCCGCCGGTACTGCCCGCACAGGCACCGGTAAACATCAAAAACACCAGGATCATCCGCGCCGTTTGCGGCCAAAGATCGAAATTCACCGTGGAATAGCCGGTGGTGGTGATGATGGAGCTGACCTGAAAAAAAGCCTCCGTAACCGAGCTGAAGATCCCTGCGACGGAATGACAGATCGTCAGCGTAATGACTACGACAGAGCAGACAATGATCCCGAAATAGGTACGCACCTCCTCCATACTGAGGGCTTTTCTGAACCGCCGGAACAGGATCAGATAGTACATGTTGAAGTTGACCCCGAACAGCATCATAAAAATGGCGATGACCCACTGCGCATAAACCGAATACTCCGCGCAGCTGCTGTTACGAACGCCAAATCCCCCCGTCCCTGCAGTGCCGAGGCTGATCGTCACTGCGTCAAAGGCAGGTACCTGCCCGATCAGAAGCAGCACGATCTCTGTCAGCGTCATCCCGATATAGATCAAATACAGGAGTCTCGCTGTCTGCCGCGCTTTGGGCACCAGCTTTCCCACGGAGGGGCCCGGGCTCTCCGCCTTCATCAGATTGGTACCGGAGCCGCCGGAAAGAGGCATGACCGCAAGCAGAAAAACCAGAACCCCCATACCGCCGATCCAATGGGTAAAGCTGCGCCAGAAGAGCGCCGTATGGGACAGGGCTTCCACATCCATCAGGATCGAAGCGCCTGTGGTGGTAAACCCGGACACGGTCTCAAATAATGCATCAAAAAAGGAGGGAATCTCCCCGCTGAAGAAGAAGGGAAGGCATCCGATCAGACTCATGAGAATCCAGGACAGCGCCGTGGCGATACAGCCCTCCTTGAGACCAAAATGAAAGTCGGTCGGCCTGGAACGGCTCAGCAGGAAGCCTGTCAGATATGATCCCGCGGCGGTAGCGACAAAATAGAGTCCCTCCTGATCCTGATAGATCAGCGAGACGACACAGGGCAGCAGCAGAAAAAGGCCCAGCAGCCGCAACACCCGTCCTAAAATATAACGAATAACCGAATTGTTCACGTTTTACGAAAGCTCCGTTTTTTACCGTTCCAAAATGTCCAGAATGTCATTGAAACCGGAATGCGTTGTCACAATCATGACCGTATCTCCGACATGAATCTCGTCGGAACCGCTTGGGATCAGGATGTGCCCGTTTCGATTGATGAAAGCGATCAGCAAATGCTTTTTCAGCGCAAGATCCCGCAGAGGTTTATTCACTACGGGGGAATTCACGCCGATCCGAAACTCAATCGCCTCTACTTTGGTATCATACATATGATACAGGGTCTCGATATTGCTGCCCATGGAGTTCTTTTTTGCACGGACATACGCAATGATCGCTTCCGCGGTGATATATTTCGGATAGATGACACTGCCGAGATCCATGCTGTCCAATACGGACTTGAAGCCGATCCGGTTGATCTTTGTAATTGCCTTTGCCTTGCTGTTCTGCTTCGCGTAGAGCGTCAGCAGGATGTTTTCCTCATCCATCCCGGTCAGGGGCACAAAGGATTCCGCATACTCAATGCCCTCTTCCCGCAGCAGGTCTTCATTCGTCCCGTCTCCGTTGATGATGACCGCGGACGGAAGCAGAACGGTCAGCTCCTCACAGCGTTTCTTGTCACGCTCGATGATCTTTACGGAAACGCCCATATCCAGCAGCTGCCTGGTCAGGTAATACGACGCTTTGCCGCCGCCGATGATCATGCAGTCCCGTACCTGACCGCTTCTGAAGCCCATCATGGACAGTGTTGCTTTCGCGCGCCTTCTCGGAACGACAAAGGAAACCAGATCATTCTCTCTGATCACGAAGCTACCGGATGGAATGTATACCTCTCCGTCGCGCTCTACGGCGCAGATCAGCGTGTCCGCCGCCTTTTTGCCGATGTTCATAAGGGGCAGATTGCAAAGGGCGCTGTCCTTTCCGACCTTAATCTTGATAAGCTCTGCCTGCCCGTGTGCAAAGGCGTTGACCTCCAGCGTATTGGGCAGCGCCAGGATCCGCGATGCCTCAAGGGCAGATTCCAGCTCCGGATTGATAATCATGGCAAGCCCGAGCTTTTCCTGCAGATAAGCCGACTCCCGGCTGTAATCGGGATCCCTGACCCTTGCAATGGCAGCACAATCCGCCGCGTGCTTCGCCACGGTACAGCACAACAGATTCAACTCGTCGGAATCCGTCACGGCAATGAGCAGATCTCCGTCATCAATACCGGCTTCGATCTGCGTTGTGAGGCTCGCCCCGTTTCCGACAACGCCCATCACGTCGTAAAGCCCCGTCGTCATGCTGACCTTATCAGCATCTTTATCAATTAATGTAATGTCATGACCTTCTCTCACCAGCTGCTCGGTCAGCGTGTTTCCGACTTTCCCGCAGCCGACAATGATGATGTGAAAGCCCTTTTTTTCCCTGCTGTTCATAGCTATCATATTACATCGTACCCATAAATTATGCAACCGACCGGCACACTACGGTTCCTGCCAGAAGCCGCTCAGCGCCCTGCCGACGGTATCCGCACGCACGGTCCGGTAGTCCGCCCATTCCCGCGGAAAAGTCCTCCGGTTTTCCGCATACAGAAACCGTTCATCCAGCAGCAGGATCACCCCGCGGTCCGAAGCGGTCCTAATCACCCTTCCCGCAGCCTGCTGTACCTTGTTCATGCCGGGGTAGCGATACGCATAGTCAAACCCCAGACCGTTTTTTTCATCAAAGAAATCCTTCAGCAGCTCCCGCTCCGCCCCCACCTGGGGAATCCCGGTACCCACCACGATCACGCCGATCAGCTTCTCTCCGGTGAGATCGATTCCCTCGCCGAAAATCCCTCCCATGACACAAAAAGCAAGCATGGCGTCTCCCCGGGTAAATTCAAACTGCCGCAGAAACGCTTCCCGTTCCTCTTCCGTCATCCCCGGGGTCTGTACCAGCACCTCCACGCCGTCTACCATCTCTTCCTCAAACGCTTCCCTCACATCATTCAGCATTCGATAAGACGGAAAAAAAGCGAGATAGTTCCCTTTTTTTGCCGTCACGGCTTCCTTCAGATAGCTTGCAATCCGTCGATACTCCGCCTCCGAGCGCCGGTCGTATCTGGTGGTCACATCGCTGCCGATGAGGAGCAGCCGCTGTGCAGGGTCAAAAGAGCTGTCCGCATAGATCGCGTAATTATCATCCCGGGTGCTGAGAAGGCTCTTGTAGTACCTGATGGGCAGCATGGTCGCCGAGAAAAAAACCGTACTCCGCGCCTTTTGCAGGCACTGCTCCAGATCATAGGAGGGATCCATACAGTGGATCGTCACAAAAAAAGCCCCCCGGTCGTCATGGCCTGCCGTGACCCGGTAGTTTTCCGTCAGCCTGTCATACGCTGCCAGGAACGTCTTTGTCGTGAAATAAAATTCCAGAAACTCTTTCTTTTCCGGAAATTCCACGTTTTTCGCGAGGAACTTCTCGATCTTTTCCACCAGCAGCTCCAGTGACAGGGCAAGATCCGCAATCGTGTCCAATACGGTTTCCACATCGCATTCCCGCTTTAATGCAAGAAGTTTCCGGTTGCACTGAGCCAGCGCCTTTTCCACGGGACGATTGTAGTTTTTCATGAATCGCCTGGCTGCGAGGAAATCCTCCTTCACAATGGTCGCGCTGAACATTTCCCGTGCCCGGTCCACGAGATTATGTGCTTCATCCACCAGAAGCAGATTGGCGCCCACGTTCCCCTCCGCAAAAAAACGCTTCAGGGAAACTGTCGGGTCAAACGCATAGTTATAGTCACAAACAATGTCATCACACCAGGAGGACACATCCAGGCTCATTTCAAAAGGACAGACCATATGCTTTTTCGCCTGATGAAGCAGTGTTTCCCTGTCAAACACGTCTCCCCCGTTCAGAAGCTCAAATACCGCATCATTGACACGGTCATAATGCCCTTTTGCATAAGGGCAGTGCCGCGGATCGCATTCCGCCTCCTCATTCGGACATATTTTCTCCTTGGCCGTCAAACGGATCCGCTTGCTCCTAAGCCCTCTCGATTCGAGGAGAGAAAAGGTATCCATGGCAACCTGCGCCGTGATCGTCTTTGCCGTCAGGTAAAAAATCCGTTCGATCTCCCCTTCTCCCATGGCTTTGATCCCCGGATAAACCGTTGCGATGGTTTTCCCGACACCGGTCGGCGCCTGCAGAAACAGAATCTTCTTTCGCAGGATTGTCCTGTAGACATCCTTCACGAGCTCCTTCTGTCCGGCCCTGTATTCGTAGGGAAAAGAGAGGGGCCGGATCGATTCCGTCCGCGTTTTTCTCCATGCCATCCAAAAATCGGTCCATTTCCGGTACTCTTCCATCAGCGCAAAGAACCATTCCCGCAGTTCCTCGATCGTCAGCTCCTCCGTGAAATACCGGACATCATCCATCGTGGGATGTTCCGCATTCAGGCTGCAATAGGTCATCCGGACACGGATCAGGGGAAGATCGTTTTGCGTTGCGTAAATATAAGCGTAGACCTTTGCCTGGGCAAGGTGAACAGGAACCGGTTCTTTCATGGCTTCCACATCCAGATAGACGCCCTTGATCTCATCAATCGTCACCGGCTCCAGGTCCGCCAGGATGATGCCGTCAGCCCTGCCGTCCAGCCGGATATCATAGTCCTCCGTCGAAAACACATAGGAGAGCGGTACCTCCGGCGTGTACTCCGGCCCCTGGCGGCCTTGAATCATACGATGAATCCGGGTGCCCTCCCGCATGGCGGAGAGATCCCCGACAGAGCTTCTGCGATGATCGATGTCCCCAGACCGGCAGAGAAACTCCACCAGCTCCCGCACCGATATTTTGATCTGATACCGCTCCTGTTCTGCACTCATGTTTTTGCCTGCTGACGGACGGCATGCCCGTCATACATAAAAGATACCCGAACCAATGATCCGGGTATCCAGTGTCGATTGATGATGTTTGATTGTGGGTGAAAGCCTGCAGAAACCGGTTTTCCTCTCAGATGCTTCTCAGGAGAACACATCTCTGAACCAGATCAGCGCATCCACATATGCCTTATAGATCTCGTCCATATCCATATTCCCGAGGATCATCTGACGGGATACCTCCTGCCAGTTCGCGTTTTCGTATGCAAGAATAAAATTCTTCACCGGCGCGAGAAACCCGGTGTCTTCACAGAGCGCTTCCTTGATCGGTGTGGAGATCTTTACCATCTCAAGCGCTTCTTCCATGGGCTTATCCAGAATGATATCCAATACCGAGAACATCCCCATTAGGAAAAGCTCCTGGGATTGAATCGCCATATCGAAGGAAGGCGCCAGATTCTCTGCAAATTTACCGCGGATCAGTGACAATCTCGTGATCTCACTCGGCTTATCCGCACAAAGCTCTTTGGTCACCGCCGTGTTGATCCACTTCTTCAGCTCTTTCTGGCCAAGCATCGCCGCCGCATGACGGACGGAGGTGATCTCCGAATTTACGGATCTGGTATTCGCCATCTTCAGAAGCGAGATGACAAGCGCCGTGTCCTGACCGACCACATCCGCTGCCTTCGCAAGATCGAAGTCCACATCGTTGACCACTTTCAAAAGCTGGATGTAATTTGCCTTTAACGGTGCGACCTCCTTCGCCCCTTCGGTGACGGGCATCCGGAAGAACTCGCCTTCATAAAGATCGAAGCTTCCGCTCTTTTTCAGGGAATCGTATTCTTCCTGGGAATTTACATTGACTGCCACAAGCTTCATCTTCGGATAAACCTTTCCGAAAAAGGCCCGGGCATTCTGAATATTGATCTTTTTATGATTCAGAAGGATGTAGTCCATCTGCGAAAGGATCTCATGATATTCGTGAAAATCCTCGATGCCTAGCTTGCGCATCGCAAACCGGAACCCCTTTTCCTTCAGATCAATGATCCGCTTGATGAATGTCTCCTGAGGCGCAACCGTGGGATCACAGAGGAGCACCACATTTCCCCTCGGTGAAGTACACTGTTCCTCGATCCCCGCAAACAGAGAAAACTGGTTGATCGTGACGAAAACATCTCTGCCTGCCGTAAGCGCATTGACACCGACCGCGGTGATGATGTCCAATCCGAGAATGTCCGCCGCACCGTCATTGCCTCCGGTTCCGAGAAGACTCGGCCGCAGCAGATGGTTCTCCTTCTGCGCGAACAGGGAGTATGCGCTGACCTCCATTTTTTCATTAAACAGCGGAATGAGTGTTGCGAGCATGATTCCTCCTCTCGAGATACAAAGAATTCCCCATACACCGTAATTGTATCACATTTCAGGTATCACGCAACGACTTTTTGGAAAAAAGGCACTATGCCACACAGAACTTCTGAAGTGCCCTTTCAAAGCCCTTGTCAGCATCACGGTACTGGACCCTGAGCTTCCGCGCAAATCCCATACTCATCACACCCAGCAGGGACTTTGCATCCACATAGAGATTGCCGCTGATCACATTCACATCATATTCGCTCTTGCCTGCGGCATTGACAAACTCCGCCACATCTTCCATATCATGAAATTCTACAATCCTCTGGTTAATCTTTTCCGTCATCATACACTCCTTCCCGATTCGCCCGGCCCTTCATCTCCGAAAACGTTTTCGTAAGTCCGGAAAAAAAAATGAGTCGAACAGAATCTGTAAAGTGACTCCTCCATCAGGATCCCTTTCCTCCCGATTTTCTGTAATTATGTCGGAATCCCCCTTTGAAATCAACTGCAAATCTGCACAAACTTTTCCGTTAAAGGTCACCATCTATGTGCACATTTCCTCTTGCTTCTCAAGATTTTGTATGATGTCAAGGTCAAAAGTGCCATGCGATGGTTGACATCCCAAATTTCGTGTTGTAAGATGAGTTGCACGGGGTGTGGCCCAGGTGGTAGGGCGCTTGACTGGGGGTCAAGAGGCCGCAAGTTCGAGTCTTGTCACTCCGACACCTTAAAAACCGCGCAGAATCAGCGTTTTCGATGATTTTGCGCGGTTTGTTTTATCATATACCCCATGGGTGACACGGAAAAGATGGTCTTGATCATCTACAGTCATATCCTGGATGAAAAAGAAAACATCACTGCCTCCATTGAGAAGGCGATGGCGCTATAGAATCCATAAACCGTGCGGGGTGGTACTTGCCCCGCTCTTTTTTACCGTTTCCGATGTTGCTTTGCTTCCTCTGCCTGCTCTGCTGTGGGCTTGTTCGTTTCAATAAAGACCATGAAATGAAAGGAAAAGGCTATGAAGTATACGTATACCGCAGTTATTACCCCAGCCGAAGACGGCACTGAGTTTTATTGCCGCGTTCCAGATCTTCCCGGATGTATTACCACCGGCGCAGATATTGATGATTGCATTGATCTCATCTCTGATGCCATGGCATTGTGGCTTGTATCAGCAGAGGATCACGGAGATCCAATCCCACCCGCGTCCAAGCAATCCGATATCGAGAGGGAAGATGACTCTGTGCTTTCCATCATCCGGGCTGATACCATCGCTTATCGAGCTTTAACAGATACGAGAAGTGCTGCAAACATTTGCTGATATCGCATTATATGCTTTTGGTCTGTAACCTCTATCTTTCCATCCACTTCTTTTTCTTGCTTTACATATGCGATACCGTACCTTAATAAGAATAGAAGCCGTTCAGGACTACACATTGACGTGATAATCCTGTTTGTCGGCGTATTCACGTTCAGATTTGTCTGATATTCCGGGGTCGTATGAATCACTTGACAATTGAAATCCGATAATATCTTTTTTTCCACATTAGGATTCACTTTCAAATACGGATAATTGTCAATAAAAGGTGCAACAGGCAGGTTGCCCTGATTCTCTTCTCTAAAGCAATTAAAAGGTGCAGATTTTCTTGCCGCTGTACAATAGAATGCCCCTTGTATCGGCGTGATCCCGCCCACGGTGTCATACTCCATATTGTTGGAGAAGATCATTAACTGCGTTATGTTTATGAATCTCCTGAACTTCTTATTTGGAAAGCGTTGTTTGTTCATCCTCTCACTTTCCGCAACCATACCACCATGATTATTAGGTTTCTTCACTTCAATAAAAACCAAAGGAAGACCGTTCACAAACAAGGTTATATCCGGTCGGAAATTATCCTGTCCATTCTGACAAGTAAATTCTGCAGTACAATGATAAACATTCTTTTCCGGATGCTCATAGTCTATCAGTTTTTCTTTATTGCTTTTATTCTTTTTGGGATGCTATAGTATGTCTTGTCGCAACGCCGTTCGGCGGGGCAATTCTAACTATCATTTCTATTTTCAGGAGGTATTCTCATGTCTACTAATCAATCCAATGGCACCCATTCACTTCTCGACTCTGCAACAGGTTCTATTCCCTACAAAATGACGAACGACTATATGTTCAAAGAAGTCATGCAGCGGAACAACGACGTCCTCAAAGGGCTGATCGCTTCCCTTCTTCACATT
Organism: Lachnospiraceae bacterium; assembly: GCA_045661345.1. Classification (GTDB taxonomy): domain Bacteria; phylum Bacillota; class Clostridia; order Lachnospirales; family Lachnospiraceae; genus RUG12461. The sequence continues at coordinate 113,562 of JAZRFM010000012.1, forward strand.
GAAATGGACGACGTAAAATCTGTCATGATCACGAATCCGATCAAACCCGGAGATGCGGTCAACGACAAGACCGTGATCCTGGACGTCAACGTCCTTTTTAACAACAGCACCTATCTCGATCTGGAAATGCAAGTGGCGAACCTCTATAACTGGGTGGATCGCTCCTCATACTACCTTTGCCGGAACTTCTCCAATCTTCTCTTCATGATCAGGCTGGCGCATTTATTCGTGACACTTCCCATGTCCGCAGGAGTCAATATGTCTGCTGTCCCCATGATGACATCATTCCTGCTGCGATGTCTGACCAGGATATGAACTGATATGTAATGACCTCCTGTCAAGAGGAAAATTACATATCAGTTCATTGACGCCGATCTCTCGCATGCGTATAATAATTCTCGTAACTCCTAAGTCTTGTACCGCAAAGGGAAAGAACATGAGCAGAAAGAATTTCCTTCACAGCGCATCCAAAAAGTGTCTCATCGCCATCATGACAGCCGCCATGATGATGTCATCCGCTGCAGCGGCGCTTGCTGATCCAATCACCGTATGTGCCGAGCAATTGGCCGATAACCCGAGCGGCAGCACGGTTTCTATCGGTGCCGGGGATACGATGGAAAACAATTGGGGGACGATCGGGAATAACGCCGGAACTCTGTCAAACAACATGGGAACTGTACAAAGCAACACCGGCACTGTGTCAGATAACTACGGCAACGTAACGAATACGTCTGACGGATCATCAACCGGTCAGGTAGTTGAAAATCATACGGGCGGAACTGTTACCGGCGGCAACGTCGGTGACAACTACGGCACAGTAAATGCAGATAGCAGTGGAAACATCTCTGTTACCAACAACTACCCCAGCGGAACCGTCACCGGGAACGGCGGTGGCACCGGCAGCAGCATTACCAACAACTACGGAACAGCGACTGACATTCATGCCATTGCCAAGAACTATGGCACGGTAAGCAACGATCTCACCGGTGATGAAAATAAAACCACGATCACGGATCAATATACTGGAGCGCCCACTCCGACAGGGAATGTTCAGGTCAATAATACAGCCGCCATCGACTATGATCAGTATCAGCAGCTCATGAGCGTCACCGATCCCGCTCCCGCTGCACCTGCGGAACCCAGTGCAAATGTACAGCCTGGTCCGAGTGTAGAATCGCCCGAATCTGAAACATCTACGGAAAATGAAGACATAAGAAATATCATGATAAACTCCGGCGCCGATGCTTTTATCAACAGCAATACATATGAAATGCAGAACAATCGAATAAATTATGTCAGCCATGAGATTGCATTTGCCATCGCTTCTGCTGATAAAGATGGTGCCGTCATTATTAGCCGAGATAACGATATCAATTTCACAGCTGAAATGATAAATGCATTTGTAAACTCAAATGGAGAATGCATGTATCCTATGATTTTCAGTTTCATATACAATGGACACGTTATGCTGTTGTATATTCCTAAAGGAAGCAAACTTACTGTTTCTTTGTCGGAATTATTTGCAAAATCTAAAACACAGAGTTTTTTGTATATAAAAGAATTTTTTACAGGTGCTGTTTTAGAAGATCTTACAGATGTAACCCAAAAGTCGAACAATGGCCGCGATCACAGATTATGGTATGTATCATCAGAAGGGGCCCTTGAGAGTCGTCCAGAGAAGTATTCCGAAACTGGGTTATCGGAGCCATCATTTCAAAGACACTGACACGATAATCCTCAGGCATAGAGCGCCGAGATCGCCGGTGCTCTTTTTCTGTAATGCCGCGCTCTGCAATCTGACCATTCGCTGTTTTACCCAGGAGAAGATTCAAGGAGCTTTTTCAGTTCTGTCGTCTTCCATATGTGCCGTATGTAGGATGTCAGGATGAGCGACACGAAAAGGATAAACAGACGTCCGGTTTTGCCTTCCTCAGAACTGTTCTGCTGTTTGTCAAAATGCGGTTGACTTTTCATCTGCTGGAAGTACTTTTCCTGCTCATCACGAAGGCGATAATGCCTGTAAGTTTTTACAATACGCTGCTTATGAGGAGGCGCCCTATGAAACTACTCCATGATATCTACTCGTTTCAAAAGGAAATCAAACAAGTCGATAGTGAGAACGCCCTTCTCATCATAAGAGGGTTTTAATCCCGTTTTCGCCACAACGATCTTTTTAAAAGAATCATCTATGTAATACAGGCTTTTCTTTTCCTGGAGCTGTTTTTCGGGATTTTCCATGGAAAGTGCTGATTGTATATAATATTTTGCATCACCTCTGGTCGCAATAAAATCTACTTCTAACGCTTTCTGCGCGTAAATTGCCTTACCGTTTACATCAATTCTGTCTGTCTTCTCACTGATGTTTACTTCTCCCATGTCAACATTAAAACCCCGATATCTCAACTCATTGTATATTATATTCTCCATGATATGGGTTTCTTCAATCTGTCGGAAGTTTTGCCTGGCGTTCCTTACTCCGATATCTTCAAAATACAGTTTAAACGGAGCTCCAATGTATTTTCTGCCCTTAATATTATATTTGCTGGCCCTTGATACCACGAATGCGTCTTCAAAATACCCAACGAAATTTCCAATCGTATCATCGGTGATATCTTTGCCTATCACACTTTTAAATGTGTTGGTCAATTTGCTTATGTTTACGGGCGAACCAATTGTTGAAGCGATGATATTAAACGTATCAGCCAACTCATTCTTCTTTACTATCTTTTTATGGACAATTATATCTTTCAGATAGGTTTCCTCACATAACGTCTTTAAATATGTTATTTTTTCATCTTCAGAATCCATCTGCGCAACAAGCGGAATTCCACCGGTTACTATATATTCCTTCCACGCATTCTGTGGATCTGTATCCATTTCCTGCATATACTCAGAGAAAGAAAGGGGCAAAATATGGATTATTGTTCCTCTGCCCTTAAACTCCGTTGCAATATCAGAAGAAAGAAATCTGGAATTTGACCCTGTAACATACACATCTAAGTTCTTATGACGCAAAAATCCATTTAAAGTGCCTGTAAAATTCTCTAAAAGCTGCACTTCATCCAGTAAAAGATAAAACTCTTCCTCTTCATTCGTTCTGTCCTTAATATACCCTCTGAATTTCTTTGCATTAATATGATAGATCCCATTATTCTCGACCAGCTTTGTTTCTTCGTTCGGAAAATATGTTTCGAGCAAGTCTATATCTTCATCGGCGTCAAAAGCAAATCGAAGAATATTGGTACTCGGTACACCGCTTGCCAAAAGATACTTATAATATAATTCATTCATAAGATATGATTTTCCCGATCTTCTGGCTCCCGTGATTACTTTGATTAACCCATTACGCCGTCTTTCAGCTAACCTCTCAACATATTTATCTCTTGTATATTCCATAATCACTCCATAATATTAAAAGTCTTTGTAAAATTTCGATTTCATCGTATCATATCTCAAGGAAAATGCAATAAAGAAATCGAATTTTTTCAAAGACTTTCAGCTGATTCTAATTCAAATACATAGCGTCTTAGATAATCAGGCGATTATACGCCGATTTCTCTGATGGCAACCCAGGTAGTGGCCGGCATGAATTACTGCATTCTTCACCAAGTCACACCAAATGATTCTTCCCAGAAAAAATGGTCGCTCGTCTATATCTACGCGGATCTTCAGGGAAATGCCGAGGTCACAAATGTGTATGATCTGCACATTGCAAAGCACAGCAGCATATCTCCACACAAATGACCACTTAGACATCAAAAACGACCAAATACGCAAATCTGTTGCCATCCACGTTGGGATCAACGTATCAATAAGCAAATACCAACAAACAACTCATTTAATCAAGGAGGACACAACAATGACAGCGAACATGAAAAACTGGAAAGTAGACGATGAAATGATGGCAACAGCAACCGGCGGAACCATCGAACCGATCACTCCCTACAATGTAGGCGACAGAGTGTACGCAAAAGGAGATGAAGGCGAACTCCACGGCGTGATCCTTGAGGTTCATATCCATGACGAGCATATGTACATGGTTTCCTACACCGTCAAGTTTGACAATGGAGTGACCTACAAGCAGATCCCGCACTTCGCACTGAAGAGGGAGTAAGCTTTCACGGGCATTGGATGAAAAAGAGAAAACACCGAAAAAACGGGGGAGACAGATCGTCTCTCCCGTTTTATGGTAAGCGGTAAATAATTCGGCGGATCCGGATTTCATCAGTTAGAGCATAAGCAGCTGACAGTTTTTCCTTGATCAGATCAAGTGTAAACAAAAGCTTGTTCTCGTTAAGAAGAGCATCATACTTTGCCTCATAGCCTGCTTTGCGTTTAATATCCTCTGTTTTGAAGAGAGAAATATCAGGATGCGAATTAATATGCATCCTTCGGCCGCAGGAACAGAGCCGCTCTTGTTCAGGAAGCTCAAGATTCCCTTTGTGGCAGTAGACAAGCCTTCCGGATCTGGCAGTTTCAACGGTTGTCTCTGTATTGTTGAAACCGTATAGGCATGACGGCAAAAGCAAGAACTCTGTTGATTGAGCTGAGTTTATAAAATAAGTGTCAGTTGTCCATCTGCTTCGGTTCGTATATAATCCATGATATAGGATCCTCCTGTTGATTGGGTTTGTACATCCGGCAAGATGCAACTCAACCTTATAGGAAGATCCTTTTTTATGCAACTGTCAAGGTACTATGCCGTCGGGTCAGCGGCTGATGTATCACATAGAAAAAATGATTGACCCAACAAAAAGAAGCCTTTTGATGAATAGGCTTCTTTTGTTTTTCAGATGGTTTTACTTAGAGGATTTCTTTCTTAAATCCATTAAAAGCATCACCAAGTATTGCTTTGATAATGTAGTCTATTGGTCTATGGTGTGACACTAAAACGTAGTTTCTTTGCCAGATCTATTATGAACTTGTCCGGGTGCGGATGCTATCCGCCGAATTATTGTGCGCTTACATTTTTTCTAATATCTGTACGCTTGCACTATTCGATGTATCAAACGCAAATTTCCCTGTTTCGAGCACCGTATCACCTCGTCAATCCTCGCCATATCCTTGCCATCCTCGCCACCTGTGGCAAGGATGGTAAAGTTCATTTATCTTTCATTAAGTGAGTATGTGTGGTTCTTATCTGTAGTAATCTGCAGGAGCATTATACTGAGCTTGCACAAAAGCTTGCCCTGCACTTACCCAACCTATATATGCAAGTTCTTTCTTCAGTTACTTGCCCAGAGCTTGCACAATACTTGCACAATTCATCATGCAAGTCCGGTTTTAATCCTTGATCTGATATTTCCTTGACGGATCATTTTTCGGTCCAGTCGCCTCCACAAGATCTGCATCTATAAGCAGATTCAGCCTGTTCATAACTGTGTTTCTTGATTTTTGCGTAAAATCTGTAATCTCTGTTCTTGTAGCCGGCCCGTGGTTAAACAGAAATGTAAGGATCTGTCTCTCCAGACTATCCATTCCTTCCCAAAGGCTGCCTCCAAGCTGTTTTTCCACATGTCTGCTTTGCCGTATCGTTCTCATAACAATATTGTTTTTGAGAATCAGCTTGACTTCGTATCCCGGCTCACTATACTCTGGTGGATCTAGGAAAAACTGACTCATGTCAGAATATATACGCTTAACTCCCTCATTCAGTTCCTTCACCCATCCAAGTTCAGTCAAAACTCTGGAAATCCTTGGATTTCTGGAGAACCTCGTGTTCCTGATATTTTCTACTGTCACAATGCTCGGTAGCTTGCCCGGACTTTCAATCTCAAGTCGATCATCATACATACTGAGTGTTTTATGCCATACTGACCAAAGGGATCGCCTATGATCCGGAAAAGATGATGGGAGACATCAAGAGACAGCAAGCAGCGTAATCACGAACCCGGATCTCGTGGGGAGACGTCCACCGGAAGGTGCCGAGAGAACTGGGAAAAGCACACATAGAGAGCCGTAGTCAGATTATACTCCATCAGAGCATAGACTCAGCAAAGGAGCATCATGACGCCCCTTTATGGATAAGCAGAACGAAGGAATTAAGGAACCTCAGAGTGAGGATATCCCGTATGACATGGGAGGTTGGGCTGCCGTAGGAAACCAGGGGAGAACGAAAGGCCGATCATAACAGAATAAGACGACGTCTTGTTTTGTGACCTCTGGATATCCGAAAATCCGCAAAATCAAGGGCCAAGGGGAATGACATAGACTGAGATTCTCAAAAAAGTGCTTAAAGAAAAACTAAGAAAACGCGAGTTAACAAGAGAAAACGAAAGATTAATATGGGAGGAAAGACAATGGAGCTTATCGGGAAACTGAAAGAGAACGTAGAAAAAGCTGGGAGCAAGGAAGAAGCAAAGAAAATCATCAAGAATGCAGGCATGGAAGCCGGTATGGATCTCTCAGATGAAGAGCTTGATATGGCGGCTGGGGGGGGGGGTTATGTGCCGCATAAAATGATGCGTCTACATTGAATAATAATCCACGTGACAATGTACTCATTTACGCTCCACCTGCTGGCGTGCTACCAGCTCTGCAAAGAAGCCGTTCTTTTCCATCAGCTCGTCATAGGTTCCGTCCTCTACGATCTTCCCGTTGTCGAGTACGATGACCCTGTCACAGTTTTTGATCGTAGGAAGCCTGTGGGCTATGACGATTCTCGTACATTTTAGAGAATCGAGGGATTCTGACACCTGCTTCTGTGTAATATTGTCAAGGGCACTTGTTGCTTCATCAAACATGAGGATCTTCGGTTTCGGGGCGATGGCGCGGGCTATCATCAGACGCTGCTTCTGACCTCCGGATATCCCGCCGGTGCCCTCTCCTATGATCGTAAACATGTTCATGGGCATCTGC
>JAZRFM010000013.1:0-69018 GCA_045661345.1 Lachnospiraceae bacterium
TGGCTTCTCTAAGCATTTGCGCCAGATTGCTTCCACCGTACGCAAACGGTACCAACGCGCCTTCCATGGCGCATGGTACCTGGATTCGCCATCCAGGCGAATCCTTGCTTAATAAGTGGCAAATGCTAAGAGAATCCAAGCCCCTCATGAACTGTTCGCTTACATTTCCATGCAACCTGCCATGCCGGATCGAAACGGTTGTACGGCGGGAGAATCACTGTTACAAAGTCACAGACAGATTGCACGCCACGTGTCGCAAGCACATAAGTGTCTGCCTTGTGAGCGAGAATGTGATTCTTATCAGATTTCTCAATGCCTCGCAACGAGCACACAGGACGTGTGCGAGAGCGAGCATCTGCCATGGATGGCAGGTTGCGAGCGGTTGCGGAAATGGTCGATACCCTGGCAAATCTGATTAGAAGCACATCGAGCGAGCATTGCAGACCGTTGGGCTGGCGACACGTGGCGTGTAATCGTTCGGGCAGAGGGGAATAAACTACCGCTCAACCATTCTTCCGCCCCTCCACGGCGATCCAGAACTCCCCATCTTTTGTGTGAAGAATTGTCTCCGCGAAGCCGGCTTCCCGAAACAGTTGGAGGAACTCCTCCTTGCCCGGTACATTCATGCGATACTTCCGGATATTGTCCCGGATGTGAGGAGTCAAATCCTCTCTCTCATAGATCTCGGAGATCAGAAGGAAGATGCCCCCCTCCACCAGGACGCGGCGCACCTCGGAAAGGGATTGCACCGGGTTTTCCCAGAAATAAAAGCTTTCCACCGTCACTGCCTTGGTAAAGGAATTGTTTGGATAGGGAAGGGACTGTACCGCACCGGAGCGGATTTCCATTTTTCCTGCCGAGATCAGATCCGCGTTGGTTTCCCTGGACAGTGCCACGGAAGTCTCGGAATAATCCACTCCGAAAAACGTTCCTCCCGACGCCAGTTCGGATAGCCGCCGCAGAGTCGCGCCGCCGCCGCATCCGATGTCCAGGATTTTTTCTTCTCCGCTGTATTGCAGAAGACCAAGCCCCCATTCTGTCAGGTCGGCATGCTCCTCATTCATGTAATGGAGCATCTTCGCTCCCGCTGCCCCCTCCGGTTTCCCTGGATTTCCGGCATCCGTCAGTTCCGGTTGCGGTATCAGACTCATGGTTTTTTCCTCCTTTTTTCGACTCAGACGCTCCCACTCTCATGGAGACCTCTCATTGGGCAATCAGGACTGCACTGCTGCGCGGACCAATCGAGAAAGCGGTCTGGTCTGGCAGTGCTTTCTCCTTCCCGGGTGTATAGGAAGCCCCGTAAGCCTCGCAGGAAAGATGCCACTGCTGTCCCTCCGGGATTTGCGGCAGCGTAAAGGTATGCTCCTCCCAGTGCGCGTTGATCACCACATAGAGGAAACAATCCTTCTTTGTACCGAACTTTTCGTGATCCTCCGCGTACAAATACGCAAAGGTCAGGGTGGACGCGCCCTCGTCCAGCTGCCAGGGGGTAAGACCGTGGAATGAAAGCTCCGGATACCCGGTGCCGTTCCGTTCATATGCAAAGTCTGCGTTTCTCAGCACCGGATGAAGACAGCGCAGGGTAATGAGGTGCTTCACATAGGAAAACAGCTCCTTTTCTTTTTGCAGATTTGACCAGTCCAGATAAGAGATCTCGTTGTCCTGACAATAGGCATTGTTGTTGCCGAACTGGGTATTACAGAATTCATCCCCGGACAGGAGCATCGGAACACCTTTGCTGGTTAATAAAATCGTGAATAAATTTTTCATCTGGCGCCGCCGCAGTGCGTTGATCCCGGGATCCTCTGTGTCTCCCTCCGCCCCGCAGTTCCAGCTGTGGTTGTCATTGCAGCCGTCGCGGTTGTCCTCCCCGTTTGCCTCGTTATGCTTTTCGTTGTAGCTCACGAGATCATACATGGAAAACCCGTCATGACAGGTGACAAAATTGATGGAGGCCGCCGCGCTCCGCCCCCCGTAAAGGTCACAAGACCCTTTGATCCGCCAGAAAAGCTCCGGCGCACATTCCCCCGTGCCCTTCACAAACTGCCGGACGCAGTCCCGGTATTTCCCGTTCCACTCCGACCACCGGTTCCAGGACGGAAAACTCCCCACCTGATACAGGCCCCCCGCATCCCATGCTTCCGCGATCAGAATGCTCCTGCCGAGCACGGCATCATGCGCCAGCAGATCGAGAAGCGGCGGCTCCACCATCGGTGCACCATCCTCATCCCGGGACAGAATGGACGCAAGATCGAACCGGAACCCGTCCACATGGTAGGAACTGACCCAATACCGGAGGCAGTCCAGAATAAAGAAGCGTACCACCGGGTTGTTGCAGTTCATGGTATTGCCGCAGCCGCTGAAATTATAGTACCATCCGTCCGGCGTCAGCAGATAATAGGTCCGGTTGTCGATGCCGCGGAAGGAGATGTAGGGTCCGTTTTCATTCCCCTCCGCCGTGTGATTGAACACCACGTCCAGGATCACTTCAATCCCGTTTTTGTGCAGCATCCGGATGGCATTTTTCAGCTCATCCGTCTCCATCCCGAAGGGTGCGGAGGCGGCATATCCGGCCTTCGGTGCGAAAAAGCCCACCGTGGAATAGCCCCAATAATGGTATAGCTTTTGCCCGTTTACTTCTCTCGCGTTTTCAAACTCATCAAAGGCAAAGATCGGCATCAGCTCCACGCAGTTGACGCCAAGCTCCTTGAGATAGGGAATCTTTTCCGTCAGTCCCGCGAAGGTTCCCTTGTATTTGACGCCGCTGGTGTCATGCCTGGTAAAGGACCGCACATGCAGTTCATAGATGATCAGGTCGCTGAGCGGGCGTTCCAGGGGCTTATCCCCCTGCCAGTCATAGTCCTCTCTGATAAACTGTCCCCGCTGCGGAAACGGATTCTCCGGGTCAAATTCCTTCCCCCAGACCGAGCGCCCGGAAACCGACTTGGCATAAGGATCCAGCAGGATCCTGTTTTTGTCATAGCGAAGTCCCACCCGGGGATTATACTCCCCGTCAAAGCGGTACCCGTACTCCGTGGTCTCGACATTGATCCCGAATACCATCATCGTATAGACATCGCCGATCCTGAATTCCTCCGGGAAAGGGATCTCCACAAAGGGCTCCCTGCAGCCGTGGTGAAACAGCACCAGCGTGCAGCTTTTCGCCTCTTTGGAGAAAATACTGAAATTCACCCCCCGATCCATTACGGTGGCACCAAAGGGAAACACCCGCCCGATCCGGTACTCCAGATCGCCGATCCGGTTGGTTGGAAACGTATCGATTAACTGCATATGCCCTGCCTCCGTCAGTCAGTTCCTTCAGGAAAGACTGATCAGCCTTTCCCGAAAGCGCTCACATAAAAATAAGCTCCTCCCCTGCGATGCCGCGGACAAAGGTATTCGTTTCCCTGCCCTCCGCCGTCACCGCGAGCTTCACATATTCCTTTGTATAGCCGGTGAAATACCGCTTGCCGTCGCAGAGCACCGACTCCTCCAGCAGAATCTCTTCTTCCTTCCCCCGGTAGTATGCGCGAAACGCCTTGGCCTGGGATGCGGTCAGGTCCAAAAGGACTGCACTCCGCTCCTTCTTGATTTCCTCCGGCACCTGATGATCCATCTTCGCCGCTCTCGTTCCGCTCCTGCGGCTGTAGGGAAAAACATGAATCTCGTAAAGGGACTGCTCCCGCAAAAAGGAGACGGTTTCGGCAAATTCTCCCTCCGTTTCCCCGGGGAATCCCACGATCACATCCGTCGTCAGCGCCGGATGCGTGAATGCAGAACGCAAAAGCGTACAGGTTTGCCTGTATTCATCCGGAGTATAATGACGGTTCATCCGGGCGAGGGTCGCTTCGCATCCGCTCTGGAGAGAGAGGTGAAAATGGGGGCAAAAGCTCTCGACCCGGGTCAGTCCCTGCAAAAAGTCCTCTGTAATAATGCGCGGCTCCAGGGAGCCGAGGCGGATCCGCCTGACACCGGGGATTTTGTCCACACTTTCGATGAGAGAAAGCAGCGTATCTCCCGTATCTTTTCCGTAGGAGCTTAAATGAATGCCCGTCAGAACAAACTCTTGAAAGCCGTTTTCAGACAGTCCCCGGATCTCCTCCAGAATTTCTGTTTTGTCCCGGCTTTGACTCTTTCCCCTGGCATAGGGAATCAGGCAGTAAGCGCAATACATCTCGCACCCGTCCTGTACCTTAATAAACGCCCGTGTATGCATGGCCGGCCGGCACAGCAGCCGGATCAGGTCGTTTTTTTCCGAGTTTTTGATGGCGATATCACAGAGTCCGCTTTCCACGAGATCGCTCTTTGCCGTGTCTACAAAGCATCCCGCCGCCACGATCTGCGCAGAGGGGTTTAATCTCCTGGCACGCCGCAGCATCTGTCTGGATTTTTTATCCGCAATGTTGGTCACGGTGCAGGTGTTTACCACGTAGACATCCGCTTTCTCCGTAAAGGGTACGATCCGGTAGCCCTCTGTTTCCAGAAGCTCCCGCAGGGCTTCCGTCTCATATGCGTTGACCTTGCAGCCCAGGTTATGAAGCGCCGCTGTCTTTTCTTCCCCGGTTTTTTCTAATTTGACTTTTCCGTTGTTTTTTTGTACGATGGGCATAGTTTCACAAGTACCATTTTCAGGAGGTTTTTATGAAGACAGTTCAAATATCCCTTAATTCCATCGATAAGGTAAAGAGTTTTGTCAATGCAATCAGCACCTTTGATTTTGACTTTGATTTGGTATCCGGCAGATATGTCATTGATGCGAAATCCATCATGGGCATCTTCTCTCTGGATCTCAGCAAACCCATCGACTTAAACATCCACTCCGAGGCAGACGAAGACGCCGTTATGGAAGCCATCAAACCATATCTCGTGGAGGTCTCCGCCGAGGGCTGATCTTTTCCGGCGGTCACATCTTTGATATCTGTGCGGTCTTACCGGTTCCTTAAGTTTGTGACGAGGTCATACAACAGGGAACCGGTTTTTCCTTGTGCAGGGTACTCTTCCTTTCTCACCTCCAGGATCACATAACCGCAGCAATTAACGATCTTTGTCCCGTCTGCATGAACACGCTCTCTGACAAAATGTCCGTATTCCTTATGGACATGTCCGTGCAGATGATATTTCGGATGATACCGCCTGATCAGCTCATTAAAGCCCGCAAACCCCTGATGCGCAACATCCTCCAGATCTCCGTATCCCTTCGCCGGGGCGTGAGTGATCAGGATATCAAAGCCCCTCGTCATCTCCGCAGTAGGCCGGATCTTCCGGATACGGGTCGCCATCTGGCGTTCCGTGTACATATCAATCCCGTCCCGGTACCGCATACTGCCGCCAAGCCCCATAATCCGCAGTCCGTGAAAATTAAAGATCCTGTCCTCGATACACACGCACCCCTCCGGTGTATGCCCGGTGTATCCCTCATCATGATTGCCCCTGACATACAGGAGCTCCGCATTCAGCATGGTGCGCAAAAACTCCAGATAATGCGTATGCAGATCCCCGCAGGAAAGGATCAGATCAATCTCCCCCAGACGATCCCTGTCAAAGTAATCCCATAATGCCTTTTCTTCATGATCCGCGACTGCCAGAATCCGCATTGCATCCCCCGTTGGCATTGTTTTCCGATCTCTCTGTTACGACGCAGTTCCCCCGGACAGATCCAGTCCGCTGATCCGTACCGCGTTTTTCCCCGCATCCGTCAGTTTCTCCGCCGGCGGCACTTCGCCCGTCACATTGTCGTTCAGCCAGTTCATGGTGATCATTTCTTCATTCGTCAGCGGTCCCGCATCGATGGCATGCATCACACCTTCCCTGCTCCTTAATTCCCCGTCAAAAGGATGAAAGGTGTTGTTGATCAGTGCCCGCCGGTAGATGTCGATCATTTTCTGCGAATAATAGGAAAGATTCTGGGACAGGATCACGTCGATCACGCCGGATGACATGCCCCACCAGTAGTTGAGCGTCGTGCCGGCCTTCGGTGCATCCTCCTTGTCATAGCTGCCGTTCAGGATGCTGCGCACAATCAGCTCGTAATATCTTCCCCAATCCCAGACAGGCATCGCCAGATTGTGTACCCCGTTATCCTCATCAATCCGGTAAAGACCATAGTCACGTGATTTCGCGGAGGGCTTGATGAGATCCGGTCCGGAAATCATCCGGGCGCCTTTTGACGTCAGTTCTTCCTTCCAGTCCCCATCCTTCAGCGATGTCCAGGTCACAAAAACCTCCGCCTTCGGATCCGCCATGGCGGCGCCGATTGCAAAGGCGTTGATTCTGGATATCGCCCCGAAGATGGGGTAATCCGCCACATAACCGATCTTGTGGTTCTCCGATAAAGACCCTGCCAGCACACCCATCAGAAATTTCGCCTCGTGCATCCTGCCGTAATAGGTGCGTACCGCCCCGTGAGACAGATTGATGGAGCAGTTCATAAACCGCACCTGCGGAAAATGGACGGCTGCCCGCATCGTCTCCTCGATCTGCGTGGGAGAGGTGGTGAAAATGAGCTCCGCACCGCCCTCCACGGCTTTGTCGATGGCGTCACGGATCTCGGCTTCCTCCAGACAATGCGGCACCGCTTCCGTGACTACCACGCCCTCATACAGCTCCTGCAGATGGTTTCTCCCCAGTTCATGTCCGTAAAACCAGCTGGACTCCTCCGGGGAGGTTTCATACAGGAAAACCGCCTTCAGAGGCTTTTTTTCGGAATAGAGCTTCGGTGTAATCAGGTTGGACAGCATCGTCCCCCCCTCTTTCACATGGGGGGTTACCTGGATCTGCAGTGCATTCTCATTGGATTGAATTTCAAACTCCGTCCGGAGTTTTTCGATCCGCTTCTCCACCAACTCCTTCCCGGCCGTCAGAGGATCCTCCCTGTAGTAATAGGAAAGGTAGACCAGAAAGGCTTCCGAGGGTGTCAGCTTCTGCTTCTCTCCGTATCTGGCATTGTAGGCATCCGAAAAAACAGCAAAGGCGTAGGAGAGTTCCCTGACCAGATCTTCGTCCCATGGATTATTTAAATCCTGATTTAAAAGTTCAGCCAATCGCTGATAACTTCCTTCTTTCGTAAAGATGATCTCATAAAGAGGCGCACAGCGGAAGAACCGGTCAAATTCAAAGTAAGCGTTGACCAGCTCCTCATCTTCGTTTTTTGGCATCACGCGGGTGATGTCGGCAAGGATCATGGGCATCTTGAGGTATTTCAGCACAGAGACCCGTTTGTTTCCCTCCAGCACATAAAAGTTCCAGAGATATTCGTATACCTTCACCGCATCCCGGATTCCCTCCGTCTCCTGCGCGCCCAGCAGTGTCAGCCACTTGAGGGCAAACTCACTGTCATCATCCAGAATCGGCATGAAATTGCAGGCAAAGGCTTCCTGACGTCCCCTGGTTTTCGTCCCCACAACCTGTGAAAGGGAAATCTCCATGATCCCGATGGGAACACCCACGTCGGAATTGCCGCCGGGGAAAAACTCTTCCAATGCCGGAAGATACGGATACTGTCCGTTCGCCACCGCTTTCCGGTATGCCTTTTCTCCCTGTTTCCTCGCCGCAGCATATTCTGTGCTACGGCCTTTTAATGATGGTATGATCTTCGGGCTGTCCGACAGATAATCATCCATTGCCATAAAACGCTCCTTTAAATCTCCACAATTTCCACTTCCGATAATGCCTTTTCCACCAGATCCTCCACAATCCCGGCCAGCTTCTGCTCCGACAGGAGGATCCGCTCCAGCCGGGGCTTCGTCACGGGGTGCTTCGCCACAAAGATTGTGCAGCAATCCTCGTAAGGCAGAATGGAGGTCTCATATGTCCCGATCTTTTCGGACAGATGCACGATATCCTGTTTGTCAAAGGCGATGAGCGGCCGGTACACGGGTAATGCCGCAGCATCATCCGTACAGAGCAGCGCCTGCATGGTCTGGCTTGCCACCTGGCCGATGGACTCCCCCGTGACCAGACCGAGGCACCCCTCCTCTTTCGCAAAATGCTCCGCGATCTGCATCATAAAACGCCGCATGATAATGGTCAGTTCGTCATGGGGACAATGCTCGTAGATCGCCAGCTGAATGTCCGTAAAGTTCACGACAAAGAGCTTCATGGGGCCGGTATAGTCCGAAATGATCTTCGCCAGGTCAATGACCTTCTGCTTCGCGCGGTCACTCGTATAGGGCGGTGCATGAAAGTAAACCGCCTCGATCTTCACACCCCGCTTTGCCGTCATGTATCCCGCCACGGGGCTGTCGATCCCGCCGGACAGCAGCAGCATGGCCTTCCCCGAAGTCCCTACCGGCATCCCGCAGGGACCTTCGATCTCCTGGGAATAGATGCTGATCTCGTTACGGATCTCCACATGAATCCGTACTGCGGGCTTATGCACATCCACATGGGTCTCCGGAAAGGCAGTAAGGATCCGTTCTCCGAGATCCGCGTTCACCTCCATTGACGGCTTCGGATAATTCTTTCTCGCGCGTCTGGTCTCCACCTTGAAGGTGAACTCCTTCTTTTCGTAAGTCTCCTCAATATGTGTGAGAACCGCACTGGCCAGCGCTTCAAAGCCCTCGTCCGGAATCACCTTCACCGGGCAGAAGCGGACGATGCCAAACACCCTCGAAAGCGCCTCCACTGCGCTGTCATAGTCGTAATCCCCCTCTGCTTCGACAAAGATCCGCCCGTCCGTTTTCCGCACATGAAACGTCCCCTCCACATCCTTCAATGCGAACCGGACCTGATTCACCAGGGCGTCCTCAAAGAGATACCGGTTCTTTCCCTTGATCCCGATCTCTCCGTACTTGATTAAAAAGGATTGATTTCTCATACTTCTGATCTCTTATTCTCTCGTATATTTTCGGAGCTTCGGCACGATCCTCTGCATCGCTCCGGTCGCAAGTGCCACTTCCTCCTCCGTCGTCTGTGCCGAAAAGCTGAACCGCACAGTGGAGGAAAGATATTCCGCAGGCAGCCCGATCGCTTGCAGCGTCTCGCTGACCGCCGGTTTATTGGACGAGCAGGCGGATCCCGCGGAAACAAAGACACCCTCCTCCTCCAGGGCATGCAGCAGCACCTCGCTCCGTACGCCCCGCACGCTCACACTGGCGATATAGGGGGATGCCGACTCTCCGGTCTGTCCGCCGTTGATCAGGATCCCCTCCAGTCCCTCCAGCCCCTGCAAAAGCTGTGTACGGAGCTGAGTGACCCGTGCGGCTTTTTTGACAAGCTCCCTGCAGCCTTCTTCGGCCGCTGCCGCAAGTCCTGCAATCCCGGGAACGTTTTCCGTCCCGGAGCGCATGCCCCCCTGCTGTCCGCCGCCGAGGATCTGCGCAAGCACCTTCGTCTTTTCCCGGATATAAAGGAACCCGACGCCTTTCGGCCCGTGAATCTTATGCCCGCTCACAGACAGCAGATCGATCCCCGTCTTTTCCGGCGAAAGCGGCAGCTTCCCATAAGACTGGATCGCGTCCACATGAAAAACCGCCCGGGGACTTTTCTCCCGCAGGATCCCGGCCGCCTCTTCCACCGGCTCCACGGTTCCGATCTCGTTATTCACATGCATCAGGGAAAGCAGCACGGTCTCCTCGTTCGCTGCCTCCCGGAGCGCCTTCAGAGACACCACCCCCGCGCTGTCCACGGGGAGAAAAACCACATCATACCCCTTTTTTGCCAGGGCCTTCATGGGGTTTTTGACCGCGGGATGCTCGATCCCGGAGGTCAGGATGCGCTTTCCCGCTCTCCTGTTTGCCTCCACGCTGCCAAAGATCGCCAGATTATTCGATTCCGTCCCGCCGGAGGTAAAAATGATCTCTTTTTCTTTTACCCGCAGGGTCCTTGCCACAGTCTCTCTGGCGGCCTTTACGATCTGTTCCGCCTCCATCCCCTTGCGGTGCATGGAGGAGGGATTGCCGTAAGTCTCTGTCATCGCCTGCGTTACCGCCTGCAGGACTTTTTCGCTGCATCTTGTCGTCGCAGCGTTATCCAGATATGCTTCCATGATCCCTTTCCTTTTCGTTCCGTTCGCTCCATGATACCATATTACCCGCAGTTGCGTCTATACACGGCAGTCTTTTGGCACTATAATAGAGACAGGAAAAAAGGTTATCCCGGGAGGTATTCCGATGAAATACATCAAGTTTTCCATTCTGACAACCACGGAGGCCGAGGACTTTGTCAGCGCCATGCTCTATGATCTCGGCGTGATGGGCGTGGAGATTGAAAACCATGTCCCGCTGACAAAGGAGGAACTGGCCGGGATGTTTGTGGACTTCCCGCCTGAGCTTTCACCGGATGACGGCAGCAGCGTCGTCAGCTTCTATGCCAAAGAGGGCATGGACACGGAAGCCTTCCTGCAGCAGATTTACGACGGTCTGGAGGAGCAGCGCCAGTTTGTCAATGTGGGACCGGGCACGGTGAAGATCGGAGAAACCGAAGATGCGGACTGGCTCAACAACTGGAAACAGTACTTTCACCCCTTCATGATTGAGGATATCTGTATCCGTCCGACCTGGGAGAAAGCCGATTCCCGAACGCCCTGTAAAACAGAGATTGTGATTGACCCCGGCATCTCTTTCGGAACCGGGAAGCATGAGACTACGCAGCTGTGTATCCGGGCGCTGCGGAAATATCTGAAAGAGGGGAACCTGGTATTGGATGCGGGATTCGGCAGCGGTATCCTTTCCATCGTATCTCTGAAGCTCGGCGCGGCCGGCGTCGTGGGTACGGATATTGACGAGGCCTGCCTGACCTCCGTCAGGGAAAACTTTGCCGCCAATGCCCTTCCCGAGGAGAAGGGCACCTTCTACTGCGGCAATCTCATCGATGACGAAGGGCTGCAGAAGACCGTCGGTACCGGCTGTTTTGATATCGTCACGGCAAACATCCTGGCGGATGTGATCATCCCCCTGGCACCGGTTATTCCGGCACGCATGAAGCCGGACGGGATTTTCATTGCCTCCGGCAT
The DNA here is from genome assembly GCA_045661345.1 of Lachnospiraceae bacterium. Classification (GTDB taxonomy): domain Bacteria; phylum Bacillota; class Clostridia; order Lachnospirales; family Lachnospiraceae; genus RUG12461. Next base: position 10,952 of record JAZRFM010000013.1, read on the forward strand.
TATCGACTTTAAGGAACAGGAAGTTACAGAAGCGCTCAAGGATGCAGGCTTCTCCGTCATTGAGACGATGCACCTCGGCGAATGGGTGGGAATCATATGCAACAGGTCTTTGTAGAAGAATCGCAGGTCGGAAAAGAATATGTGACGATCACGGGATACGATGCGCATCATCTGATCCATGTCGTGCGCTTAAAGATCGGGGAAAAGCTGCGGGTCAGTACCACCGGCGGCAGGAATTATCTGTGCAGGGTCGCGGAGATCGGCGATTCCTTTCTGCAGGCGGATATCCTGTCCGACCTCATCAGCTCGGAGCTGCCTGCGACGGTGCTGCTGTTTCAGGCAATCCCAAAGGGCGAACGGATGGAGACTGTCATCGAAAAAACCGTTGAGCTCGGCGTATCCGAGATCATCCCGGTATCCATGCAGTACTGTGTGGTGAAGCTGACTCCGGAAAAAGCCACTGCGAAGGTACGCCGGTGGCAGGCCATTGCGGAGAACGCGGCCCGACAGAGCAAACGCTCTGCACTGCCTGTGATTCGCGAGGTCTGTGACTTTTCGGATGCCTTGCAGGACTTTCTGCAATGTGATCTGGCGCTGTTGCCCTACGAAAACGAACGGGGCATGGAGGCAACCCAGGAAGCGCTGGCAGAGATCCGTCCGGGGCAGACCATCGGGATCATGATCGGACCGGAGGGGGGCTTTTCCCTGGAGGAGGTGGAAGCCGTCGAGCATAAGGCCCGGTGCCTGTCCCTCGGAAAGAGGATCTTAAGAACAGACACCGCGGCAATTACCGCGATGTCTCTGGTGATGCTGGCACTGGAAATACACAGCGGCCGCTGACCGGCCGCTTTTTTTATGCGTCCTTCCACTCCCCGATGATCCTGATGCTCCCGTCAATATCCAGCTTCCGGACGGCTGCCGCAAGGTCTGCCAGATGTTTTTCCCCCTCCTCGTCATAGCTGTAACCCGAAAGCTCTTCGATCACATTGTCCGCCGTGTCGGTATCAAGCTCCTCCATGGCAGTGGAAAGGGCGGAAAGATAGGTCTTCAGCAGCACCGGATCGATGGGTGGCTTCTCTTCCTTCCCTCCGTCCAGAAAGCCGAAAGCCTCCGCAAACAGCTGTTTCTGTCTCGTCCACTCCCGGCAGAAAATCTCCGTCACCTTCAGGATGGTATCCGTCTCATGGTCTCTGGCCGCATACTCCAGCACCCTGGCGAGAGATGAAACGGATAGAGCCCCCGTCATGGCCGCCGTATTCTTCATCGCGTGCACCTTGATCCGGTATGCTTCCAGCGCATCTTCCGACGACCCGGAAGATACGATCGTTTCATAATAGCCTTTCAGCTCCCTGATGTCCGTATCCGCGAGGGTACAGAAATCCCTCACCACCTGCTCCAGAAGTGCGGTCTTTTTCAGCTTCAGCAGCGCATAATCAAAATCTGCCCCCTCCACCGCCGGCAGCGCATCGGACGTGTCGCGTTCCTGCTCCTTACGCGGTTCCTTTGGCTTCCCGGGCTTTATCTTTTCCTGCGGGAGCATTTCAAAGATCAGAGTCTCCAGCTTCTCCGGCACAATGGGCTTTGTCAGGAAGTCATCAAATCCGGCCTCCAGGTACATCTCCCGCGCACCGGTCACGGCATTTGCGGTCAGGGCAATCACAGGCGTATCCCTGTTCAGATCCGCCGCACCCTCTCTGAGCCGGTGCAGCGTCTCGATCCCGTCCATCCCCGGCATCATATGATCCATAAAGATGAGGTCGTAGGCATGTTCCTCCGTCCTTTCAAGGGCTTGCGCACCGCTGTCCGCCTCGTCGATCCCGCACTCCAGCTCCTTCAAAAGCTCCGTAAAGACGGTCCGGTTCATCCTGTTGTCGTCCACCACAAGAATCCGGGCTTCCGGAATGGTAAAGCTCGTCTCGTGGTGATACTCGATTGATCGTGCCCGGATCCGTTCCGCCAGATCGCCTACGGGTTCCGCCTGTACGATCTCCTGACGGATCGTAAAGCAAAACTCGGATCCTTCCCCGTATACCGAATTCACCTGCAGTTCGCTGTCCATCAGCCGTAAAAGCGTTGTCACGATACTGATACCGAGTCCCGTCCCCTCGATATGCCGGTTCCGTTTCGCATCCAGCCGGACATATTCCTCAAACAGCTTTTCGAGATCCTCTTTGGCAATCCCGATCCCCGTATCCTTCACGGAAAAGGTAAGCGCCTCCTGGTCGCCTTCTCTCTCTCCCCTTACCGTCAGCGTGACGGATCCCTCCGGTGTGTATTTGACGGCGTTGGTCAGAAGATTAATGAGAACCTGCCGGATCCGGACATCGTCTCCCATGAGGCGGCTCGGAATATCCCGGTCGATATTCAGCTGGAATTGCAGATCCTTCTGCAGCGCTCTGGGCGTGGTCATATTCTCCACGTCAATCAGAAGATCTGCGATCTCATACTCCACCGGGACGATCTCCATCTTTCCGGATTCGATCTTGGAAAGATCCAGAATATCGTTGATAATGGACAGCTGATTCTGGGCTGCCATCTGGATATCCAGTGCATATTCCCTGATCTTTTCGTCTCTGCTCTCCCGCAGAATCATGGTGTCCAGCCCGATCACCGTGTTCATGGGCGTACGGATCTCATGGCTCATATTGGCAAGGAATGTGCTCTTGGCACGATTGGCGCTGTCTGCCGCTTCCTTTTCCAGCCGCAGTACGGTCGCTTCATATTCCCGCTTCTTCTCTTCCTCCCGCATCTCCTCGAGATGCCGGTTGTATTCTCTCTCCCGGCGTCTTCCCCAGACGTAAATCCAGAGTACCACCAGAAAGACCGCGGCACAGATCAGGATATTCACCAGCAGCTGCACATAGAAATCTGAAAACAGATCACTGTCATTGATCACCAGCGCCAGATACATCTCGTGGGACACCGGAAAAACGAACAGCGTGCATTTCTCTCCCTCCACCAGAATATGATACACGCCGGCCTCTGTCCCGGTTACCATCCGGGACAGCTTCCGTTCCTCTTCCGTTGCGCCATATGACAGGCCGATCCTGGATCGGTCGGGATGCGCCACGATGGTACCGTCTTTCTTGATGAGAAAGCCGTATCCGTCCCCGTCCAGAGGCAATGAGAGGACGATTTCCTGTATATAGTCCGTTTTCAGGTCGAGAGCCAGCACATCGTCGCTTTCGGAAAACTTTCGGGAGATCGTTACCACCGCGTCCCCGGTTTCCGCATCCACATAAGGCGGTACGACCGCGATCTCCCCGTCTGCCTCGATAGCCATCCTGTACCAGTCACGGGTCGTGGGATCATATCCCTCCGGAGGCTTCCAGCCGGGACCGTCCAGATACTCTCCCCGGATCACCCCGTAGATACCGGAGTTGTTTTGATTGAACAGTTCCTTCTGCTTCCGGTATTCACGGTTCAGATACTGCTGGATCTCCTGCGTGGTATAGCCCTCTTCCACCATATACTCCACACTGTCCGTCGTCACCTCCAGGATACCTTCCGCCACCTCCATATAATTGGTGATCAGGAGACCGCAGCTCCGGATCCGGTCCGACCCCGTCTCAATCAGATGGGAGGACGTCATCCGGTAGATCACGGAGGAGGTATAAACCACCGTGAATACCATCAGAAGTAAAATGATGATAACAGGAACAAACCGGCTGCTCAGCCGGTCTGTTCTCTGTTTGATGCTATGTTGTATTTTGTGTTTCGTCTCGTCCAATCCGTCAATCTCCCAGCACGTCCTTTACGGTTTTCATCAAAACACCTGCGTCAATCGGTTTTAGAATATAACCCGCCGGGTGCATGACTGCCACCTCCGAAACGCGCTTCCTGTCTGCCACACCGGTCAGAAAAACCACCGGTATTCTTTCCGTGGCGGGTTCCACCTGCAGATTCAAAAAGGTCTCTCTGCCGTCCATCCCCGGCATTTCATAATCGAGAAGAATCAGATCCGGCGCAGCCTCCATGGCCTTTTTGATCCCCATTTCCCCGCCGGTCGCAAGGTAGACGTCATATTTGTCTTCCAGCACGGCCTTTACATTGCGAAGGACAACCGGCGAATCGTCAATGGTCAGAATATGCTTTTTGGTGGACTTCGGCGCACTTTTGCTCATCAGCTCCACGCAACGGCTCAGGATCGTATCCAGATCAACGGGAGGGGAAAGAAAGAGGAACCGGCTCCCCTGACAGATACTCCGGATCGTCTCTTCATCCTTTTTATTCGCGATGATCATCGCAGGCAGGCCGGATGTCTCTCTGCGGATCCATTGGAAGAAAGCTCTGTCGACCTCGTATTCTCCGATCGTGCAGATGATCATCATCGCAGGACGAACTACCTTTACCAGTCCGGAAACGCTCTTCACCTGGAGATCGCACAGCTGCACCTCATAAGCCGAAGCGATGGTTTCATGGATGTTTGTCAGCACGCCCGTCAGCTTTCCGACCATCAAGATCTTTTCTTTCATGCTTCCTCCCTGTTAATGACCGCAGATCCTGTCCAGAAGATCAACCACCGAGTTGATGCAGTCATTCATTGTATCAAGCTCCTCCGGCGATGCTACACCAAGGTTGTTGATATCTCCAATCGCATCCCTTGCCACAACGACTGCCTCAATCTGATCCTGGGTACCGCCATATTGCGACAGATGATCCCATACAGCGTTGAAATACGTATTCATGTAGTCGTAATTCTGCTGTACCAGGTCAAGCATACGGCTATAGTATTCCTGCTCGCTCGCATGCTCATTCGCCGCATCCACCAGCGGCTCAATGAGTTCATTCAGTGTCGATCCAAGGCTCCCGATGGTGGCGATCACCTCCATCTTGTCCTCATCTGTCGGGACGTCCTCCTCATTCAGTGCTGCGATCTGATCCAACGCATCATTGACGTCGCTCAGGATCTCCTCCACACCGTCATCCTGAGGCACATCATCGGAAAAATACATCTCATAGACCTTATTATAAAGGTCTACCAGCTGATCATAGCTGTCCAGCACCTCCTGGAAGGAGATCTGCCCCTGCTCTGTCTCTTCTTCCTCTACCTCTGCCTCTGCTTCGACTGCTTCCTCTTCTACCTCTGCTTCCTCTTCGTAATCCTCTTCAGTTACGATCTCTGCCTCTATTTCGCCTTCCGTTACCACCACTTCTTCCGGCTCCTGCGTTTCTACAGTCTCCTTTGCGCATGCGGTTACGGAAAGCGCCATCACTGCTGCCGTACCAATTGCAAGCCATTTTTTCAGTTCCTTACCTTTCATCTTTTCCTCCTTTTTATGCATAGATAGGAAACGCATTCATTCGTTTCTGTCCTACCGTCTTCTGTTCTTTTTTATGATAATCCGCTTCACGCAGGTGATCTCTGCGATCCTGCGCCAGATCGAAACCTTGATATCATCCGCAAGTCCGGTCAGCATCCTCATCTCCAAATCTTCTTCCGGATCCTCCAGATCCTGAATATACCCTGAATAGGATACCATTTTTCTCCCCTCATTGGAATCCCCTTTCATAATTGCCTCACGCACAAGGTTCACAAATCCCGGCTTTGCTTCGTTTCGACCGGTGGTGGACAACTGCAGCAGATCGTCTTTCTTTGCCTGATCCAGTGTCGTATTGAACCGGAAATGCATCTGGGTTTTCTCCAGTCTTCCCTCTACCCAGAATTCTCCGTTTATGATGCCGATCACATTCTCCGCAAACAGCATCATTTCCTCCGACATCAGCGCCATGGCCTTGGGAAGGTCGGTGGTGTAGCTGACCGGATCAGAAACCCGGTTTGTGCTTCCACAAACCAGATGTCCTCCCCTTTCCGTCTTTCTCTCATTATACCACGGTCTACTATCATTATACGAATATTCACATCATTTGTCACAATTCCCGAAAAAAAAGACGGCTTCCTTCGAAACCGTCTTTGTGGTCATCTATATCATGAACAAGTTCACGCAAACCGCTGTCTGAGGCAGTCATACTCGCGGTTGATCTCCTGAATCGTATAGGTATCGCCCCCGATATTGTCCGGATGATAAATCTTCAGAAGATCTCTGTAACGGCGTTTTAAGGATCCTGCATTGTTCACGCCGATGAAGAACATATCTCCCTCGATGATCTTCCGGTCATCTGTTTCCGTCAGGGTTCTCTTCACCTGCTCGTAGAACGCTTTCTGCTGCTCTACCTTGATCCGCTCGTTGGCAAGCTTCCTGGTTTCCTCTTCCAGGATCCGCCATTTGTTGTCAAACAGACGGCGGGTCTGATCCAGCTTCTGCCGTTCCAGCTTCCGGTAGCGGTCAAAATCCCGTTTGTCTTTTTTCAGCTTCTGCCGTTCTTCTTCGAGATGTCGTCTCTCTGCCGCAAGGGCTTTCTTCTTATATTCAATCTCGATTTGAACAGTTTCATTGAAATACATCTGGCTCAATATTTCGTCTGCACCACGAGCCGATGGTGTTTTTGTGTCCATAACTGGCTCCCATATGCCCACAATCTTGTGGGAGACCTCTAACTCCTACAAAGATATGGTACTATACCTGACCGATCATCTCAATAGTACTATAGTACCAAATTAAGTCAGGATGTAACATTTAACATGCTACATCCTGAAGCTGGCAGTCTTATTAAAAGAACACTTATTATTTGAATTTGAATCCCCTTTTCTTGTTGTTTCCGACGGCACCGTTCTGTTTGTGCAGCGAATCTCCGGTTTCGTAGTCAAAATCCCGCAGCAGCTGCTTCGCCTTTTCACCGAGCCCTGTCGGCACCTGTACGATCAGCGTCACGTAATGATCGCCGCGTACATTTTTGTTACGAAGTGACGGCACCCCCTTGCCCTTGAGGCGGATTCTGGAATCCGTCTGGGTGCCGGGCTTCACCTCATAGAGGATATCCCCGTCGATGGTGTTGATCTTGATTTCACCGCCCAGTGCTGCCTGCGCGTAGGAAATCGGTGCCGTGGAAAAGATATCCATATCCTGCCGCTGGAAGATCGGGTGATTCTTGACAATGACCTCCACCAGCAGATCGCCTCTCGGTCCGTTGTTGATCCCCGGTTCGCCCTTTTCCCGGATCCGGACGCTCTGCCCGTTGTCGATCCCGGGCGGGATTGATACGGAAATGCGTTTCCGGCTCGCGATATAGCCTGTCCCGCGGCAATCCGGGCACTTCTCCTTGACGACCTTTCCCTTGCCGCCGCAGTCCGGACAGGTGGAGACATTCTGCATGGTTCCGAAGAAGGACTGGGTGCTGTATACCACCTTTCCCTTACCGCCGCACTTGGTACAGGTCTCCGGATTTGTCCCCGGCTTCGCGCCGGTTCCGTGGCAGGACTGGCATTCGTCCTTCAGGGTGAGCTCAATCTCCTTCTCGCAGCCAAAGCAGGCCTCCTCAAAGGAAATATGCACACTTGCCCTGAGGTTCGCTCCACGCCGGGGTCCGTTGCTGTTTGCGCGGCTTCTCCCGCCGAAGAAATCCCCGAAGATATCGCCGAAGATGTCACTCATGTCCATGCCGGAGAAATCGAATCCGCCGCCGCCCATGCTGCCTTCAAAGGCTGCATGACCGAACTGGTCATACTGCCGGCGCTTGTCCGCATCGGAAAGAACCGCGTAGGCTTCCTGTGCCTCTTTAAACTTCGCCTCCGCAGTCTTATCCCCCGGATGCATATCCGGGTGATACTTTTTCGCCAGCGCGCGAAAGGCCTTTTTAATTTCATCATCCGAAGCATTCTTCTGAACGCCCAGGACTTCGTAATAATCTCTCTTTGCTTCTGCCATTTGCTGTACCTGTTACTCTTGAAACGTGTGATACGGGTGCCCAGGGAACAATCCCCGGGCGCCCGAAAAAACCTCTTATACCTCTTTGTAGTCGGCGTCTACCACATCATCTCCGCCGTTCTGTCCGCCGGCGCCTGCGCCTGCACCTGCATCCTGCGCGCCGCCGCCCATGTTCATATTGCTCATATCCGGACCGGCGCCTGCCGCACCCTGCGCCGCCTGTGCGCTCTCATACATTTTTGCAAAGACCTTCTGTGCGCTTTCCATCAGTTTTTCCTTCGCTGCCTTCATCTCGGAAACCTGATCATCCGTCATGTTCTCCGCCTGCGGGTTTGCTTCCAGCAATGCCTTCAGCGCGTTGAGATCCGTCTCGATTGCTGACTTATCAGCTGCATCCAGCTTGTCTCCCACCTGCTTCAGGGCATCCTCGGTCTGGAAAACAAAGGAATCCGCTTCGTTTCTGGCGTCAATCGCTTCTTTGCGCTTGCGGTCCTGTGCTTCATATTCCTGCGCCTCTTTTACCGCGCGGTCGATCTCGTCGTCGCTCATGGAGGAGCCGGCTGTGATGGTAATATGCTGTTCTTTTCCGGTACCGAGATCCTTTGCGGAGACATTCACGATACCGTTTGCATCGATATCAAAGGTTACCTCGATCTGCGGCACACCGCGTCGTGCCGGCGGGATGCCGTCCAGACGGAACTGGCCGAGAGACTTATTGTCCCTTGCGAACTGCCGCTCACCCTGTACCACATTGATATCAACAGCGGTCTGGTTATCCGCAGCCGTGGAAAATACCTGGCTGTGTTTCGTCGGAATCGTGGTGTTACGTTCAATCAGACGTGTTGCCACACCGCCCATGGTCTCGATGGAAAGAGACAGCGGCGTCACATCCAGAAGCAGGATATCCCCTGCGCCTGCATCGCCGGCGAGCTTGCCGCCCTGAATGGAAGCGCCCAGCGCCACACATTCATCCGGATTCAGAGACTTGCTGGGTTCTTTACCCGTCAGCTGTTTTACCTTGTCCTGTACGGCCGGGATACGGGTGGAACCGCCAACCAGAAGCACCTGTCCGATGTCTGCATTGGTAAGTCCCGCGTCCTTCATGGCATTCTGTACCGGCGTCGCGGTCTTCTCCACCAGGTCATGGGTCAGCTCGTCAAATTTCGCACGGGTCAGATCCATGTCAAAATGCTTCGGTCCTTCATTTGTTGCCGTAATAAACGGCAGGTTGATGTTCGTCGTGGTCGCGGAGGAAAGCTCCTTCTTTGCTTTTTCCGCAGCTTCCTTCAGACGCTGCATCGCCATCTTGTCTCCGGAAAGATCCACGCCCTCTTTTGCCTTGAATTCGTCGATCATCCACTGTGTCACGCGGTTATCGAAATCATCGCCGCCCAGATGTGTATCCCCGTTCGTTGCCAGCACTTCGATGACACCGTCTCCGATCTCAATGATGGAGACATCAAAGGTACCGCCGCCCAGGTCGTATACCATGATCTTCTGTTCTTTCTCATTATCCAGTCCGTACGCCAGCGCTGCCGCCGTCGGCTCGTTGATGATACGCTTGACATCCAGTCCCGCGATCTTGCCGGCATCCTTGGTGGCCTGACGCTGTGCGTCGTTGAAGTACGCCGGTACGGTAATGACGGCCTCCGTCACAGTCTCTCCGAGATACCCTTCCGCATCCGCTTTCAGCTTCTGCAGAATCATGGCAGAGATCTGCTGCGGGCTGTACTTCTTGTCGTCGATGGTACGGCCTCTGTCCGTACCCATATCACGTTTGATGGAGCTGATGGTCTTCTCCGCATTTGTAACTGCTTGACGTTTTGCCGGCTCGCCTACGAGACGTTCCCCGTTTTTCGTAAACGCCACGATGGACGGTGTCGTACGGCTTCCTTCCTGGTTTGCGATGACGGTCGGCTTACCGCCTTCCATTACCGCCACGCAGCTATTGGTGGTTCCAAGGTCGATTCCAATGATTTTACCCATAATGCATTCCTCCTGTATCTTTTGACTTGATAGATTTTTTATTTACTGTACCACTGCTACCATGCTGTGTCTGACAACGGTATCGCGGTATTTGTATCCTTTTTGCAGCTCCTGCGCAACGATGCCGGATTCATACTCTTCGCTTTCCACCTGCATCACCGCATTGTGCAGCTCCGGGTCAAATTCCTGCCCGACAGCTTCAATGGCTGTTACTCCTGCGTTCTCCAGCTCTGTCAGCATCTGTTTGTAGATCTTGTCCATGCCGTCCACAAAGGGGCTGTCCTTCTCGTTTTCCGGTACGGCCGCCAGTCCCCGTTCAAAGTTATCGATCACCGGCAGGATCCTCTCGATGATGCTCTTGGCCCCGGTTTCAAACATCTGGCTCTTTTCCTTCTCCGTCCGTTTACGGAAGTTTTCGAACTCTGCCATCTGCCGCGCCACGCGGTCCGTCAGCTCTTCGATCTTTTCGTCCTTCTTGTCCTTTTTCTCCCGTTTGGGGAAGAGCTTCCTTTTCTCACCGGCTGCCTTCCCTTCAGCGCTTTCCTCTGCGGCTTCCCCGCCGGTCTCCTGATCCTTCTCTTCCGGTTCAGGAGTATCCGCGGCTTTGTCTGTCCCGGCTTCTTTCGTCTCTTCCTGTTCTTTGCCTTCTATCTCCCCGCTGCCGTCTGCCTCTTCCTGCCGCTGCTCTTTTGCGGCAGCGCTTTCTTCGCTCTCCTGCTTTTCTACTGATGTCTTGTCATTCTTTTTGGTCTCTTCAGCAGCCTGCGGCTTTTTCTTACCTTCCTCGTCTGCACCTTTTTTTCCCACTTTACTCACCTCTCTGGATTCCTATCCTTTATCCTTTGCCTTATCCAGCGTCTCATTAAACTGCCGCTTCAGATTTCTCAAGCTGTCCATTACCTTTTCATAGTCCATCCGCTTCGGTCCGATGATGCCGATGGTTCCTTTGATCCCCTCTCCAAGTTCATAGGTCGCCGTCACAACGCTGCAGTCCTTCATCCTCTGTACCGGGGTCTCTCCGCCGATATAGACCTGAATCCCCGTGTTTTCCTCGTTGTTCAGGCTCTCATTCACAAGAGAGATCAGCTCCTCCTTATCCTCGAAAGCTCCCAGAAGCTCTGTCGCTTTCTCGGAATCGGCAAGCTCCGGATATTTCAGGATGTTCGTCGCGCCGCTGGTATAGACGGTCAGATCGTCGTCCTCCTGAATCACCTCCGCAACCGCATCCAGGATGCTGCTGACAATGTCGCTGTGAATTCCCGCCTGCTCCTTTAATGCGGCGATGGTTCCGAGGTTGATCTCCGATGCCGTCAGCCCGTTCAGGCTCGTATTCAACAGGATGTTCAGCTTCAGGATCTCTTCGTCATCCACCGGCTCCTGCACGGAGACCATGCGGTTTCTCACGAGATTCCCCTCGGTCACGATCACGGCCAGAAGGTTTCTGCTGTCCACTCTGGAGAGCTGAATGAACTTGATCTTGGTGCCGTTCATCTTCGGCCCCGTGATCATCGTCGCGTAATTCGTATCCGTTGCCAGAAGCTTCGCGACTTTCTTCAGCACCTGATCCATCTTCTCGGTGTTCTCGATCACAAGAGACCGCATTTCACTGATCTCTTCATCCTTTTCACGGATGAGCTGATCCACATAGAACCGGTAGCCCTTGTCCGAAGGAATCCTTCCCGCTGATGTATGGGGGGAAAGGATGTATCCGAGCTCCTCCAGATCCGACATCTCGTTGCGGATCGTCGCCGAGGAAAGATTGAGATCGGTATATTTGCTGATCGTTCTCGAACCGACCGGCTCGCCTGTCTCAAGGTAGTTCTTGATGATGGCGTTCAATATGATTGTTTTTCGGCTATCCAGTTCTTCCATCCGCCTCAGATCCTCTTGCTTTATTAGCACTCGAATTGATAGAGTGCTAACATCCATGAAACTAAGATAACACTCCGGTATTTTTTTGTCAACAACGATTTTTATTTTCTTTCGCTACTTTCTGTTCTGCCCGGATTTTCCCTGAAAAAAAGCGCCTCCTCCAAAGAAGAGACGCTCCTTCTCCGTTCTTAACCCCGGGGGTTTCCCCGTCTCAGCCGAACTGGCTGTTGTAAAGGGTCGCGTACTTTCCTCCCTGCGCCATCAGGGTCTCATGATTCCCGACTTCCTTGATATCTCCGTTTTCCATATAAAGGATCACGGCTGCATCGCGGATGGTGCTGAGGCGGTGTGCAATGACAAAGCTGGTACGCCCCTCCATCAGGGTCGCCATGGCATTCTGGATAATCTGTTCGGTATGCGCGTCCACGTTACTGGTTGCTTCATCGAGGATCATAATCTCGGGGTTCGCAACGATGGCTCTGGCAATGGTCAGAAGCTGCCGTTGCCCCTGGGAGATATTCTCCGCGCCCTTGTTCAGCATCATGTCATAGCCGCCGGGCATGGTATGGATAAAGGTGTCTGCACAGACGGATTTTGCCGCCTCTTCCACCTCTTCATCCGTAACCTCCCGTTCGGTGCTGTATTTCAGATTGTCACGAATCGTGCCTTCAAACAGCCATGTCTCCTGTAGCACCATACCGAAGTGCTTCCTGAGCTCGTGCTTCGTCATCTCCTTTGTGTTGACACCGTCCACCCAGATCTCGCCGCCGTTAATCTCATAGAACCGCATCAGCAGGTTGATCAACGTGGTCTTGCCGGCTCCGGTAGGCCCGACAATGGCGATCTTCTGCCCGCTCTTCACGGAGATGTTGACATCGGTCATCAGGAGCTTATCCGGGTTGTAACCGAACTGTACGTGCCTGAATTCCACCGTGCCGTCGCTGGCTGCAGGTACAATTCCCTCCTCGGGATCAGGAATCTCCTCCTCTGCATCAAGAAGCTCGAAGATTCTTGCGCCGGCTGCCATAGCCTGGGAAAACTGTCCGGCCATCTGCGCAAAGGTGGTAAAGGGCTGCTGAATGTTTTTGGTGTACTGAAGGGCCGACTGTACGTTACCGATTGTCATATAGCCCTTCACTGCAAAAATACAGCCGAGGATGGCGGAAACGGCATAGCCGATGTTGTTGACCATCTGCGTAATGGGCATGACGGCGCCGGTGGAGGCTTCCGCCTTTCGTGCCCTCTTGTGGAGCTCGCCGTTCAGTTCATCAAAGCGCGCAATGGCTTTTTTCTGATAGTTAAAAGAGGCCACCACATTCTGCCCGTTGTACATTTCCTCCACATAACCGTTGACAGCTCCCAGCAGCTTCTGCTGTTCGACGTAGCTTTTGCCGCCGGCCTTCAGCATCGAGCTTGCGGCCAGCAGTGTCATGGGAATCATGGCAAGCGCAATCAGTGTCATCCAGCCGTTGACCGTCAGAAGCATGATCACAACGCCCACCAATGTGATGATCTGGCTCAGGATCTGATACAGGTTCTTCCCGAACAGCGTATTCACCGCGTCCACGTCGTTGGTAATGACGGAAAGGATCTCGCCGTTCGTTCTGGTATCATAATAGTTGAGCTTCATGCGGTGCATCTTGAGGTCAATATCCTTTCGAATATCCCGCACCATGTTGGCGGAAATGCTCGCAAGGGTCATATTCGCTATGAAGCAGAGCGCAAAAAAGAGCAGATACAGAATAATCAGGAAACTGATGATCCACACGATACTGCCGACTTTTCCGACGGGCTGTCCGCTTTCTTCTCCTCCGACCCAGACCCAGACGGTGGAAGGATCCGGGGAGCCGTCCTCCAGATATTCAACGACCCATGTCTGGTCTGACACGCCGGCATAAAGAATCGTGCTGATTTCTCCGAGCACCTTCGGCGCAAAAACCGAGCAAAGCGTTCCGATCAGAACCGTGATCAGGGCTGCGGCAAATCTGCCCTTGTAGTTTCCGATATAGGAAAGAAGGCGTTTAAGCACTTTTGAGTTCATTTTGCACCTCCTCCTCTCCAAGCTGAATCTCGGCAATTTCCCGGTAAAGCTGACAGGACCTCAACAGCTCCTTATGTGTGCCCATACCGATGACCTCACCCTTGTCCACAACCAGAATCCGGGTGGCATCCATAATCGTATTGACACGCTGGGCAATCAGGATCATGGTGGCATCGCCCATGCTCTCTTTCAGGTTATGGCGCACTTCCTTATCCGTCTTCATATCCAGCGCGGAAAAGCTGTCATCGAATACATAAATCTCCGGTTTTTTCATGACGGCACGGGCAATCGCCATACGCTGCCGCTGCCCGCCGGAAAGATTGGTGCCGCCCTGAGAAATGGGCGAATGGAAGACGCCGTCCTTTTTCTCCACAAACTCCGCCGCACAGGCGATCTGAACCGCTTCCTTCCATTCCGCTTCGGTTCCGTTTTCATTTCCGAAATTGAGGTTGCTGGCGATATCACCCGTAAACAGTACGTTTTTTTGCGGCACATAGCCGATCAGATTCCGAAGCTCTTCCAATTGATAGTCTTTTACATTGACCCCGTCCACAAGGACATCGCCAAAAAGCGTGTCATAAAGGCGCGGGATGAGCTTGACGATACTGGATTTCCCGCAGCCCGTCCTGCCGATGATCGCTGTGGTTTCCCCGGGACCCGAAACAAAGCTGACCCCCTTGACGACCGGTGACTCCGCGCCGGGGTACGCAAACGTCACGTTTCGGAATTCCACGGTGCCCCTGCAGGTCTTTTCGGGCATTTTCTTTTTGGAATCCGTAATCGTGACCTCGGTGTCCAGAACCTCTCCAATCCGCTTCATACAGGCATAGGCATCCGGAAAAAGGCTTACTACGTAAGCCATCATAATGATACCGAGGAGGATGATGTTAATGTACTGGGTCGCCGAGACCAGTGTCCCGACCTCCAGCCGCCCATGAATCACAAAACCGGTACCGACTGCCATGACAGCGATCTGCGTGAAGCCAAACAGCATATTGACCGCCGGAAAAAGGGTACCCGAAACGGTATTGGCTTTATGACTGATCCCGGCGGACTCTTCATTCGTTACATCAAAGCGCTCCATCTCATGCTTCTGCTTATTAAAAGCACGGATCACCCGTACGCCCTCCAGCGCCTCCAGAAAGAGCTTGTTGATCTCATCGATCTTACTCCGCAGCTTCACGGAATAGCGGCTGGCGCCGACCAGGATAATCATCAGCGCCACCAGAAGAATCGGAATCGCAATGGCCAGAACCACGGAAATCTCGCCGGCGGAGACCACGGAAAGGATCAGTCCCACAACCGCCATACTCGGCGCCATCAGCCCGATCCGAAACAGCATGGACATGAATATCTGAATCGTGGACACATCCGTGGTACTCCTCGTAATGAGCGAAGCCGATCCGAATTTGTCAATCTCGGCAGCAGAAAATCCCTGTACCTTATGAAATACCTCCTGCCGGATATCGGCCGAGAACTTTGTGGTGAGTCCGGCCGCCAGATTTGCGGCAATGATGTTTGTCACACAGGCGATCACGGCAATGGCACCCATGGCAATCCCGAGCGACATGATCATCTTCTGGTCACTGTTACTGACGCCCTCATTGATCATGGGGCTGATGAAAGCCGTGGGCACCAGCTGACCGATTGATGAGATCACAATAAAGATCACCAGCGCGACAACCTGCTTCGTGTTCAGCTTTACCCTTGAGAAAATAGCTGACATCTGATCTCCCTCCTCCTTCGTATTGTTATCCCCCCAAAAAACCTCTCTTATTCTATCAAGCCTCCCGCATGATTGCAAGAAAATCCACTTGTCCCTGCTCAGCAATGGGCAGCTTCAAATCGGGCAGGGTGGATGCAATCCCCCTGCTCGCTGCACGGTCCGCGTCCGGCTTCAGCCGGAATAATCCAATGCGCGGGCCTGTAAAAAAAAGGGCGACCCGGTTAGGGTCGCCCTGTCTGGACGTCAGGTGATCAGAAGACATCCTGCTCGCTGTCATTGTCATCCGTCATGTATTCGCGGCTGTATACACGTTTCTTCTCCCGCTGTGCTTCCACGTTTTCGGAGATCATTTCTTTGATCTCCCGGGAGTTTTTGATGTTGATAATATCAAAATCCTTCATGCTCTTGTCGGAGCTGCAGATATGAATCGTCCCCATTCCGAAGATCCGCTGCCCGAGGGTACGTCTGAGGGATACATCAAGTATCCTGTACAGCCGGATCTCATCCTGTTGTTTGGTGAGCAGCCCCCTGTCGATAAACAGTCTGTCCTCACTCATGGAATAGACCGTGAAGGTCCAGGGCAATCCACACCAGATTCTTTTCCGCTGTTTCCATTTGAGTTCTGTCATGTGCTATTCCTCCGTTTCAATCCCTTTTTGCAACCCTGGTGACTGCGATCTTCATACCGCGCTTTAATGCGTACGGTCCGATCGCCTTCAGTTTATCTTCTGCACGTACCATCCGGCTTGCCTCCGGGACATCACGGCTCAAATGGATCGCGTCGAATTCGCATTTGGTGGTGCACAGTCCGCAGCCGATACAGCGGTTTTCATCCACAGTCGTCGCACCGCAGGACAGGCATCTCGCCGCCTCCGTCCGAACCTGCTCCTCCGTCAGAGTCAGCCGCAGATCTTCAAAGGTCTTAGCAGCCACACCGGCCTTCCTGCCCGGGATCTGGCGCGGCGCATTGTCAAAGCATTCCCGCTTTGTCTGATCCTCGATGTCGTCCTTATCCAGCTCGATAAAGTCGCGCCGGTCTCTCGCAAGATCCAGCCGGTTCCCGGGATGCACGAACCGGTTGATGGAAACAGCGCCCTCTCTGCCGCCGGCGATGGCGTCGATGGCAAACTTCGGTCCGGTGTAAACGTCGCCGCCCACAAAGATGTCCGGCTCTGCTGTCTGCAGGGTCAGCGGATCCGCGATGGCGCCGCCGTTCGGTCTGGTCTCCACCTTTGTCCCCTCCAGCAGGTTCCCCCACTGGATAGACTGTCCGATGGAAAGCAGCACATTCGAGCAGGAAATCGTGATGGTCTCACTCTCATCATACTGCGGGTGAAACCGGTGATCCTGATCAAAGACAGCCGTACATTTCTTGAAGACGACACCCTTCACCCGGCCGTCCTCCGTCAGGATCTCCTTCGGCCCCCAGCCGTTCATGACCTCGATTCCTTCTTCTTGGGCTTCTTCGACCTCGTCCTTTGCCGCCGGCATCTCTTCCGGACTCTCCAGACAAAGCATGGTCACCTTGTCGGAGCCCGCACGCACAGCCGTCCTCGCCACATCGATTGCCACGTTGCCGCCGCCGATCACAACGGTGTCGCCCTTCAGCCTGATGGAATGATCCTGATTGACATTCCGCAGGAAATCCACACCGGTCTGGACACCCTCTGCATCCTCTCCCGGTACACCGGCAAGGCGTCCGCCCTGGCATCCGATGGCAACGAAAAATGCCTTGTAGCCTTCCCCACGGAGCTTTTCGATGGTGGTGTCCTTACCGACCTCCACATTGCATTGGAACTCCACCCCCATCTTTCTGATCACATCAATCTCCGCCTCCAGTACCTCTTTTTCCAGTCGGTAGCTCGGAATCCCATTCATCAGCATGCCGCCGGGACGTTTCTCTTTTTCAAAAATCGTGACCGGATAGCCGTCTCTGCGCAGGAAATAGGCTGCCGCAAGCCCTGCCGGGCCCGCACCGATCACTGCGACCTTAAACTCATCTCCCCACATGCCGCCATCATGCTTCTCGCAAAGCGGTACATACGGGTTCTCGGAATTCAGATCCAGCGATGCAATATACTTTTTGATCTCATCGATGGCAAGGGGCTGGTCAATGGTGCCGCGGGTACAGGCGTCTTCGCATCTCCGGTTGCAGACAGCACCGCAGATCATGGGCAGGGGATTGTCCTGCTTGATCAGTGCCAGTGCATCCTCGTACCGTCCCTCCGCAGCCATCTTCACATAGCCCTGCACGGACAGGTGTACCGGGCATGCGGTCTTGCAGGGCGCCGTACCGGTCTCATAGCAATTGATTTTGGCATCATCGCGATAGTTGTAATTCCACTTATCCGGTCCCCATTTTTTGCCGTCCGGCAGCTCCGTCTTGGGATAGGTCACTTCCGACCCGTCTTTTTTGCACAGCTTCTGCCCGAGCTTCGCGGCGCCCACCGGGCATACCTCCACGCACTTGCCGCAGGCCACGCATTTTTCTTTTTCCACATGGGCACGGTAAGCGGAGGCCGACATATTCGGCGTGTTATAAAGCTGGGAGGTACGAAGAGCATTGCAGACACCCGGTGCACAGTTGCAGATCGCCACGATCTTGTTCTCACCGTCAATATTGGTGATCTGATGGACATAGCCGTGACGTTCCGCACGCTCTAAGATCTCGTAGACCTCTTCCTTGGTGATGTAGTGGCCGATCCCGCGATCATCCATGTATTCCGCCATGTCACCCATACCGATACAGTAATCGCCGCGGATCTGACCGGACCCTTCTCCGCGCATCGCCTGCTGCTTTCTGCAGGAGCACTCGGAAATGCCCCATTTGTCATACATATCGATCCAGCGGGACAGATGCTCCACCGGTACAGACTGATTTTCCATGCTGATGGCTTTTTCCACCGGAATCACATGCATACCGATTCCGGCGCCTCCGGGGGGTACCATCTGTG
This sequence comes from Lachnospiraceae bacterium, assembly GCA_045661345.1. Taxonomy (GTDB): domain Bacteria; phylum Bacillota; class Clostridia; order Lachnospirales; family Lachnospiraceae; genus RUG12461. The sequence continues at coordinate 29,297 of JAZRFM010000013.1, forward strand.
TGACGCCCGCCAGGGGGAGCTGTGTCATCAGGTTGAAGAACGTTGCCAGCTGCGGAAACTCATCCGTCACCTTCTCCTGCATCATCATAAACTCGGCGGAGCCCGGTACGAAAATCGGAAGCTCATACTGACGGTGCCTGTCCGGAGACTTCGCACGATTCTGCTCTATGATACCGATCCAGCGGAGCCGCTCCACCATTGCCCTGGTGTCTTCCAGGCTCATTCCGTTTCTGCCTGCCAGCTCCTCAACCGAGTACGGAACACGGGTCTTCCGGAAGCTTAAGAGAAACTTCACCTGTTCTTTTGTCAGGATCATATCCAGCATCCAGTACTCCGGATCCCGGTTGTTGATCTTCTGGGTGAATTTCTTCACATAACGATCCGTGATCAGCGTCGCCAGCTTCAGAACCAGCTGCTCCTTTTCCGGATCGGGCGCTACATAATCCGGATCCTGCCAGTAATCTCTTTCGTTGATCATCGGATCCCCTTTTGCCTGATCCATCGGCCTTACATTCACTGCCATTGATTATCCTCCTGTTTTTTCTCCGACTTTCCTTGACTTTTGTCGGTCATAATCTCTTATCACGCTTCATCCTGTCATAATGCCTGTTCATGATGGGTTCCATCAGGGATGCAAGCTTCATGTCCAGATTAAAATAGTAAACGATCCAGCTCAATACAAACAGGATCACCGCAATGATCACAATACCCTTTATCACTTTTCCGATGAATTTCCCCATGAGTCTCCTTTCCTTTCACTTACCATGCCTTGACGTCGTCAAAATCCTCCAGAGACGGGTCAAGGGGTTCTTCATGCAGCACTGTCCGCATATAGCGGTTGACCTCGTTGCGCATATCTCCGCGGCTGGCATAACGGGGATCCATAAGACCGTGCGGCACCCAGATCAGGTGGATACCGTGCTTTTTCGCCTCGTCATCAAAGATCCCGTGATATCCGGTCATGGATTTGCAGCGTGTATGCTCATACATGATGACCATATCCGCCCGATACTCCTCGCAGAAACGCCAGAGATCGTCCACACCGACATCCAGACCGCCCTCGGAGCGGTTGCGCATATTCTCCTTCGCGTAGAGATCCGCCATGTCATAATAGGCCTGTTCCGGATCGTCCTCGCTGTAGATGTCGGTGGAGGTAAGGCTCAGCATATCGATCAGCGGAACGATGCCCCAGCAATTCTGCAGCCACAGCGGAAATGCCGAATAGTACTGTGCCTGCACACCCCAGAGAATCGCACGGTGCCTTACCTCGGAAACCACAGGGGTCTTCCTGTCGTAGGCATCATACATGATTTTGCAGATCTCCTGCTCATTTTTCAAAAAAGTGTCGTCACGGCCGCCCGCCACCTGATAATAGGCATCGCGGTACAGTGCCACATTGTTGCCGATGACCTGGGGGTAATCGGTCTTGCTGACCTCCAGCCATTCCTGAAAGCACCTCGTCTCGCCGTTGAAGTTCTTCATGTTCCTGAAATAGGCATCCCAGTCAAATTTCTCTCCGGTCACATCCTCCACGAACCTGATGGCGTTCTTGATCTCCTGCGCCGCATAATCACGTGTCTCGGGATCCGTATAACGGATCGGCACCGCGATCCCGAAGGACGGCAGGTTAAACCGCCGCTGCTCCAGGGAATTGCCCATCAAAGAGCCGTCACAGGTGGTATTGCAGTGCAGCATGCAGATCCCGACCTTCGGATAGTCGTCCTCAATTGCCACACCCAGCTCTCCCGCCGGCATGGGGCAGACATCCCCCGGTACGCCGTACTCTTCACAGACATCGACATAATGGATCACACCGTCCTGCGCCATGGTGGAAGACGTATAGATCGGCGGAATCTCCGGCACAATCGCGGTCAGGTTCGGGAAACCGTTCATGACCTGCGTCATCATGTTTTCATCCAGAAGAACGAGCTTCCTGCTCTTCTCCGGATCACCCCCGATGTTCTGATCTGCTTCGAACAGGGTCTTCATGGTGGTACACATATGCTCCACAATGAGGTCGAACTCTTTATGCGCAATCCGAAGCTGCGGCCCTCTGAGGCCCTCGGTGTGCCGATCCAGAAAATCCGGTGCGGCAAGGTAATTCACCATCCAGCGGTAGCGGAAAAAGCCCTTGAGGCACTGGGGATTTGCCATAAACTTGATCATGGTCTTCCAGATGAAAAGCCATCTGGTATAGTCATACCAGGTGTCCTTCAGGCCGCGCCATTCCCTGCGGGCGCGATAACGCTTGCCATGATACATCTTCCCCAGCTTTTCACTGTTGATCTCTTTTCCCATCAGTCATCACCGCCTCTCTCTTTGTTGATCTGCTTGATCTCGATGCTCTCAACAAATGCCTGAACCCTGGTGCGGAGCTGTCCGGAAGAGGTCACGACATAGGGCCGGTCCATGGTAAGCACGGGATATCCGTACTCCTCCCGCATGATATGCTGCATCCCGGCGCGTTCGTACCCCCAGAAATTGCAGAACTTCATCTGCTGGACAATGATCCCGTCGGCGTGATAGCGCTTCATGAGCATATCCAGCACATCCTTGCGGTACTTCACCGCCTCCATGTCCATATAGCGGGGACACTGGTTGTTTTTTACCGTATGACGGCAGATCTGCGTCAGCACATCCTCGTCTTCCTTCAATTCGATGGGAATACGGTCCGGATAGGAACCGTAGCAATAGCGATCCGCCACCACCAGTGCCCCTGCCTCCTCGATCTCCTTGACATAATCGGCGTCATCAATCTCGGAACCCACAAGCAGCACCCGGGCGCGGTGTTTTTTCTTTTGGTTGTCATCGCTCTCGCGGGTTTTCAGCTCTTCTGCCGTCTCCCGCAGCATCGGAAGGATCAGATCCTTCGGGCAGGCATAGCTCACAAGGCAGATCACCGCAAATTCGTAACCCGTGATCCGCGGATTCTCCTCTGCGCGGTAAGAACCGATCTCCGAGATCAGACGGCACACCTCGTTATGGATCTCCACGGATTTGCGCAGCGCATCCTCCGAAGTATCCGTCCCGAATTCCTCCGTCAGACGATCCAGAATCCTTTTCCTGGTCATACGGATCATATGCTGTACCGCGTTTTCGTCACTTTTCATCGGGGCATCGATATGGGCGATAAAAAAGCTCTCTTTATCGCAAAGCTGCAGCCGTTCGATATTCTCAAAGCAGTCCGCCGCCTGGGAGCAGGCAGCCGTTTCGAGTATCGCATCGAGAAACTGATATCCGCCCTCCAGCGCACGCTCCACAACCGCCCTGCAGTATTCGCAGGTCATACTGGTCATGTAATACGTTCCCATCTCCATCGTGCCGGTGCGCGGTGCCCTGATATGGATCGCGGTGATGCCGGGCAGATTGTAAAAGGCTTCCGGCAGCTGAAAACAGTTGATCCCGATGATTTTATCCCCGCGTTCCGCCGCCTGGCGGACAAGATCGTTGTTGGACTCTGTCAACAGCTTTTCAAACTCATACAGATGTTTTAGGTCCTTCATGTTTCCCCCTCGTAAAAAAAAGACTCCGATTCCTTATGCCGCAGGTCCATCGTAGTCTTCTTATTATACATGAAAAACACCGCTCAGTCCAGCAAAAACGCCGCCATCACATAATTTGCAAGATCCAGTCCCCGCTCCGAAAGACACACATTTTCTTCCGTTTCCAGCAGGAGCCCTCTTCCCGCCATTTCGTCGATCACCTTTCCGTAAACGTTTCGCATGGAGACCCCGAATCTTTTGTAAAATTCCGCCTTTGCCACCCCGGCCGTCTCTCTCAATCCGAGAAACATGGTCTCCTCCATCTGTCCTTTCCGGTCGATGTTCTCTTCCTTCTGCGGGGAAAACCCATAATGCAGGTACTCGCCAAGGTCACCGGTATTGCTAAATCGCCTGTTCTCCACCAGAGACGCCGCGCCCAGTCCCAGCCCCAGATACTCGCTCCGCCGCCAGTATCCCAGATTGTGCCGGCTTTCCATCCCTTTTCTGGCAAAATTGGAGATCTCATACCGGTGATAGCCGTTTCCCTCCAGCAGAGTACAGGTCGTATGATACATCCGCCGTTCCGTTTCCTCGTCCGGCAGGTACCGGGGCGTATCTCCGTTCTCCCTGCGTTTAGCGTCTTCCCCGTAAAGCCGTCCGAACTCCGTCCCTTCTTCCACCATCAGGCTGTAAACAGACAGGTGCTCCGGCCGAAGGCGCAAAAGCTTCTTTAAACTTTTCTCATAATCCCGTTCACTCTGCAGTGGTATCCCACTTATTATATCCAGATTTATATTTTGGAATCCGCTCTTGCGTGCCAGCTCATAAGAGGACAGGAACTCCTCGTACGTATGGATTCTGCCAAGGCGCTTCAACGCTTCATTGTCTGCGGACTGTACCCCCATGGAGAGTCTGTTGATCCCGCAGCCCTTGTAGATCGCGAGTTTTTCCCTGGACAGGGTACCCGGATTGCATTCTATCGTGATCTCCGCGTCCTCCGACACCAAAAAACCTTCCCGGATCTGATCCATGAGGCCTGCGATCCCGCCCGCCTTCAAAACCGACGGTGTCCCGCCGCCGAAAAATACGGAAGTCACTTTTCTGTTTTGACAGGCCGGTGCTTTTTCCTTGATCTCCTGCAGCAGCACACGCACGTAATCCGCCTGTGTTTTCTCATCGGCCAGCCCCGACAGAAAATCACAATACCGGCACCGGGCCGCGCAAAAGGGAATATGCAGATAGATGCCGAATGCCGTATCGCTTCCCTCGGTTTTCGTTTCCGGCATTTTTATTCCTCATCCAGCTTCAGCACGCTCATAAAGGCTTCCTGTGGAATCTCCACATTTCCGACCTGCCGCATCCGCTTCTTTCCTTCCTTCTGCTTCTCCAGAAGCTTCTTCTTTCTCGTGATATCGCCGCCGTAACATTTTGCCAGCACATCCTTCCGCATGGCTTTCACGGTCTCCCTGGCGATCACCTTGCTGCCGATGGCCGCCTGGATCGGAATCTCGAAGAGATGCCGCGGGATCTCCTCCTTCAGCTTCTCGCACATTTTGCGGCCGCGTTCGTAGGCAGTCCCCGCAAAGACAATGAAGGAAAGCGCATCCACTTCTTCCTTATTGATCAGGATGTCCAGCTTCACCAGCTCGGATTTCACATATCCCTTCATCTCATAGTCAAAGGAAGCATAGCCCCTCGAACGGGATTTCAGGGCATCAAAGAAATCATAAATGATCTCGTTCAGCGGCATGTCATATTTGATCAGGGCCCGGGTCGCTTCGATGTACTCGATGCTCTGATACACACCGCGCCGTTCCTGGCAAAGATCCATGATGGGCCCGATAAATTCGCTGGTCACCATGATCTCCGCCGCCACAAAGGGCTCCTCCATGTAGTCGATCTCGGCAGGATCCGGCAGATTCGTGGGATTTGTAATCGCAAGCACCGTGCCGTCCGTCTTATGCACCTGATAGATCACGCTGGGGGCCGTGGTGACGAGATCCAGATGATACTCCCGTTCCAGCCTCTCCTCCACAATCTCGAGATGCAAAAGTCCCAGGAACCCGCAGCGGAAGCCAAATCCCAGCGCAACGGAAGTCTCCGCTTCAAATTGGAGCGCTGCGTCGTTCAGCTGCAGCTTTTCCAGCGCATCTCTGAGATCCGGATATTTTGCCCCGTCCGCAGGATAAATGCCGCAGTAGACCATGGGGTTCACCTTTTTATATCCCGGCAGGGCCTCGGCGCAGGGCCTCGCGGCATCCGTGACCGTATCACCGACTCTGGTATCCTTCACATTTTTCAGGCTCGCCGTGAGATATCCCACCATGCCGGCAGTCAGCTCGCCGCAGGGAAGAAACTGCCCCGCACCGAAGGTGCCGACCTCCACGACATCCGCTTCCGCCCCCGTCGCCATCATCCGCATCCTGCATCCCGGTGCGATCCGCCCGTTTTTGATCCGGCAGAAAACGATGACCCCCTTGTAGGAGTCGTACTTGGAATCAAAGATCAATGCCTGGAGAGGAGCCTCCGGATCCCCCTTCGGCGAAGGAAGCTTCTTTACGATCGCTTCGAGGACATCTCTCACATTCTGACCCGTTTTGGCGGAGATCTGCGGTGCATCCTCCGCTTCTATCCCGATCACATCCTCAATCTCCTCAATCACCCGTGCCGGATCCGCGCTGGGCAGATCGATCTTGTTAATGACCGGAAACACCTCCAGATCCGCATCCAGCGCCAGATAGACGTTGGCAAGGGTCTGCGCCTCCACCCCCTGCGCCGCATCCACCACGAGGATCGCGCCATCGCAGGCCGCAAGGCTTCTCGATACCTCATAGGTAAAGTCCACATGTCCCGGGGTATCAATCAGATTAAAGATGTACTCTTCCCCGTCGTCGGCCTTGTAAATGGTACGGACAGCCTGGGATTTGATCGTAATCCCCCGTTCCCGTTCCAGATCCATATTGTCAAGTACCTGCTCCTGCATCTCACGGTCGGTCAGCAGTCCCGTCATCTCGATGATGCGGTCCGCCAGAGTGGATTTCCCGTGGTCAATATGGGCAATGATACAAAAATTCCGGATTCGTTCCTGATCAGTCAAAGGTCTCCAGCTCCTCTCGTCAAAAAACAATCAGCTGTATTATAACATACATTGACGCTTTATGTTATAATGCTTGTTATGCCAAAGAAAACCACTCGAAAAGAAAAATATGAAATGCCGCGTGTCGTGGATGAGGACGTGAAATCCCGCATATTCAAGCGTGTCTATCTGTTGTACGGAGAGGATTCCTATCTGAAACTCCAGAAAAAAAAGATGCTGCTGGATGCCCTCCGACAGCCCGACGACAGCATGAATTTCACCGCCTTCGAAGGAAAAGGCATTGACGTTTCGCAAATCATCGATCTCGCGGAAACCATGCCTTTTCTTGCGGACTATCGCGTCCTTCTGGTGGAGAATTCCCTGTTTTTCAAAAATGCGGCACCGGACGCCCTCCTTGACTATCTTCCGACCATCCCCGAGAGTACCTGTCTCATCTTTTGCGAAGACGAGGTAGACAAGCGGGGGCGGCTGTATAAAGCCGTCGCCTCAGTGGGTGCGGCGGTGGAGTATCAGCACCCCGATGCGGGGATGATCACCAAATGGATCCTGAGTCAGGTCGCAAAGGAAAAGAAAAAAATCAGCGAAGCCGCGCTGCATGCGTTTCTGCTCCGCTGCGGGGATGATCTGGAGAATATCAGCAACGAATTACACAAGCTCTTTTGCTACACACTGGAACGGGACTGCATTACACCGGAGGACGTGGCTGCCGTCTGTTCCGGGCAGATGACCGACGATATCTTTGATATGGTGAATGCCTTTTCCGTACGTGATACAAAAAAAGCCTTTTCTCTTTATTACAGATTACTGGAAAAAAAGGAATCTCCGTATCATATCATGTTTCTTGTTGTCCGGCAGCTAAACATCCTCCTGCAGATCAAGGATTTGCGGGAGCAGGGTTTTGATGTCAACACCATTGCATCCCGTCTGGGAATGCGGGACTGGCTCGTCAGAAAGAATCTGCCCCAGGCCGACATTTTCCCCCTGGAGCGCTTACAGTCGGCTTTGCGGGACGGCGTCGCCGCGGAAGAAGCCTTCAAAACCGGGCGTATGGACGAACGATCCGCCGTGGAGCTGTTTCTCGCCAGATATGCCTGAAATCCGTAACAAGAAAAACCCGGTGGAATGACGGCTCCACCGGGTTTCTTTTTTATGTGCTTATGCAATCCTGTTTACCGCAAGGGTCAGACGGGAAACTTTCCGTGCGGCGTTGTTCTTATGGTAAACGCCCTTATTCGCCGCGGAGCTGATCTTGCCGATCGCTTCCTTCAGCGCTGCCTCCGCAGCTGCCTTATCCTTTGCCTCTACGGCAGCTTCCACTTTCTTGATCGCAGTCTTCACACTGCTCTTCACGGATTTGTTCCGTTCCGCTTTTTTCTTGGAAACAAGAACTCTCTTCTTCGCAGATTTAATATTTGCCAACCTTACCACCTCCCTCCGGCATTATTCCGCATCACGCGAGGGTGTGCGCGATACGTAACCCATGTTAGCCGAGATTTCTTGAAATGTCAACCGCCTGCCGCCACCTTTTTGGGGCTTTTTACCGCGCTTTAATACTTCATGACCAGCTTCACCCCTGCCGCGCCGATCTTGTAAATGGGATGCTCGAACCTCTTTTTGACGTTCACCAGCTCGTCTCTGATATGCAGACTCTGGGGACAATGCTGCTCGCATTTCCCGCACTTGACGCAAAGCCCCGCGTTGGAACGCACCTTCCGCAGCGTCGTACACATCATATACTCCTTGAACGCATTCCAGTAGGAATCCGCATAGCTGGCATTGTAAACGGAAAAACAGGTCGGGATGTCCACTCCCTTCGGGCAGGGCTGGCAGTAGCCGCAGCCGGTGCAGCCGACCTTGATCTTTTTATGGATCAGCTGCAGCACCCTCTCATAGACCGCCAGATCCTCCTGGGTAAGCTCTCCGATCTCCACTTCGGAAGCGATCCTGCAGTTTTCCGTGACCTGCTCTGTACTGTTCATACCTGACAGCACAACCGTCGGCGCCTGTTGATTCCAGATCCAGCGCAGTCCCCATTCTGCAGGTGTCCGTCCCGGGATCGCTTTCTCAAATTCCGCTTTGGCGTCCTCCGGCAGACCGTTCACAAGCCGGCCGCCTCTTAATGGCTCCATGATGATAACGGGAAGCCCCTTCTCATGCGCATAGGTAAGCCCGTCCACGCCGGCCTGGGAGTGCTCATCCATATAGTTGTACTGAATCTGGCAAAAATCCCAGTCATACGCATCCAGAAGTGCCTTGAAAGCGATGGTGCCTCCATGGAAGGAAAAGCCGATGTTTCTGATCTGCCCGGATTTTCTTTTTCCGTCGATCCATTCCCGCAGTCCGAGGTCACATAACCGGTGAAAGCTGTTGACATCGTTCAGCATGTGCATGAGGTAGTAATCCACATAGTCTGTCTGAAGCCTGGTAAGCTGTTCCGTGAAATAACGGTCAAAATCCTCCGTCTTTTTGATAAGATACTGCGGGAGCTTCGTTGCGATGCGGATCTTTTCCCGGCACTGCTCCTTTTTCACGAACTTGCCGAGGCACACTTCGCACCCGGGGTAGAGATACGCCGTGTCAAAGTAATTGACCCCGGCATCCAGCGCGATCTTCATTTCCCGCTCCGCCTTTTCCTGATCAATCGTGCCGCCGTTTTTGCTGTACCGCATACATCCATACCCGAGGATGGAAAGCTGGTCGTTGTTTCTTTCGTTTGTCCTGTAATGCATGATGTCTCCCTTTCCAGTGATTTGAAAAAAATGCCCTTGTTTATGATGTCCTTATGATTGTATCATATATTAACAAGAATATACAGGAAACGTATTCATTCGCGCCGACTGCGGTTACTTTTCACTGCCGAGCCACGCACTTGCTGATGGGCTACTGTGCGATAGCTTTGGCTTGTCGGCGGGCGGCTGAAAGCCGCATTCTTATCGCAATCGCTGCAACCCATAACGGATAAAGGAGAAAAAGCATGAAATTTGAGAACGGCTGCTGGATGATGGAAGAAGGATATACCTGTTTTCCCGCGACACAGGTTTACTTTGTAAAAAAAGAAGGCAACGCGCTGGTCCTGACCGTACCGACAACGAGGATCACCGGAAAAGGCGATACCCTCGGCGGTGTGAACCTGACGCTGCGGATCTCGTCCCCTGCAAAAGGGATCCTGCGGCTGCAGACTGCTCATCATACCGGCGCGAAAAAAAAGCGCCCGGCCTTTGCACTTGCACTCACGGAGGAGCTCCCTCTGGAAGTGGAGGAAACCCCGGAAATGCTTACGGTGACAAGCGGAGACATCCGTCTGGAAGTGGATAAAGACCCCTTCACACTCCGATACTTCCACGGCGTCGAAGTAACAGAGGGTACCACCTGGAACCGGAGAACCACCTCCACCGGCCGGGATCTTGCCTGCATCAAGCGGAATTTCAGGGGCATGGCCTACGACAGAGCCGGCGATACGGCAGATACCTATATGCGGCAAAACCTGTCGATCACGGTGGATGAACATATCTACGGCTGCGGCGAACGGTTTACCGCCCTTGTCAAAAACGGGCAGACCGTACGCATCGAACAAAAGGACGGCGGCACCTCCACGGATCAGGCCTATAAAAACATTCCCTTTTATCTTTCCGACAAAGGGTACGGTGTGTTCGTAAACCATCCTGAGCCCTTTGATTTCGAGATCGGATCCGATCATGTGACCAGGTGTGAATTTGCCGTAGAGGGAGGGTGTCTTGATACCTATGTGATCGTCGGAAAAACCATGAAGGAGGTGCTGGTTCGTTACACCGACCTGACCGGAAAGCCTTCCCTGCCTGCCCCCTGGACCTACGGTCTGTGGCTTTCCACTTCTTTTACGACACGCTATGACGAAGAGACCGTCATGAGCATGATCGACGGGATGCTCCATCGCGGAATCCCGCTTCGTACCTTCCATTTTGACTGTTGTTGGATGCGTGATTTTCATTGGACCGACTTTGTCTGGAATGAGGAAGTCTTCCCGGATCCTGCCGGTATGCTGAGGCGGATCAAGGAAAAGGGGATCAGTATCTGCGTCTGGATCAATCCCTATATCGCCCAGGGAAATGGAATTTTTGAAGAGGGGATGGAAAAGGGATATTTTCTGCATCGCAGGAACGGTGATGTGTGGCAATGGGATATGTGGCAGCCGGGGATGGCGCTGGTGGACTTTACCAATCCGGATGCGGTGAAATGGTATCAGGGGTACCTTGCCAGACTTCTCGAGCTGGGTATCGATGCCTTCAAAACCGATTTCGGGGAAAGGATCCCCACAGACGACGTTGTCTACTTCGACGGCTCCGATCCGAAACGAATGCATAACTTCTATACCTATCTTTACAATCAGGCCGTATTCGAGATCATGGAAAAGAAGCTCGGGAAGGGAAAAGGCATGCTCTTTTCCAGATCCGCCACCGCGGGATGTCAGAAATTTCCGGTGCACTGGGGCGGGGACTGCTGGTCCGATTATGAGTCCATGGAAGAAAGCATCCGCGGCGGCCTCTCCCTGCAGATGTCGGGCTTCGGCTTCTGGGCCCACGACATCGGCGGATTCGAGCAGACTTCCACACCGGATGTGTATAAAAGATGGGTCGCCTTCGGTTTGCTGTCTTCCCACTCCAGACTCCACGGTTCCTCCTCTTACCGGGTTCCATGGCTCTATGACGAAGAAGCCGTGGATGTCTTGAGATTCTTTACGCGTCTCAAGGCCAGACTGATGCCGTACCTGTTCAAAACCGCGGTTGATACCAGCCGCACCGGGATCCCCACCATGAGAGCCATGATTCTGGAATTTCCGGAGGATCGTAACGTCCCCTATCTCGATAAACAGTATATGCTGGGCGACAGCCTGCTGGTGGCACCGGTCTTTCGGGAGGATGGCGTGGCAGAGTTTTACCTCCCCGCAGGCGTCTGGACGGAATTCTTTACAGAAAAAAAATACGAGGGCGGCCGGTGGTACGAAGAGACCAGAGGCTATTGCGATATCCCGCTTTTTGTGCGCCCCGGCGCCGTCATTGCTCTGGGTGCGCAGGATACCCGGCCGGATTATGATTATGCCGAAGGCGTGGAGCTGCGGGTTTACGGTCTCGTCGAAGGTGAGACCGCATCAACAGTGGTGTACGATCAGAGTGGCAGTGTCGCACTCACCGCAGCCTTTGTAAACCGCGGCGGCGACATCTCTCACGAGGCAGAAGCCGAAAAGCCCTATACCGTCCGGGTGATCGGGTAAGGAACTGTTACAGGCCCTTAGGGGTGTTACCCTGCTGCTTCCGGAATCCGGATACGTACACCCGGCCTCCCCGGATTGTCACCTTGATCTGCCCGAGGAATCGCGTTTCCAGAACCTTTGCGCCGGTTTCCTCCATATGGGCGACCGCTTCCTTCGCCGGATGACCGTAGCGGTTCCTCAGCCCACAGGAAATGCCGGCCATCTGCGGGGACAGTGCCTGCAGATAGGAGGCCCCATTGGATCCTCCGGAGCCGTGATGCGCAGCCTTGTAAAATGTAAGTCCGGATACGGCCTCCCGGAACAAAGGCTGTCTCATCAGGTAGTCCTCTTCGCTTTGTGAAATATCTCCGGTAAAGAGCGCGGAGAAAGAAGGGCTCGAAAATAAAAGCACCATGGATTGTCCGTTTCTGTCGGAAGCGATCCCCTCCCTGTCCGGGAAAAGACAGCAGAATGAGCCGTCTGAACAGTGCAGCTCCTCTCCCGCTGTCATGGAAAGCACCTCTGCCCCCTTCTCCTTCGCCAGGGCGCACAGTTCTTCTACCGATTCATCCCGGTAGATATGCCTGGAAAGAACAATGTTGTCAACTTTATAATCATCATTTAATATTTCCTTCAACCCGCTGATATGGTCCTCATCCGTGTGTGAGACGAACCAGTAGTCCACGCTTCTGCAGCCCTTCGCCTTGAGAAAAGGCTCGATCCGGTACTTTCCCACCTGCTTCACATCCGAGCTGCCGCCGTCAATGAATACATTCTGCCCCCGCAGGGCCAGATAGATACCGTCTCCCTGGCCCACGTCCAGCATGCTGAGTTCAAACCCCGCACGCTTTGGGCAGAAGGCCATCAGCCCCAACAACAGCACCGGTATCACCGCAAACCGCCGGTTCCCCCGCGCCGTGATGAGAAACAAAACCATGGCAAGCACCGCATAATACACCACCATCATCCAGGAAGCCGGCTTCCCCGTAACGAGGCTCGCTCCCGGCAGCTTTGCTGCGGCTGTGCAGATCCACTCATAGGCGCTCAGAATCACGGCCGAGATGAAAAATGTCCCGTGAGCAGCCCAAAGCAGTCCGAGCACCCCAAAGAAACTGCCCAGAATCCCGGAAAACAGCACCACCCCCACAAACGGCAGCACAAAAAAATTGATGATCAGCGCATACACGGGAATCTCATAGTAATTCCACATCACGATGGGAACCGTTACCAGTTGCAGCGCGATGCTGACCGGAAGGGTCCGGGTCAGAAATCTCCGAAGCCTTTCCTTCCCTCTGTCCATGAGCCGCTTCCTCCAGCCCTCACCCCGGACAGTCTCCCGCTGCGGCTCTTCCCCCTCCCCCGCTGCGGGTGTGCCCGCAAACAGTGAAATGAGGCCGCCGGACTCCGCCTTCCCGCCTGCCAGCACCCTGCCGCAGACAGCCACCGACAGCACGGCACAAAAGGAAAACACGAAGCCGCTGTCGTCCGTCAGGAACGGATTGGCCAATAGTTCTCCCATGGCAGCAAGTGACAGGGCAGTCAAAAGATCATAGCTTCTCCTGAGGGCAAGGGAAACCAGGAGATACAAAAACATCGCACAGGCGCGGACGGCAGAGGGGGAGGCGCCTGTCATACAGGTATACAGCACAATGACACCCCCGGAAGCTACGCCTGCAGGAACTGTCCCCAGACCGCACCGCCTGAGAAGCTTCAGCAATGCCGCCCCAATCAATGAGATGTGAAGCCCGGATATCGCAAGAATATGTGAGATACCGGCACTCTGATACATCTCCTTGATATCCGGATCAAGGACGGTCCGGTCCCCCAGCACCATCGTACTCAGCACACCGGCCTTCGACTCCTCCAGATGATCCAGAAAGGTTTGTTTCAGGCGCTCCTTGAGGCGAAACAGCAGATCTTGTGGAGACAGTCTCCGGGTGGACACAAGTTTCAAGGAATCTCCGCAACATATCATGTCGATCCTCTGCGCATGATAATACCGTTTCTGATCAAAGTTTCCCTCGTTGGAGGAAGCTGCCATGGGGCGCGTATGGGCCTGCACAAGCACTACATCCCCGATGTGGCAGGGATCTTCGTCCAGATATAAAAGAATGCGATGATTGGGAAAAATGTCTGACTGGTGTTGAATCACCGAATGGTCAAGATAATAAATCTGATTTTGATTTTTTGTTTCTTTCTTATAAATACGCCCTTTAATGAGGACATCCGTCTCTGTATCTGCCAGCTCCCACACGGGAAGCTCCAGGCTCTGCGCATAGGCTGTATGGAGAAAACCACCGACGCCGATGGCGGCAAGGAGAAGGCCTCTGACAATCCCCTGTCGCAGACATCCTGCCCGAACAGAAAGGGCAAGGACATAACAAAGCAGCAAGAGAAAGGGCAGCAGCCACCAGATACTTCGCTGGCGTTCCAGCAGGATACCGCAGAGAAACGCTGCCGCAGCCTGCATCAGTTTTCGGTCACTTCTCAGCTTTTCCCACCTCCGTTTCCTCCGGCACCTCCTGCACGACCAGCTCCATATCACGCTCGTATAACGTGGTCAGGGACATTTTATCGCGGTATACCATGCTGGTATCCCCGTTGATGGAAATCTGCACCTTCTGAATCCCTGGCAGCTCCGTCAGGGAATCAACGATGGAATAGATCACCACAGGCTCCTGGATGCTGTAATCCTGATTTTGGAAGGTTTCATCCAGATTCACGTAACAGACCCCATCCACTGCAGTCACACTGAGGAGCTGTGTCCCTGTCGGGATTGCGGATTTCAGGCTTTTGTTTAAGGGTCCTTCCAGCAGCCGCTCCATCACAAGCTTTTCCATGGAAATATTGCTGCTGTAATGAACCTCCTGTTTCTCCGGAACCAGCCTGTCCCCCTGCTGGCTGGAAAAGTAGAGAACCAGTGTCGTCTCCTGGATCGCATTGATCTGGCGTCCCGGGTTCTGCACAAAGCTGTCGGCTGTCATAAAGCCTATCATCTCTCCCCTGCTGTCCTCCAGCGGTTCCTCTTCCACCAGAAAGCTCACCCGCATCACCGCCGGCACCTGTGTCATGGTTTCCACGACAGCCGCCCGGCAAAGCACCTCCGTGATGGGATCCATCCTCAGATACTCTTCCGAAAAGGAGAGGGTCAATGTGTTGTAATCCAAACGGCTGCTCAAAACCTGCACATCGGACGGAATCGTCTTATGATACTCCACGCTGTCCGTATCCTTCGCCAGCGCTGCAAGAAGCTCTGACACCTGCCCCTGTGCATCCTCTGCGGTAAGCTCGATGGGCTCCGGGACAATGCTCTCATTATCCTTGGTCAGATAGTACACGACAAATTCTTTTTCAGCATTCTGATCCACGGCAGGCTCTGTCTGCGTGCTGCTCCCGCAGGCGGCAAATCCCGCCGACATGAGTACAAGCAGTATCCCCAGAAAATATTTTTTTAAATGCTGTTTTAATTTCATATATACTATCCTAATCTTCACGAATGATATAGTTCAAAGGAATCCGTATTGTAAACGTCGTTCCTTCTCCCTCTTTACTGAATACCTTAATGGATCCCCTGTGCATCAAAACAGCCGACCGCGTGATGGCAAGCCCCAACCCTGTCCCGCCGATCTCACGGGAATGGGATTTATCCACACGGTAGAACCGCTCATAGATGTGCTCCTGGCTGTCCTCCGGAATCCCGATGCCGGAATCCGCCACTGTCACGAAAAAGTATTCATAATCCGCATTCAGGGAAACATGAACAAAACCGCCCTCCGGCTTGTTGTACTTGATCCCGTTCTCAATGAGATTGGAGATGGCCAGTGTCAGCTTTGTCTCATCCACCTCTGCCACAATTGGCCGGAAGCTCTCCAGCACAAGCTCTACGTTCTTTTTGTCTGCAATGGGCTGCAGCCGCTTCATAATCAGCTCCAGGAGACCGTTGATATTCACACTGGAGATCGTCAGATCCGCGGAGGCTTTATCCATCTTCACCAAAGACAAAAGATCCGTGATAATCTTGTTTTCACGGTCGATCTCCTCTGTGATGTCCGCCATAAACTCCTGATACAGCTCTACCGGCACGTTTTCCTGACCGTTCAGGGAGTCTGCCAGTACCTTCATGGATGTCAGGGGGGTCTTTAATTCATGAGACACATTGGAAACAAATTCCTGTCTGGAATCGTTCAGCGCCTTCATGGACGCTGTCATGTGGTTGATCTCTTCCGTGATCTCACGGCTTTCCGTATAGCCCTGGGGCCGCAGTTCTTCAATTTCAATGCCTGTCCGGAGCTGGCGGATCGATGCCGCCAGGCGGCGGAGCGGAATCGTCTGCCGCAGCGCGGTAAAAATTGCCAACGCCACGATCAGCATCCCGGATGCGACCAGGATGATCGAGCCCCTTCCCCTCAGATACTGGTAATTATAAACATCGCTGTCCGTTGAAACACTGACCACCATCACGCCGAGTACCGGATATTCGACTTCATCGTCAATATCCGCCTCAGGGTTATTCAGCGGCACGATCAGCTCAATGTACCCGTTCTCCGAATCATAGTTGGTCACCTCGGCGCCCTTGAAGCTTTGCATCGCCTCACGGGAAATGATCGTCTTATGGGTATCCAGGTCATAGGTATCCTTCACGATACGGAAGGTCTGATCCACCAGCATCACACGCCCATCGTAAATGTTGGTCAGCTGAAGCAGTTCAGCGTCGATCAGCGGACTGGTCGGGTTATCCAGATATCCTTCCGAAACCACGGTATTGGCCAGAATTTTGGCCTGATTCAGAATCTCGATGGTCTTGACATTGACCGCCCTGCGTTCATAGGTCTTTAACAGGCTGGTCTGAAGAATCACCGCCGGGAGAATCCCGATCAGTGAGATAAGAATGATCAATCGGAACGTCAGACTTCCGAAAAAGCTGCGTAATTTCTTTTTCATGGCGCTATGCCTTATAGTAGTAGCCTACACCCCATTTGGTATGGACATACTTCGGCTCGCTCGGGTTTACTTCGATCTTTTCACGCAGACGGCGTACATGTACATCAACCGTCCGTGCATCGCCGGGGTAATCAGCCCCCCAGATCATATGCAAAAGCTGGTCTCTGCTGTATACCTTGTTCGGATTGGTGACAAGGAGCTCCAGAATGTCGAACTCTTTTGCGGTCAGGTTCACTTCCCGCCCCAGAATAAACAGCCTGCGGCTGTCGCAGTCCAGCTTCAGATCCCCGTTCTGCAGGATCTTCTCCGTGTCCTGGGCGGATGCGGCAGATCCGGTACGCCGCATGATCGCCTTGATCCGCGCCTTTACCTCCAGAATGTTGAAGGGCTTCGTGATATAGTCGTCCGCCCCGTACTCCAGTCCGAGGATCTTGTCCATGTCATCCCCCTTGGCTGTCAGCATCACCACCGGCATATCCGAAAATTCACGGATCTCCCTGCAGACCTCAAATCCATCCAGCTTCGGTAGCATGACATCCAAAAGCACCATGTCATAGCGGTTTGTCTTGGCAAGGGAGAGGGCCTCCTCTCCGTCATAGGCGCAGTCGACC
The DNA here is from genome assembly GCA_045661345.1 of Lachnospiraceae bacterium. Classification (GTDB taxonomy): domain Bacteria; phylum Bacillota; class Clostridia; order Lachnospirales; family Lachnospiraceae; genus RUG12461. Next base: position 46,655 of record JAZRFM010000013.1, read on the forward strand.
TCCATCCCGTCCTGCTCGAGGCTGAACCGGATGCCCTTCACAATCAGCTTTTCATCATCGACAACCAATACCTTTTTTGCCATGATTCCCTCAGACTTTGACTTTCTCTTTCAATTTGGAAAAAACGCCTTCTTTGATCCCCGGGATCTGCATCAGCTCCGTGATGTCCTTGAATGCGCCGTGCTCCTCCCGGTAGGCTATGATGCTCTCTGCTTTGGATGAACCGATACCCGGCAGCGTCATCAGCTGCTCCGCAGTAGCGGTGTTCAGATTGATCCTGCCGTCAGCAGGTTCTTCTGCTTCCGCGACCGTCTCTCCCACTACGGGGATCCGGATCATCATCCCGTCGGTCACAGGTTCCGCCTGATTGATCACCGCCGTATCCGCCTCTTCCGTCAGACCACCGGCGAGGGAGAGTGCCTCAAAGATCCGGCTGCCGCCTGGAAGCGCGTATACACCCGGCGCGTTCACCTCACCACAGACATAAATATAAACCGTATCCGTCTCTCTTTCCTCTTCCGGTTCCGCGCCTTCTGCATTCTCCGGCTCCGGATCTGCAGCGGTCTCCGTCTCTCCGGCAGTGGAAAAAGTTTCCAAATACGGCTCCGTCCTGCCGCAACCGGTCGGGTATACCGCAAGTAGCAGGATCAGAATTGCCATTTTCATACGTTTCATGAGCTGTCTCCTTTCTTTTCAATCCGAAAGGAGCCTCCATGCCCGCATGACTATCATACCCAATTTTTTTTGCCTGCGCAATAAGTTTAGAAAAGTTTTAGAATTTCATTTCGAAGTGATTTCCAGAAGTTGTCACTGTCCATGGCGTGGGGCATGGACACTGCATTTTCGTAAGCAGCGAACGCAACAGCCGCATCTCCTTTTGTATTCTGGGACGCAGAAACGGAAAAATGCGGGCTCATCTCATGGATCAGTCCCTGCTCTTCTTCTGCGATAAACCGGGCAAAGGAGGACGCCTCCTCCTGCCGGTTTGAAAAAGCATTGACCAGAAGAAGCTCCGTCACCGCAGCGCCTCTCATGGAAAGCGTCTCATCCAGCGGGAGCAGGGGACTAACCCCATAAGGGACGGTCACATCGCAAAGGTCATCCGAATCAATCACCGCGGAAGCCGTTGCCGCATGATTCAGGTGGCTGACAACCGCACCCTCCGACAGGGTCTGCGCATCAATAGTGATGGAGTCCGCCAGTTCCTTCAGAAAGGCCATCTTCTTTTCAAACAGCCCGTCATCTCTGGTTACCGTAAGATGCCCCTTTTCCTCATCCGAAAAAGCAAAGCAGTCTCCCACAAAAACAAAATCAAAATACTCGTCGTCCGCATCCCATTCCACCAGATTCCCGACCTCGATCGGCAGATCATACTCCTGAATGTAGTCCAGCATGGCCCGAATGGAAACCGGCTGTTCCTCAAATGCTTCCGTCAGGTAAACAAAAACCGGTGTATTGAAACAGAGCGGATATCCGTAGACGGTCCCCCGAAGCATAGACGCTTCCCTGGCCGTCTCACAAAGATCGGCGTCTGCCGCGCCCTCTTCTTTCTCTGCGGCAAGCCCGAGCAGCACAAGCTCCTCCAGCTCATCCCCGGCAGCCAGATACAGATCCGGTACGGCTGCCTCTTCCGAGATGCTTTCCTCATAGAGCTGTTCCGCGTAGGAAAGGCTGTCCCGAAGCTCTACATGAACAGCTGTTCCTGTTTTTTCAAAATAATCCAGTGCGCACTGTCTGAAAAAGCCTTCCATTGCCGGATCCGCATACCATAGAGTCAGTGTCTTCTCCGTATTCTCATACGCTTCCGCAAGCGCCTCCGGAGATGCGGTTGTCCCCTTCGTATCCGTCTCCGCTTCCTTTCCTCCTGTTTCCACCAGGGGATACTTCCGGGCCAGAAAAACCAGCAGCAGCAGAAACCCCATGACAAACAGCACCGAAAAGAATCTCCTGTCTTCTCTCCTCATCCTCTTCGTCCATCCAAAACCTTCTTCAGGATCCCGGCCATTTCGTCGATATGCTTCCGTTCAATGACCAACGGTGGTACGATCCGAAGGACATTTCCCCCGGCGGTGATCACCAGCAGCCCTGCCTGAATCGCAGTAGCTGCAATCTCGGAAGCCGGTGTGTCCTCAGCAAAGGCAAGTCCCTGCATCAGCCCCAGACCGCGCCGGGCCACAATAAACGGGTACTCCTCCGCGAGAGAATCCAGCGTTTCCTCCAGATACGGCGTAATCTCATTCACATGGGATAAAATGTCCCGCTCCTTCATCATGTCAAAGACGGTGCTGACAGCGGCGCATACAAGGGGGTTCCCTCCATAGGTCGTTCCGTGATCCCCCGGTGCAAGAGAATCCGCGGCAACACGCTCCGTCATGAGGAAAGCTCCCACGGGAACGCCGCAGCCAAGCGCCTTGGCAAGGGCGCAGATATCCGGTTTGATATGGAAATGCTGCCAGGCAAACATTTTCCCGGTTCTTCCCATTCCGCACTGGACTTCATCCAGAATCAGCAAAATGTCCTTTTCATCACAGAGCTTGCGGATCCCCTCCAAAAAAACCGGATCCGCCGGATAGATCCCGCCTTCCCCCTGTACCGTTTCCAAAAGGATTGCGCAGGTCCGCTCCGACACGGCGGCGGTTACACTGTCCAGATCATTGAAGGTTGCAAAACGCACTCCGCCGATCAGCGGCTCAAAAGGTGTCCTGTAAGGCTCTGTACCGGTTACGGAAAGCGCCCCCATGCTCCGTCCGTGAAAGGAATGATCCATGGCGATGATCTCGCCGTCGTTCCTGCCGGTGCGTTGATACCGGTATTTGCGTGCCGCTTTCAGCGCTCCTTCGATGGCCTCGGTACCGCTGTTCGTAAAAAAAATACGATCCATCCCGGAGGCATCCAGTACTTTTCGGGATGCTTCCACGGCGGGTACGTTGTAGAAAAGGTTGGAGACATGGATCAAACGGTCAATCTGATTTTTTAATTCCTGATTAAATTTCTTGTCGCAATGACCAAATGCCAGTACCGCAATCCCCGCATAGCAGTCCAGATAGCGTTTGCCCTCCGTATCATACAGATACATGCCCTCGCCGCGTTCGAATACCACCGGATAGCGGTTATAGGTGTGCAGGAGCGACTGCTCCGCCTGTTCAATCGTCATTTCTTTCGTCATGATAAAACCTCTTTTCCCGGTCACCGATGATGGCTGTTCCGATTCCCTGATTCGTAAAGATTTCCAGCAGGAGGCAATGTGCAATCCGCCCGTCCAGAATATGCACGCGGGAAACTCCCTGCTCAATGGCTTCGATGCAGTTATTGAGCTTCGGCAGCATACCGCCGCCGATATAGCCGTTCCCGATCAGCTCCCTTGCCGCAGTGACCGTCAGCTCCGAGATCAGGGTGTCCGGATCGGCCGGATCCCGGTAGACGCCTTCTATGTCCGTAAGGAAGGCCAGCTTTTCCGCATGAACCGCCTGCGCAATTGCACAGGCGGCATCATCCGCATTGATATTATATGTCTGATAGTCCTTATCCAGACCGATGGGACAGACAATCGGCAGGAAATCCTTCTCCAGAAGATCGTACAGGATCTTCGGGTTTACCTCCTCGATCTCTCCGACAAAGCCGATGTCCTTTCCATCGGAAAGCCTTTTTTTCACGGAAAGCAGGCCCCCGTCCTTCCCGCTGATCCCGACAGACAGGACGCCAAGCTCCTGCACCATCTGCACCAGAGATTTATTGACTCTGTTCAGCACCATTTCGGCGATTTCCATGGTGGGTTCATCGGTCACCCGAAGGCCGTTTACAAAGTGCGGCTCCATCCCGACTTTTCCGACCCAGGTGCTGATCTCTTTCCCGCCGCCATGGACAATGATCGGCTTAAACCCTACCAGTTTTAAAAGCGTCACGTCCTGAATGACGCTTTTTTTCAAGTCCTCATCCAGCATGGCGCTTCCGCCGTATTTCACCACGATGATCTTGCGGTTGAACCGTTGAATATACGGCAGTGCCTCGATCAGAACTTCAGCTTTTTTCAGGACTTCTCCCATCCGCTTTTCTTCCATTTCGTCCTCCTGTCCCGCTTATTTCGACCCGGTTCCGGAGGATGCGTCAGGTGCCTGCGTATCCTCTGCCGGTGTGCCTGATGCCGGCATGTTTTGATCCGGTGTGCTCTGTGCCGGCGTGGCTGGCGTCGGCGCATTGGGCGCCGGCGGATTCGTCACCGATGTATTTGGCACCGGCGGATTCGTCATCGGCGTATTTGGCGTCTGCGTCCCCTGCGGGGGTATGGGCTGTACCATCCTCTGCTGCTGCGTTAACCGACGTTTTTCCGCGCGTTTTTTCGACCCGCGGATGCAAAGCCAGATGATGAGAAGAATGATGCATACGATGACTGCAAGCACGATCAGATCCGGAATATGCACCACAAACCAGATACCGAAGTCCTGAAGTCCCTCGATCACGGCTTCGGCTCTCTCCGCAAATCCTCTCTGAATCCGTGTCCAGGCACTTTCCTCTTCCACAGGCGTGTATTGCTTCACTTCCCTGATCGTAATGGAAACCGTGCTGTAATCCACCTGATTGTCATAGGTGCGGATCTGCGATTCCATGCTTTCCAGCTCGTAGCGCACCTGCGTCAGCCGGTCCTCGATCGTGATCAGATCTTCAATGGTCTCCGCCTCTTTCATGAAATCCAGCAGTCTTTTCTGTTCCTCCTCCAGTGCCTTTTTATGGCTTTCCAGGTCTACGTAGGAAAGCGTTACATCCTGCACGTTTTCGGATTTGTAGGTCACGTTGGACTGGTCGGAAACCGTATGCAAAAAGGCATCCAGATTTGCTGCCGGAATCCGGATCGTCATAGAGGCTTCCCGTCTCTGGCTGTCCCCGGAAGCATTGGAGTTGTTGTAGGTACTGGAGCTCTCGATATATCCGTTGTAATGCGCCACCTTCCTCTCGATATCCGGCAGCAATGCATCGTAGTTTTCGGTCTCCACCTCCATATTGACCGTGCGGATCAGCTTGCGGTTCGTACCCTGCGCCGATTCCTGCACCTGCTCCGCACCGTTGTCGGCACGGGTGGCCTCGGCATCCGCCATGTCAAAGGCCATCTCCTCCTCATAGGCATAGCTTTCCGCCGCTGCCTCTGCCATATCATAAGCCGCGCCGGCCATTGCAGATTTCGATGCATCGGCAATGCCGCAGCCTGACAACAGCAGCACCCCCACCAGGGTGATCAGGGCAATCAGTTTCTTTTTCATCCTCTTATTCCTCCTGTATCAAGAGCGGTAATCCGCATTGATATCCACATATTCATGGGTCAGATCACATCCCCAGGCAGTTGCCTGCTCTTCTCCCTCATGGAGATCCGCGATCATGGTCAACTCCGGTTCGGAAAGGATCTTCTCCGCCAGCGCTTCATCGAAGGGAAGCATCGTGCCGTTCTCCACCATACGAATCCTCCCCGCGCTGCTCTCATACGAAAGCTCCACACGATCCGGATCGTAAGGCACTCCCGCATAGCCCATGGCGCAGAGCACTCTCCCGCAGTTTGCGTCATGTCCGTAAACCGCCGCTTTCACCAGATTGGAGGATACCACGGAACGTGCGATTCGTTTCGCCTGTTCCTTCGTCCCGGCTCCGATCACCTTCATCTCAAGAAGCGCCGAAGCCCCCTCTCCATCCTTTGCCATCATCCGGGCCAATGCAGCGTTTACCTCCCGAAGCGCCCGTCTGAAAAGCGCGAAATCTTCATCTTTCTCCGTAATAGGACGATTGCCGGCCTCACCGTTTGCAAAGAGCAGACAGGTATCGTTGGTGGAGGTGTCCCCGTCTACGGAGATCATGTTGTAGGTGTCGCATACATCCTGTGACAGAGCCTCCTGCAAAAGCTGTTTCGAGATCGCACAGTCCGTCGTCAGGAAGCACAGCATGGTGCACATATCGGGATGAATCATTCCGGAGCCCTTGCTCATGCCGCCCAATGTCACGGTTTTGCCGCCGATCTCAAACCGGACAGCCGCCTCTTTCGGCACGGTATCCGTGGTCATAATGGCACGGGCAGCCAGATTTCCGTCTGCGATATTTCCTGCAAGGTTATCTTTCAGTGCATCAATTCCTGCAATCAGCTTCCCTACAGGTAGCTGCATCCCGATCACGCCCGTGGAAGCCACGAGCACCTCCCGCTCCGTTTCGAGTCCGAGCTTTTCGGCAGCCGCCTTCGCTGTTTCCCTGCAGGCATCCATCCCTTCCTTTCCCGTGGATGCGTTTGCAATGCCGGCATTCACAACAACAGCGTGAACCGGCGCATCGGTTTCAACGATTGCCCGATCCCATAACACGGGAGCTGCCTTCACCAGATTGGAGGTAAAGGTTCCCGCCACAGTGCAGGGCGTATCGGAAAACACCATCGCCATATCCGCACGATCCTGATATTTGATGCCTGCGGCAGCAGCTGCTGCCTGAAACCCTTTCGCCGCAGTCACTCCGCCCTCAATCCGCTCCATAAGCCGCTCCTTGTCATTTATTAAATCTTGTTATATTTTCGTCGTTCAGGCTGAAATCATAATAGTTCAGATCATCCCGGAACGTCCAGCCCACGCTTTTCCAGAAAGCGTTCCCGATCTCGTTCCGCCGGAATGCGATCAGACTGACCTTGTTGATCCTCTCCGCCTGCAGTGCCTTCATGCAGAAGACTGCCATCGCCTTTCCGATCCCCTGCTTCCGATAGTCCTCCTGCACGCATACATGGTAAAGGCATCCCCGCCGGCCGTCATGTCCGCACAGGATCGCGCCGACAATTTTCCCGTCGCACTCAGCAACGACGCTGGTGGTGGGATTACGCTGCAGGAATCGGCTGATCCCGGCCTCGGAATCATCCAGAGACCGCAATCCGATCCCGTGGATCGTCTGCCACAGGGCATAAACTGCCCGATAATCCTCTATCGTCATGGTTCGTAAGTTAACATTCATTTCGTCCTTGCTGCCTCTCGTTGTATCAAAACAATCTTGCTGCGGTGAAAAGCGTCCTGCGGCCTTTGACTAGGGAAAAACCGGTACCAGCTTAAGTCCCGCATCCTCCGGCAGGTCAAACATCAGATTCATGTTCTGCACAGCCTGTCCCGCAGCGCCCTTCACCAGATTGTCCAAGGCTCCCATCATAATGATCCTGCCCGTACGTTCATCTATAACAAAGTTGATGTCCACATAATTACTGCCCTCTACCCATTTCGTTTCGGGCATTTCTCCGGCTTTCAGGAGACGGATAAAGGGTTCGTCTCCGTAATAACGTGCGTACACCTGCTGGATCTCTTCCCGTGTCGGCAGGGTACCATCCGCTTTTTTCCGAAGGGTCGCATACTCCGTCGCGAGGATCCCGCGGTTCATGGGCACGAGATGCGGCGTAAAATTAAGCACCAGGTTCCTGCCGGCTGCCTCGGAAAGCTGCTCCTCAATCTCCGGTGTGTGACGATGGTTTGTTACGCCGTAGGCCTTGATATTTTCGTTCACCTCGCAGAAAAGATTCTGCTGTTTCGCACCTCTGCCGGCGCCGCTTGTCCCGCTTTTTGCATCAATAATCAGTGTGTCCGGATCGATCAGTCCCTCTTTCACGAGGGGATAAGCCGTCAGAATCGAGCAGGTGGTAAAGCATCCGGGATTTGCGCAGAGTCTGGTCTTTTGAATCGCCTCCCGCCGGATCTCACAGAGCCCATAGACCGCTTCCTGCAGCAATTCCGGCGTCTCATGATGGATTTGATACCACTTCTCATAAACCGCCACATCCTTGATCCGGTAATCCGCAGACAGGTCAATAAATCTGCACCTGGAAAGGAGCTCTTTTGTCAGAACCGATAAAAGATACCCCTGAGGCGTCGCGGTAAAGATCACATCTGCTTCCTCCGCAAGCGCATCGAGATCGTCCCCTTTGCAAAGGTCCGGCACAAGCCGGAACATGTTCCGGTAAATGTCCGCATAGCTCTGATCCATATAGCTTCTGGAGCCGTACCAGACAATCCTGACCTCAGGGTGTGCAAGCAGCAGCCGCACCAGCTCTGCCCCGGCATATCCGGTCGCTCCGATAATCCCGACTTTTATCATACTTTTTGTCTCCCCTGCCTGATTCCCCATAACGGGAGATCATTTTTCCAGCTTTGCGTATTTCATCGCACGTACCTTCAAGGGTAAGCCGAAGAGTGTGATGAAGCCCTCCGCATCATGGTGATCGTAAAGATCCCCGGTGGTAAAGCTCGCCAGCGACTCACTGTACAGGGAATAGGGGGAAGTCGTCCCGGCCTTGATAATGTTGCCTTTATATAATTTGAATTTAACTTCTCCTGTAACATATTGCTGCGTGGAGGTTACGAATGCCTGCACTGCCTCGCGAAGGGGTGTGAACCATTTCCCCTCGTATACGATCTGTGCCATTTTGTTGCCCATGTCTTTTTTTACTTCCATGGTGGCACGATCCAATACCAGTTCCTCCAGCTGTGCATGCGCTTCCATCAGGATTGTCCCGCCGGGTGTCTCATAGACGCCGCGGCTCTTCATGCCGACCACGCGGTTTTCCACGATATCCACGATCCCGATACCGTGCTTGCCGCCCAGGCGGTTCAATTCACGGATGATGTCGGAAACCTTGCCTTTTTTCCCGTTCACGGAAGTGGGAACGCCTTTCTCAAAGGTCATGGTCACATATTCTCCCTCTTCCGGCGCTTTTTCCGGAGAAACCCCAAGCACAAGAAGGTGATCATAATTCGGTTCATTTGCGGGATCCTCCAGCTCCAGACCCTCGTGGCTGATATGCCAGAGGTTGCGGTCACGGCTGTAGCTTTGATCCGCGGAAAACGGAAGGTCGATACCGTGGGCCTTGCAGTACGCGATTTCCGACTCGCGGGAATCCATTGTCCATTTGTCGTCGCGCCATGCGGCGATAATCTTCAGATCCGGCGCAAGCGCTTTGATCCCAAGCTCAAACCGGATCTGGTCATTCCCTTTCCCCGTGGCACCGTGGCAGATGGCGGTAGCTCCTTCTTTCCGAGCCACTTCCACCAGCTTCTTTGCAATCCCCGGACGCGCCATACTCGTTCCAAGCAGGTACTTGTTCTCATAGACAGCACCTGCCTGCACACAGGGCATGATGAAGTCATCGCAGAACTCATCTGTAATGTCTTCGATATACAGCTTGGAAGCACCGGACAGCTTCGCCCGCTCCTCCAGCCCGTCCAGCTCCTCTCCCTGCCCGCAGTCGATGCAGCAGCAGATCACGTCGTAATCGTAGTTTTCCTTTAACCAGGGAATGATAGCGGTGGTGTCCAGCCCACCGGAGTACGCCAATACAACCTTTTCTTTCATCTTCTTTGCAAACCTCTCTTTCCTGCGTTTCTCATTGGTCTGATAATTGTACTATACATCAGTCCCCGGTCGGATGCAACGCGTTGTGCTCCATACACGGGGAAATGGCTCAAAAAGGTGGTCGATGCCCGTGACACGGTTACCCATAGCATCTCGACGCCTTCCTTACGCTGCCTGCTTCGTCCAGATATCCGTAGGCATCTTTTTACTCTTCCGTACGATCACAAAGAACACCAGAATCAGCACAATCATCAGCAGCGTCGTAAAGCCGGCAGCCTCCACGCCGAAAACGGTATTGTAAAAAAAGCTGTTGCCTGCAGTAGCTGTATCCAGCTTTCCGATAGACATGTTCAGGATATTTCCACTGTTCGGCAACCCAAATATTGCATTTTGTGTAAAATTCCACGCAGAGTGAAACGCGACCACGAACCAGAAGGAATCAAAACAGTAAAGCATAAGTGACATGAGAACACCCACCAGGTAAACATTGAGCAACGCCAGGAACGTTGCGCCAGGGTTGAAAACATGTGCCAGAAAAAAGGGAATCGGATTGATAAGGATCGCAAAGGCAGGATTCTTATATCCTTTTCGTAAACGCTGAAAGTAATATCCCCGATAAAGAAGTTCTTCTGAGCCGCATTGAACCACGACCGCTACCGCCAGAATGAAAAAAGGAACGATCGCGCTTGCTGCAATACCGGGCCAGGTGATCTGAATATCCCCGTGAAGTACAGCCGTCCCGATACAAATCGCATTCACGCCGAAACCAAACAACAATCCGAGCAGATATTTCGGTACGGTGTTCCCCTTCAGCCCTCTTAAGAAAGAACGGAGAATCGGACGATTTGACTTCACGATCAGACAGAACAGAATCACAATCCCCCAGACTACAATAAAGGCAGCATAGAAACCAAAGGACTGTGCGAAATCCGCATTCTTCCCGGATAACGATACCTGGATAGCAAGCGTCAAAACTGACTGGGGAATCTGTGCAATCAAAAACATCGCCAGCGTAATGAGTCCGTGGATAAAGAGGGAATCCTTCCATGTGAATCCCTCACGGTGAATTTTTTGAAACATAATACTCTCCTTTCTTTCCTTTGCGGCAGCCTTCTGCACTTCGGAAACATCATTCTGCGCAGGCTGCCGGTTCATAGTGGATAATCCAGCTCCCCACATAGGGCTCTATGGCGGACAGCATCGGTTACTCGACATGAACCATGTCCCTGCATGTCTTATAGTAAGCTGTCCTTGCTGTTATGTTCTTCTCTAGTATAACGATCGCAAAATAGCTGGACTAATGCGCCGAATGCTTGCTCGAGAGTGCGTGTCCGAAAACGCAGGCGTAGCGGGCTACGTCGAGGCTTTCGGGCACGTGCTATCGAGATAAGCAGGCAAGCATTCGGTCCAGTTATTTAAGAATCGTTATACTAGATACCCTTTCCCCTCCAAATTACCAAGAATACGCTTTCTAAGATACGTAGAATCACTGATACCAAGGTATTCTGCAATTTCCGACGCTTTTCGAGCTTTCAAATAGCAAAGAGACAGTACTTTTGCATCAAGTTCCGTCCCTTCCGGAACCGGTGCAAACAGAAGCACTGGTAAAGCCTCATCTGCAACACCATTTTCGTAAGTAAGATCCGGAAGAACAAGCACATCATACTGTGTTTTTTTACTTTTTTGCTCATCTCTATGATCTCTTCATACGTGGCTCCGTTGGTAAAACCATCTCGCCGCATAAAAACAGATGGTATGCCCTTATATTTTAAAACAACCGGTTTCAGCGTCGACTCCTCCACAATTACTTTTTAACCACCCAATTACATCTTCACGATTCAAAACTGCCTTCGCTTCCTACTTATCGCCTTCCAGATGCGGATTTCCAACTATCTCTTCTAGATACATGGCTTTTTTCCTCCTCCACGAGCCACTTCAATAGTGCTTCAATACTACTTCAATGTCAACTTCAATAGCACTTCAATGCCGCTTCAATATCTGTTCAATATTCATGGAAGCAGTTTGCAGATATGACAGTCTTTTCCTGATCTGACATCCACAGGTTTGTCCTCTTTTCTTTTCGTTCCCTTCTGTCTATAATGAGAAAGGAAGCTGCGAAACCGCAGAATCAGCAAATCCGGCGCCAATTCCGTCAAGGGACGGAATTGAATCTGCGTCATCAGAGGTGATTATCATGGGAAAGCGTTCCACAAAGGAAAACAAGAATTATTATCAGATCTGTCGGGAAGAGGCTGGCCTCACGAGGGAGAAAGCATCCGAGCTGATGGAATTCGTATCCCCGGACCGGATTGAAAAGATTGAAAGTGAAAAGTCCGCCCCTCATCCGGAAGAAATCCTGGCCATGGCAAAAGCCTATAAGAAACCAATCCTCTGCAACTATTACTGCTCTAAAGGCTGCCCCATCGGTCAGGAATACGTTCCTGAGATTCAGGTAAAGGATCTCGCCCAGATCGCTCTGGAAATGCTTGCCAGCCTGAATTCCATCGAGAAGGATAAAAACCGGTTTATTGAGATCTCATCCGACGGCGTGATCACTGAGGATGAATACGCCGATTTCGCCATGATCCAGGACAAGCTGGAGAAGATCTCCGTCACCGCCGACGCACTGCAGCTCTGGGTCCGCAATAAAATCGCAGAAGGTCATATCAACGAGGAAAAGCTGGCCGAGTATCGTAAAAAGAATTTGCGACCGTGAGCCCTCCGTTTTGAGTTGCTCCATAAAAGGGTCGAGGATCAGGGATCGGGGATTCCCAGACACCGATTATGTGACGCTTACAACGAATTTATTGGTTTCCCATATACACTCGGGCACAAGAATATCACTCCATGGACTTCAGAAAAACTTTAGAAAGTTTTTAGATTCTCTTCATTGCCTGCTCAGCTCCAGCTGTGATATGATACCCTCGTCTTAAATGATCCGCCGTTCGGCAAAGGATCCCTTTTTTCAAATCTTATTTCATTTCTACAGGAGGTATTTTCATGTCTAAACGTAACTCAAATCAGGACACGCACCAGAGGGCCTATCAGCTTCTCGAATCCGTTTCCGGGCCCATGGACTACACCATGACAAACGACTTCATGTTCAAAGCCGTTCTTCAGAGAAACAATCAGATCGGATTCCTTGATTTTACACTCTTTCCTGATTCTCCCGAATTCTTTGCGAAGCATCTTCTTATGAATCGAAAAACCCACAAAATATATACTGACAAGCTTTGCCTTTATGTGATAGACTTATCTCGAATGGATCTTGCGACCGAAGAAGACCGCCTGTATGAGATCGATGAATGGGCGAAACTTTTCAAGACAAAGACATGGGAGGATCTCAAAGTGTTGGCAAAAACGAATGATGCTTTCGCTGAAGCCGGAGCTACCATCTATGAGATATCAGCCGACGAACATCTCCGTCAGCAGCTGGAAGCCCGCGAGGATGCCCTCCGTCAGGAGCGCGGCATGCTACGAAGACTTGAAAATGCCGAGAAAAAACTTGGCGAAACGGTCGCAAAACTTGATGCTGCCACCACCCAGCTCGCTGATACCACCGCTGAGCGCGATCAAGCCACCGCTGAGAGGGATCAGGCTACTGCTGAGCGCGACGAGGCATATGCCCGCATCGCAGAACTCGAAAAGAAGCTCGCCATTAGTAAAACGGATCCTGAATCTTGACGTTTCTCTTTGTAAGGGATGAACTTGTATATGTGCATATGTGAATAGCACCCCTGTATTGATAATATCTATTCGCCCTTCTCCCAGATTTTGACCATTTTTTCCGCTAATACCTCATCTTTGGTGGACCTATTGCTATTTCTCTTTTTTCGCTTTCTACCAGTAAGCAAAATCCACCGCGAGGGGGTGCGGACATAATCTTGGACCGTACCCGTGCTAATTACCGTTTCTATATTTCTGATAATCATCTAATAATCCATGCTCTTTTAGGTACTGATAACAAATCAGCGGCGGAGGGTGGCAAAACTACTTTTCTGCCATATCATCCGGAATCTGAAGGAACAGCTCTCCCGGCGCCACCTTCAAAAGCTGCGCCATCCTGTCGATTGTGTCAAACCGTATCGATGCTGTCTGATTATTCACCATTTTGTTAAAAGATACATAGTGCATTTCCATTCTTTTGCATAGCCAATACTTTGTTTTTCCCTGTTCATTTAGTATGTCCAAAACTCGCAGCACCGTCATGATATAACCCCTTTCATGACAAAGTATACGGAAAAGCCATTCTGTAGATAACGTGTCTTGTACTATGGTATCTTGAACTACGGTATCTTCTGTGTTAGTTTATTCATGTCGAGGATTCACAGATGATTTCCTCCCCCAAGCTGAACCACAGGAGAGAAAAATGTCCTTAGTCAGGAAAGTACTGCTTGCCACGACCTGTATCCTGGGTCTATCCGCAGCAATAGAGCTTTTGTTTTTTCATGTTGGAGAACTGTCAAATCCAAAAAAAGTCATCATTTCGAGACCGAATCCCGCACAATGGCAGGATGGAGATCCATTGGTCAGGGATTACATCGAGGATTCCTCATCCACAGTGCCAAAGGACTATGAAGATCCGGTATATATGGTGTTTTCCTTTGAAAGAACCTACTTGAACCGTTTTTGTATTGAATATGAGAGCGATAACAATTTTTTTGTTACAACCGTTCTCTCCGAGACAAAGCCAAACGGCACCGGCAACTATCATGGATACGATTTTCTTGCCTGCGGAATTTTGAGAAAAGGGATCAAACCTTTGCACGATTATGCTGATACCGTCATTCTGGTGACAGAGCGGATAGATGCTCCAAAAATCCAAACATTCTCTTTTGCAAATCAGTTGACCTTTGACTGGAGACGTTACTTTCTGATTGCCGCCGGTATGACGGCGGCATGGTTTCTCTTGTTTGAAAGGAAGGCGTTTGTCAGGTTTATCGCTATCCCCGTTTTTTTCATCATCCTTTTTGCGGGTCTTGCTGAGATCACAGCGCACGGTCTTGGAAAAAGCGGAAATGACGAGCAGATCCACTTTGCAAATGTATACCAGATGTCTTATCCCGGCGATGATTACCTGCAAACGCCGGCCTACTTCCAGTACTATGCGTTAGAAGTGCTTGGAGGCGACACCCCGGAAGAAGCCGGATTGATTACAGAGTACATGGATACGTTGGACGGTCCCTCCTACATACAGAAAAAAGACTATCCCTTCACCACGTGGGCGCAGCGTATCGGACATCTTGGAATGGCCTTTGCATGGCGTGCAGGTCGTGGTTTTGGCATATCATTTTCCAGATGTATCTTTCTCGCAGATTTGATCAATCTTCTCATTTATGCAGTCTCTATGTCTGCGGCAGTGCAAATCTGTCGCGTCGGCAAAAGCCTGATGCTTTTTTCAGGTCTGCTGCCAACCCCCATATTCCTGTCCGCACACTTAACATATAACGCTACCCTGATGGGATTTATTGCGCTGTCTTTTGCGCTGTATTCCAAGGAATATACAGAAGAAGCGCCCCTGAACAAAACCCGGATTGCGGCTATGCTGCTTTTTGCCATCACGGGGATCTTGATTAAAGCGGTATATTTCCCGTTGATCCTCTGTTTCATGATCCTTCCCAATTCAAAATTTCATAGTATCAAAGGAAGAATTACCTATACTGCCATCGTGGCAGGAGCCGCCCTTGCAGTACTGGCCAGCTTTTTAATTCCCCTCCTGTTTTCGTCTTCGGGAGCGAACCCATACACGGACCCCAGAGGCGGTACCACCGATGCCGGTGCGCAGATCTCTTCCGTTTTGTCCAATCCTGTTTCCTATCTGATCATCCTGTTTCGTCAGATGGCATTGCATTTCTATGACTATCATCTCGGAAAAGAAGCCTGGACCTATTTTGCTTACAGCGGGTACTATCAGGGCTGGCTGCTGATTGTGATCTCTGCCGCAATGATAGGGATCGGCCTGTTTGCAGGCAGTATGGAGGATGTGACAAAAAGAATAACCCCGATGAAGGTTTGGACATTTACTTTTGCGCTGATTGCAGAAATGCTTGTTTATTCGGCATTGTACGCTTCCTTCACTCCGGTAGGAGCAGACACCATTCAGGGAGTACAGGGGTACTATATGATTCCGCTGGTATGGCCATTGATCCTGATTTTATGGAATCGAAAGCTGGGAAGTTTGCTTCATATCAGGGAGATCATCAGAAAAAGCGGCTGGTATGGCACAATCCTCGGACTGGCAACACTGTTGTTGATTGTCATCAATTATTCTCGCCTGTTTTCACCCGGTGGCTGGATCCTGTCAGGTGCAGTTTGATCCATCCTCATTGATCCCTCGCAGCGAATTGCTGATTGATAAAGGAACTACTACTATCATGAAAAATCCTTATTCTCAGAAAAAAAGTCCGCTCTATATCATGAGCTGCACCGCATTTGCTATTTTCCTTCTTGCCTTTTTTATATCCGGCGTTCAACTAATCCGTACCCAGGAAATCGATTATGACGCCGCCTATAATGCGCAGGTAGCCTTACGTTACCTCAATGAGGGGGTTTACGGCATCTATTACCCTTCCCCGGCGACCTTTCCGAACATCATTACTACAGGACAAACTGTGATCCTTCCTGCTATTTTGCTTTACTATCTATTCGGTGTACGAATGATCACAACAGGTCTGGTCCCGCTGTTATATGCTACAGCCAGTCTGTTTTTCCTGTTTCTTCTTCTGCGCAGCTCCATTTCAGTAAAGAAAACAGACCATATTTGTTCTGTTCTCTTTCCCGTACTGATCGTAATCATGATGCCGGGATCTGATTATCTTTTTCTGAGTGTCAGCACCCAGCTCTGGGGGGAAAGTGCTTCCCTGTTCTACACCATTCTGGCATGCCACCTGTTTTCTGCCTCTATGAAAGGAAGGCACCGTCTGCTGATGCAGTTTTTCTCCGGCATGGCACTCATTTCCGCACTCATTTCAAAAACCAGTGCCATTTGTATCGTGATTGTCTACTTGCTTTGTCTGTTCCTCTGTTCTTTGCTGTTTCGCAGGCTTTCCCTCCTCTCCGCTCCGGTCTGTCTGCTGGGATGCGGAGCGGGTTTTTTCTTATGGGAGAGCATAAAATGTGTCCAGCTCGGAGGATGGAAAAATGTGTTTCAATGGTGGATGAACGAGCGGCTCAATGCGAAAGCACAAACGGCCACAGAAACTCTCTTCGGATCCATTTCACCGCACCAGGTGCAAGAACGGTTCCTCTGGGTGTCGCAATTCCTGTTTGAAAAGCCGGTGTTTATGTCTTTTCTGCTTCTGGTGCTTCCTTTTATCGGTATCATTCTGGTACTCATCCTGCGAAAGAAAAATGCGGATTTGGCGTATACACTCTTGCCAATGGAAATACTGGGCCTTACGGGTGTATCCCTGCCGATCTATTATGTTTTTTTCGGTAATGTAGGGCTTCGTTATCCGAGGCGTCAGGAAGTGTATGTATTTTTATCCTTAGTCTTCGCCTTTTATCTCGCTTTCTTCCTCATCAAAGTGTTTATGGACGCTTTATCGTCTGCTGCCGGACTTCATCGGGATCTTTATGTTTCCGCCTTTACTCTGTGTATCGTTTTTCTCGCCTCAAATCTCATGCATACAACCGTTGCGGAAAACTATCGGGACTGGTTCAAGCCCAAAGAGTTGTCTGATGGCACATGTAACATGCTGATGTGTGCCGAAACAGTTAAACAATTGCCTGAGGATATTGTGATTTTTACACATGATTATTATCAAATGCCCCAGATTTCTCTGCTCTCCAACAGACAGTTTGTTCCCTTTATGAGCAGAGAGCATCCCTTGGCGCAACCCTCCTATTTTCTGACGGGAACAGAGGAGTCTCCCGAAGGATATGACTCCTATCTGGATTGGCTCACTCAGTTTTACGATGTTCAACCTGTTTTTCAGTATCCGAAAAAAGAAAATGGCGCAGTAACAGAAACCGGCAATCTCTATTATTTAACCCCAAAGAAGAGTAGCTATGGACAGATTATACATCATCATACCCGCTTATAACGAAGAAGCAAACATCCGGCAGGTAGTTTCAGACTGGTATCCTGTCATTGCAGACAAGCCTTCCGGCAGCCGCCTTGTCATAATCGACGATGGCAGCCGGGATCAAACGTATTCCATTCTTTCTGACATGCAGGGGGCTTATCCAAGGTTGGTCGCATTAACAAAAGAGAATAGCGGTCATGGTTCCACCGTATTATACGGGTACCGATATGCTTTAGAAAACCAGGCCGATTACGTCTTCCAGACGGATTCCGATGGGCAGACCAATCCGCAGGAGTTTCTCCAATTCTGGCAATTACGCACCCGCTACGGCATGATCATCGGGCATAGAAAGAACCGCGAAGACGGCATTTCCCGTGTGATCGTCACAAAGGTATTAAAGGGAGTCCTCTTCCTTTCTTTTGGTGTCCGAATAACGGATGCCAATACACCCTTTCGGCTCATGGAAGCAACAGAGCTGGCGTATAATCTGCAATACATTCCACAGGATTTTTTCCTGACAAACGTGATCATTTCCGTACTTTGTGAACGAAGAGGAGTGAAAACCCACTACATCCCCATCACCTTCCGGCCAAGGCAGGGTGGCACAAATTCCATTAACCTGAAACGGATTATGCGGATCGGGATACAGTCCATCAGGGACTTTGCCGGAATAAAACGCATGTGGAAACAACATGATATAGAAAACCCCCGCCATGATTGGCGGGGGTAGAGAGCTATGTGTAACCTTATCGGGCTCTTGACGCTGGTATAATCTTACGCGATCCGGCAGATCCAGCCTTCCGGGCCTTCGATCTCACCCATCTGGATGCCGGTGAGGGTGTCGTAGAGCTTCTTCGTGACGGGACCCATTTCGTCCATTCCGCTGGGGAAGCAGATCTCTCTGCCGTGGTCGTTGATCTTGCCCACCGGAGAGATCACTGCCGCTGTGCCGCAGAGACCGCACTCCGTGAACTCGGAGAGCTCATCAAAATGCACCTCTCTGTGCTCCACCTGCATGCCAAGATACTTCTCCGCCACCACCATGATGGAGCGCCTCGTAATGGAGGGGAGGATGCTGTCGGACTTCGGTGTCACAAGCTTGTTGTCCTTCGTGATGAAAATGAAATTCGCGCCGCCGGTCTCTTCCACCTTCGTGCGGGTGCCGGGATCCAGATACATATTCTCGGCAAAGCCCTCTTCATGCGCCTTCACGATAGGATACAGGCTCATGGCGTAATTCAGACCCGCTTTAATGTTTCCGGTACCATGTGGCGCCGCCCGGTCATAATCCGACACTTTGATGACAATGGGCTTTGCCCCGCCCTTGAAATACGGTCCCACCGGCGTCACAAAGATCCGGAACATATACTCGTCCGCGGGTTTTACACCGATCACGGGATTGATTCCCATCATGTAGGGCCGGATGTAAAGAGTCGCTCCGGATCCGAAGGGGGGCACATACGCTTCATTGGCCTTCACCACTTCCTTTACCGCCTCCACGAACCGGTCCGCCGGAAACTGCGGCATTTCAAGGCGCTCCGCGGAGTCCTTCATCCGCTCCGCGTTAAGATCCGGTCGGAAGCATACGATGTGTCCGTCTGCGGTGGTGTATGCCTTCAGGCCTTCAAAAATGGTCTGCGCATATTGAAAAACGCAGGCACATTCGTTCAGCGTGATGTCGGAATCCTTGATGATGGCACCGTCATCCCATTTTCCGTCCCGGTAATAGGATACATACCGAAAATCCGCGTTCATGTAGCCAAAGCCGATGTTACTCCAGTCGATGTCTTTTTTTTCCATTGCATTTACTCCTCTGTACAAAGCTTTTCGTACCGTATCAGATTCTTTTTCAGGACTTCTGTGTTTTTTGAATGCTTGCGATGATCTCGTCCTTCAGATCCCGGGCCTTTTCCTTGATCTTGGAGTTCGTTGCCGGGCTCGTGATGATCCGGGAAAGGCTTCTCGTCGCTGCGCTGTTATCTCCCATCTGAAACGCCATGGTGGCGAGGAGATAATCAACTGTGGACTGATCCATGCCCGCCATGGGGAAATTCTCCGTGGCAACAGCCTTGTTCAGGCCCTCATAGGCCTCCTTGTAATACTCCGCTTCCTGCTTTTTGCACTGGTCGAGCTCGTCCTTTGCTTCCGGATCCGCCGCAAGGGACTCTGCCTTGCCGCGGAACAGCCATGCCAGCACCAGGCAGTTATAGGCCTTCTCGCTGGTCCTCGCTCCCTTTACCACTGCATTGTAAAGAGAAAGCTGATGCAGCGCAATCGCCGTATCATAATCCCATTCCCTGACCTCCGGCTTGTAGGCATCCGCAACCGATTTCGGGTCAAAGCTCCTGCAGATTTTTTCTTCCACCAGCTTTTTCTGGTTGGCATTGATGGTCTCAAAATATTTGCTGGAGGAAAGTGCCGTGTAACCGCAGAACGGACAGCAGTTGACGTTGTATTTCATGATGTCGATACCTTCGCAGCGCGGACGCAGGTCACGATCCGATTCCAGACGCTTCACTCTTCCGCTCTTGGGCTGCAGGGTCTTAAACACCTTATCGCAGACCGGACAGCGAAGGGTTTTATCCAGCACAAATTCAGACTCTGACTTCTTCACCGGCGCTGCTGCCGACCCGCTCTCGGCCGCCTGCGCGACAGGTTTCTTCGGATCCTCAAAAAGGTCAATCTTTTCATCCGCTTTGATGCCAAACTTCTCCAGTCCCCCTAAAATACCCATAATACGCTCTCCTTATTAAAAATAAAATTTACAATTAATTTTCGAGTTATTGCCCGTTATTCGCCGCAGGCAGCTTAAAGGAGCTCTTCAGTGACACGATTCTGTTGAAAACCAGTGCCCCCTCTTTGGAATCCTTTACATCCACACAGAAAAATCCCTGCCGGACAAACTGAAAGCTCTCGTAAGCCTTTGCATCCTTCAACGCCGGATCCACCAGCGCATGGGGTCTGACCGTCAAAGAATTCGGATTCAGGTTCAGACTGCCGTCCTCATTATATACCCCCAGTGCCTCATCCACAATATTCTCATATAGCCGCACTTCCGCAGGGATCGCATCGGCGGCACTGATCCAGTGGATGGTACCCTTCACCTTACGCCCGTCCGGGCTGTCCCCGCCTCTGGTCGCCGGATCATAGGTGCAGTGGATCTCGGTGATACGCCCCTCCTCATCCTTTTCAAAGCCGGTACACGTGACATAATAGGCCTGCATCAGTCTCACTTCATTGCCCGGATAAAGCCGGAAATACTTCTTCGGCGGCTCCTCCATAAAGTCTTCCCGCTCGATGTAAAGCTCCCGTCCGAATCGGAGGGTATGGCTCCCCAACCCGGGATTTTCCATGTTGTTGACGATGGTCAGCTCCTCCGTCTGTCCTTCCGGGTAATTATCAATGATCACCTTCACCGGATCCAGCACCGCCATCATCCTGGGTCTTGTCATCTTCAGATCCTCCCGGATGCAGTACTCCAGCATGGCATAGTCCACAGAGCTGTCGCTCTTGCTGACACCGCACAGGGACACGAATTTCTGGATAGACTCCGGTGTAAAACCGCGACGCCTCAGCCCCGCTATGGAAACCAGCCGGGGATCGTCCCAGCCGTCCACGATGTGATCCTCCACCAGCTTCTTGATATACCGCTTGCCCGTCACCACATTGGTGAGGTACATTTTGGCAAACTCAATCTGCTTGGGTGAATCCTCCTCGGACTTCTTAAACTCTCCATGGATCAGCACCCAGTCGTAAAGGGGTCTGTGATCCTCAAACTCCAGCGTGCAGATGGAATGGGTGATCCCCTCCAGAGCATCCTCGATGGGATGGGCAAAATCATACATGGGGTACACACACCACTGATCTCCCGTATTATGGTGGGTCATATGCGCCACCCGATAAATCACGGGATCCCGCATATTCATATTCGGAGATGCCATATCGATCCGGGCACGAAGCACCTTTGTGCCGTCCTCATACTTCCCTTCCTTCATCTCCTCAAAGAGCTTTCGGTTCTCCTCCGGAGAACGGTTCCGCCCCGGATCTTCCTTTCCGGGCTCCGTCAGCGTCCCTCTGGTCTGCCGTATTTCCTCCGGTGTCAGGTCAGACACATAGGCATCCCCTTTTTGAATCAGGCGCACCGCTGTTTCATACATCCTCGGAAAATAATCCGACGCGAAAAACAGCCGGTCTTCAAAGTCCGCTCCCAGCCATTCCACATCCTTCCGGATGGACTCCACAAATTCCGTCTTCTCCTTGGTGGGATTCGTATCATCAAACCGGAGATTGAACTTTCCGCCATACTCCTTCGCCAGTCCGTAGTTCAAAAGAATGGACTTGGCATGTCCGATATGAAGATAGCCATTGGGCTCCGGTGGAAACCGGGTCTTCACGGTCTCGCAATGCCCCTCCGCCAGATCTTTTTCAATAATCCGCTCAATAAAATTCTTAGAGACGGTCTCTTTTTCCGTCGTCTGCTGTTCCATATTGAATTCCTTTCTGCCCCTTTCCAACCTGAACGGTAGTTTAATCTCCTGCCCTCCCGCCGGGCCCCCTGCGCCCTCCCGGCTTGTCCGCCCCCATCGGGCTCCCGCTGGCTTTTCACAAGCACATCGGAACTGCACATGCTCGCTCGATGTGCTTCTAATCAGATTTGCCAAGGCATCGACCGTTCCCGCAACCGCTCGCAACCTGCCATCCATGGCAGATGCTCGCTCTCGCACACGTCCTGTGTGCTCGTTGCTAGATATTGAGAAATCTGATAAGAATCACATTCTCGCTCACAAAGCATTCCGTTGTGCCTGTGACCAGCCGCCGGTCGCCCTGGGTCTCGACATGTCGGGCTGCATACAAAACCGTGTAACGTGTTGAGGAGCCTAGAGCTTTTTGGCATTTGACGATAGTATCAGCAGGGATTCGCCAGGACGGCGAATCCAGGTACCATGCGCCATGGAAGGCGCGTTGGTACCGGCTAAGTCGGATCGTAGCCATGTC
>JAZRFM010000014.1:0-69935 GCA_045661345.1 Lachnospiraceae bacterium
GGTCGCCAGATCGATCTTTGTCATATCGACGGCTGAAATTTGAAGCTTTTCCGTATACACGTTTTCCGGATATTTGCTGCTCTTCATGAGGTACGTTGCATAAAACTCCGGGCGCTGTGGAAACAGCGTAAAGTTCAGAAAGCTGATCTGTACGGATCTTCCGGCCTCAGATGCAAAAGATCCGAGGTCATCATCCTCAGGGTCTTCTCATCCGCCTGCAGCAGCGCACGAAAAAGGAAGCCTATCTTATCAGCCTGATCAGGGAAATTCAAGGAGAAACAGAAATTTCTCTGTTTGCACATCTTTTTCCGATATCCTATAATACTAATAATGAATGAATTCGTTTCCTGGACATGCCGCTGATAAAGCCGTGGGCAGGGAACATGCTGTCCGCCTATTACTCCAAGGGCTGCGATTCCAGGGAGCTGTTTTCTCCATTCAAGATCAGCCGTGTGGAAGGATTTGAGGAGAAGCTGAACCGCTACAATGTCAACAACATAGTTCCGCACTCTCTTGCGAGAGTGCGGATGCTTTTCGGTCATTCTGACAGCGGGGTCAGCAGGAAATGATGCGGCCGCCTTTATGGGCAGATGCGGGGGAATAATCACCATCCTTATCCCGCGCACCAACCGGTGTGCGTTGGATCGTCGTGTTAGCAACCTTCCCGGATCCGGTTCCTCTCTGCACCAATGTGGCTGCAGACCTGCCGTTGTTCGTATTACGATGAATCGTAGTCGATACTCTTCCGGCTCCTCCGGAAACACTGTCCAATGACTCCTCGTCCAAAAGCTCTCCCTGAAGCAATGTTTCCTCTGTGTTGACTTTTTCACTCTTTTTCATAGTCATACCTCCTGCCTGTGATCGTTTTTTTCTATCAGTTTATACGAAAGAAAGTCGGGTGTGGCACATTTTTTTTTCAACTTTATCATATAATAGGAAATGGAATGCGTCAAAAGGGAATTACATATGTTGAATGACTTTGACCTGAAAACCTGTATTGCGCCGCTGCTTCGTTGGTTTCAGGGACATGCGAGGGTGCTGCCGTGGCGTTCTGATCCCACACCGTATAAGGTCTGGGTTTCGGAGATTATGCTGCAGCAGACACGGGTAGAAGCGGTCAAACCCTACTTTGAACGTTTTATCAAAGAGCTTCCGGATATCAGGGCATTATCTGCCTGTGCAGAGGATCGCCTGCTGAAGCTGTGGGAGGGTCTGGGGTATTATAACCGGGTGCGGAATCTGCAGCAGGCTGCAAGGCAGATTGAGGAGCAGTACCATGGACAGATGCCATCGGATCCGGCTGAGCTCCGGAAACTGAAGGGGATCGGTTCCTATACGTCCGGCGCAATCGCATCCATCGCCTTCGGGCAGAGAGCGGCGGCTGTGGATGGCAATGTGCTGCGGGTGGTGACCAGACTGACGGAGGATGATACCGATATTACGAAACCGGCCTTTCGGAAGAAGCTGGAGGAGCGGCTGACAAAGATCATGCCGGAGGGAAGGTGCGGAGAGTTTAACCAGGCTTTGATGGAGCTGGGGGCTGTGGTCTGCGTTCCCAACGGGGATCCGCAGTGCCCGGAATGTCCCTGGCATAAGATCTGCCTTGCACACAAAAACGGGAAAGAAACAAGTTATCCCGTGAAAGCGGAGAAAAAAACCAGGAGAATCGAAGAGAAAACCGTCCTGCTGATTCTGGACGGAGAAAAAATGGTGCTCCGAAAACGGCCGGAAAAGGGCCTTCTGGCCGGACTCTATGAGTTTCCTTCTGAAAAGGGGTATCTGACAGAAGAGGAGGCCGTGAAGCGGGTGGAAAAGATGGGGTTTTCGCCCCTGCGGGTGCAGGCGCTGGAGGACGCAAAACATGTTTTTACCCATGTGGAATGGCATATGAAGGGATTTCTGGTGCGGGTTGCCGAGACGGAAGCCACGCCGGAGGGGATGATTCTGGCCGATAAAGAAGAAACGGAAAGGGAGTATCCGATTCCGTCCGCTTACGCGGCTTATACGAAGGTGATGAAGGTGAATCTTGGGATACCGGTTGAGTAAGAGGAAAGGCGGTACTGTGCAGCACCGCCTGGTTCGTATGAAAAAGATTAAGTTTTACAGCAACTCTTCTGCTCTAAGAAGTATGTTAAAGAACAAATGTGGAAGGAATATGATAGGTTTTTTAGCGTTTCGTAAACGATTTTTGAACAAAAAATGAACAGGAGGAAAGAAAAATGAAGCTTTTATCCATTGTAGTGCCCTGCTACAATTCGGAGGAATACATGGAGCATTGCATAGAAACACTGCTGGTGGGCGGCGAGGAGGTGGAGATCCTGATCGTGGATGACGGCTCTAAGGATCGTACGGCCGGGATCGCGGATGAATACGAGAAGAAATATCCGTCGATCGTCCGGGCAATCCATCAGCCGAACGGAGGGCATGGAGAGGCACTGAATACGGGCTTGAAAAATGCGACCGGCATCTACTTTAAGGTGGTGGACAGCGATGACTGGGTGGATACGGATGCGTATCATCAGATCCTGGAAACCCTGGAAGAGCTGGTGAGTGAGAACCAGGCAGTGGATCTTTTTATCAGCAATTTCGTTTATGAAAAACAGGGAGCCAGACGGAAAAAGACCATGCGCTATACCCTGGAGCTCCCGCAGGAACGCGTGTTTACGTGGAAGGATATTTTGATCTTTCCGAAGGGGAAGTATCTGCTCATGCATTCCGTGATCTATCGTACAAAGCTGCTGCGCAAATGCGGTCTGAAGTTGCCGAAGCATACGTTTTACGTGGACAATCTCTATGTGTATGATCCCCTGCCCTATGTGAAGTCCATGTATTATCTGGATGTGGATTTTTACCGCTATTTCATCGGCCGTGCCGACCAGTCGGTGAATGAAAAAGTGATGATCAGCAGGATCGACCAGCAGATCAAGGTGAACAAGATCATGATCGATGCCTATAACCTGTATCAGATCCCGAACCGGAAGCTTCGCAACTATATGTTTAATTATCTGGAAATCATTACCATCGTGTCCACGGTGATGTGTCTGCGTTCCGGAACAGAAGAAAATCTGGAGAAGAAGCGGGAGCTCTGGGGATACATCAAGGCAAAAGATATCCGCCTGTTTCACCGTCTCCGCAACGGCATTCTGGGACAGACCATGAACATGCCGGGAAAAGGCGGACGGAAATTCGGTGTTGCGGCGTATCTTCTCATGCAGAAAACGGTGGGGTTCAATTAAAAAAAGGGGACGCCTGATACGGCGGCCCCTTTCCCGTGACTGTTTCCTGATTGGTGCAGGGAAGCGCTGACTTCATCAGTCTTTCCTTACTGATCGCTTTCCTCGGACATTTTCTGCAGCAGTTCTTCTTTCAGTGCATAAAGCTTATTGGAGAGATCGACATGGATTTCGGATGGATTGACGAAACGCTTCGTTTCATCCCAGATCGTGTCTTTTTCTTTTGTGCAGATGTCGCGGATCTCCATGACGCTGGGGGACTCATAGACACAGCTCCCTCCCTTGAAAACCGGCACGAGGAGCTCGCGCATGGAATAGCTTCCGCCTGCCAGCTTCGTCTTTTTCCAGGGCTCCAACGGGTCGAAGATTGTCATGTCCCGGGAGGTGTCAAAGGTCTCATCATCCAGACAGATCAGATCCGCACGGATTTTGCCGGTGTCGTTGTCATAGATTCTGAAGATCGTTTTGCTGCCGGGGTTGGTGATCTTTTCCGAGTTTTCCGAGATCTTGATCTTCGGAATGAAATGGCCGTTTTCGTCCTCAATGGCAGACATTTTGTAGACGCCGCCGAAGCTCGGATTGTCCTTGCTTGTGATCAGATTGGTGCCGACGCCCCAGGAGGTGATCATGGAGCCTTGCAGCTTCAAACTCTGGATCAGGTATTCGTCCAGGTCGTTGGAAGCGGAGATGACAGCATCCTCGAAGCCTGCCGCATCCAGCATCTGACGAACCTTTTTAGAAAGATAAGACAGGTCGCCGCTGTCGAGACGGATCCCGTAATAGGTCAGGGGAATACCCGCCTCCCGCATCTCCGTGAAGACACGGATCGCATTCGGAATGCCGGAGGCCAGTGTGTCATAGGTGTCAACCAGAAGGATGCATGCGCTGGGATACAGCTCGGCGTATTTCTTGAACGCGGTGTATTCGTCCGGGAAGCTCATGATCCAGCTGTGGGCATGTGTGCCGAGTACCGGAACATCAAATAACCTCCCGGCGAGAACGTTGCTGGTGCCTTTGCAGCCGCCGATCACGGCCGCTCTCGCGCCGTAAGTCCCGGAGTCCGGTCCCTGGGCACGGCGAAGCCCGAATTCCATGACGCCGTCACCTTTTGCCGCATAGCACACCCGGGCTGCTTTTGTGGCGATGAGGCTCTGATGATTGATGATGTTCAAAAGCGCCGTTTCAATGAGCTGCGCCTCCATGATGGGGGCCACGACCTTGACCAGAGGCTCCCGTGGAAAGATCAGAGTACCCTCCGGGATCGCGTAGATATCGCCGGAAAAATGGAAGCCCGCAAGATAATCCAGAAAATCCTGATCGAAAATGGACAGACTCTTCAGATAGGCGATATCCTCCTCGGAAAAGCTGAGGTTTTTGATGTAATCAATCAGCTGCTCCAGTCCGCAGCTGATGGCGTATCCTCCGCCGCAGGGATTACTGCGGTAGAAAGCGTCGAAAACAACGCGCTTATGGTTTCCCGTTTTGAAATAGCCCTGCATCATGGTGATCTCATAGAGATCCGTCATTAAGGTCAGGTTATGTGCGCTCATGGTATCCCCCCGTCTTCAAAATGAATTTGCATTTGCCGCGGTGTCCATTATAGCACGAAACATTCTGTTTGAAAACACGCGCAGGAAAGTGTATAGTAGTGGATGTATTGTGATAGTAAACGCATTCCATTCGTTCACTACACATTTAAAAGGAAGTGTTTTTTGAGAGGGAGATGGTAAAGATCCCGGATTCAGGAGGAAGAAAAATGGACGGATTTGATCCGAAGGAAGGTACGCCGCAGGCGGAGAATACCACACAGGACACGCAGGAGACTGCGCAAGAAGCACAGAAAACCCACACGGTAGCGCCGGACGAAGCTGTACCGGTGGAGCAGAGCGCACCGGTGGAGCAGAGCGCACCGGCGCAGCAGAGCCAGGGCTATCAGCAGAGCCAGGGCTATCAGCAGAACCAGGGTTATCAGCAGAGCCAGGGCTATCAGCAGTATCAGACCTATCAACAACAGCCCCAGTATGCGCAGAATCCCTACCCCGTGCAAACGGAGCCGCCTAAGACCGGAAGGGGACTTGGCATTGCAGCCATGATCTGCGGAATCGCATCCCTTGTTTTATTCTGCACTTGTATTAACATCCCGCTGGCCATTGTGTCGGTGATCCTCGCCATCATTTGTCTTGCAGCAAAAAACGGGGCAGGGAAAGGAATGGCGATCGCCGGAATCATTACTTCAGCTGTTTCCCTGCTGCTGTTCTTCCTTTTCTTCGGGTTGGCCTGTGCGGGACTCGGCTCTATACAGCCCAGCCAGATCAGTGAGATCTATGAGGATTTCAATATAAACAGGGATTGGGAGTCGTATGATGATGGTTACGTTTTTCCTGATGACCGTGATTATGACTATGACGATGACCGGGATTATGACTACGAGGATGATCGTGATTTCGATCATGATTTCGATTACGATGATGCCCGTGATCATGATGCGGGTGGGGGAAGACCGGACCGGTTTTAGTGTGCCGTTTTCCCATGGACTATCCGTTTTCTGCGCAGGCAGAAAACAGCTCCTTATATGTTGAAAGGAAAGAGGAGGAAGAGCATGTACAGGAAAATTGATCCTGCCGTAAAGACCGTTGCGAGGGAGAAAGAGATTGAACGGTTCTGGAAGGAAAAGGAGATTTTTGAAAAGAGTTTAAAGCTGCGGGAAGGGTGCCCTACCTATACCTTTTATGACGGTCCCCCGACGGCGAACGGCAAGCCGCATATCGGACATGTGATCACCCGTGCGTTCAAGGATATGATCCCCCGCTACCGTACCATGAAGGGGAACTACGTGCCCCGGAAGGCGGGCTGGGATACCCACGGACTTCCGGTGGAGCTGGAAGTGGAAAAGCTGCTCGGCTTAAACGGCAAGGAACAGATCGAAGAGTACGGCATGGAGCCGTTTATCAAAAAATGCAAGGAATCTGTCTGGAAATACAAGGGTATGTGGGAAGAGTTTTCCGGCACGGTTGGTTTCTGGGCGGATATGGATGATCCCTATGTGACATATGATGATGACTTTATCGAGTCTGAATGGTGGGCGCTGAAGGAGATCTGGGACAGGAAGCTCCTTTACAAAGGCTTCAAGATCGTGCCCTACTGCCCGCGCTGCGGGACGCCCCTTTCTTCACAGGAGGTGGCACAGGGCTACAAGACCCTGAAAGAACGGTCCGCCGTAGTGCGTTTCCGCGTAAAAGGGGAGGATGGGTATTTCCTCGCCTGGACGACAACACCCTGGACTCTGCCCAGCAATGTTTCCCTCTGCGTGAATCCGGAGGAGACCTATGTGAAGGTCATGGCGAAAGCGGACCAGAAAGCGTATATTCTGGCGCAAAAGCGCGCCGACGAGATCTTTGCGGGATACGGCAAGGATGTGGAAGGGGCGCCTTATGAGGTGCTGGAAGAGTACACCGGCAGGGATCTGGAGCACAGGGAATACGAGCCGCTTTTTGCCTGCGCAGCCACGGACGCGGAGCGTCAGCATAAGAAAGGTTTTTATGTGACCTGCGATGATTATGTCACCATGACAGACGGTACCGGAATCGTGCACATCGCGCCGGCCTTCGGTGAAGATGATGCGAACGTGGGACGTAACTACGATCTGCCCTTCGTACAGATGGTGGACGAAACAGGCCG
This sequence comes from Lachnospiraceae bacterium, assembly GCA_045661345.1. Lineage (GTDB taxonomy): Bacteria > Bacillota > Clostridia > Lachnospirales > Lachnospiraceae > RUG12461. The sequence continues at coordinate 6,912 of JAZRFM010000014.1, forward strand.
GATGAAAGAAGAGACCCCCTTTGCGGGATACCGCTGCAAGCCTACTGCGGATGAGATAAAAAACGGTGCAGTCAGTGCGGATCCGGAGGTTCTGAAGTATCTGGACAAAGAGGGACTGCTGTTTTCCGCACCGAAGTTTGAACACGATTATCCCCATTGCTGGCGCTGTGACACACCGCTGATTTACTATGCGAGAGAGTCCTGGTTTATCAAAATGACTGCCGTGAAGGACGATCTTGTGAGAAACAACAATACGGTCAACTGGATCCCGAAATCCATCGGGGAAGGGCGTTTCGGCAACTGGCTCGAAAACATACAGGATTGGGGGATCTCCAGAAACCGTTACTGGGGGACCCCTCTGAACATCTGGGAATGTACCTCCTGCGGCAAGCAGATTTCCATTGGAAGCCGCAGTGAACTGGCGGAAAAATCCGGCCGTCCGGAAGCGAGGGAGATTGAACTGCATCGTCCCTATATTGATGAAGTAACGATCAAGTGTCCGGACTGCGGCAGGGAAATGCGCCGCGTGCCGGAGGTGATTGACTGCTGGTTTGACTCCGGCGCCATGCCCTTTGCGCAGCATCACTATCCCTTTGAAAACAAGGAGCTTTTCGAGCAGCAGTACCCTGCACAGTTTATTTCGGAGGCGGTGGACCAGACCAGAGGCTGGTTCTATTCGCTGATGGCGGAAAGCACCCTGCTTTTCAACAAGGCACCATACGAAAACGTGCTGGTGCTGGGACACGTGCAGGATGAAAACGGGCAGAAGATGAGTAAGAGCAAAGGAAATGCCGTGGATCCCTTTGATGCGCTGGCACGTCACGGCGCGGATGCGATCCGGTGGTATTTCTTTATCAATTCCGCTCCCTGGCTTCCCAACCGGTTCAGTGACAAGACCGTGACGGAGGGGCAGAACAAATTCCTGAACACATTGTGGAATACCTATGCGTTCTTTGTGCTCTATGCAAACATCGACGATTTTGATCCCACGAAGTATACCCTTGATTATGAAAAGCTTCCGGTGATGGATCGCTGGCTCCTCTCCCGTCTGAATACCCTGGTAAAGACCGTGGATGAAAACCTGTATGCCTACAGGATTCCGGAAGCAGCCAGGGCGCTGGATGACTTTGTGGATGAGATGAGTAACTGGTATGTCCGCCGCAGCCGCGAACGTTTCTGGGCGAAGGGGATGGAGCAGGACAAGATTAACGCCTATCTCACCCTTTACACCACCCTCGTCACCCTGTCCAAAACGGCGGCGCCCATGGTGCCGTTTATCACGGAGGAGATCTACCGCAATCTTGTATGCTCCGTCGATGCAGCTGCACCGGAGTCCGTGCATCTTTGCGACTTCCCGGTTTGTGATGAGGCAAAGATTGATGCGGCACTCGAGGAGAGCATGGAGGAAGTGCTGGCCATCGTGGTACACGGCCGTGCCTGCCGGAATCTGGCAAATATCAAGAACCGCCAGCCGGTGGGAGAGATGTTTGTCGAGGCGGAGCGGGCGCTTTCCGATTTTTACACGGCGATCATCCGGGAAGAGCTGAACGTCAAGAAGGTGACGTTTACGGAGGATGTCAGCGGCTACACCACCTACCGTTTCAAACCGCAGCTGCGTACGGTGGGTCCGAAATACGGCAGGTTCTTAAAAGGCATCCAGGAGGCACTTTCCGCCATCGACGGCAACAGCGCCATGAACGAGCTGAAGTCGAAAGGGGTCCTTGCGCTCCCGTCGGTGGATGCCTCCATCGCGCTTGCGGAGGAGGATCTTCTGATCGAGGTGGCGGAAACGGAAGGGTTTGTGACCGACGGTGATCAGAAGGTGACTGTTGTGCTGAACACGACACTGACACCGGCACTTTTGGAGGAGGGCTTCATGCGGGAGCTGGTCCATCAGATCCAGACCATGCGCAAGGAAGCGGGATTTGAAGTCATGGATCGGATCCGGATCACCTATCAGGGCGGCGATTCCATGGAAAATGTGCTTGCATCCTTCCGTGACAGTATCTGCAAGGACACGCTGGCCGAGGATATTGCGCAAACACCGGTCAAAGGGTATACTAAAGAATGCAGGATCAACGGGGAAGTGGTGACGCTTGGCGTCGAGAAGCTGTAACGGCTCATCCCCACGGTTCTGAGCAGTCACGAAAGCCTACAAAAAAGGAGAAAAAAAGTGAAGTATAAGGCATTTGAAAAGAAAGCATTCCAAAAGGAGATCGAGGATCATATCCGGGTACAGTACCGCAAAACCCTGAAGGAAGCCAGCAATCAGGAGATCTTTCAGGCGGTTTCCTATGCGGTCAAGGATGTCATCATTGATAACTGGCTTGCGACCCAGAAGGTGATGGACGAGACGAAGGAAAAGGTCGTCTACTATATGTCCATGGAGTTTTTGATGGGACGGGCACTGGGGAACAACCTTATCAATCTCTGCGCTTATCAGGAGATACAGGAGGCGCTGGAGGAGATAGGGATCGATCTCAACGCCATCGAGGATCAGGAACCGGATCCGGCTCTCGGAAACGGTGGTCTGGGGAGACTTGCCGCATGTTTTCTGGAATCCCTTTCCACGCTGGGATACCCGGCTTACGGATGCGGGATCCGCTATCAGTACGGCATGTTCAAGCAGCAGATCCGGGACGGTTATCAGGTGGAGGTGCCGGACAACTGGCTGAAGGACGGCTATCCCTTTGAGCTGAAGCGTCCGGAATATACCCATGAGGTTAAATTCGGCGGCTATATCCGCACGGAGCCGCAGTCGGACGGCAAGCTGAAATTCATTCACGTGGATTATCAGTCCGTCAACGCGGTGCCTTACGATATGCCCATCGTCGGCTATAACAACAACATGGTCAACACCCTGATTATCTGGGATGCGGAGCCGATGAATGTCTTCGAGCTGGCTTCCTTTGATAAGGGGGATTATCAACGCGCCATGGAGGAAGAGACCCTGGCGAAAAACCTCGTCAATGTCCTCTATCCCAATGACAATCATATCTCCGGCAAGGAACTGAGACTGCGGCAGCAGTACTTCTTTGTTTCCGCCTCCGTACAGCGTGCCATCGAGCGTTTCAAACGTCTGAACCCGGGACTGGATATCAGAAATCTTCCGGATAAGGTGGCTTTCCAGCTCAATGACACCCATCCGACGGTAGCCGTTGCGGAGCTGATGAGAGTGCTTTGCGATGATGAAGGACTTGAGTGGGAGACGGCCTGGGATATCACAACCAGGGTCTGCGCCTACACCAACCATACGATCATGTCGGAAGCCCTGGAGAAATGGCCGATTGAGATCTTTGCAAGACTCCTTCCGCGAGTGTATCAGATCGTGGAGGAGATCAACCGCCGTTTCGTACTGCAGATTCAGACAAAGTTCCCGAACAATGATTACATGATCCAGAAGATGGCGATCATTTACGACGGACAGGTAAAGATGGCGCATCTTGCCATTGCCGCAGGGCATTCGGTCAACGGCGTGGCGCGTCTGCATACAGAGATTCTGAAGAATCAGGAGCTGCATGAGTTCTACCAGATGTTCCCGAACAAGTTCAACAACAAGACCAACGGGATCACCCAGCGGCGTTTCCTGCTGCACGGCAATCCGCTCCTTTCCCAGTGGGTGACGGAGCACATCGGCAGCGAATGGATCACGGATCTGTCCCGGATGGAAAAGCTTGCGATCTATGCGGAGGACGAAAAAGCGCAGCATGAATTCATGAACATCAAGTACCAGAACAAGGTGCGTCTGGCGCAGTATATCAGGGAGCACAACGGGATCGAGGTGGATCCGCGGTCGATCTTTGATGTACAGGTGAAGCGTCTCCACGAATACAAGAGACAGCTTCTCAACATCATTCACGTCATGTACCTTTACAACAAGCTGAAGGAAAATCCGAAAATGGATTTCGTTCCGCGTACCTTTATCTTCGGAGCAAAGGCGGCAGCGGGTTATCAGAATGCAAAGCTTATCATCAAGCTGATCAACTCCGTGGCGGATGTGATCAATAACGACGCGACCATTGAGAACAGGATCAAGGTGGTCTTCATTGAGGATTACAAGGTCAGCAATGCGGAATGGATCTTTGCGGCTGCGGATGTATCCGAGCAGATCTCCACGGCAAGTAAGGAAGCCAGCGGTACCGGCAACATGAAGTTTATGCTGAACGGTGCTGTGACGCTGGGGACCATGGACGGTGCCAATGTGGAGATGTTTGAAGAAGTCGGCGAGGAGAACATGGTGATCTTCGGCATGAGCTCGGATGAAGTCATTGCCCATGAAAAGAACCGTGATTATGATCCGATGACGATCTTCAATGCGGATCAGGATCTCAGACAGGTATTGATGCAGATGGTCAGCGGATTCTGGTTCCCGGAGAATTCGGAGCTCTTCCGCCCGCTTTACAATTCTCTGCTCAATACGCAGTCCACGGATGTGGCGGACCGGTACTTTATTCTTGCAGATTTCCGTTCTTATGCGGAGGCGCAGGAAAAGATCATGAAGGCTTATCAGGACGAAAAGACCTGGGCGAAGATGGCGATTCTGAATGTTGCACATGTCGGCAAGTTCAGCTCGGACCGCACCATTGAGGAATATGCACAGGAGATCTGGGATCTGAAGAAGATCACGGTAAATCGGTAAAGGGAAGTGCGGCAGTGCTCATAACGAGAAAGCCGGCAGGGGGTAGCTGCCGGCTTCCTGTGTATTAGGAGAGAGATTTGATGAAAAAGTAGGATTTTTGGCTTTTTTTCTTTCTTACACTCTTTATATCGGACCGCTTCCCAAAAACTGAACCCCCTTTTTGAAAATTTTTCATTTTTTTTCTGTCTGAATATGAAAAAGGAGACCCCATTCCCATGAAAATCGAAGCACCCGCAAAAATCAATCTGGGGCTGGATGTGATCTGCAGAAGGCCGGACGGATATCACGAGGTTGATATGATCATGCAGACCATCGATCTGTTTGACACGGTGACCCTCGAGCAGAACGAAGCGCCGGGGATCCTCCTTACCACAAATCGGCCGGAGCTTCCGAATGATGAGGGGAATCTGGCCTACCGCGCGGGTAAGCTGTTGTTTGAGACCTGCGGGGGAGAAGAGAAGGGCGTCAGAATCCATATTGAAAAACGGATTCCCATGGCTGCCGGACTGGCGGGGGGATCTACGGATTGTGCGGCGGTTCTGTCCGGCATGAATACGCTCTTTTCTTACGGACTGCCGATGGAAAGGCTGATGGGGCTCGGGAAGAAGCTGGGAGCGGATGTGCCCTACTGTCTGCAGCAGGGGACGGCGCGTTCCCGCGGGATCGGAGAAAAGCTGACAGCCCTGCCAAAGATGATGCCGTGTCCGGTGCTGATCGCAAAGCCCGGTGTATCGGTTTCCACAAAAGCGGTCTATGAAGGGCTGCATCTGGATGAAACGACGGTCCATCCGGATATCGATGCGCTGGAAGACGACATTCGCCGGCAGGATCTTTCTGCCCTGGCGAAAGATATGGGAAATCTGCTCTCAACCGTCACGGAGGAGCTGCATCCGGAGATCAGAAAGCTCATCAGGCTTATGGAAGCGCATGGGGCGCTGCGTGCCATGATGAGCGGAAGCGGCCCCACGGTTTTCGGACTATTTCCGGATAAAAAAACGGCGCAGGAGGCTGAGAAAGCTGTGCGTGTCTCAGGCCTTGCGCCGGATGTATGTCTGACTCAAATCTCAGAGTGAAAATCCTGCCTCTTTGGCGTCCGCCGAGATGGATACCCTGCAGTCCGCCAGATGGTGGTTGTTCAGCTCCAGTCCGTAGCGTACCTCCACAAGGAGGGAGGTATCGGTTTCCAGAATATTGATGTGCTCCGTATTCAGCCCGATCAGGAGATTCCCGAAGGGCGTATAATAATAAGAGTTGGTCTTCTGGTTCTTCTGAAACAGCATATGCGTATTGACGGGTCCGTCTTTTAAAATGTCAACCGCATCGGTGCTGATTTTTACGGTATTTTTTGTCACGCCGGATTCGTCCGGCAGGATTTCTTCGTAGCGGAGATATCGCTTGCCGTTCTTTTTATAATAACGGCCGGAGGTGATGATCTCTGTTTCTTCCGGATCGCTGGTGTCAGGCGAGAATTGCATGCCGCGCACTTTGATCCAGACATCGGATTCTGTTTCGATCATTTCTTCTTTTTCTTATTATCGGTGTCTTTCTTCGGTTGCGGTCTGTACTGCTTTGCTTTTTCCATGAGCTTCTGACGAAAGCTCTTTTTCTTTGGCGCTTCAATCGTCCCGCGGATGCCTTTGACACCGGTAATGTAAAGACCGCTGACGGTGGCTTTGACTTCCTTCTTCAGTGGAATCATCTCAAAGACGGTCTCCTCCGCAATGAAGGTCATGATACGCGGTCCGACCTTTGCCTTCACGATGGGAAGCTTTGCCAGCTTCGCCAGCCGCGGGGTCTGCGCAATCACAGCCTGGGGAAGACCGGAGTCCTTGATATGCATCTTCTTTTTATCGATGACAAGCATCGTGATCTGCTGTGCGGCAGCTGCAATCTGCTCATCCTGTGCAGCTTTTTTCTTTTCCGCCCGCTTTCCGAGAATGTATAAAATAATGATGCCGGCGATCAGCACAACGGCGATCACGATGAGCACGATGGTTACGGTGGGTATGCCTCCTGAATTCATGGATATGTCTCCTTCTTTGTTATCAACCTTTTTGACAGGAGGATCAGTGGTTTATGGCGTTTCCTGTCAAAAAAATCCGAGTATTATGCTACCACGGTTTTTGTGAAAAATCAATGACCGTACTTTCTTTTATGGCTGGTTTATGGTATCATTCGGCAGTAGGTTTTGATGGGAGATTCTATACACAGAGAGGAATGTTTACCGATGAAGAAAAAAACAATAGGCCTGCTTTTGCTGGCGTTTACCATGGCTTTTACCGCAGGCTGCGCAAACAATACAGCGGGCGGCGGGACGGAAAGCGCATCCTCTACGGAACAGGAGGCGGCAATCGAAAATCCTTATTCGGATCAGATCGACTACGATGCCTCAAAGTACGTGACCCTGGGGGATTATAAGGGCCTGGAAGTCACCGTGGAGGGTGATTATGATGTGACGGATGCGGACGTCAGGGAAGAGGTGGAGCTGGAGATCTCCATGATGGGAGAGGACTACCGGACGCCGAACCGAGAGATTATCGAGGACGGGGATCAGGTCAATGTAGACTATGTGGGAACCATTGACGGCGAGGTCTTTGAGGGCGGAACCGCACAGGAGCGGGATATCGTGATCGGAAGCGGCATGATGATCGACGGCTTTGAGGACGGGCTGATCGGGAAAAAGGTCGGAGAAGTCGTGGAGCTGAATCTCAAGTTCCCGGAGGATTATGCGAAAACGGATCTGGCCGGGAAGGATGTGGTCTTTTCCGTGACGATCAATTCCCTGAAAGAGCCTGTGGAAGTGACGTATGATACGCTGACGGATGACTATATCAAATCAAAGACCGGCATGGAATCGGTGGATGAATACCTGAAGGAAGTACGCGCGGCGATGGAGGAAGAGGCACAGAACGCGAAGGAACAGAATGCGACCTATGCGGTGCTGGAAAAGCTGCTGGAGGTCTGCAAGGTCACCGGGCATCCGGAAGGGCTTGAGGAAGAACGGATGGAACAGGAGATGCAGTATTACCGTGATATGGCATCGGCACAGAACGTTGACCTGGCAACGATGCTGTCCTATTACGGGATGACCGAGGAAAATCTCCATGAGCAAATAGAGGAAGCCACGTCGAAAAACGTGGATATGGAGCTGATCCTGCAGGCCATTGCGGACAAGGAAGGAATTTCCAAGGATGAGGACGCGTATCAGGCCTATATCAAGGACGTGCTTTCACAGGGGATTTTTGAGGACGAGGATCAGCTGTACAGTGATTTTTCCAAGGAGTATGTGCGGCGGCAGTACTGCCTGGATAAAGCGCGGGAGCTGGTAGAGAGCAGCGCTGTCCTGAAGTATGAGAAGAGCACGGATACGCAGAAGGGAACGGAGAAGGAAACAGAAAAAGATACGGAAAAGGATACAGAGAAAGAGACAGAGACGGAGTCTGAGAAGGAGTAAGGTTATGGAAAAACTGACGAACATCCGGGATATTTTCCGGAACACGGACGCTTATATCGGACAGGAAGTCACGGTGGGGGGATGGATTCGAAACCATAGAGACAGCAAAACCTTCGGGTTTATCGTACTGAATGACGGCACATTTTTTGAACCGCTGCAGATCGTCTATGGCAACGGACTGCCAAATTTTTCACAGATCATCAAGCTGAACGTCGGCGCGGCCATCATCGCCCGGGGGCTTCTGGTTGCAACCCCTGACGCACAGCAGCCTTTTGAGGTGCAGGCACAGAGTATCGAGATCGAGGGACCTTCCACACCGGATTATCCGCTGCAGACAAAACGCCACAGCTTTGAATATCTGCGGACCATCAGCCATCTGCGCGCCCGTACGAATACCTTTGAGGCGGTGTTCCGTGTGCGTTCGCTGATCGCCTATGCGATCCACAAGTTTTTCCAGGAGCGGGATTTTGTCTATGTCCATACCCCGATCATCACCGGCAGCGACGCGGAGGGCGCGGGAGAGATGTTTCAGGTGACGACCATGGATCTTGCAAGCGTGCCCATGACGCCGGAGGGCAGAGTGGATTATGCAAAGGATTTTTTCGGGAAATCCGCAAATCTGACGGTCAGCGGACAGCTGAACGGAGAGACGTTTGCGCAGGCGTTTAAGAACATCTATACCTTCGGACCCACGTTTCGGGCCGAGAATTCCAATACCACCAGGCATGCGGCGGAGTTTTGGATGATCGAGCCGGAGATCGCCTTTGCGGATCTGGAGGATGACATGATTCTGGCGGAAAGCATGCTGAAGTTTATCATTCATTATGTGCTGGAGCATGCCCCGGAGGAGATGGAGTTCTTCAACAGGTTTGTGGATAAGGGACTTCTGGACCGGCTGCACCATGTGGCGGAGTCTGAGTTTGCAAGGGTAACCTATACCGAGGCGATTGCGCTTCTTGAGAAGCACAACAGGAAATTCGAATACAAGGTTTCCTGGGGATCCGACCTGCAGACCGAGCACGAACGGTATCTGACGGAAGAGGTTTATAAACGTCCGGTGTTTGTGACGGACTATCCGAAGGAAATCAAGGCATTCTACATGAAGCTGAATCCGGACGGAAGGACCGTGGCTGCGGTGGACTGCCTGGTGCCGGGGATCGGAGAGATCATCGGCGGCTCCCAGAGAGAAGATGATTTTGAAAAACTGAAGGAGCGAATGAACGAGATGGGGTTGCGGGAAGAGGATTATGCCTTCTATCTGGATCTGCGGAAATACGGCTCCACCAGACATGCGGGCTTTGGCCTCGGATTCGAACGCTGCGTCATGTACCTTACGGGTATGGGAAATATCCGTGACGTGGTGCCCTTCCCGAGAACCGTTGGGAATTGTGACCTGTAGAGAGCGGACAATGGATGCACAATACCGGAGGTGGGTGGAATGCGGTTTCCAAATGCATACAAGGGCGTGACAAAGCTGTTTGCGGCGCAGGTCATAGATGTTGCGGTGTCGGCATTGGCTCTGTCTTTTGTCATTATCCTGATCGCACTGAGCCGGACTGCGCCCCTCACACAGGCGATCATAGGCGGGCTTGGCCTCGTTGGACTTCTTCTTTTAAGGGTGTGTATTTTTGTGTTGAGGCTTATCGGACTGATAGAGGCGAGGAAAGACGACAAAGGTTTTTTTTATGCTTTCTGTGTGTCCTGTGGGGCACTGCTCCTGTTCCTCATACAGTTTATGGTGAGGTTTGTCAACGAGAGGGTAGGGGGCTGGCTCAATATTCTGGTAACGCTCTGCTTTTTGATTTCGGTTGAACTGATCCTGATCAGCCTCCATAACCTTGGAAAAGAACTGAACAATCCGCCCGTGGTTTTTGCGTCATCCAGGCTGCAGCTTTTGATGGTGATCTTCTATACGGTCATTCTGCTGATTGATGTCTATGATAATATCCCCAACATGGCGGAGCAGGCTACCTCCGTCATCAGGTCAATACTGGAATTTCTTGCGAGTTTGATGCTGATGATTTATTACGGAAAAGCAAGGAAGATGCTCTCAAAGCCGGATGATCCCGATCAGGAGGGAGAGAATCCGGGACAGACTAAGGGAAACGCTGGAGCCGATCCAGCCGATGCTGGATGAAATACATGATGATGCCCACTATATAGGTCAGTCCGGCGATGATGATGAAAATGGCCAGAATCGCTTCCGCCGGAGAAATGGAGTGTCCCCCTTTGAACAGGGTGGAAAAGGCATTGATAATCGGATAAAGGATGACTGCTGAAAGCACCAGGACTATAGGCGAACTGTGGAGTGTTTCCTTGTAGGCACTCATCGACAGAAGCCCCGCGGATCCGACCAGCAGTGCGACCAGCATACTCAGGATGAGATCAGCAGTGACCTTTTCACCGAATCTCTCGGGGGTGATGATGACCCCCAGCGTCTGCAGTACCCATGCCACCGTCAGGATGAACAGGGAGTAGCTGCTGACCAGAAGCAGTCTTTTCGTAAACATTTTTTTGCGGTTTACCGCCATTAATGCGGAGATGTTCTCTCTGCTTTCACTGGCAATGATATTCTCTTTATCTTCCTGATAAAAGTTGATGGAACTGACCTTGCGGGATATTTTCCGCTCGAAAACATATTCCTCGGACTCCTCGACAAAAAGCATATAAAGACCTTCCCAGATCAGGACGCAGCCCAGGGTGTCCAACATATAGGTCACAATTTCACTGACGGTATCATCTCCGCCCCACCAGCCAATCTGCTTGCCGATGGTCAGGATCAGGATCATGACAACGCCTGCCGTGATCAAGGCTCCTGTTTGCAGACCCTTTTGAGTGGACTCGTTCAGGAACCGGCGATGCCGGAAAAACAAGGCGTCTTTGATCCCCTGCATCAGCTGCTTCGGGGAATATCCCTCATAATCATCTACCTTGATAAAAAAATCAGCGTTGTAGCCCTTCGGGATATCGTCCAGCATGACCGACATCTGGTCTGTAATAGTGTCGGAGATTCTGGGCGCCATGCCATGGCTGTCGGTATTCTCATCAAAAAGATCGCTTGCCTGTTCGTAATGCAGGGCAATCTCAAAGGTATTGGTCTCTTCCCTCAGGGGATAATATCTGGACAGCGTCTCGAGGGTGTGTTCCTCATCTTTTCCGGACGGGTTTCTGTTTGTGTTTTGCATGCCGCTCATGGTTTTCCTGCGCTCTCTTTCTTCTTTGTATCACCGGCGGATCTTTGATGCCGGCAGTCGGGATTTTTGTATGCGGGATACACTTTCATCCGTTATCATTTCCGTTTGTCAGGATATTATACACCATTTTTCCGATCTATAGGGAACGAATTTCATTCACCCGTTGCCAATTTCGCCGGGACGGACTTGGATCAATCCCTCCGGTTCCTTTTTATGCGATTTGTTTTCAGCCAGAGTAAAAGCTTACTCAGAAAAATAATAGACTTGTTTTCATGCGGGACTTTACAAACGAATTCAATAATGCTATTCTCAACTCACATTTCTGGAAGAATTCTCCGGGTGATCGTCCAACCTTTTCCACGAAATCGATAAAAGAGCAGGAATGCTGGAAACAATAACGACCATAAGAAGGGGAAAGCAGAATGGGAAGAAAAAACCCGTCCAAATTGGAACCGACCGCTTTATACACAGAGGTTGAACGGAGATATCAGGAGCTTCTCCGGATGCGGAGGGAGGTGGAGGACCGACTGCTGATGGCTCCTCCCGGGAGGATTCATGTTGTCAATTCCAGGTCACGAACACAGTTTTATCTGCGAGAGGATGCAGCTGAAAAAAGCGGAAAATACCTTCGAAAAGCAGAAACGGAAATGATCAGGAGGCATCTCCAGAAGGCATATGATGAGAAGATCCTGAAACTCTTGAATGCTGAGATTGGCGAACTTGAAAGGCTTCGAAAGAGATCAGACAACAAATTGGAAAAGATCCGGCAGGTGTATTCGGACTACCCTGATGGAGTAAAATCATACATCAATCCCATCGACCTTTCTGACGAAGACTATGCCAAAGAGTGGCAAAGCAGACTTTATCAGGGAAAAGAAATCCCGGATTATGCCCCTATGTACGAAACAAATCGAAAAGAAAGGGTTAGATCCAAATCCGAACTGGCTATCGCAAATACGCTGGCGAAAAAGGGAATACCGTACAAATATGAGAGCCCTCTGATACTGCGGGGCGGCATCATCATCTATCCGGATTTTACTGTTTTAAACCGGACAACACGTAAAGAAATCTATTGGGAACACAGAGGGATGATGGATGACAGGGATTACGCAAGAAAAGCGGTGTATAAACTGAAATCGATGATGAAGAATGGGATTGTTCCCGGCAACAATCTGGTTATCACAGAGGAAACATCAACAAACCCGCTGGGAACAAACGAAATAGAAATGGTGATCGATGCATATTTCCGGTGAGGCATCGGATTGGCGCAAAATGCCTTTTTCCGATGCCTGAAATGATGCTTTCCGGACTTCTGAGCATCGAATTTCGGGAAAATTCCATTTTTCGATGCCTGAGATTCTGCTTTCCGGACTTTTGAGCATCGAATTTTGGGAAATCTCGATTTACCGATGCCCAAGATCCAGCTTTCATGGATTATCAGGCATCGGAAACACCGGGTTTTGCGATCTGCGATGCTTTTGGATCAGGGGACGAGGGGTGCTATGGGAAATAAAGAAAAACAGCCAGACAAGCCTGACTGTTTCCCTCGATGGAACCGAAGGGATTCGAACCCTCGACCTCTGCGTTGCGAACGCAGCGCTCTCCCAACTGAGCTACGATCCCCCGGACGTCGAGCGCCCCAACTGAGCTACGATCCCCCAATGCGACAAGCCCCGCTATCGTCCAGCTCGGGTCTTTCGTACTCGCCTCGAATGATCGCTCCGGTGGTGCTCATCCTTGCCGGAAAGCAAGCTTTCCGGCGAAGATATTATAGTATGATTTTTTTTGAATTGCAAGCGAAAAAGCGTGCAAAGAGGGGAGCCTTCATGTTATACTATATACTACTATGCGTTGCGTGTCGGTAATGACAGGAAACGCGTGCCGACAGAGGAGGAGACGAAGGCATGAGTGTCCGCAGGGTCTATGTGGAGAAAAAGAAAGGGTTTGCCGTTGCAGCCGAAGAGCTCAGGCATGAGGCAAAACACAACCTTGGGGCGACGGGGATCACGGGAGTCCGGATCCTGATCCGTTACGATATAGAGAACCTCTCGGAGGAGACTTACCGGAAAGCGCTTTATACGGTTTTTTCAGAGCCCCCGGTGGATGATGTTTTTGAAGAGACTTTTGATGCGCGGGGAGGGCAGGTTTTCTCGGTGGAGTATCTGCCCGGGCAGTTTGACCAGAGAGCCGATTCCGCGGAGCAATGTGTAAAGCTTCTGGGCAGCAGCGAGGATCCCGTGATCCGTTCGGCGACGACGTACGTGATCTCCGGTGATGTGGATGATGCCGCTCTTTCGGCGATCAAGAATCATTGCATTAATCCGGTGGATTCCAGGGAGACCGGAGAAGAGAAACCACAGACCCTGATCCAGGAGTTTGAAGAGCCTGCGGATATCGCGACGTTTGACGGATTTACCGGAATGGCGGAGGCAGAGCTGAAGGCGCTTTACGGGTCTCTCGGACTCGCCATGACCTTCCGCGATTTTTTGCATATCCAGAACTATTTCAGAGAGGAAGAGCATCGCGATCCCACCGTGACGGAGATCCGGGTGCTGGATACTTACTGGTCGGATCATTGCCGTCATACCACGTTTTCCACAGAGCTGAAAAACATCACTTTTGCGGACGGCTATTACCGGGAGCCCATAGAGGAAGCATATCGGGAATATCTGGAGAGCTTTGACAGACTCTACCGGGATCGCAAGGATAAATATGTCTGCCTGATGGATATCGCGCTGATGGGCATGAAGCGGCTGAAGGCAGAAGGAAAGCTGAAGGATCAGGAAGAATCGGACGAGATCAATGCCTGTTCCATCGTTGTGCCTGTGGAGGTGGACGGACAGACGGAAGAGTGGCTTGTGAATTTCAAGAATGAGACACACAACCACCCGACGGAGATCGAGCCCTTCGGTGGTGCGGCGACATGCCTCGGCGGGGCGATCCGCGATCCCCTCTCCGGCAGGACCTATGTCTATCAGGCGATGCGTGTGACGGGTGCGGCGGATCCTACGGTACCGAATTCCGCGACGATGCCGGGCAAGCTTCCGCAGAAAAAACTGGTGCGGCAGGCAGCCAGGGGATACAGCTCTTACGGCAATCAGATCGGCCTGGCGACCGGCTATGTGAAAGAAATCTATCATCCGGACTATGTGGCGAAACGGATGGAGATCGGCGCAGTCATGGGCGCGGCGCCGCGGCGCGCGGTGCAGCGACTGACAAGTGATCCGGGGGATGTGATTATCCTGCTCGGCGGACGTACCGGACGTGACGGGATCGGTGGCGCGACGGGCTCCTCCAAGGCGCATACGACCCAGTCCATTGATGTCTGCGGTGCGGAGGTGCAAAAAGGAAACGCCCCCACGGAGAGAAAGCTCCAGCGTTTATTCCGCCGGGAAGAGGTCAGCCATATCATCAAAAAGTGTAACGATTTCGGCGCCGGCGGGGTCTCTGTTGCCATCGGCGAACTGGCGGCAGGGCTGACGGTACAGCTTGACCGCGTCCCGAAAAAGTACGCCGGGCTGGACGGCACGGAGCTTGCTATTTCCGAATCGCAGGAGCGGATGGCCGTTGTTGTGGATCCGAAGGATGTGGCACAGTTCCTTTCCTATGCCGCGGAAGAAAACCTGGAAGCGACAGAGGTGGCGGTCGTGACCAAAGAGCCGCGTCTGGTTCTGATGTGGCGCGGAAAGAAGATCGTGGATATTGCCAGAGCCTTTCTGGATACCAACGGTGCACATCAGGAGACGGACGTCGCGGTTTCCCTTCCGGTGGAAGAGGAGAATCCCTTCCGGACCTATGCGTTGCCGGAGGTTGCCAAAGCCGTCAAAGCGGGGGATACAAAAGAAGCCTGTCTGGCCACGCTGCGCGACCTCAATGTCTGCTCGCAGAAAGGACTTGTGGAGATGTTTGACGGATCCATCGGTGCGGGATCCGTATTGATGCCTTATGGCGGGAAATACCAGTCTACCGAGACACAGGCCATGGTTGCGAAGCTCCCGGTTGCAAAGGGACATGACTGTGATACCGTGACAATGATGGCGTACGGGTTTGATCCGTTTCTTTCCGGCTGGAGTCCCTTCCACGGTGCGGTATATGCGGTGACGGAGTCCATTGCCAGGATCACGGCGGCCGGCGGAGATCCCGAAAAGATCCGCATGACCTATCAGGAATATTTTCGCCGCATGAGCGGGGATCCGGCTCGCTGGAGCCAGCCCTTTGCGGCGCTGCTCGGCGCGTTTTCCGCACAGATCGGGTATGGCCTGCCCTCCATTGGCGGCAAGGATTCCATGTCCGGTACCTTTAATGATATTGATGTGCCGCCGACGCTGGTGTCCTTTGCAGTGGACGTGGCAAAGGAGGACGACATCCTGACCCCCGAGCTGAAAAGCCCCGGAAACAGACTCGTGCTTTTTCCGCTTGCCAGAGACGGCTTTTCTCTTCCCGGAGAGGGGAGAGACCGCAACGAGGGATTTGCCGGGATCCTTTCCATGTACAAAGGCATTCATGAGCTGATCCAAAAAGGCCGGATCGTTTCAGCGTATGCCCTTGATACCAAAGGTGTTTTTGCGGCTGCGGCAAAGATGGCCTTCGGTCAGGGATACGGGATTTCCTTTGAGGAGCTTCCGGACGAGCTTTTCTTTGGAAACAACGTGGGTGCGATCCTGGCGGAGATCCCGGAGGCGTACGCAGAGGAACTGACCGGTGCGGGAGAGTCAGAGGCAATTCCGGTGGGCATCGTGACGGAAGCTCCGGTCTTTCAGGTAAAAGGGAAATGGGAGCTGTCCGTTTCCGAAGCACAAAGCGCGTGGGAGCAGACACTGGAACGGGTCTTCCCTTCCAGGGGCACGCTGCCGGAAGGGGTGAGTAAAGAAACGGCTATTCCTTCCGATCCGTACCGCGCCGCAGAAAAGGAGATTTATCTCTGCAGACACAAGACCGCAAAGCCCAGGGTCTTTATTCCGGTATTTCCCGGTACCAACTGCGAATATGACAGCGCGAATGCCTTCGAAAAAGCAGGAGCCGTGACGAATACGCTTGTCTTTAAAAACCTGACCGGTGAAGCGATCCGGGAGTCCGCGGAAGCCTTCGCAAAGGCCGTGGATGCAGCGCAGATTGTCATGTTTCCGGGAGGATTTTCCGCAGGCGATGAGCCGGAGGGAAGTGCCAAGTTTTTTGCAAACGTCTTCCGCAATGAAAAAGTAAAGGATGCCGTCATGCGGCTGCTGACCGAGAGAGACGGCCTGATGCTGGGGATCTGCAACGGGTTCCAGGCACTGATCAAGCTGGGACTCGTGCCCTATGGAAAGATTCTGGAACAGAGCGCGGATTCACCGACTCTGACCTACAATACCATCGGCAGACATATTTCTCATATGGTCTATACGAAGGTGGTTTCCAATAAGAGCCCCTGGCTTTCCCTTGCAGAGACAGGCAAAACCTACGTCACACCTGCTTCCCACGGAGAGGGCAGGTTTGTCGCATCGGAGGAATGGATCGCAAAGCTTCGGGAGAACGGACAGATCGCAACACAGTACGCGGATTCGGAGGGGCACGTTTCCATGGATCCCGTCTGGAATGTCAACGGATCCTATGCTTCCATCGAGGGGATCACGAGCCCGGACGGCCGGATCTTCGGGAAGATGGCGCATGCAGAGAGGATCGGACGCTCTGTGGCGAAGAATATTTATGGCGATCAGGATATGAAGATTTTTGAATCAGGGGTGAGATACTTTACCGTATGAAACAGCTTTTTCATCGCAGAAAATTCTATATCTTTGTGGGAATCATTGCAGGGCTTTTGCTCAGTATCATCGGGCTGCTGATTTACTGCGATTATGAGAGCCGGATTCCCCGAACCATTGAATATGAAAACCTGCAAAGCGGAACAGTACACGAAGAGCTGGAGCTGGTGGTCGCACGGGGACTTCCCTGGAGAGACTACACCATCTATTCGGATCTGCATGTCGGTGCGCAATATGACTGGGAGCTGATCAACTATTCCGGCCGTGAATTCCGCAACTGGTCCGTGGACATCATCTTCCCGGGAGCGGTGGAGGTGAACAGCTCCTGGAACGGACTGTTTTCCACCTCCGGCAATGTGCTGACCTACATACCGGAGCGAAATGATGAAATGGATCTTACGGTCGTCCATGCCCACTCCACCAGAGGGTTCGGAGCCGTGATCTACTCTTCGGAGGAAATGCTCCCGGAGAGAGCCACCCTGACCGGATACTGGCATATGAGCATCCTGAATATGCCGGTGTTCTGGGTGCTGCTGGGCTGTATGGTCGTGGTGGTGTTCATCGGTCTCCTGAACCTGATGCTCTGGTATCGGACAGAAAAGTACCGGATGCAGATTGAAAAAGACGATGAGATGATCCGGCAGGCCATGCTGACCATGACGGACTTTATTGATGCCAAGGACAGCTATACCAAAGGTCATTCCAGCCGGGTTGCGATTTATGCGCAGGAACTGGCAAAGCGCCTCGGGGTATCGGATACGGACAGGAAAAATCTTTACTATATTGCCCTGATGCATGACTGCGGAAAGGTCGGTGTTCCGGATGCGGTGTTAAAAAAGCCCGGGAAGCTTACGGACGATGAATTCCGCCTGATCCAGGCACATGCCACGGTGGGGAATCACCTGCTGACGCATTTTACCTCGATTCCGGATATCAGCGACGGAGCGCATTACCATCACGAACGGTTTGACGGGAGCGGCTATCCGGAAGGGCTGAAGGGAGAAGAGATCCCTTATGTTGCGAGGATCATTTGTATCGCGGATGCCGTGGACGCCATGAGTACGAACCGCTGCTATCGCGACCGGCTCACGGAGCAGGAGCTGATCGATGAGCTGAAGTATCATGCCGGGAAGCAGTTTGATCCGGATATGGTTCCGGCCATGATCGAGCTGATTCACGAGGGAATCATTCAAAACACACAAAAAGAATTTCCGAACCGCACGACCTAATATCTGCTGTAAAATTGTCGATATAGACAGAGGAAACGGATTTTTGTACACCTTGCGTTCGAAACGGAGGGCTGCATATGAAATTTAAGCGAATTGATCTGGAAACCGTAAGATGTCTGATCTCGGAGGCAGAGCTTCAGGAGAACGGGCTGGATATGGATGATTTTTTGAAGAGCGGGGAAAAGACAGAAGACTTTCTTCGCAAGATCATCATGATGGCAGAAGAGGAGGTGGGCTACAAGGTGCCCGGCGGATCGCTTTCCGTACAGGCGTCCATCCTGCCGAATCACATCCTTTCTCTGACATTGTCCGAGAAGCAGAACGGCATTCTGGATATTCTGAAGAATCTGAAAAATGCGTTGACAAAGATCTCGGATGCGGTCAGGGATGACGACACAGAGGCTTTCCGGGAGATCCTGGAGGCCATGGGGGCCACCGATGCGAGAGAACGGATCGGGACGCATGCAGACGAGCCCGATCAGAAGAGCCCGGTGAAGAATGCTTACCAGGTCGAATTTGAAAACTTCGATCACATCCTGCACTATGCACAGGGGACCTATCTGCAGGTTCCGGTGGAGAACGTGATTTACCGGCTGCCCCGGAACGGGATGTACTATCTTGTGATCCGGAAGGGCAAGCTGAATGATGATGAGATGTGCAGACTTTTGTCGGCGGCACTTGATTTTTCAAACGCGATTTATTCCGACACGGCGCTGCTCGCTTATCTGGACGAGCATGGAGAGATGATTCTGAAGGGAGATGCTATCGAAACCTTACGCAGGTTATAGAAAAAGGAGGGAGAGAGACAACCATGTGGGCATATGAAAAAGTGTTCTATCAGTTCTATCCGTTGGGGATGACCGGTGCGCCATTCGAGAATGACGGGGTGCTGACGCACCGGATCCGACAAATTGAGGACTTCCTGCCGCACCTTACGAAATGCAACGTTGGTGCGGTTTATTTTTCCCCGATTTTTGAATCCGACACGCATGGCTACAACACCAGAGATTACAGGAAGATTGACACGCGTCTCGGGACAAATGAGGATTTCAAAGAGCTGGTACAGAAATTTCACGAGGCCGGGATACGCGTGATCATTGATGCTGTCTTCAATCACGTCGGACGCGGCTTTTTTGCATTTCGCGATGTGCAGGAAAAACGTTGGGACAGTCCCTACAAGGACTGGTTTCATCTGAGCTTTGACGGGAATTCCAACTACAACGACGGATTCTGGTATGAAGGCTGGGAAGGCAACTATGACCTTGTGAAGCTGAATCTTCACAATGAGGATGTGGTGCAGCACCTGTTTGAAGCTGTGGATTTCTGGAAAAAAGAATTCGATATCGATGGGCTCCGGCTTGACGTGGCGTACTGCCTGGACCGGGGGTTTCTGCACCGGCTGCGGGAGCACTGCAATGGGCTGTCCCCCGATTTCTTTCTGGTGGGAGAAATGGTGCACGGCAACTACTACGAGTACATCAATGACGGCATGCTGCACTCCGTGACGAACTACGAGTGCTACAAAGGCCTCTATTCCGCCATGAACAGCTACAACCTTTTTGAGATCGTACATTCTCTGCTTCGTCTGTTCGGACCGGAGCAGTGGTGTCTGTGCCGCGGGATGCACCTGCTTTCCTTTGTGGACAACCATGATGTAAGCCGCATCGCCTCCGTTCTTGAAAACCCGAACCATCTCCCCCTGATTTACGGATTGCTCTTTGGGATGCCGGGGATTCCCATTATTTACTACGGAAGCGAGTGGGGGATCACCGGGAAGAAAAGCGACGGGGATCCGGCACTGCGTCCGGAGGTCAGGAAGCCGGAATGGAATTCCCTTACGGATCTCATCGCGAAGCTCGCGGAGATCAAGCAGAACTCCGAAGCCCTGAATTACGGCGGGATCCGGCAGGTGGTGCTGACAAACCGCCAGTGTATTCTGGAACGGAAAAGTGAACATGAGCGCGTCCTCATTGCGATCAATATCGATGAAAATGAGTACACCGCACATTTTGATGCGGGATGCGGACAGGCCGAAGAAATGATTACCGGAAAGCTCCATGACTTTGGCGGAGGCTCGGTATTGCCGGGTTATTCCGTACAATTCTGGAAAATGGAGCGCTAGACATGTGAAAGGGAAGCGACTGATCGGTGCTTCCGGGACGAAAAGAGGAATTATGATCAAGTTAAGTGTAAAGAAACCGTTTGTGGTGCTTGTGGGCGTCATCGTCATCATGCTGATCGGCGCAGTGGCGCTGATACGTATGGAGACCAGTCTGCTGCCGGATATGGATCTGCCCTACATGGCAGTGATCACGACATACCCCGGGGCCAGCCCCGAAAAGGTGGAGGAAAACCTCACGAAGCCGATGGAAAGTGCCCTCGGAACGGTATCCGGCGTGGAGTCGGTGCTCAGCGTGAGCGGAGAAAACTACAGCATGATCACGCTGGAATTCACGGATGGAACGAATATGGATTCCGCCATGGTAAAGGTCAGCTCCGCGGTGAACCAGATCGAGGCCGCGCTGCCGGAGGAATGCGGCACACCCAATATCATGGAGATCAGCATGGATATGATGGCGACCCTGTACGCCAGTGTCAGCTATGACGGGATGGATATCTATGCGCTTTCCGATTTTACGGAAGATACCGTGATGCCCTTCCTGGAGCGTCAGAACGGTGTAGCCAGCGTGAATGCGGCGGGTATCGTTGACCAGGTGGTGGAGGTACGGCTTTCCGAGGAAAAGGTCGACGACGTCAACAAACGGATCAAACAGAAAGTGGCGGATGGATTCCGCGAGGCGGAGGAGGAGCTGCAGAAAGCGAAGGACGACCTCGCGGCGGCGGAAAAAACCCTTGCCTCCAAGGAGCGGGAATATCAGAAAGCCGTCTCTGCCATGACACCGGAGATGATCGCAGCGGCCGGGCTGTCCAATGCAAAGGCGCAGATCGCAGGCGGCAAGCGTGAAATCGCGGAAGGGAAAAAAGAGCTGGAGGCAGCGGAGGAGGCGCTGAAAACCGCCCGGGAGGAGGCGGAAGAGGCTGCGAACGTGGATCAGCTCGTGAACCTGGACACCATCAGCCAGATCATCTATGCGCAGAACTTTGCGATGCCGGCCGGGTATCTGGACAGTGAGGATGACAATCAGTGGATTCTGAAGGTGGGCGAAAACTACACTTCTCCGGAGGAGCTGTCTGCGATGGTACTGACGTCAGCCGGAGGCGAGGACATCCTCCTTTCGGATGTGGCGGACATTACGGTGATCGACCACGCCGGGGATTCATACTCGAGAGTCAACGGGGAACAGGGGATTCTGCTTTCCGTCTTTAAGGGGAGCACTGCCGGGACGAGTGCCGTCAGCAAAGAAGTGAAGAACGCCATGCAGGAGCTGGAGGACTCCTATGAGGGGCTGCACATTGTTCCCCTCATCGACCAGGGCGCCTTTATCAATATGGTCATTCACAGTATCGCCATCAGCATGCTGATCGGGGCACTTCTTGCCATTGTGATTCTGGCGATCTTTCTTCTGGATATCCGCCCGACCCTTGTGGTGGCTTTCAGTATTCCCTTCAGTATCCTGACGGCCATCGTCATTATGTACTTCACCGGGATTTCCATCAACCTGATGTCCCTGTTCGGGATCTCCCTTGCAGTGGGTATGCTGGTGGACAATTCCATTGTCGTGATCGAGAATATTTACCGCCTGCGGTTCAGGGGACTGTCTGCGCCCCGGGCGGCGGTGCAGGGCACACGGCAGGTCTCCGGCGCGATCATCAGCTCGACGCTGACGACGATCTGCGTGTTCTTCCCCATCGTATTTACCAGCGGTCTGGTACGACAGCTGATGCTGCCCTTCTCCCTTTCCATCGTGTTTGCACTGCTGGCGTCACTGCTTGTTGCCATGACGGTAGTGCCCGTGATGGGCTCCACACTTCTGAAAAAAACAACACCGCGCCAGCATAAGGTTTTTGACAGGATCCAGAACGTATACGGCGCGATCCTGTCCTTCTTCCTGAAAGTAAAGCTGATCCCCCTGGCGGTAGCGGGCGGGCTCCTCGCTTTCTGTGTCGTACAGGTACTGCGGATGGGAATCGTCCTGCTTCCGAATGCGGGATCCGATCAGGTCACCCTGCAGGCAAAGCTTGATGAAGAGCTGACGCAGGAGGAATGTTATGAAACCGCGGACCGGATCATGGAGGCAGTGATCAGCGAACCGGGGGTGAAGGTGCTGGGTCTGATGGACGGCAACAGTGCTTCCGGGATCAACGGCGCAGCTCTTTCGGGAGAAAGAATGGATGCCCACTCCTTCTCCGGCTATATCATTCCGGAGGACGGCATGGATACCACAGAGGAGCTGAACGACCTCTGCCACAGGCTGACCGCTGCGGTTTCCGACATCGACGGTGAGATCACCATTACCAATTCCATGATGGGAGAGATGACGGCGCTCCTGGGACAGGGGCTGGAGATCGATATTTTCGGAAATGATGTTACAGAGCTGATCCGCATCTCCGAAGAGGTGATGGATATCGTTTCCTCCGTGCAGGGATTTTCGGATATCACCAACGGGATCGGAACACCGGAAAAAGAAATCCACCTCCTGATCGATAAAGACGAAGCGATGCGTCTCGGGATCACGGAAGCGGAATTGTATCAGTTGATCGCATCCAGGCTGCAGACCGAAAAAACCCCCACCTCCCTCACAATGGACCAAAGGGAAATGGATGTCACGGTAGTGGATGAGCTGGACACCCTGACGGCGGACAATCTGCTGGATCTGACCTTTGAAACGAAGAAGCAGGATGAAAACGGGGAGATGGTGGAGGAAACGCATAAGCTCTCCGATGTGGCCGAGGTGGAATACCGGGATACGGTTTCCGAGATCCACCGGGAAAACGGCACACGCAAGATCACGGTTTCCGCAGATGTGGAGGACGGCTACAACCTGACGCTTTTGAACCGGCAGGTGGAGGCAAAGCTCAACGCCTATGACATGCCGGAGGGTTATTCCTACGCCTTCGGCGGAGAAATGGAAAACATTTATGATATGCTGCGGCAGATGGGGCTGCTGATGATTGTTGGCGCCGTGCTGATCTATCTGGTGATGGTGGCGCAGTTCCAAAGCCTCCTTTCGCCGTTTATCGTGATCTTTACCGTGCCCCTTGCCTTCACGGGAGGCATGATCGGCATGCTCGTTACCGGGTCACAGATGTCACTGGTTTCCCTGATGGGATTTTTGGTGCTCATGGGGACTGTGGTCAACAACGGTATCGTTTTTGTGGACTACGTGAACCAGCTTCGGATCGGCGGTCTGGAAAAGAAACAGGCCCTCGTTGCGGCGGGAAAGACCAGAATGCGCCCCATCCTGATGACGGCGCTGACCACGATCCTTGCCATGATGGCCATGTTCTTCAACCCGGATGCGGGCGCGGAGATGAGCAAGGATATGGCAATCGTCGTCGCGGCAGGTCTTTTGTATGCCACCCTGATGACACTCTTTGTCGAGCCGGTGCTGTATGATATCTTCTACCGTAAGCAGCCGAAGGTGGTGGACGTGGGTGAAGACGACCTGGATACGGTACCGGATGATGCGGCGGACTTTCTGGAAAAGCTCCGGGAGAGTGATCCTACCGGAGGCGGCACGCCTTGAAAAAAGCATAGGGAAGATGTAGAATGAAGAAAGATTTTTTGTAGAAAAGGAGTGATTTTTCAAATGGGAAGCTTTGGTTTTGGTCAGTTGATTGATATGCTGCGCAAAAATCCGAAGAAAATCGTTTTTACAGAAGGAACGGATCCGCGTGTGCTGGAGGCGGCGTCACGACTTCTTGCCGGGACATTCTTAAGTCCGATCCTGGTGGGCAATCCTGACGAGGTGGCGAAGGCGGCGGAAGAATCCGCGTTCAATATCCGGGGAGCACAGATCATCGATCCTGCCAATTTTGACAGGATGGACGAAATGGTGGATCTCTTCTGCGAGCTGCGCAAGAAGAAGGGGGTCACGCCGGAACAGGCACGCCAGACCCTGAAGGCAGCGAACTATTTCGGCACGATGCTTGTGAAGATGGGAATCGGCGACGCGCTTCTCGGCGGTGCGACCTATTCCACCGCAGACACGGTACGCCCGGCACTGCAGCTTATCAAAACAAAACCCGGTAATTCCATTGTGTCTTCCGTCTTCATTCTGGTAAGACCCGGCGCATCCGGTGAAAATGAAGTGCTGGCCATGGGAGACTGTGCCATCAACATCAAGCCCACAGAGGATGAACTCGTGGAGATCGCCTATGAGGTTGCAAACTGTGCCAGGATCTTCGGGATTGATCCGCGGATCGCATTCTTAAGCTACTCTACCTGGGGCTCCGGTTCCGGCGAAGACGTGGATAAGATGCACAATGCGGCAAAGAAAGCAAAAGAAAAGTATCCGGATCTCATCATCGACGGTGAGATGCAGTTTGACGCGGCGGTTTCTCCCCGTGTCGCGAAGCAGAAGTGTCCGGACAGTGCAACGGAAGGCCGTGCAAATGCATTTATCTTCCCGGACATCAACGCCGGTAATATCGGCTACAAGATTGCACAGAGACTCGGCCGCTTCGATGCATACGGACCGATCCTGCTGGGACTCAATGCCCCGATCAATGATCTGTCCAGAGGCTGCAACGCAGGCGAAGTCTATTCCATGGCAATCATCACGGCGGCCCTCGCCTGAGAACCGACAACCTCTCTGATCTTCCTCGCGGCTCCCGCGTGAGCCGCGATTTTTTGTTTCCATGCAAACGGAGGTTTACACCTTGGCCCCGCCAGGGGCAGACATGCCGGGAGTGGTGGCGGGCAATCGTCCGGGAATAGAGGGAATCCACCGAAAGGAGAGTGCGGATGAAAGAACTGGATGAAATTAAGAAACAGCTCCGGAAGGAGGCGGCGTTTGCGGATGCTGCCAGGATCGTCTCGTTTGATCAGGCGACGGTCTGTCCGGAAGAGGGCGTGGAAGAAAAAAACGAAATCATAGCGTCGCTGGAACAGCAGGCTTTTTCGCTGCGCCGGGACGAATCATTCCTGCGGAATATCAGAATGGCTTATGAAAAGCGGGAGAGCCTGGATGAGTGGGATCGCGCCCTGGTGGAGCAGCTGCACCGGAAGGATCTCATCGAGCAGAATATTTCCACGGATCGGGCGTATGCCTATGCGCTGATTGAAAAGAAAGCCTTTGTGGACTGGATGCAGGCGAAGGAAGCGTCGGATTTTTCCATCTTTCGGGATTCTTTGTCCAGGGTGATCGATATCAACCGGGAGAGAAGCGCCCTGCGTGTTGTGGCACCTGAGGAGACCTGGATTCACGGGACATATGACAGGCTTCTGGACAGGTATGAACGGGGGATGAATGTGGAGATCATCGATCCCTGCTTCGCGGAGTGTGCGGAACGCCTTTCAAAGCTGCTTTCCAGGATTCTGAAAAGCAAAAAGAAGATACGGACAGATTTTTTGTCGCGTACTGTTCCGGAGGCGTCACAACGAAAGATGACGGAGTATCTCATGGATCTGCAGGGGTTTGATCCGAAACGGGGGATTTGCTCCGCATCAGAGCATGCTTATACGGAACGGCTGTCTGCACATGATATCCGGATCACCAGGTATATCCATCCGGGCGGCTTTCTGTCCAACCTCTATACGGTGCTGCATGAAACGGGACATGCCCTGTTTGACCAGAGACAGCCTGAAAAGAACAACACGTATTTCCTGTATGACGGCAAGACCTTTGGCATGCATGAGTCCGTCTCCAGGTTTTACGAAAACATTGTGGGAAGATCGGAGGCCTTCCTGAATGCGATTTATCCGAAGCTGCAGGAGCTCATGCCGGAGGCGCTTTCGGATGTTTCCCCGCGGGAGCTTTATGAAGCGGCGAATCTGGTGGAGCCGTCCCTGATCCGGACAGAAGCGGATGAGGTGACCTATGCCTTTCATGTCATGATCCGCTATGAACTGGAGAAAGAGATTTTTGAAGGGACACTGTCGGTGGATCAGCTTCCGGCGGCATGGAATGATCTGTATGAGAAATACCTCGGGATCAGGCCGTCAGAGGACAGGGACGGGGTGCTGCAGGATGTGCATTGGACCTCTGATTTCGGCTATTTTCCCGCTTATCTGCTGGGTAATTTTTACAATGCGATGTACGTCAACCGGATGAAACAGGAGATTGATTACGAAGGGGCTCTGGCGACGGGAAATCTTGCCCCGATCAATGACTGGATGACGGAGAAGGTGTTTGCAAACGCAGACCGTCAGTCTCCGGCCGAGTGGCTTTTTGCATTGACCGGACGGTCGGTGACGGCCGATGATTTTATGACGTACCTGGAAGAAAAATACGGCGCGCTGTATCAATTATAACCGGGGAAGCGGGTTCATGCGAACGGGCCACGAAGCAGCGGGGCTGAAGCGCCGGAGGGCGCGTGTGTCGGGGAACCGGGTTTGCAGGAGATGGTCATAGAGGTGAAAACGGTAGATGGAGAAAGAGATCTTTCAAAAATATATTGAGCGCATGACGGAGATCCGCGTCCTTTCTTCTCCGGAGATGAAGGATGTGGACGGTGCCGACGGCTACAGCAGGCGCCTGAGGGAAAACTTTCAGCGGATCGGACATCTGGCCGGGAAGAACAGGGAGATGCTGGATCAGGTCATTTTTCCCCTGACGGAGTCCGCGGATCTTCTCACGGAGGAGGAGATCACCCTGATCCGGGAGTTTAATGATTCCCTTGTGAATTATATGGCAGTGGAGAACCTGGACAGTGCCATCATGTCGCTGCTTTCGGACCGGCTGATGCAGGACGCGGAGCGTAAAGGGGACGAGGGGTATCTGATCCAGGAGCTCCATGAGCAGGTTGTGGTGTGCCATACCTTCATGTATATGACGGGGCGTATCATCACGAATCAGGAGATCTGCACCCGGTTCAGAGAGCGGGGGCTGGCGGCAGCGTCCCGCCTGATGGAGTATCTGGATCATGAGAAGTTTGCGGCGTTATCCAAAGAGTCCAAGGATCATGTGCTGATGGTTACGCGTTTTTCGGCCACCCTCCACGGCTCCTCCGGGGGGACGACTACCGCCCAGGCACATCAGTGGGTGGAGGCACTGGATCGTGCCATGGCAGTGTATGAGGATCCCTTTTACCGGGATGATTATCCGGATTACGACTGGGACTACTATCTTTTCCGGACACTGGAATACTACACCGCGATTCTGGATTACACGTATCATATCAAGCCGGATCCGGAGGATCTGAAAAAGATCGTGGCAGCGGTGGAACGGCAGGAGGCCCTTTACGGGGAAGATGAAAAAAAGTACGGGGAATACTCCTCTTATCCGATGGTGATGATCAGCTATTACCTTGCAAAGCACCTGGAGGGTACCTTTCCCACGGAGGAATACAGAAAGAAAGTGCTCGCCCTGTATGCCGGACGGGATCGGAACGCCTATGATTTCGACAACCTTTTCGTGAACCTGCGATGCCCGATGGATACCATCCTTTCCATGGATCCCACGGGGATGACAGAGAGGGAAAAGGCGCTGACCGGCCGGTTTTACCACGATGCCATCGCGTATGTATTCCGGATGCCAAACAGCGGGACGCTGAGCGAGCTGCTGGAGCTCTACACACCGCTGCTGCTGTATTTTGTGGAAATACCCGGCAAGATCACCTTTGAGGAGATGGGACTGCGGTCTCTTGCGGCGTTTCATCCTCCGACCTACGTGCATTCCAGGATGGTCGCCTATCTGTCACGATGTATTGCAAACCATCTGCTGTCGACGGAGCCGGCGCATTTTGTGGGGATGCTGGGCTGCAGCGATGTTGCGGAGGTGCAAAAGAAACGTGACGACATTCTCTCCTTTACGTTTCATGCGGCACTCTGCCATGACTTCGGCAAGCTGCCCATGATCGATACCATTTTTATTTACGGCAGACGGCTTCTGGATTTTGAATTTGAAAATATCAGACAGCACCCGGATCTGGGCGCGCGTCTTCTGGGAAGGAATGAGTCCACCAGACGGTATCTGGATGTGGCGCGGGGACATCACCGCTGGTATGACAATTCCCACGGGTACCCGGAAACCTTTGATACGTCAAAGAGCCAGATCAAGACCATTATCGATATCGTCGCCTGTGCGGACTGCCTGGATGCCGCGACGGATACCATCGGGCGAAGCTACAATCAGGGAAAGACCCTGGCAGATTTTCAGTCGGAGCTGAAGGAGGGGAGCGGTACCCGCTACGCGCCGTACCTGTATCCGCTTTTTCAGCGTCCCGAGGTACAGGAGGATCTGCACTATCTTCTGACCGAGGGAAGGCAGAACAATTATAAAAACACGTACCTGCTGCTTTTGCATGTCCAGGAACTGGCGGAGTCATAATTCGTGGATTACGGGAAAATTAGGGAAGAATTAAAAGAATATGTGGATAAGATCTCAGAGATTCGCGTCCTGTCCGCGGTTCGGATGGACAGGATGGCGGGAGCCGGTGCATATGCGATGAAGCTTCGCAGCGACTATCAGGAGATCGGTGTGCTGGGGGAGCGGTGCCGTCAGATTCTGGAGGAGACGCTGTATCCGCTGATCCGTACGAAGGAGCACATGCCGGAGGAGGCCATGTTTGCTCTGCAGGAATTCTGTGATGAGCTGCTGGAACCGGCCTCCGGGGAGGAGCTGGATCTTTTTCTGCTTTTTGAGGTGTCCGAGCGCCTGCTGAAGGAATTTGCATTCCGTGATCATTTTGACGGGTACGCAAAACAACTGAACATGCACATCAGCGTCTGTTATGCCAATGTCAACCGGACGGCGCGCATTACGGTGGACCGGAAGCTTTGTACCTTCTTCCGGGACAAGGGGCTGCTGGCGGCCATGATCGCCCGTGAGATCCTGTATGATAAGGAGCGTTTTTCTGCCCTGAGTGACTCCGCGAAAACGTATATCCTGCGTGCCTGCCGTTTTTATTCCGCTCTGTATGACACTTTTTTTGCCGAGCCGGAAACGAATATCGCGAGGTTTGAGGCGCTGACCGATGCATATGAGATTTCGAAGGATCCCTTTTATCTGGCGCAGGTACCGGCGTACCCCTGGGAGCTGCACCGGTGCAGATGCTTAGAACACATGGGGCAGCTTACAGAGCGGGGAGACCGCTGGCAGTTTACAAAGGAGCAGTGCAGGGAGATCCGGGGCTATCTCAGGGAGCTTGAGACCCAGTGGGAGGCGGATCCGGAAAGGGTCCGGGCCGTGATCCCGGAGGTACATTACCGGCTGATTCTGCTGCGGAATTCCTATTTTGCCGGTGAGATCGAAAAAAGCACCTATCAGGAGGGGCTGCTGAAGCTGTACGAACAATATGCGGATTACAGCTATGATATGTACGCCGTACAGCATAATCTGCTGATCCCGACGGAGTATCTCCTGACGCTGCAGGGAGAACATATATCCGTCCGGGAGGAGACGACGCTGCGGATCCTCTATGACCGGGTGATTGACTACATTCTGAAGTCCGTCAATATGGATGCCTTCAACTATCTGCAGGAATATCTGATGGGATTTCTGGAGAGCTTTCTTGAGATCCCCGGGGTGATGACGTTTGACGAGATGGGGCTGTACTGCCTTGCGGCCCTGCATCCTCCCACCTATGTCCATACCCTTCAGGTGGCGGAGATCAGCCGTTGTCTGATGGAGCATCTGGGCCGCCGCTTTCCGGGGGTGCTCCTGACGGAATACGGGTATGCCGATGCGGAGGCGGTCTTTTCCGATCTGCCCCGGCTGATCAGCGAGATCTACCGGGATGCCCTCTGTTTTGATTTCGGGAAGCTTACCATGGTGGACAGTGTCTTTACCTACGGACGGGAGCTGCTGGAGCATGAACGAAGGATCATAGAATTACATCCCCAGATCGGCGCGGCCATGCTTTCACGCTACAGCTCGACCCGGAGCAGTGCGGCGCTGGCGGCGTGCCATCATGTCTGGTATGACGGGACTGCGGGGTATCCGAAAACAACGGAGAAGACGGATGCGGTCAAAAACGGGATCCTGGCCGCCGCGGACAGCATAGATGCCGCAACAGATTCCATCGGACGGAGCTATCAGAAGACCAAAACCCTTGCCGAAATCTGCGGAGAGATTTTGGAGGGGGCGGGGACACGGTATGCGCCGTTTTTGAAACCGCTGCTGGCGGAGAGAGCCGTACAGGAGGATCTTGCCTATCTTCTGGAGGAAGGCAGGCAGGAACAGTACAGGAAGGCTTATTATCTTCTGACGCGTGTGAGAAACCGGCTGCAGAGTGACGGCAGGTAAAAAAGGCGTGTGTTTCGCCTGCAGGACTGCTATAATAAATATATGTATATGACGAGAGGGGGCCGGCGGTTTGAAGATTTCCTTTGATCTGGATGATGTGCTTTTCGTTTCACCGAAAGATTATGAAACGGAGCCTCCTTTGCGCTTTCCGCTGAACCGCATCTTCCCGGAACGGCTGCGGAAGGGGACGATAGATCTGATCCGCTCCCTGCAGGACGAGGGCTTTGAAGTCTGGGTGTATACCTCCTCCTTCCGTGCGGATGTGTATATCAAAACCATGTTCCGCCATTACGGCATCAGGTTTGACGGGATCATCAACGGTCAACGCCATAAAAAAGAGATACAGGCAGGCAGTCCCAAGCCGCTGCCCCAGAAGATGCCGCACCTGTATCACATCGCGCTTCATATCGATGATGATGACGCGGTTCTTGCAAACGGCAAGCAGTACGGGTTTCGCACGTTTAAGGTTTTTGAGCCGGATGACCAGTGGGTGGAGAAAGTGCTGGCAGAGGCGAACCGGGTACGTTCGCTGGAAGAGCGGGCTGTAAACCGGAGAAAAGAGAAACAGACCTGACAAAAAGGAGAAAAAATGGAGCAGAAAAAGCTTGACCGGAAAAAGGAGTCCATAGAGAGTTACTTTGTCAAATACGGCGCGGTTCCGGTGGAAACCAAAAATCAAGAAAAGCTCGGATTGCGCACCACCTTTGAACAGGGCGGGGTCTATTACCGTATGGATGAGTCGGAGATTGACGGCAGGATCTTTCTGGTTGTCAGCGCGGCGGACGACCCGAAGTTTGCCGACGTCGGCGTGATGGAAGAGGTAGCTGCTTTCCCCGCGGATCTCACGGAAGAGCAGCTGGAAAAAGAGGTTCGTTATATTCTTGAGGTCGAGCCTTACCCGGATGATTATCCGGATTATGACTGAAGGAGGGAAGACGCTATGCGGGTCGGAATGGGATATGACGTGCATAAGCTGGTGGAGGGCAGAAAGCTGATCCTCGGCGGCGTGCAGATCCCTCACAGCCTTGGCCTCCTCGGACATTCCGATGCGGATGTACTGACGCATGCGGTGATGGACGCGCTGCTTGGCGCCGCAGGCTTGCATGATATCGGCACGCATTTTCCGGACACGGATCCGGCGTACGCGGGAGCGGACAGCATCGTGCTGCTTCGCCGGGTGGGCGGTCTTTTGACAGAGCAGGGGTATACCGTCGGCAACATCGATGCCACTGTGATCGCACAGCGTCCGAAGCTGCGCCCTTATATCGAGGAAATGGAGAAACGGATGGCAGATGCTCTGCAGATCGATGTTTCTCAGATCAATATCAAAGCCACGACGGAGGAAGGTCTTGGCTTTACAGGAAAGGAAGAAGGGATCTCTGCACAGGCGGTGGCACTCGTCGAAAACTTCTATGAAAGCAGCGCCCCGGTACCGGGCTGCGCGAACTGTCCCCGGAGATCATAACAGATCATGGGATTGATACGGGAAATTCGGGAAGAATATGAGGTGATCAGAAAACGCGACCCGGCGATCCATTCGATCCGGGAGGTTTTTTTGTACCCGTCCTTTCGGGTGATGCGAGCCTATCGCAGGGCACACCGTGCCTATTTAAAAGGGCATTACTTTCTTGCACGCTGGATTTCCCAGCGGGCAACACAGAAAACCAACATCGAGATCCATCCCGGCGCGACGATTGGAAAAGGGTTTTTCATTGACCACGGCACCGGCGTCATCATCGGAGAGACCTCCGTGATCGGCGACAATGTGACGCTCTATCAGGGTGTGACCCTGGGCGGAACGGGCAAGGAAACCGGGAAACGGCATCCGACGCTGGAGAACAATGTCATGATCAGCGCGGGCGCCAAGATCCTCGGATCCATTACCATCGGAGAAAACAGCAAGGTTGGCGCCGGTTCCGTCGTGATCAGGGATGTACCGCCCAACTGTACCGTGGTGGGCGTGCCCGGACGCGTGGTGCGGCGCAACAACCAGCGGATCTGCTGTGAAGACATGGATCAGGTGGATCTGCCGGATCCGGTATGGGAGGATATCTGCGTGCTGCAGCGTGAGCATTCGGCGCTCATTAACCGGGTACTGGATCTGGAGCGGCAGACGAAACAGCTGCAGGAAATGCTTGCAAAGAAAGAAGAGGAATCAGGACATGAAGATTTATAATACCTTATCCAGAAAAAAAGAAGAGTTCACCCCTCTTCGGGAAAAAAAGCTCTCCATGTATGTCTGCGGACCCACCGTCTATAATCTGATCCATATCGGCAATGCCAGACCCATGATCGTATTCGATACCTTCCGCCGGTATATGGAGTACAAAGGATACGAGGTCAACTACGTATCCAATTTTACGGATGTGGATGACAAAATCATCAAAAAGGCGAATGAGGAAGGCGTTTCCTCCTCCGAGATCAGTGAACGCTATATCGCGGAATGCAAAAAGGACATGGAGTCCCTCAACGTGAAGCCGGCCACGACCCACCCGAAGGCGACAGAGGAGATCGACGGGATGATCGACATGATTAAGACGCTGATCGAGAAGGGCTACGCCTATGTCGCGGAGGACGGCACGGTCTATTACAGAACCAGACAGTTCAAGGATTACGGGAAGCTCTCCCATAAGAATATCGACGACCTGGAGGGCGGGCACCGGGATATTAAGGTGACCGGGGAGCTGAAGGAGGATGCCCTTG
The DNA here is from genome assembly GCA_045661345.1 of Lachnospiraceae bacterium. Lineage (GTDB taxonomy): Bacteria > Bacillota > Clostridia > Lachnospirales > Lachnospiraceae > RUG12461. The sequence continues at coordinate 40,183 of JAZRFM010000014.1, forward strand.
ATTTCGTCCTCTGGAAGCCGAAAAAAGAAGGGGAGCCCTACTGGGAATCACCCTGGGGACAGGGGCGGCCGGGCTGGCATATCGAGTGCTCCGTCATGAGCCGCAAGTATCTCGGCGATACCATCGATATCCATGCCGGCGGGGAGGATCTGATTTTCCCCCATCATGAAAACGAGATCGCCCAGTCCGAGGCCGCGAACGGCGTGCCCTTTGCCCATTACTGGATGCACAACGGATTTTTGAATATCGACCATCAGAAGATGAGCAAATCCGCCGGCAACTTTTTTACGGTGCGGGAGATTCTGGAGAAGTACGATCCCCAGGTGGTGCGGTTTTTCATGCTGTCCGCCCACTACAGGAGTCCCCTGAACTTTTCCGCGGAGCTGATGGATGCGGCTGCGGCGGGGCTGGAGCGCATCGTGACGGCGGCGGATAATCTGACCTACCTGATCAAAAACGCAAAGAAAGAGGGTATGACCGACGGGGAAAGGGAGTGGCTTTCCGGGACCGCGGCTTTCGTGCAGCGGTTTGAGGATGCCATGGAGGACGACTGCAATACGGCGGATGCCGTTTCCGCGGTTTTCGAGCTCGTGCGCTATGTGAATCAGAATGCGTCCTCCGACTGTTCGCAGGAATTTCTGACCGCCCTCAAAGAGAAGCTGACGACGCTTTGCGGGGTGCTCGGCATCGTGACGGAGAGAGAAGAGATCCTGCTGGACAGCGAGATCGAGCAACTCATAGAGGAACGGCAGAACGCGCGGAAGGAAAAGAATTTCGCGAAAGCCGATGAGATCAGAGACACGCTCCTTGCGAAGGGGATCATTCTGGAAGACACCAGAGAGGGTGTGAAGTGGAAGAAAGCTTAAAGGGATTTGATTCCTACATCCGGGAGACCTTCGGGATCCGGGATGTGGATGTGCAGACATATTCGCCCCTGACGCTGGCCTTCATCGGAGACGGGATTTATGATCTTGTCATCCGTACCATCGTGGTCGGAAAGGGAAATACCAGACCGTCCCGTCTTCACCATGAGACCGCCTCCATGGTGAAAGCGTCCGCACAGGCCAGATATATGGATGTGATCGAGCCCATGCTGACGCCGGAGGAGGAGACGGTCTTCAGACGCGGACGCAATGCCAATTCTCCCACCATGGCAAAAAACGCGTCCATGGCGGACTATCGGAGAGCCACCGGCTTTGAAGCCCTGATGGGATATCTGTATCTGACGGATCGGATCGACCGGATGCTGGATCTGGTAAAGACCGCATTATCCAAACAACAAGCCGAACAGGAACCCAGGATATGAAAAAGAAGGATCAACGGGAAACAACACAGCCCACCGAGGTCGACGGAAACCGGATCGAGGGAAGGAATCCCGTCCTTGAGGCATTTCGTGCCGGTAAGACCATCGACCGGCTTTTTTTGCAGGAACATCTTACTGACGGACCGATCCAGACCATCCTGCGGGAAGCAAAAAAGACAGATACGCTGGTGCAGTTTCTGCCGAAGGAGCGGTTGGATCAGATGTCGGAAAGCGGACATCATCAGGGCGTGATCGCCTCCGTCGCGGCCTATGCCTATGCACAGGTCAGTGACCTCCTTGCCGTTGCGGCGGAAAGGAACGAGCCGCCTTTTCTGATTCTGCTGGATGAGATCGAGGATCCCCACAATCTCGGCGCGATCATCAGAACCGCCAATCTCGCCGGCGCCCACGGGGTGATCATTCCAAGGCGCAGAGCCGCCACCCTTACGGCAACGGCCGCAAAAGCGTCCGCCGGGGCCATCTACCATACCCGGGTGGCGAAGGTCACCAATCTGACGAACACCATCAGGGAGCTGAAGGAGCAGGGACTCTGGTTTGTCTGTGCGGATATGGGCGGAGAGTGCATGTACGATCTTACCCTCACCGGTCCCATCGGACTTGTGATCGGAAACGAAGGCTCCGGGGTGAGCCGGCTGGTGAAGGAGAATTGTGATTTCTGTGCGGCGATCCCCATGAAGGGGGAGATCGATTCCCTCAATGCATCTGTTTCCTGCGGGGTCCTCGCCTACGAGATTGTGCGGCAGCGAATGAGGAAAGACTGAACGCACCAAACAGACCCGGTGCGCTTCCATGAGCAGGAGAGCTGCATGAAAGAAAACGAAATGAAAAATCCGGATACTCGAACGGATGAAGAGCTGGTGAGGTGTTCCCGGACAGGGGACACGGAGGCCACAGACGTTCTGGTGGGAAAATACAAGAATCTGGTCCGTCGGAAAGCGAATGCCTTTTTTTTGATCGGCGGAGATACGGACGATTTGATCCAGGAGGGGATGATCGGTCTTTTCAAAGCCGTGCGCGATTATGATGAGGCCCGTGAATCATCCTTTTTGAATTTTGCAACGCTCTGCATCGACCGGCAGCTGCGCACGGCGATTGAGCGGAACAACCGCAAAAAACACATGCCGCTCAACAATTATGTTTCCATCGACCATGAGGGAGATCAGGAGCCTCTGGAGGAAACCTTGTTGTCACTGCAGGCAGTCAGCCCGGAGGAGCTTGTGATCCGTGCGGAGGATCTGGAGGAGATCAGGCGCAGGGTGTCGGAAGAACTGTCTCCCATGGAAAAAGGGGTTTTATCTCTCCATCTGTCGGGGCTCAGCTATGTGCAGATTGCGGAGAGAATGGGGAAAAATCAGAAGTCCGTGGACAACGCAATGCAGCGGATTCGGAAGAAACTGGCAACGACAGCACGGTTGTGAAAAGAAGCGGAACAAGGTATAATCAGTTCTATGGAAGAAAAAAAGAAAACCCCACAAAAAAACGCTTCCATTGACGCCTATCATGAAGCCATGCTGGATCACGGTCTCATGCAGGAGCTGCAGGACCGGTTCTGCGCCTCCAACAGCGTATATGCAGTCTGTTTTTCCAGATCCCAGGGTGTGATCACCAAAGCATACGGGACCAAGGAAGAGCTGACATTTCTTTACAGCAAGGTTGGCATGGATCAATATATGAGCCTTCTCAACAAGCTGATCAACTCCTCCATCGAAAACGTAGTGGAGGAGGAGATTGATGAGCCTTTTTTGCGTTGCTGCGGTGTGGCCGTCCGCGTGCAAGGTTCTCTTGCGGCCATCTGGATCGTGATCGCGGCGATCAAAGAGGTGGAGGGCAGCCTCCTCGCTCTTTCCCGTGACGTTACGATCCCGGAATTCCTGACCACCACCACCGAAAAACAGTTTTACCGTTCCCTGGAATTTCTGGAGACCATCTCCAAACAGTTTCTGACGGTAAAGCTGGAGGAAGTCGTTGCGCAGGAGGAAAACCGGAAAAGCACGGCTGCGAAGGAAGAAGTGGAAAAGCAGCTGAAACGCAACGAAGCCGTTACCAACATCGTCCAGATGCTGGAAAGTGAAAACAGCTTCGCCAGGATCGTCAACGATATTCTGGAGCAGGCCGTACTGTATCTGGATCTCGGAAGTGCCAGTCTCCTGCGCCTCAGCAGGGACCTGAAAGCCGTCGACATGATCTGCGAGTGGGTCGGGGAAAAGGGCGTTTCCTATCTGGACAGGATGCAGCAGGTTCCCGTGGAGCGGCTCCCTTTTTTGACGGGGAAGCCCTACATGGTTTCTTCGGATTCCAAGAAGCCCGAGAGCTTCGAAAAACTGTTTGCCGAGCATAAGATCAAAGCAGCGGTGAGCCTTCCGGTGGAGGTGAACGGAAAGGCAGGGATGTATCTGTGCTTTGTCGAAAACCACAAGAACCGCAGCTGGGATGTGAATGATGTCAAGTTTCTGAATGATGTCCGGCAGATCATACAGAGCATCCTGAATAAACGGATCGCAAAGAACTCCCTCGCAAGCTCCTATGCTTCCCTGGAGGCGATTCTGGAGAATGTGGGCTGCGGGATCTATGTGGAGGATCCGGGGTCAAAGCGGGAGCTGTTTGTCAACCAGACTTTCCGTACACTGTTTTCCCAGGCGGGGGAGACGGGATCCATCCGCGGCCTGTTTGGCGGACGGGATTTTCGGGCGGAGGAGGGCTTCGTGGAGTTCTATTCCGACCAGCAGGACCGGTGGTATGATGTCCGGGTCAACCCCATCAAATGGGTGGACGGCAACGCGGTCAACCTTTATACGATCTATGACATCACCTCCAAAAAGGTGGCGCAGCAGAAGGTGGAGCGTCAGGCCAACAACGATTTCCTGACGGGACTTTATAACCGCATGAGGTGCGAGCAGGATCTGGACCGCTATATCAAAGAGGCTTCGGATCTCGGCGGGGAGGGCGCTCTTCTATATATCGACCTGGATGACTTTAAGCACATCAATGACGGCATCGGCCATCAGTACGGCGATCTTCTGCTGAAGCTGATCGCCCAGTCCCTGCAGAAGATTCCCGGTGTGGAGAATACCTGCTATCGAATGGGCGGGGATGAGTTTACCATTATTCTTGCCATGCATCAGTTTTATATGCTGCCGGAGATTCTCTCGGAGATCCGGGAGACCTTTGCGCGTCCCTGGTATCTGAACGGCGAAGACTATTACTGTACGATGAGTATGGGGATTGTCCGTTTTCCCGGAGAGGGAGATACGGCGCCGGATGTGATCAAGAAAGCGGATATCGCCCTTTACGAGGCGAAGAAAAACGGCAAGAATCACGTGGTCTATTATGACGACAACGTGGCCATGACCTCCATCAAACGTATCGACATGGAGCGGCATCTCCGGGAAGCGGTGATGAACGGCTGCAAGGAGTTTGAAGTTTATTTTCAGCCGGTTACGGATATCCGCGGGGGAAAGGATGCCTGTCACGGTGCGGAGGCGCTTGTACGCTGGAACTCAAAAGAGCTGGGCTTTATTTCTCCGGCGGATTTTGTGCCTCTGGCGGAGTATCTGGGCCTCATCGTCCAGATCGGGGAGTACGTCATGGAGGAGGCATGCAAGCACTGTAAATACTGGAACGATATGGGACATCCGGAGTACCGGATCAATGTCAACCTTTCCGTGGTGCAGCTCCTGCAGAGCGATATCGCGGAGAAGATCCGCAGCGTGATCCAGCGGACCAGGATCCGGCCGACGAACCTGACGCTGGAGGTGACGGAGTCCCTTGCCATCAATGATATGAACCGTATGAAGTCCATTCTGGCGGAGATCAAAAAGGTCGGTGTCTGGATCGCACTGGATGATTTCGGAACCGGGTACTCCTCGCTGAATCATATCCGGGAGCTGCCCATCGACATCATCAAGATCGACCGTTGTTTTGTGATTGATATCGCGCGGGACGAATACTCCGAAGTGTTTGTCCGCATGACCACGGAGCTTGCGGAGACCCTTGGCATTCAGATCTGTGTGGAGGGTGTGGAGGATGACGACCAGCTGGATAAGCTCCGGGGGATGGATGTGCAGTACATTCAGGGCTACTATTTCGGGACGCCGATCACGGCGGTGGAGTTTGAAGCAAAGTATCTGGAAGTCGGGTAAAGACCGGGAAAAGGAAACATGACCGAAGAAAAAACGAAAAAAACGAAAATCGACAGGAGGGAGCTCCGTAAAAAACGCTGGGAAGAGGGTGTGCGTTCTCTGAAATGGGAGAGGCTGGATAATACCGCCAATCTTTTCCCGGTGATTTCCGGAGAAGAGCTGACCAGTGTCTATCGCGTCTGCACGACGCTGACGGAGCAGGTTGATCCCAAAAAACTGCAGCAGGCGCTGGACATGGTGCTGCCGAAATTTGACGGATTCAATGTCAGACTCCGGCAGGGGCTGTTCTGGTATTATTTTGAGGAAAACGGCAAGCCGGCTCCCAGGGTCTACAAGGAAAACCATTATCCCTGCCGTTACATTCATGACAACCGCAACAACAGCTATCTGTTCCGGGTATCCTATTACGAGCGGCGCATCAATGTGGAGGTGTTCCATGCCCTGACAGACGGCATGGGGGGAATGAACTTCCTGCGGGAGCTGACCTATCAGTATCTGCGTCTGGCGCATCCCGAGCTCAGGGAACGCTACGGGGACGAGCTGGCCAGTGATACGTCCTTAAACCGGGAGGACAGCTTCCTGAGAAACTACACTAAAAAGAAAAAGGGCACGGCGTACGGCGTGGTATACGCAGCCCGGATCCGTGCGGAACGTCTGAAAAAGGGACAGCTTGGGATCATGCATGTGCATTTTAAGCTTTCACAGCTGAAGGAGCTTGCCCATAAGCTTTCGGTCAGCCTGAATGACCTTCTGGTTGCAGACATGGCCTACAGCATTTTCCAGGAACAGGTGAAGCGGCGCCGCCGCAGAGCGCCCATCCGGATTAACGTGCCGGTCAATCTGCGGCCGTATTTCGAGTCCGTGACCACGAAGAACTTTTTTGTGATGGTTTCCGCAGAGTTTCGTCCCACCAAGGAAGACTACACCTTCGAAGAGGTGCTGGCAATCGTCCATGAGGACCTGAAAAAGAAGATCACAAAGGAAAATCTGGAGGTCACCCTTTCCTACAATGTCAGTAAAGCGAAAAACTGGATCGCAAAGGTGGTGCCCCTTTTCTTCAAAAATCAGGGAATGCTCTGGGCATACCGGTTCATCGCCCGCTCCAATACCTCCACCGTGACAAATGTAGGCTCGATCAGGGTTGCGGAGGGATACCGTCCCTATGTGGAGATGGTTCACGGGATTCTGTCGGTTTCCATGGGACAGTACTTAAAGGGCACCATCTGCTCATACGGCGACACCCTGGCATATACGTTTGCATCGTTATTCAGGGACACCCAGGTGGAACGACGCTTTATCAAGACCATGACGGATTACGGGCTGACCGTCTCCATCACCACCAACGGCGTGTATTATAAGTGACGGGATTGCGCCCTTTCCGGCGGCACCCGGAAGGATGAAAACAGAAAGACGAGGAAAAGTGTATGAGTTTCTGCAAACATTGCGGCATTGAAATCAAAGATGATACCGAGGTCTGCCCTCTTTGCGGATTTGCGCTGGAGCATCCCCATGACGAGACGAACAGATATCCGGATATCGTCAGGATCACGAAAAAGATCAGTATCGCGGCACGGATCTATGTGACGCTGGCGATTATGACCGTACTGATCTGCATCGGCGCCAATTACTACGATTACGAGATCACTCAGCGGTTATGGTGTCTGGTGGTGGCCGGCGCTCTGGTACTGGTCTATATCATCCTGAAGGTGGTCGTGGAAAATGAGTACGGATACCATATCAAGACCTTTACCGTGGTGTTTTCCGGCTTCCTTTACCTGCTGATGGTGGACGCGGTGTACGGGTTTCCGCGGTGGTCTTTGAACTTTGCCTATCCCATCATGATCCTGGCGATTGATGTGGTGGCGCTGGTACTGATGATCGTGAATTTCCGGAACTGGCAGAGCTATATTCCCTGGCAGCTCTTCATGCTTTCCCTGGCAGTGATCGGCGCGGTTCTTGCCCATTTCGGGATCATCAGCAGACCCCGGCTGATCTGGGTCACCCTCGGCATTACAGCCTTCTTCTTCATCGCTACCGTGATCATCGGCGGCGGACGCGCGATCTCGGAGCTGAAACGGAGATTCCACCTGCTTTGATGGATCACAGCCGGGTGAATACCCCGTCCTTTCGGGACGGATCTGCATCATATATCTTGTAATACCCCATTCCCCAGACACCAGATTTAGGTTGACGGTGACTGGGGTGTTGTTTATACTTGAATATGTGAAAGTAGGTATTTTCGGGAAAAATAAGTGGATACAGGCAATGATTCTGGCAGCAGCGGTGACCGGCTTATCTCTTTCACCGGGGATGAGGGACACGGTTTATGCAGACACGGTCAGAACCGGCGTGGTGAATACCCAGACCGGGGGCGGTGCTGTTTTTATCCGTTCGGAAGCCTCCACGACAGCGGAGGTCGAGACTTCCCTCACCCACGGGACCACAGTGACCGTCCGTGAGGAAGGGATCGGGACAGACGGCTGTACATGGTACCGGGTCACCTATACCGACGGAGACACGACGTATTCCGGATGGGTGAGAGGAGACCTGCTGCGGGTCGGAGAGGCACAGGAGGCCGGGGCCGGAAATGACGGTTCGGACTCTGCTGCTGAAAGCGGGGGAGACGCCGGCGACGGATCGGAGGAACCGGCGGAAGAGACAGCTCCTTCGGAAGAGCCGGATACGACGGAGGAGGAAGTGCCCTCTGCCGGCACGGGGGGAGCGGAACTCCCCGAGGAGACAGGCTCATCTGCGGAGACGAGCGGTACCGTGACGGGAGATGTTGTGAATGTCCGCAGCGGCGCCGGCACGGATACAGGGAGAGTCACGCAGATCACGATGGGGACTTCCGTGACCATCACCGGTCAGGAGACCGGATCGGACGGCAGTATCTGGTATGCGGTGACATTCTCCAAAAACGGGCAGACCTACAGCGGCTATATGCACAGCTCCTACGTGGCGGTTTCGTCCCCCGTGGCGGCGGACGATCCGGAAGCCGTCGCGGAGATGGAATCGGCGGGTTTCCCGCACTCCTATGCGGTATACCTTGCCACCATGCACCGGAAATATCCGGAATGGCAGTTTGTACCGGTGAATACCGGTTTGGACTGGGAGCAGGTGATTGCGGGGGAGAGCGTGCCGGGGCGTAATCTGGTACCGGTCAGCTTTTCCGATGCCACCAAATCGACGGATCCCACCGTCTATGATTGGGCTACCAATACCTGGGCTTTGCTGGACGGAAACTGGGTGGCGGCAAACAGCCGTTATATCGCCTATGTGATGGATCCCAGGAATTATCTCTCCGATACGCATGTGTTCCAGTTTGAGACACTGGACTATCAACCCTATCAGACGGCGGATGGGGTGAGATCCGTCCTTTCCAATACCTTCATGGCCCAGCCGGTGACGGATACGGACGGGACGACGCTGGATTATGCGCAGACCTTTGCCTCCATCGGGTCCCAGCTTTCCGTCAGCCCCTATCATCTGGCGGCGCGTGTCCGGCAGGAGCAGGGGACCGCAGGCACGAGTCCCATGATCTCCGGTACCAGTGAAGGGTTTGAAGGGTTTTTCAATTATTTCAACATCAATGCCTATCAGACATCCACGGGGACCATCCTGTCCAACGGTCTGAGCTACGCCCAGAGAGCCGGATGGAACACCCGTTACCGGTCGCTTTTCGGCGGCTCCGAGATCCTGGCCAACCGCTACGTTGCAGCCGGACAGAATACGTTGTACTTTGAAAAATTCAATGTCGTGGACCGTTCCCGGCTTTATACGCACCAGTATATGACAAACCTCCTGGCAGCCCAGAATGAGGGTGTTCAGATGAAGAGAGCCTATTCCGATCTTCATCAGGCCTATGTCTTCCGGATTCCCGTGTATCAGAACATGCCGGAGGAGCCCTGCGGCTTCACGGATACCGGAAATCAGAACAACTGGCTTTCCGGTCTCGGGATCAACGGATATGCGCTGACCCCCGCGTTTTCACCGGGCGTGACGGAGTACAGCCTGTATGTGGGACAGGGTGTGTCAGACATTACCATAACCGCTTCTTCCATCGCGCAAACCTCCGGGATCAGCGGTGCCGGGTCCTATCCCCTGAGCTACGGGAATAACGAGATCACGGTTACCTGTACCTCCCAGGACCAAAACCCCAGAGACTATCACCTGCTGGTGGTGCGGTCTGTACCGGAAGCCATCGTGGTACCGACGCCGGAGACGCCGGGAGAGGGCAGCGAGAGCGGTCAGGACAGTGAGACCGGTCAGGGCAGCGAGAGCGGTGAGACCGCGCAAGGCGGAGAGACCGGTCAGAGCAGCGAGAGCGGTGAAACCGCGCAAGGCGGAGAGACCGGTCAGAACAGTGAGAGCAGTGAGAGCGCAGAGGGCAGCGAGAGCGGTCAGGACAGTGAGAACGGTCAGAGCGAAGAAAGCCCGGAGACCGGCGAGAGTCCCCAAAGCAGTGAGAGCAGTGAGACCGCGGAGGACGGCGTGGCTGCACCAACCGGCGAGAGCCCCCAGAGCAACACCGGCGCACCTCTCATGCCGGGTGATCTCAACGGAGACGGCCGGATCAGCAATCTGGATCTGGTATGGCTGCAGAAACGGATCCTCGGCCTGGTTACGCTTTCCGAAAGAGCGGAACAGGCAGCGGATATCAACCATGACGGTGTAGTGAATAATGTGGACCTGATCTATTTAAAGAAGCACATCCTCGGGATCCAGAGGATCGTGCAATAGCAGGTGTTTACGGATAAGAGGGCGGAGGAAAAAGCATGAAGAAGATCGGAAAAATTTTGACCGGCATGATACTGTGCGCAGTCATGATATTTGGAAATGCATGGTCGGTTGCCGCGGCGGACGGCGTTCTGGAGCTGTCCGTTTCAAGCGAGACCATTACGCAGGGAGAGAGCCTGACGGTAACCGTGTCTGCGAAGACCTCCGACGGAAAGGAAGCGGTTTCCGTCATGCGTGTCACCTATGATGCCTCCGTCTTTTCCTTTGTCGGCTGTTCCGAAACCTGCGGTGCGGGAAGCGGGCTGGTGAGTGTGACGACCAACCAGGCCTCCATCACGCTGAGGGCTATCGGCACCGGAGAAAGTGAAATTGCAGTGACGGGCGAGGACGGGGTTGCTTATGAGTCCGCCGAGGAATTGACGAAGATGACCGGTGCGAAGAAAACGGTCACGGTCAATGCCCCCGCCACCAGAGCCGCCGGTACGGATCTTTCTTCTCTCGCGGTTTCCGAAGGCACGCTGACGCCTGCCTTTACACCGGCCACCAGAGAATACACCACGGTGGTGCCTTATGAGACCACCAGCATCGCAGTGAACGCAAAGCCGGCAGAAAGCAGTGCGACGGTACAGTCCCTGTCCGGCAACAGTCAGCTTTCCGTCGGTGACAACCCGGTTACCGTGACCGTGCGTGCAGACAGCGGCGCCACGGAGACCTATACCATTCATGTTGTACGCGCCGAGGAAGGACAGAGCGTGCAGGAGGCACAGAGCATCGCGACGGCGGCTCTGTCCGGTCAGGAAGGAGCGGAGGGAACGGCTGCTTCCCAGCAGGTTTCCGAGAATCCGGAAGAAGTCATACTGGACGGCGTGCTCTACAGGATTGCGGATACGTTCCCCCCTGCATTTGAGGAGCCTGACTTCGTATCGGACACCCTTTCCTATCAGGGCGGGAGCTTTCCAGCGATGCGATTTGAGAAAAACAGTGACATCTATCTGGTGTCTCTGCGGACAGAGGACGGAGCGGAAGAAATCTATGTATACAACCGGATTACCGGTCAGTTTTCTCCCTATGTGAAGCTGCAGAACGGTGACAGGTATATCATCGTTCTGGCACCGCCCGCAGCAGCTGAGCTTCCCGCCGGCTATGTGGGTCTGACGCTGGATCTGAACGGACAGGGCGGAGTAACGGCGTTTCAGAAGCTTTCGGACGGGACGGACGGCGCTAAGCCGGAGCCTGCCCTGTCCGAGGAAGAGGATTTTGATCCCTCTGCGGTGGGGATGCTGTTTGAGGAGCTTTTCGGGACGACAGAGGTGTATGCTGCGGATATGTCGGATTTTTACCTGATGTATGCGGTCAACAATGACGGGAAAGAGGACTGGTATCAATATGATCTCGGAGAAGAGACCTATCAGCGGTATTCCGGCGTCACGGAGGAGCTGGTCCTTGCCGAGGCACCGCAGAATCCTGCTGCCTCCGGCAATGGCGGGGCAGAGCTGCAGGCGCTGAAGGAGGAGTTTACACAGTTCAGGAAGCTGACACGCATGATTCTGATCGGGATCGGAGCCGGATTCCTGGTGCTGCTGATCCTGCTTATTGTCTTCGGCGTACAGCTGAAAAAAGCAAGAGAAGGGGTCGGCGTGTCCCCGGAGGAGGACGAGGAAGATAAGAGCCTGTGGGAAGAACTGGCAGATCCCGAGGAGACGGAAGAGGACCCCATAGCCCCTGTCGAAGAGGATCTCTACGAGGAGCCTGCGGAAGAAGACTTAGCCGTGGAACAGGAGGAGGAAGCTTTCGCGGACGAACCGGAGGAGCCGGCGGAGGAAGCTTTCGCGGACGAATCGGAGGAGCCGGCAGAGGGAGCTTTTGCAGACGAACCGGAGGAGCCTGCGGAAGAGGAGCTGCCGGAGGAGAAGCATGAGAAACCGAAGAAACGCGCCAGAAAGCCGAAGAAGGGGGAAGCGGGATCCCAGGCAGACGGCGATCAGGATAAGGATGAAGATCTGACCGTTTTGGATCTGAATGATCTTTGATCCGCGGAGGATACCATGTCAAAGCCATATACAGAAAAAGCAAAACGAGTGATGGAGCTGGCGGGACGCATCTCCCAGAGCATGCATCATAATTATATCGGAACCGAGCATCTATTGGTGGCACTGATCCGGGAAGGCACCGGCGTGGCGGCGAAGGTACTGCTGGAAGCCGGCATGGAAGAGGAGAAGCTGGTGGAGCTGATCGAGAATCTGATTGCGCCCTCCTCGGATGTGATGCTGAAGGAACCGGACGGGGTGTCTCCGAGACTCTCCATGGTGCTTTCGCGTGCAGAGTCGGAAGCGGAACGTTTTCACAGTGATATGATCGGCACGGAGCATCTGCTTCTTTCCCTGGTCAAAGAGACGGATTGCGCAGCAGTCCGTCTTTTGAATACCATGTCCATCAATCTCCAGAAGATTTATGTGGAGACTCTTGTTGCCATCGGAGAGGATGGGAACCTTTATAAAGATGACTTTCAAAACGGACGTCCCATGGAAAGGAACCAAAGCGGGACACCGACCCTTGACCGCTATTCCAGAGATCTGACGGAGCTCGCCGCAAACGGAGACCTGGATCCCGTGATCGGACGGGAGGAGGAGATCGGACGGGTGATCCAGATCCTTTCCCGCAGAACCAAAAACAACCCCTGCCTCGTGGGAGAACCGGGTGTCGGGAAGACCGCGATCACAGAGGGGCTGGCGGAGCGGATCATAGCCGGGCTTGTTCCGGAGACGGTGGCCGGGAAACGGGTGGTTTCCCTGGATCTTTCCGGAATGGTGGCAGGCTCCAAATACCGGGGAGAATTTGAGGAACGGATCAAGCGCGTGGTCGCGGAAGTGATCAACGCCGGAAACGTGATTCTGTTTCTGGATGAGATCCATACCCTGATCGGAGCCGGCGGTGCGGAGGGCGCCATCGATGCGTCCAGTATGCTGAAACCCGCCCTTGCCCGGGGAGAATTACAGCTCATCGGCGCCACCACCATCGAGGAGTACCGGAAATATGTGGAGAAGGACGCTGCCCTGGAACGGCGATTTCAGCCTGTAGAGGTAGCCGAACCGACGGTGGAGGAGACGGTTGCCATCTTAAAGGGGATCCGCGGACGTTATGAGGATCATCATCAGGTGACCATTACGGACGAAAGCCTGCATGCCTGCGCCTCCCTTTCGGCACGGTATATCAATGACCGTTTCCTGCCGGACAAGGCGATTGATCTGATGGATGAGGCCGGATCCCGTGCGCGGATCGGCGGTATGCGGATGCCGAAGAATCTCCTTGCCATGGAAAAGGAACTGAAAACCCTTTCGGCTGATCTGGAGACGGCCCTGAAGGAGCAGCGGTTTGCGGATGCTTCCGAAGCGAAGCGGGCACGGGAAGCCCTGAATGAGAAATACAAAAAAGTGCTGATCCGTCACAGGAGGGATGCCGTCAAAAGGCGTCCCGTGGTAACGGAAAATGATATTGCAGAGATTGTGGCCGGCTGGACGAAGATTCCGGTAAAGAAGCTGACAGAAGGCGAAGCCGCCCGGCTTTCCCGTATGGAAAAGATTCTGGAAAAGCGCGTGATCGGGCAGGAGGAGGCGGTATCCGCCGTGGCACGTGCCGTACGCCGCGGCAGGGTGGGTCTCAAGGATCCCAACCGCCCCATTGGTTCCTTCCTGTTCCTCGGTCCCACAGGTGTCGGAAAGACGGAGCTTTCCAAGGCTCTGGCGGAGGCCATGTTCGGAGATGAATCTGCCATGATCCGTGTCGATATGTCGGAATACATGGAGAAGCACAGTGTCAGCAAGATGATCGGATCGCCGCCGGGCTATGTGGGATACGATGAGGGCGGTCAGCTCAGCGAAAAGGTGCGGCGCCATCCCTATTCCGTCATCCTGTTTGATGAGATCGAAAAAGCGCATCCGGATGTGTTCAACGTTCTTCTGCAGGTGCTGGATGACGGGAGGATCACGGATGCCCAGGGGCGGAAGGTGGATTTTAAAAACACCATCATTATTATGACGAGCAATGCGGGGGCGCAGTCCATTATCGCACCCAAACACCTCGGGTTTGGCACCAACAACGATGAAAAACAGCTTTACGAACGGATGAAGAGCGGCGTCATGGAGGAAGTGCAGCGGATCTTCAAACCGGAGTTTTTGAACCGGATCGATGAGACGCTGGTATTCCGCGCTCTGAACAAAAAAGACATGAAAGCCATCGTCACTCTTCTCGGCAAGAATCTGATCTCCCGGTGTAAGACCCAGATGGAGATCACACTGAAGATTACGGAAACCGTCAAGGCCTACATCGTGGACAAGGCATATGATCCCAAATACGGTGCAAGACCCTTGAGACGCATGATCCAGAGCAAGATCGAGGATCCGCTGGCCGAGGAAATGCTCTCAGGCCATTTTGCCAAAGGGGATACGATCGATGTCACCTTAAAAAAGAAAGAGATCGTTTTTATCAAAAAGACAAAAGAGTAGCAACCAAACACAAGACATGGAGGGAAAAAAGATGGCTGTGGTAAGTGAATTGATCCGCATGGAAGGGAACGGAAGTGTGAGCTTCGGGGATTACTCGCAGACTGAAAAAAAGAAGCATGAGGACGGTGCTTACAAGGTGAAAACCTTTCAGGAGATCACACGGCTGGAAAAGGACGGGGAGCTCGTCTATGAGTCGACACCGGGTACAGCGGTGCTTTCCCTGGCGGAAACGGCGGATGGCATGACATTTTCCGTGGAGGGACCGGAGGACGCGGATATCACCGTCGGCCTGGAACCGGAGACGGAATATCAGGTGTCTCTGGAAGGGGAAGCCATCGGCACCTTAAAGACCAACCTCGGCGGGAAGCTCACGTTTTCCGTAGAGCTGGATGCCGGAAAAGCAGTGGCGGTTGAGGTGAAGAAGGCGTAAGGAATGGCAAAAGGGAAAAAGACGGTATTCTTCTGCCAGTCCTGCGGCTATGAGTCTGCAAAATGGATGGGACAGTGTCCGGGCTGCAGGGAATGGAACAGCTTCGTGGAAGAGACCGTGGAGGAACGGAAGGGCACCGCAGTCAAAAAAGCGGTTAGCGAAGCACGCCTTTCCAGGCTTTCGGAGATCGCGGTCAGCGATACGGAGCGAATTCCCACCGGTATGGAGGAGCTGGACCGGGTTCTCGGGGGCGGCATCATGAAAGGCTCCCTGGTACTGGTGGGCGGTGACCCCGGCATCGGGAAATCCACGATTCTCCTGCAGGTGAGCCGGAATCTTTCCGGTCGGGGGACTTCCGTGATCTATGTATCCGGTGAGGAGTCCCTTCAACAGATCAAGCTTCGTGCCGAGCGGATCGGGACCTTCGGCGAGAGCCTGTCTGTCCTGTCCGAGACGAATCTGGATCTGGCCTGTGAAGTGATCCGAAAGGAAAAACCGCAGGTGGTGGTCATAGATTCCATTCAAACCATGTACAGCGAGGCGGTGGCCTCCGCCCCCGGCAGTGTATCCCAGGTCAGGGAGGCGACGGGTGTGCTCATGCAGCTTGCCAAGACCCTGGGGATCTCCATCTTTATTGTCGGGCATGTGACGAAGGAAGGTGTTGTAGCAGGTCCCCGCGTACTGGAGCATATCGTGGATACGGTGCTGTACTTTGAAGGAGACAGGCATGCCTCTTACCGGATCCTGCGCGGGGTAAAAAACCGGTTCGGCTCCACGAACGAGATCGGTGTGTTTGAAATGAGGGAGGACGGACTGGCGGAGGTGCAGAATCCCTCCGAATTCATGCTCTCCGGGAAACCGGAGGGAGCCAGCGGCTCCGTTGTGGCGTGTTCCATGGAAGGGACGCGGCCGATTCTGCTTGAGATTCAGGCACTGGTTTGCCGCAGCAATCTCGGGATTCCCCGTCGCACGGCGGCAGGGACGGACCATAACCGGGTCAACCTGCTGATGGCGGTGCTGGAGAAGCGGCTGGGACTGCAGCTCTCCACCTGCGATGCCTATATCAACATTGCAGGCGGGATCCGCATGAATGAACCGGCCATCGATCTGGGGATCGTTCTGGCGATTATTTCCAGCTTTCGGGATCTTGTCCTTTCGGACGATCTCATCTGTTTCGGAGAGGTGGGGCTTTCCGGAGAGGTACGCGCCGTCAGCCAGGCAAAGCAGCGGGTGCAGGAAGCGAAAAAACTCGGCTTCAGACGCTGCATTCTGCCGGCAGTCAGCAGGGAAGCCGTGAAGGGGATCACGGGGATCAAACTGATCGGTGTATCCAATGTGAAGGAAGCGCTCGCCGCCATCAAGACAGACGGCAGCACAGAGTAAGGAACGGAAAGGAGAAAACACAATGGCAAATCCAATGATTCTCATAGAAATGGAAAACGGAGAGGTGATGAAGGCGGAACTCTATCCGGAGATTGCGCCCATTACGGTACAGAATTTTCTGGAACTGGTGGGGAAAGGATTTTATGACGGCACAATCTTTCACCGGGTGATCCGCGGCTTCATGATCCAGGGCGGCGATCCGGACGGCAACGGTACGGGAGGCCCCGGCTATTCCATCAAGGGAGAGTTCACATCCAACGGCGTGCCAAACGACCTCAAGCATACGGCAGGCGTGCTCTCCATGGCGCGTACGCAGGATCCCGACTCTGCCGGCTCGCAGTTTTTCATCATGCATGCCGATGCCCCGCACCTCGACGGCGAGTATGCGGCCTTCGGCAGGATCATCGAGGGACAGGATGTGGTCAACAGGATCGCGGAGACCCGCGTGGACTGGAATGACCGTCCTGTCGAACAGCAGGTGATGAAACGGATCACGATTGTGGAATAACAGGGCTGAAGGGGGAAAAGTGTCATAGAGGGATCAGAAACGGAGCCGGTTGGAAGGAGCAGACCGGCTTCCTTTCAACTTCTCTTTTTCCTGAAAAGCCTGTCGGTAAAAGAAACACAATCCTTACACCCCTGAAAGGAGGAAATGGAGAGATGCAGGAAACAATACTTTTGGTGAAGGGCATGATGTGCCAGAATTGTGAGCGACATGTCAGGGAGGCACTGGAAAAGGTCAGCGGGGTAGTGGAGGCTGTCTCCGATCATACTGCCGGAAAGGTCGTGGTAAAGCACAATGCCCCTTTGGATGAAGAGGTCATGAAAGCAGCAGTGACTGATGCAGGATATGAGTACATGGGACTGGGGACCCCGTGAATCCCGGGACAAGGCACATGATCGATAGGGCGCTTCCCATACTATCACGAATGAGAGGGAATTATAGCAATGACAATCGAATCCTATATCAATCCGGAGTTTGACTGGCCGCAGAGAGTGATTTTTTTTCTGCTTGCAGTGGGCGGCATTCTCCTCTGTGACCTGCTGGTGATCTGGCGGGCGAAAAGCGTCGCCCGCAGACAGCGTGGATGCGACAAAAAAGTCTTCTTTTTTGACCGGGCCCAAAACCGCGTACAATGCTTTTACGAGATGATGATTTCGGGAACCTCCGTACTCTTTTTTTCCTGTGCTTATGTGGTGTGCAACCACCTGTACAGTCTGATCGAAGCGGATCCCTACGGCTTAAGCGGGGGACTGGAGTTTTTTTACAGGGTCTGGGGAGAGGGAAAGGACTTTGTACTGCTGTTTCTGATCTGCATGTCCTGTCTGCTGAACACCTTTCTGGATCGCTGCATCATCCCCCTGAAGACCATCACCAAGGAGGAACGGGCATCCATCCGGCTGCTTGCCATGTTTTATGTGATTCTGATTCTTGTGGTGCTGAACATCATCGGAGACGAAAGCGAATACGGTCCCGTCATGATGTATTATCTGGGGCTGATGGTAGGGCGGTTCGTTTACTTTGACGCCTCCTTCGCGGATTTCCTTTCGGCCATGAAGAATGCCCTCATGAACATCCCCATGCTCCTGATGGGACTGGCTCTGATGTCTGCCCTCAGCTTCTTCGGCTTCCGCGCGGAGTATCTTCTGGAACGCAACTATTTTATCGTGGGCGTTTTTTATACACATCTGTTCCTGCTGCTTGCCATCTTCCTGATCCACCTGATCAGATTCTGGCCCCTCGTCCTCAGAAAGCCCAAAAAGGTGCCGCCCGCAGAACCTCCGGCGGAGGAATGACCCCGGTTCGTGCAGGGGGAGCGTTTGCTGCCTGTGCTTCGGGAGTATTGTATCTTGCAGCGGGAATGACTATAATAATATGGTGAACACCGCTAAGTGCTCCGCAGGGAGGCACGGGCAGTGTTATGGTTTTGGCTTCCGGATCAATCTTTGAGACGGGAAACGATCAACGATGGCGCATGAGGATTCCTTTGCAAACGCGCATCAGAAGGGGGACTGTATGAAAACACAAAAAGCCAGAAAACAGAAGATTCTGATTAAGATCATCCTGATCGCGATTGTTTCCGTGATCCTGATTTCCACGATTCTGACGATCATCGGCGCGGTGCAGATCAGGAATGCCTACATGAGTATGACGGAAGAAGAGCTGAAGGCGGCCTGCGAGCATTTGCGCAGCCAGCTGAATTCCACCTGGGACGGTGACTGGAACCTGGAGGAGGACGGCACCCTCACGAAGGGCGGTGCGCCGGTGGGCGAAGAATATCAGCAGCTGATGGATGCGCTCCATCAGGAGACTTCCATTGACTACACGCTTTTTTACGGGAAAACGCGAAATCTCACCACCCTCTTCAAAGCCGGCACCCAGGAACGGCTGGTGGGAACGGATGCTTCCGATGCCGTGGTACAGCAGGTATTGAACGGCGGGCAGGATTTTTATGCGACCAATCTGAATATCGAGGGAATGAAATATGATGCCTATTATGTACCTCTGAAGAATGGGGACGGCTCGATTATCGGGATGGTTTTTGCCGGACGGGACAGCTCGAACGTGACATATCATATCATAAACAGCGTGGTTTTGATGATTATTGTTGCGGCCGCTCTCATTGCACTGATCGCCGGTGCAGGCTGTGCGGTAGCCCTGAAGAGCACCAAACAGATGCGTACGGTAGCGGATCAGATCATCGGTCTTGCAGACGGAGATCTGAAGATTGAATTTGATGAGAAGGCCCTGGGCCGGCCGGATGAGATCGGTATCATCGCAGAAAGCACCAAGATGCTGGATCAGAAGCTGGCCAACGTCATCGGCACCACAAAGACCATGTCCGAGGAACTGAAGACCTCCGGAACGGAGCTGTCGGTATCCGCGGGTCAGGCAAGCGAGGCATCCAACCAGGTGTCCTCCGCCATCGACGATATTTCCAAGGGATCCGCTTCTCAGGCGGAAAGCATTCAGAATGCGGCAAGCAATACGGAGAATATCGGACATGATATTGATACCATCACCGATGATGTGGGACAGCTGGACACTTATGCCAAAGAGATGAAGGCCTCCTGTGACCGTGCCATTCTGGCCATGGAGAAGCTGCTTAACCAGAGCCGCGAGGTGACGGACTCTGTCAGCGAGATCGGAGAGACCATTGACTCCACCAACGTTTCCGCCCAGGAGATCACGGCATTTACCGCAGCGATCCAGGATATTGCGGCCCAGACGAATCTTCTCTCCCTCAATGCTTCCATTGAGGCCGCCAGAGCCGGTGAGGCCGGCAGAGGCTTTGCTGTGGTGGCGGATGAGATCCGGGATCTGGCTGATCAGAGCCGCCAGAGTGCGGATCAGATTAAGGAAGTCACGGATAAACTCCTTGCAAATGCCACGGCTTCCGTGGAAGTGATGCAGAAGCTGAATGAAAACTTCTCCCAGCAGGGAGAGCAGCTGGCGTCCACACAGGAGGACATGAACAGCATGTCGGTCAATGTGGAGAACGTTGCCCAGAGTGCCAACAG
The DNA here is from genome assembly GCA_045661345.1 of Lachnospiraceae bacterium. Taxonomy (GTDB): domain Bacteria; phylum Bacillota; class Clostridia; order Lachnospirales; family Lachnospiraceae; genus RUG12461. The sequence goes on from JAZRFM010000014.1 coordinate 60,220, forward strand.
TATTGCGGGCAGACTGGAAAACCTGAATGCCGCAAAGACCCAGCTGATCGATATCATCGAAGACCTTTCCGCGATCTCGGAGGAGAATGCGGCGTCCACCGAGCAGACGAACGCTTCCATGGAGGAGCTGAACGCGACCTTCGCGATGATCAGCGAATCCGCCACCCGGCTCCAAAAGCTGGCAGAGGATCTGCAGGAGACCATCAGCTACTTCCAGAACTGATCTGCTCCGCCGGGATACGTCGGGTGAATAACCCGCCGGGACTTACTACCTGCAATTGACATCATACCATGCAGGCAGTAAGTCTTTTTTTTGCTTTTCTAAAGATGTTGCCATGATCACAATACCGTCGTATAAAGGAATAGAAGTATAAGCTTATGTTGCGTGTATCAGGGAAGGGGAGGTTTGGACGATGCCAGACAAACAGAAGGAATACCAGCGAATCCACAATCTATATGAATCCAGGCCCGGCTTGCTGAATTATGCGGAGCGGCAGCAGGAACAGCAGGAGAAGGACAGGCGGCTTCCGGGAGTAGATGATGCGAAGTATCTTATGGATGCGGAACAGCTCCGGGATTATTATGAAGAGCGCAATCGGGATACGGAGGATAACTCTTTCAGGATCCGCACAAAGTATTATTTCGAAGATTTTAACAGGGCCGATGCCAAGGCTCATCGCTACCGCGCCCTTGCGGATAATGAGGAGATGGTGAATGATTACGCACAACGGCATGGCGGACGGCGCGCTTATAAAAGAAAAGGAGATGCCGGCAAAGCAGCAAAAAAATTTCGGGAAATGCAGCGCCTCATGGCGAATCAGATGTCACAAAACCAGGACGATCTGACGCCGCTGCAGAAATACTATCGCCGCGAAGAGGTTATGAGGCTTCGCATGGAAGGCATGATCGCTGCTGCGCAGCTAAAATCGAAACCGGGCAATATGCATCATCTGGTGGCACGTGCGGAGTATTCCTGCTTTATGATCCTGAAGGATCAGCTGACCCATTTGATCAATGAGCAACAGAGTCGACAGGATCAAAGAAAGCTGAGGCGAAAGCTTGATACTGTCAACGAAAAGCTTGACACCCTTTTCAAGGATCTGAAAAAGTACACTCCTTCCGTGCAGAAGCAGTGGCAGGAGAATCAGTTCAATAACATCCAATATGAGACTGCCCACCGGCAGTATCAGGCGCAATGCAGTATCAACGTGTTGGTGAGCAAAGAGACAAGTTCAACCCTGTTTCATCTGCAGAAATTCCATGAACAGTTTGGGAATGTGCAATGGCCGGCGCGTTGTGTCTACAAAACCAAAGAGGGAGATGCGCCCATCAATCCTGCGGAGAGAAAAATGCAGGAATGGAACAATCGCGTGCAGGAAATCAGAGAAAACGGCAGTCAATACGCGAAGCGGCGAGTGGAAGAGGAGGGCATCCGGATCTTTATGAATACGGAGCTCCCGAGTGCGCAGACCCTGAAAACCATGGGTGCGAAATACCTGGAGGATCATCTCCGCACTTACTATGAGATGACCCATATAGCACTGGACTATTACAAGAGGGAAATCGAAAAAGGGAAGGGTTTCCTCTACAGCTATGCAGAAAACAACACAGACTTTAAACAGAAACTGGCCTATGTGGAAGCGATCAGGGACTATATGACCTATCGTCTGAAGAAGGATCACGGAATCAGGACCGATCAAGAACACGGATATGCCATCAATAAAGACGGTGCCGGTTATAACGATTGGCTGGGCGGGGAGATGGAACGCCATCTCATAGTGGCAGAGAGAGACTATGGTATTTTTGGGAACCAAAAGATAAACAAATTCGGGCTGATGCCGGAGATTCCGACCAATGCAGAGCGCCCTCTTTTGGAGGACGACGACGATGATTATGATGATGACGAGGAAGAGATCGAGGAGCAGCCGAAGAGGGTCGTGCATCGGAACCGGCAGGAGCAGCCGGTAGTACAGCCGGTGCGGAATATGGAGCTGGACCCGCATATTCAGATTGTGGAAAACAGACTCTATTCTGACGTGATCGTGAGGGAGGAGAAGAAAAATGAACCGAAGATCGAGATCATCGAAGAAGAGAAAAAGGAAGAAGAGCCGAAGGACGAGATTATCGTAGAGAAGAAAGAAGAAGAGAAGAAAGAAGAACCGAAGATCGAGAACATCGAAGAAGAGAAAAAGGAAGAAGAGAAAAAAGAAGAGCCGAAGAAGGAGATCATCGTAGAGAAGAAAGAAGAAGAAGAAGATGATGATGATGACCTGCTTGTAGAAGATTCTGTTCAGAAGAAAGAGAAGGGCAGTTTGGCCGATGCATTTGATCAGCTGCAGAAGGATCTGGAGGAGCAGAAGAAAGAGGCTCTGCGGCAAAAAGAGGAGGAAGACAGGGAAAGGGCGAGAATCCAGGAGGAGCAAAAGCGCAGAAATGAGGAGATAGAAAAGGGAAGGAAGCTCTACGAGGAACGACAGAAAAGGGAAGATGCAAAAAAGAAGGCGCAGAAGCAGCCTGAAAACGAGATCAATGAGAACAAGATCAATGTGAAGGATGAGATCAACGAGAACAAGATCAATGTGATCAATGAAAACCGGATCATTGTGGACGACGAGGCGCCGGTCAAAATGATCCAGAATGCTGAGGAACTTCTGGAACACGCGGAGTATCAGGGGCTTCTCGGGGAGGCGGAAGCCGTCTTTGCAAAGTACAAAGTAGAGGAAGAAGAGGAAGAGACAACCCCGAAAGCGAAAAAAACAAAAGAGAAAACCCAGGAAAAGAAGACGCAGGAGAAAAATGCGAAGGAAGCTATTGCTTCCATGATGCGTCTCGTACATTTTGATAAAGAAGGCGCACCTGTAACCAAGGAAGATAAGAAGAACCATGCATGGAACCTGAAGTGGCTCACCGCCTGGAAGGAGGATCAGTTTTATGTCAGGGAAGAAATGATCAGGGAGGAACTGAATCAGATCGCGGATTGTATGATCTCACTGCCAGATGACAACGTGTCTAAGGCGGATCGGGAGTTTCTGGAAAAGAATGACTTCGACTTCATTAACAGAAAAGTCATGGAACTGGAAGCCATAAAAAAGGACGGGAAGCTTGGTTCAAAAAATGCGAAACTGCTGGCAGAGCTTTCCGGTAAGAAGAAGACGTATCAGAAGACAATGACTGCTTACCGTAAGGGGCTGGAAAAATGGTCACGGATCCAATTTGAAGAAAAGGGGAATGACGGCTTCATGGCTGCCCTCCATAAGATGTGTGCCTTAAGCAATCTGGACATGGCGCATCCTGCTCTCAAGATGTATTGTGAGAAAAACAAAGCCTTCGACAGCTACCGGCAGGTGATGGAAAGCCTGTCGGCCTATCTGAAACACAGCGGATCGAAAAGGAAAAGGAGCGAGTCTAAGGAGGAACATACAGACAAGCTGAATGCCCTTGCATTCAGTGTTATGAAGGAAACCTGGCAGTACAGGGAGCATGAGAAGGATCCCTATGCACCCTATGTTTCCAAGGGGCTTGCAGTGATGGAAACAAAGAAAGAACGGGAGGCGGAGTTCCATGCTGATGCCATAAACAGGTTAGGACTTAAGGAGGCGCATTTTGCGCCGAAAGTGAGTAAAAACCAGAAGAAAGAGTTGGAATTTGCAAAGAAACAGTATGAGATCATGAACTACTACAAAGGGCTGGGGAAATTTGAAACCTGTCAGGAGTATCTGGATCTTTTTGCAAAGTTAGGGCCAGAGAGTTCCCTGGAACGAAGCCTGACCGCCATGATGAAACCGGTGCAGTTCGATAAGAACAATCACCCTCTTCCCAGGTACAAGGAGAATCACGAATGGAATCTGAAGTGGTTGAAGACCTGGGTGGATAAGGATGAAAAAGAGAGGGAGCGTATGGTCGAGACGTACTATCCCCGTTCGCTGGATGAGGTGAAGGATGCCGACTTCCCGGAAGTAAAGCTGCCATCAAATGATTTTGCGGTCATGAGGCAATATGGGAAGTATTTGGCAGAATATAACGTTCAGAAGGAAAAACTGGATGATTTTAAGGAGACATTCAGGAAGAATGATAAAAAGGCGGATCTCCGCAGCGATCCGACATATAAGCAATTGATGAAGGAACTGACGGAAATCTCAGCTAAGAGAAATGCACTCATGGGTGAGGCCGAAGCAATTGCGAAAAGATATGCCGCCGGCAAGGAATTTCAAAGGTGGGCTACCGGTAAGATAAAGGACAGATCAGATCATGATGCCAACATATTTCTTCGCTCAAGGGCGCAGGGGTCTGTGGACGTTCTGAGAAAGCTCTGCCCCTTTGTGGAGGAATATGAGCGCCGTAATTCGAGGTTTTCCAAAAAGGCCAAAATGCTGGAGAGGATCGCTATCACATACTGCAATTATGTGAAAAACAATTACGGAGTCGAGTGCATCGCTGTCGCAGACTACAGTGATGACTGGCTGAAGAACGAGGAGGCAAAGAACGGCTCAATCAGCGATACGGGTGCCGCTACGCTGGCGGAATATATCGTCCTGTGGATGGAGTATAACAATGTTGAGATGCAGGACAAGGAAGAGGATGCAGCGGAGCTGGCCCGGATTCAAAAGGAAAAAAATAAACTGTTCACGAAAGAGGACTATGCGATTTACAAAAAACTGAAGAGTGTCAAGGAACTCACAAACAACAAGATTTATAAGGACATTGATCTCGGGAAAACAAAAGAAAGGTATGAGCTTAGCCAATTTGACTCCCTGGATCGCTTTGCGTTGATCGGCTTCAAGCCGGTGCAGTTTGATAAGTCAAATCAACCTGTGTCAAAAAAGGATGAAGAAAACCATGAATGGAATCTGAAATGGATAAGGGCATGGGAAAAGGATGACATCAATACAAGAGAGGAGATGATCGGCGAGATCCTTCCGGGTCTATACGATCAGATCAAGCTACCGGAATTCAAGCTCTCGAAGGAGGATCAGCAGCTCATCAACCTGGCTGCCCGGAAGGAAGAAGAGTATGATCAGGCGTATAGCCTGTACATGAACTGTTTGGATCAGGAGCCGGAAAAAGGGGAAAAGCTTAAGGTGCTTGAAGAAATCAAAAATAAAGCGAAGGAGGAAAGGGATCAGGCGAATGATAAACTCATGGGGCTGTCAGAGAAATGCCAGGGAACCCTTGTCAAGTGGCTTGAGGAGACCGCTGCAGATCCTGAGATGGTATTTGTCCGTTCCAATTTGTGCAGCTTGAGTCTTGACAATCTGCAGAGGATTCATCCCTCGGTTGCGCGTTACTTCAAGGAGAATCCGGCGATTCAGGAGCTTGTGAAAATGATCGACAGACTGGGAGAGCTGTACACGGGGAGGTTCCTGCCCGTGAAGCATTCCATAAAGATGGCAATGGAAGTGAATGTCGAAGACGTGGAAACCGCACAGTTGGGTGAGGAAATCTACCGGTTCGGGTTGGAGACGGAAATGCCGAATATCCTGAAGGACTTTGTAAAATACAACCAGGAGAAAGCGAAGGAAAAAAAGCCTTTCGTTTCTCTTTCCAGCAACGAGGGTTATGTGGCGAATGAGAAGGAAAGGGAGGAGTACATCGAACTGCAGGAACAGCAGCCCCGGTTTACCCAGAAAGGGTATTCTGTGTACAAGACGATGAAGAAAGCCAGGTCCATCGGTCGGAACGAGGAATACATCCGTCTTTACGATAAGGCAGAAGGTGTGCTTTCAGGAGTTGACGCCCCGACGGTGGACAGAGGCGCCCTGTTCATCATGCGTCATGTGGATGTCGATCAAAAAGGGGAGCCGTTGACGAAGCAGGATAAGGAAAACCACGAATGGAACCTGAGATGGCTGAGGGCGCTGGAAGAGGATGACTTTGAAGAGAGAGAGAGAATGATTGCGGAGGAGATTCCGAAGCGTTTCCAGATCAGGGAACTTCCAAAGCCCTCCGAGAAGCTCTTAAAGCTCCATCAGAAGATGAAAGAGGGGAAGAAACAGAAAGACTGGAAGAACAGCTGGGAAGGAAAGCGGCTGGAACAGGAATACCAGATGGAGATTCAGAACTTCCAGAAAACGATGGAAGACTTTGTGGAGAAAAAAGTAGAAAATCAGGATGTTGCGTTTTTCGAGGAAATTCAAAGAGGCGGAGCTTTTGATTCTCTCCGGAAACTGCATCCCTCTGTGCAGCAATACTGGGATAAGAATCCGGAAATTGTAAAGAGAGAACAGATGGTGGATGCCTACGGTCTTTTTCAGAACGTTATTCTGGCCGAAAAATATTTGATAGACTGCAGCAGCGACCTGAAAGTAGTCGAAGGTACCGGAAGTGACCTGGATTATTTCATACAAAATCAGAGGTATATCATGGTCGAGCAGATTAAGTACTATCTCGATAAATACCTGGATTATCAGCAGTTGGAGGATAAGTCTTACACGGCCTTCCAGCCTGTCGTTACCGATGAGGATCGGGAAAAATAAGAACTGTTACTGCCGCCCCAAATCTTCCATGAACAGGAAATCTTTCAGCTTATCATGGTAAACGGTGCTGGTGGAATAATCGATATCATCATTCGTTATGAGTATTTTTTTTACACTGTTATCAAGATTTGAAAATGCTGCATCAAGGTATCCGCATTCCTAAATCATGGAGAGATTCGGGAAAAGGGGAGCATCGAAGGGAAAAAAAGAGTACAGGAGGTTCCATAAGCACACCTTTGACAGTGCCGGGGAAACATGATACGATTTTCGCAACAGGGGATGCAGAGGGATGAAGCAACGACCCCTTTCTCCCCGTAAATAACAGGAGGAAAAAAGATGAAAACTTGTCCAAACTGTGGAGCGCAGGTAGATGATGCCGTTAAGTTCTGCTCGGCCTGCGGCTACTCGTTCCAGGAAGTGACCGGATCAAACACGCAGGGAGTCCCGGTACCGCCGCCGATGCCGCAGCCCCAATACCAGTACCAGCAGACGCCTCCGCCGCAGCCTCAGTACCAGCAGGCTCCGCCCCCGCAGACACCGTTGTATCCACCTGAGAATCCCTGCGACAAGGCGCTGGGGATTATAGCCGTGCTGTGTGGTTTCCTGGGTGTGCTCGTTGCTTATTTTGGCGGCGACGTAAACGGAAAACGCTCCGATTATCTCAGATTTTACGCAAATGAGGGACTGGTGCTGGCGCTTTTTGCGCTCATCGGACTCATTCCCATCATTGGTTGGATCTGGAGCATCTTTAACTTTGTCTGCATGATCATTGCGGTGGTCTATGCCTGCAAAGGAGAGACCCGTCCGGTTCTCTTCTACGGCACCCTTAGAATCATCAAGTAGCGATCAAGGAACGGTTCGGATTCACGGATCCGATCTGATCGTGTCGGGAAAACACAAACCATGTGGTTCACAAAAGACACCCCGCATCCGGGGTGTCTTTTTCAGTCAGGAGAATCCTCAAACCTTCACGGCCGGGACAGATTAGCACTCACCTCTTGACAGAGTGGGAAAATTTTTCACGTCCCGAAAAATTCGGTAGAATCGCACAAAATAAGGATTTAGACGGGTTTTTAAATTGTAGTTGACTGACAGTTTTTTTCCTATATCACCTTATAATTCCCTTTTTTTCATTTCATCCAATTTCTTCGCCGCGGCTAGCTGCTCCTCGAATCCGTGCGAAATATAGTATTCTCGGGTTGTGTTTATGTTTGTGTGACCGATCCGGTCGATGGTCTCGCTCTCTGTCAGAACTTCGTCAGCTCTTGTTGCTGCCGCTCGCCTAAAGCAACGGCACGAGAAAAGAGGCAGAAGATCGGGCTCCCGATCCTCGTCGAGAGCTTTTTTGATTTCTTCGCGGTTATAGGCGTTGACGATGTTGGTGAGAATCGAGTTGAAGTCTGCGGAGGTATAGGGCTTATTATGACTGTTAAGGAATAAGAAGCCGGAAATGCCATCAACCGAAAAATCGTTATCTTGCTGCTGTTCATGAGCCTTTTTCAGTCGATAATAGACTTCTGCGCCTGTTTCTGTTAATACTATAAGGCGATGCCCTTTATCAGTTTTTGGCTTCTTGATTACATATTTTGATTTTTCATGATCTTGTTGTTTTTCGTAAGTGACCTGCCGGGAGATAATCACGTATGGACGCTCTTTTTCCTCGTGGAAATCGTCCCATATCAATCCGGCAAATTCCCGGAACCGCGTGCCAAGATCCAGGTAAAGAGTGAGCATATCTGCATATTTACGATATTTTGGGGACTTTTTCATCCAGGAAAAAAGGCTAGTTTCCTGCGCGTAGGAAAGAACGATTTTGTCTTTTTTTGGTTTTGTGTTTTTCCCAAGAGCTTTATGTACGCTTGGTGTCGGATTCTCGAGGATCCAGTGTAACTCTTTGGCAAATTCTAGGGCATGTGAAATTAGGTTATTGTATTACTCCGGCCATGAAATGCCGCGATATTTAGTGGCCGGAGTAAAATATGAAATAAGAGATTCTGTCTGAAGGGAGGAGAAAAAATGGCTGTGGATAAGCTTTTCGGGAATCTGACGAGCGAGCAAAGGGAAAAGGCAAAACAGTGTAAGTCTCCGGAAGAATTTCTGAAGCTGGCAGGCGCGGAAGGGATCGACCTGACGGATGAGCAGATGGAAGCGATCTCCGGTGGCGGCGCCGGTCGCGAGCGGCTGAAGGCCGCTTTCCTGCCGCGATCGTGTGCATGCATATACAGGTAATGAAGATCCTAAGACCTGTCACGGAAAAAGGCTGACTTGAAAAAGTAAATTCCAGTGAAAGAGTAAATTCCACTGCACCGGAGGTGCATTTACTTTGGCAATTTATGGTATTAAAAAAAATATGTCACATTTCACTTTTTTTGCGTATAATTATATGAAGGGGACAAAAACTGCCCAATGGAGGTACGGATATGAAACTTACAGGAAATCTTAAGAAACAGGTAGAAAAGGCTGAAACGAAAGACGAAAAGAAGAGTCTCATTGAGAATGCAGGGATGCTGCTTAGCGATGATGAGCTGGAGAATGTAGCAGGTGGGAAATCCGGTGCACTTAAGCCCTGTGTCCTTTATTGCGCGGATGTTGTTGGTCTTAATGGATATGTGATCCAGCCGGGCTGCGGCTTTGAAGAAAAGTTCCCTGCGTTGGAAATGGCTAATGTAAGAAAAGATATGATAAAAAGATGTCCGAACTGTGGAAATACTTTAAACATACGGGAGTTATAAAGACATCTCAGCATTCTGTTTCATGACAGAACATATACTCCCATGACGAAACGATGATGAGGTGGCCCTTTTGTTTTATAACGGGATAGAAGCGTAACGGAAACGAAGCTTGCGAGAATAGCACAGCTATCCTGTCGTGATGTGACAATGTACTCATTTACGCTCCACCTGCTGGCGTGACACAAGCCCGGCGAAAAAGCCGTTCTTTTCCATCAGCTCGTCATAGGTTCCGTCCTCTACGATCTTGCCTTCATCAAGTACAATGATCCTGTCGCAGTTTTTGATCGTGGACAGCCTGTGGGCGATGACGATCTTCGTGCATTTAAGAGAATCGAGGGATTCTGACACCTGCTTTTGTGTGATATTGTCGAGGGCACTTGTTGCTTCATCAAACATGAGGATCTTCGGTTTCGGGGCGATGGCGCGGGCTATCATCAGACGCTGCTTCTGACCTCCGGATATCCCGCCGGTGCCCTCTCCTATGATCGTAAACATGTTCATGGGCATCTGC
>JAZRFM010000015.1:0-161628 GCA_045661345.1 Lachnospiraceae bacterium
GTTAATTACCCCTCTATTATTCTATCGCAAATGCACTTAAATTGCAAGCAAAAACGCCAGAATCCCTTGATTTTACAGGTTTTCTTGCCTCCTTTCATTGAGGGCTAAATCTACGAGGGTTAAATACTCAGGAAGTTAAGAGAACTATGTCACAAGTCTAGCTGTCACAACCATCATCTGCATTATTGTTTTTGATAACAGCATTCACGATCAGGACAGTTGATAGTAATTCTAATACTTTAATTTTATCAAACGCCGCCTTTATTTCGGTCACAGGTAATGGCGATATATCCTTGCCATGTGCTGCATCATGACGATATTTGAGTATATAATCTAAAAAATTACTCCATAAGCAGTCTCCTTTGTTTTTGGGGGGATTCATATTAAATCCCATTTCTTTGATATCAAATATATATGGAAACGAACCTGTTATGCTTAAAACACGCTTTCTTAAAGCATCAATTTGTTCTGCGATAGATTCTCGATCATTTTCAAACACCCTTTCAAATTCGCATTCCGAAATATGACCAAAAAAATCTTCTCCTCCAACACTTTCATACAGTTTCTCTATCACCGAAAGCTTTGGGTTTTTTCCACGTTCATTCAAAAAAGCCGAAGCATCATATTTAGTATCTGCCTCTTCAAACTTTGAAATCAATCGATTTATGTATGCTTCGTAATTCTTTGGTTCTGGAACATATTGTAGACACTGAGTACGTTTTCATTTTATAATGAGTATTTCTAAAATATGAGTTGTCATTTATGTCTGCTATCAGGGACTTTATTATTTCCTGTAAGTATCCTTCTAAATTAGCCACCATCAAGACAGTCAGTGCTTTGCACACAGGAGTCAACTTTGGGTCTTCATCATCTAACTCCTCTGCTATACTCAATAAAAGCGATACCTCATCCCATCTTCTATCTAAACCTTGTACTAAAGCGTTAATATTTGTACTCATTTGGCAAATATGTCCTTAACAGCATCAATTCGTCCGGTAATCTTGGACTTATCAGTAGTACTCCCCTCAATATTTTTTCGAAAACTGTCACTGAAAAATAATCCCATAAATTTTTCTTTTCTATCTTTATCTATTTTCAGATTTCCCAATCTTTTATTTTCTGCCAATGCAACCATCAATGCATCATAAATAGCAGCATTAAAATGGGACTGTAATACAAGCTCATCCTTTCCTTCCTTCTCATCAACTTTGTATTTTGCAAAAGCATTCTCGCCAAATTCATCGTATATGAGTTTTATCATTTGCAAAAACCACTCTCTTTTTACGTTCATTTCATCATCCGAAATATTGTTAAATTTCTGGAGTTGTTCAGACAGGAAATCTCTAAACGATTTTTTCATATTGTTAATTTCACCATTTTCAAGAGCAAAAAATCGAAGTACCAACTCAGCATCTAACATTTTCTTCACTTTTGTATCATCTTGTCCATCCTCCTCCTTCACACTTATGAGTTTTCTAAACATTTCGTTTGTAGCCAAATTCTTAATCAACTCATTAAACTTGCCTCTATACACCGCATTTCTTAATTCTTGCGCCTCTAACTGAATCGCACCTGTATTAAGACGTTCAAATATATCATATTTAACCTGCTCATCCGCAGTAGAATCTATTCGCAAGCAAGTGATCGTCCTCTCCTCTAGTCTTCTTGTAAGAAAAGGCGGTAAATCTTCATATCTGGAACCATTCAATAAATCAAGCACTTCCAATTCCTCTAACGCATATTCATTTTTCATAAAACCGAATATAGCCGAGAGCCTTTGTTGACCGTCTATCACGGAATACCGCGAAATTCCCTCCTCCACTTCTTCATCCACGTCTACATCCTGTGATAAATACACCGTTGGAATTGGAATATTTAATATTAGACTCTCTATTAACCTTGAAGATGTCTTTATATCCCACCTATGATTCCTCTGATACTCTGGATTAAGTTTAATAATTTTTTTTTCAATTTTCTTTACAAGTGTTTCTAAATCATATTCTATATTCTGGGTTTTTACAGTACGCTCCTTGGCGATCTCCTGAAGTCTCTCTATATTATCGTTTACTATTTTTTCCATTTTCGTTACCCTCCAATCAAATCTTTCGACTCTAATATATTCTGCTCGCTCTACTTATACATGTCTATGATACCAATCAAGTAAGTCTTCCCGATTAAAATCAAACCATTCGTTAGATATGTAAACATCTTTACCCTTATAGTTTACCGGTGTCTTTCTGTAGCGGAGCTTGCTGCTTTTCCCTCTATTGGCATCACGACTATCCGCCAGAACAGGGTAAACTATCTTGGGAAATGTCTCTCGTGAATACTCTTTCGTCTTCAGTTTTTCCAATTCATCAGCGTCAATCTTATCCCCCTCCATCAATTTGGATATCAAGTAAAACGCAAGCTGCCCGGCTGTAACTGAAGAGTATGTCGATTCATCGTCTATGTTAAACACTGCCTTTTCTTTCTTAGCTTTAACAAGAAACTGTAAATCATTTGATCCAAAATCATAATATGTAAATAACGCAGAAATAACATCCATCTTAGATTGTGATGAAAGATTCATCTCAATATACATAGATGGGCTTAATTCATAGGGATTGCGTAGCTTGTTTTTATCGCTATTATGATTACAATTATCAAATTGTGCATATTCCGCGGGATCGAGCGTGTATAAGTTAATATTGATCTTACGGTAGGCATCTGCAATACTCTCTGTGTCTATAACATCGCCCATAAATTTCATCTTTACGATTGCTTTCCCAGTGTAATCATAATCATCATCCCAAGCCACCCATTCATCCTCTTCGTTAGGATTGAAACTGGATTCCGGCATCCACCATATCTTTTCGGCAAGATTGCACAAAATCTCTGCGCGCTTCTCTATTTCTTCCAATCCCCATTTCTGTTGGCTTTTTACATACTGATTCAGGGAAAGTTTGCTATATGCAAAACCCTTACCGTCCATATCTCTCTTCTTCAAGAATGGCAAATTACTATAATCACTGTTATATGCGGTAAGTGTTAAATTTCCAATGGTGTCTTTATATTTTGTATGTATCAATTCCCAGTTTTCGCCGAGCGCATCTTTCCATTCCTTGGTAAGTGTTCTAGGCATTATATGCTCAATCGTGAGCGTTCCATCATCAATCTGCTCTTCAACTGCAACTTTCTCTTTGGATGAGAAGTTTTCTAATCTTTCAAGAATATACTTTTTACTGCTGGCTTTGCATTGTATAATTCAAATCCCATAAACTTATCCGACAGGTCATGGTTGTTGGGGAACCTGCTTCGCCCAGTCTTAGAAAGAATTGCATACTCAAATGCTTCGAGATATCCCACTTCGGATTTTTCTACATATCCTGAAACCTCCGCACCCATAGATACAAAGAGTTTATTGTATACATTGGTTTGAAGATTACATATTTCACGTCGGATAATATAATTTTCGATAATCTCAAAGGCCTTTAACAATTCATCGTTATCAAGGAATCCATTATCCCTTGCACTAAATAAATCAAACAGGAGCGGAATCGCAGTATTAACATCAAGCTTGTTAAGCCTTGCTAATACTGAAGAACATTTGTCCTTATCGTCATCTTTGGCATTACGAATGGACTTGAAATATCCGGCATAAACGAGCATATCCCTTAAAATATCTTCTATATCGCCGCTCATTTGCTTCCTGAATGCTTTAAAAGCAAAGTATAAACGGTTCTTATTTGCGAGTTCCCTGTTTTTAACCGCCAAATAATATCTTATAAATGTATCTATATCTTCTCTGCTGATTTCTTTTTCTAACTTCTCCCAGTACTTTCTATAGAATATTTCCTGATTCTTGGCAGACATATCCATCAATACATAATTCCGTATTTTGTCGGATTCCTCAAGGTCTTTTCCTGTAGAATTCAGACTCTCGAAAATAAGTTGAGGATCGTCTCCGTGTTCCAGCTCAAGACTGATATTTACAATCTGGAGTTTCATTACAGCATCATACAACCCTTTTATTTCTTCAGGGCTGAGTTTTTCGATCTCTTCATAGAAATAATTATAATTGACCGTGACAGCGTTATGCTGAACGGGATCTGTGTTTTCTATCAATCTGTCATACGCATCATCATCACCCTGAACCAGTTTCAGCTTAAGTTTCTTGTCATTTTGGGCATACTGATCCGTTAAATATGCATTTGTTATTTTTTCCGGATTAATGTCAATTTCCAAACGCTTTTCTACAACATAATTTCTTATAGCCAAAAGCAACAGGGATATTGTCGTTATTCTCTGCTGTCCGTCTATAATAAGATATTCGTTACGCCCACCGATGTTACTTGTTACATATACAATGCTTCCAAAAAAGTGTGCCTCATGTTTCTGGCGATACACTGTCATAAGATCATTGAGTAGAAGTTCACAATTAGCTCGCTTCCAACTATACGGTCTTTGATATACAGGAACTATGAACTTTTTATCCGTCCCATCGAGTAGTCTATAAATGTAGCTTTCTTTAGCATTCATCTCTTAATTTCCTCATACTTTGGTTAATCCATTATCACTATGCAGATTCTATTGAATTTACACTGGAATCAAAATATTTTATGTAAGAATCAAGAATCCCCGTATCTTCCAGCATCCTAATATCATTCATACTGCTTACAGTAAAGCAATAAACAGCAAACGTATACCACTTCTTGCTTAACCAGTATGCCGTTTTATTGTTAAACTGATTCTTAATCGGTGTGAACACATAATCACCAATGACTACCGTTTTGTATTTTCCTTTCCCATCGCGTTTTGCCATAGTCTGCTTCCTCACATCGGTATATCAATAATCCATCGGCCACCGTTTGTGGGACCCTCATGATGAATTATTCCTTGTTTCTTTAGTTTATTGAGATGGTATCTTGCGCCATCCTGTGTGATGTTCAGTTTAAAGGCCACATCACTAACGCTTATTTCCGGGTTTTCTTTTATTAGCTCAATAACAACATCGGCATTTTTCTTTTTTGTGGTAGTTTTTGTGGTAGTTTTTGTGGTAGTACTACCTGAATCTATCACATCTTTACCTATAAAAATCTCAGCAAAACTATCATAAAACCCTTCGTGTATAAAGAATCTGCTCACAAAATAATCGTGATACTCATCTGTTTCAAATTCCGGGAGTGGCGAGCCATTTACTTTAATAGCGTCCAGTATTTTCCTAAATCCGGTATTTCTCCCCTCAGTCAAATGCAGTTCCTTCAGGAAATCACCGATCCGCCTGTTTCTATATCTGCGGCTATACACCTTATACTCCCTTAACCCCTCTATCGTCACAGATCTGTCAGGTCCAGGATGGGATATGATTTCTATCATATCATGCGTAATGCGCACCTCTATTGGTTCTCTTTCATCGTAAGCCTTGTGATAGACTGCATTTGCAAGCGCTTCCTCAATAGCCGCATACGGATAATTAAAAAATCTATCTGCCTCGGCACGATCAGGGTATTTCACCACTTTTTCGGTAATAATGACATTTCTAATATAACGGAGCGCATCCCGAAGCTGAACATGAAGCGGTCCCTTGAATATCTGCTCTATAATTTGGTCTCCTCCCTCGCCATCAGGAAACTGAACAACATCAATCTGTGCGCAGGGGAAGAATTTCTCCGGATTGGAGTTAAAGAACATCAATGCAACATTCCGTGGCTTGACATATTCTGGCAATCCATTGATTAAATTCATATTTCTGCACACACGCTCAAGCCCTAATTCATCCGCCTGATTATATAATTCACTGTTGATCTCACCCAAATAATCCTTTATAAGCGGAAAACTGATATCCTTAAGTTCTGCCGAATGGTTAACCTGATCATCAAACGGTGTCCTGTTAGATAAAGAAAACAGATCCTTCATTTCTTCTTCGGATGGTTTCGCCGTAATAGAACCCTTCCGAATAAAGTAAATCCTCTCCTTATCATCTTTCGCCATAGTTTTAGGTGCAGCATACGGGCGTCCATACCCGCCTGGACACCATATCACCAAGAATGTCTTGTTTTCATACTCCTGCTTATCAATGATAGGTGAATAGTCAGGGCTTATCATCTTGCACTTATTGAAAATGCTCTTCTGCCATTCGTCAACCTTGTCAAGCGGCGCTCCGACCAACGGACGTTGTGGTATCCCATTCTTTTCCTCAACTCCAATCACGATATACCCACCACCCCAGTTATCAAGGTCATTTGCAAATGCGCAGATCGTTTTAAGAGATGCCTCCGGATCCCATGTCGTTTTGAATTCTATTCTTGCCCATTCTACTTCCCTGCCGGAAAGCAGGTTATGAATACTTGCTGGTATCGCCATTGTTTATTCCTCTAACATTCCGAACTATTCTCGAATTAATTCCTCAAATCGTGGATCATAAAGCAGTGCCTCATCATCACAATACCTTTTGATAATAAATATCAAATCTTTCTTGGATACTTCTACATTATTCTTTTCTTTCACATGCTTATAGGCATCGATAAACTTATCACAGTATCTTTCCGGAATCATATATAAGGCCTCGCCTATATATCTTCCTCCTCCATCATAAGCTTTACCATCACTATCGACGAAACAAAAATGAGAGAATGGCGCAGCCCAACACACCTCTCCTCTTTCAAAAACCGTTTTCAGCATATGTGCAAAATGCCAACAATACCCAGCTTCAAAATGTGCCTTTAAGCCATATATAATATCTTGCCGTTCATCTTTTGTCGGGGACA
The DNA here is from genome assembly GCA_045661345.1 of Lachnospiraceae bacterium. Taxonomy (GTDB): domain Bacteria; phylum Bacillota; class Clostridia; order Lachnospirales; family Lachnospiraceae; genus RUG12461. The sequence continues at coordinate 6,750 of JAZRFM010000015.1, forward strand.
TATTATCTTTTATAATAAATTGCAACGCATCTCTTCCTGTTTCAAAGAATTCCTCTATCCAGATATCAACATCTGTTTTCATATCCCACTCCAATCCAATGATGTAGTATGATAATTCATCTGTATAGATCTTATTTCTTTAGAAACAAATTCTATGTTATCAAGAGGATTTGCAATACAACTAAACTTCGGTGTTGCCATCAAGTTGCTCACAACAACAAGATAATATTCGTTTCTAAACTCCTTTGCTTTATCATATTCTGACTGGGTAAACCGTATTGCTCCTGTGCGTTCGCGGACACCCTTTACTTCCGCCAGAAAATACTTAGAATCAAGTTTTACCTGGAAATCATATCCATCTCCCCATAGCCTTGCATCTTCAAGTACAGCATTTTGAAAAAACGGAATACTTTTGTAATTAGTCATAAAATAGAACTCTGCCTCTTTTCCCGTTTCTTGAAGCTGCTTAAATCTAGACTTTATTGCAGGCGGAACCACTGACTGTTCAATTTCTACTTGCTTTCCTGCATCTTGAATATAAAGCTTTACGATATGAGCATATCCGGCCGCATCCTCATTTCCAAAAAGAGTATCTATAAATACTTTTATATGTTCCCGCTGGTTTCGTTGATACCAACCTTTTCTTCCATTATCAAAATATGGATCAAAACTATCCTGTCTGTTTGTAACGGCTTTTACAGTTCTAGCCAGTCCCAAATCAACACAGTATCGATAAAAGGCAGTTCTGGTATTAAATCCAAACTCCTCCACAAAACCCATATCAAATTTTGCCAAGCCATATCCGATCAAATTCATTAAGTCGGAATACTTATCAAATTCATTCATACAGCGTACCTTTTATATAGGATTTACTCATCAGTTTCATCTTCTATAAACTCGACTATGTCACCAATGTCACAATGAAGAGTTTTGCACACTTTCATAAGAATTTCGGTACCTACCACTTCTCCTTTGGACATCTTCGTCACAGAAGCCCAGCTTATTCCAGCTTCCCGTTGCAGGTCTTTTTTCATCATGTCTCGGTCAATCAACAATTTCCATAGCTTTTTGTAGCTTACAGTCATTTTATTACCCCTAAAAAACAATATCTTGAGCACAAATTACCTATCAGCCACATTATATGCTACCAGAAGCAAGATTGCAAGAACAATTCTTGCCATAGCAAGAATCTATCTTCTCATCAAGGCACCCATTGTGCTTAATTGTCGAAAAGCGAACTTATGTTCTATATTATCAAACATATTTCTATCTGTAAAGGCTGAAATGGAAATCTGGCGATAAAGCGTGCTAAATGCGATATCGCCAGAAATCAAATTATGAATATATCAACTCTTTTAACACACTCTCTTCTGCACATACCTGGCTATTATTCATCATCCGCACCCACTTCATCTGATCCGATGCCTTCAGCCGTTCATCAATCCCCTGTGCCCGAGCCATCTGCTCCACGATAACATCCATTCGCTCTTCTGCCTGATGTTGAATACTTAAGCAATGCTCCTTTAGCGTACCCTCAAGCATCATTCCGGAATATATGCCTCTCCGGTGCTCTTTTAGGAAGCTCCGACGCATCAGCCCCCATTTTGTCAAAGGCTCCTCCGGTTCTTCATTTGCTCTCAATGCCGGAATATAATAGTCTCCACATTTTACATATTCAAGTTCCATGATCCACCTTCAAATTGCTATCTGCTGTTTCTTCTGCTGATCTTTCTCCTGTGCCTTACGGAACGGTTCCTGCTCTGCCAGTATGATCTTCTTCTCTGCCATTCTTTCATGAATAGATACTCGTTCTTTCTTCTGTTCTTTTGGTTTTATAAATTCCTTGAAAGCCTCAAATAGATTGTGCTTTTGAAGAAATTCCTTACATTTATCAAGTCTGTCCGTCAGCATCTTAATCTTTGAATCTTTGGTGACCATATCTTTCGCCATCTCCTCTATCGCTTTATCCTTTGTTCTGGTTACACGGAAGATTCGGAGCATCTTTTTCCAATCTGCTTCCGCCACCTTAACAAATCCCGTTTCCTGTCCCAGCGCATTTCTGATCTTCTGTGCCACCGGCTTGTCGGAATCATTTGCCACAGCATCATCAGCCAGTTTCAGATACTTTTCCTGTAAAGTATTTTTCGTTAAGATATCGCCATCCAGAATCTCCTGTGCTTTTTGTACACGGCTTTCAGCATCCTCCGCTTCCTTTATTAGATCATCTCTGGCCATCTCAGCAGCTTTTACATCCAATTGCAGCTCTTCCTTTTCCGCAGTCAGTCCGGCGTTTACTATCTGGAGTTCCGCTGTCTTTTCCTTGTATTCCTCTGCTTCCGTCATAGCTGCCTTATACTCCGGCAGCGAAAGCCCGGGACGATCCACTCCCTTTACGGTAATCTCTATCCCTCGCTCCCGTGCCAGTTCAGTCAGATACTCTCTTTCCCGGATATGCCACATCGAGGTTTCATTCTCCAACTTATTCTTAGCCCTTGGGATACCCATCTGCTGATAGGCTTTGGTCAGGCTGTTCCTTGTCTCAAGGCCGGTCTTATATCCATGCGCTACCGGGATATAATCTATATGAAGATGCGGTGTTGCCTCATCCATATGCAAGACCATATTGAAAACATACAGATTTGGATTTCTCTCTTGAAAGGTTCTGGCATATTCATCCAGGAGCTCCGCTGCGGTCTTTGCATCCACAGTGATCTCTCCATCAGGTCCCACAATTCCGGTATCATACATATCGCCGATCTGTACTACATTCTCATAAAAGACCTTTTCTCCATTACCGGATCGCTTTATCTCAGATATATAATCATCTTTTCTCCGGTCTTTCCGTTTCTGCTTCGCATTATAGTTATCCAATGCCTGCCCGAAGCACTCCTTATACGCAGCCTTTAATGGCTGCACCACATATGATTTGTTAAGATGCGTTATTTCTGGGTCTACATTTTCCTTATAGAATTTTCTATTATTATGGTTCATATTTCCTCTGCCCAGTACAAAGGATATCGTTTTTCCTGCCATACAATTCACTCTCCTTTCTTTCAGATTCATTTTTATGGGAGCAATTCACTTCTGCAGTTCTGTTACTCTTGCCAAGAGTAACGCCTAAGGACTTTTGACACTACGCATCAAAAGTCCCGGCGCTCTGCGAGGCTGGTGCGGAGCAAAGGCTCCTCCGCACGGCTTCCTCACGGAAGCCCATGGGCGCTATGATATCCACCGGATATCAAGAACGGAAATATTGCTATCAGCCTGATATCCATATTTCCTAATCGCCCATGTCCAGAGCAAAGTCGATAATACCTGTTTCAACTTCCACTTCGCTCTACTCTTTCGCCTGCTGCATACTACTAGTGCTCTCATCTCTCACAGGTGAAAGAACACCTCTACCCATCTTTGCATCCATATCCCGGCAGAGGTGCAACACATCCGAGAGTATATCTGCGATCTGCCCCTCTGATGCAGGGACGGTAATGCCGCCCCTGTCCTTTTCCCTCACAAGCTCTGCAAGCAAATCTGCAGCAGTTCTTTTTCTGGAACATCTGTCATGAATGTATTCCCATGCCAACATATGATCCTGATCATCTTTCCGAAAACGGACAAGGATGGTCTTATACTCTGCTCTCATGCCGCAGATCCCTCCTTGCCGATCTTACGCTCTGCAAACAACTCATAACCTTTGGCATTTGCACAGATATCTTCATAAAAGGTCACGTTGCTATGATCAGCGAGTGAAGAATAGTTCTTAAGCAGACACCCTCCGCCACCAAAAACATGGAGACGAGTATCTATTTCATCATATCCGTAAATCTTAAGCTGACCGATAATCTCCTCGGCATATTTTTGTGCAATATCTGCTGTCTCAACCGATATATCATCACTCCTGTTACGGCATCCGTTTATGATCCTTTCTTCAATCTTCATCTCCTCCACACTTCGACCAATCTTCCGGGAAAGCACGCTCTGAATCTCCCTGACGCAGAAAGACACTCCATAATCGATCGTAACAAGACTCTTTTCTATCGGCTTACCATTGATCACTCTTGCGATATTCATCGTGCCATTACCGATATCCAGGATCATGTTGTCTCCGGGCAGTTTTCCGATCATCGCCGTTTCTGCAAATCCCTGTGGGAAGATAAGCACTTTTTCGATATGAAGATGATAATGTTTCCCCTTATAATCAAACTCCGGCGCTTTACTCTGCATAAGATACTCCCTGAATGCATCTTTCTGTCCGGACACCCTTGCAAGCGGAAGTCCTACGGCAAGGATCAAATTTGCTTCAGTGAATCCGCCCTTATGTTTCAATTCCTCTGCAATCGCCGAAAGGGTAAGCAGATAAAAGCTATCATCCACAGTCTTCTCACTCCGATAGGTCAGATGGTTCTCTCCGACAACATACGAGACTCCCTGGTAAGTAAGAACGCTCTCACTGGCAATCGCATCCCCGGTCATCTTCTCTATCCCGCAGCGAAATACCTCATCCTGGCTTTTTCCTGCTCACGCTCATCTGTAGGATGCGTCTCTATCGGAAGAGAAAAATCCTCGACAAGCTTGCAGGCCGCATCGTACTGAGACAGACAATACATCTGAGCAACATACCCGATGGCATCGCCATGTGCACCGCATCCAAAGCAGTAATAACCGGTGTCGATCTTCATGCTCGGATGCTTATCATCATGGAACGGACAACAAGCCATTCCGTTTCTTCCGACCTTCAGACCATAGTGTTCAGCAACCTGTCTGGCGGTCAAATGTTCTTTGATTTCCTTAAAAATAGGCATAAATATAGCCCTCCTTTCCGAAAAATGGGTATTAACATCCGGGAGAGCCTCTGTTATAATAAATTTGCGAGATTCATTGGAACAAAGGCTCGTCCTTAAGTTTCAGTGATGAATGTCCTTGCTGATTGCAAGGGCATTTATTTTTCTTCGGGTACATCACGTACTCGGTGTGCCGGATTATCGTAATTACACTCAAGCGTAATGATCATCTGCTCAAAAAGCGCCCGGCAATCCACCAAAGCAGCATACAGATCATTATCGTCTGTCCCGGCATCTTCCAAAGCCTGTCGAAGTCTGCGGATTTCAAGACTCAGCTTATCGCTTTCAAACTTTCCGACAGATATGATGATCTTTGATTTCAACGCAGAATCAAGATAAAATCTGCCTTTGGGTATTCCGCTGATTTTTATGCGCTCCTCAATCATCCGGCGTTCTTCATAAGATGCTCGGAAGCACATACTCTGATTACGAAACCTGTTCTTATCCAGTCCACTCACTACATCCCCTCCTCATAAAGACGATCAAGCCTGTCCGCAACACCATTTCTCTTTTCCGGCATTACATGCGAATAGATATTTAGAGTTGTCTCTACCTTTTCATGACCAAGCCTCTCAGCTATTTCGACCGGAGTAAAGCCAAGTGATGCAAGCAGCGCACAGTTAGAGTGCCTGAGACAGTGGATGTGTATATCCTTGACACCGCTCTCCTTTATTCCTCTCTTAATCTCATGCTCAAGAAAATATTTTGTGATAGGCAGAAGTCTGTCTGTCTTTTCCGGCTTATAGAGGTTATTGATATAATCCTGAATATCAGCAATCAAGAATTTAGGAACGCTAATCGTGCGGATACCTCTTCTGGTCTTCGGCTCTGTAACTACATCCACGCCTTTCATTCTTTGAAGTGACTTGGTAATGGATATCTCCCTGCTCTCCATATCAATGTCTCCGATTGTAAGAGCCAGAAGTTCTCCAAGACGCATCCCCGTCCAAAACAGGATCATAAATGCAAGATAGGACTGTCTCTTCTTCATCATCGTCTCGATAAACTGATCAAACTCATCCTTTGTCCAAAATTCCATCTCATCAGCATTATGTCTGCCTATCGTTCCTGCTTTAACACACGGGTTATGAGGCAGGTCATAATATTTGACCGCATAGTTAAAGATTGCTTTGATCTCATTGTTCATGGCCCGAAGATATGTTTGTGAATAATCTCCTTTAAGCATCATATTTTGCCATGTTCTTATATCAGAAACAGATATCTCGTTGATCGGCTTTTCTCCAAAATATGGAAGTATCTTAAGATCTATGAGATAGTGCTTACGGGTTACTGTGCTCGCCCTGAGCCTTGTCTCCATATCCTCAAAGTACAGATCAACGAAATTCTTAAACTTCATATTGAAATCTGGGGATTTCTTCGATAAGAACTCTCTCGCCCATTCTTCCGCTTCCCGTTTTGTTGCAAATCCACGCTTCATGGACTTGCGCCTTTTCCCTTGCCAGTCGGTATACCGATACTGAATCAGCCACTTTCCTGTTTTGGGATCTTTTTCTGCTTTCATAAAAAGTTCACCTCCTTACGCTGTTGCCATTCCAAACCAATGCTGCTCAAAATACTTTCTGGGCAATTTGCCGGATATCACAAGATAACCCTGCTTCTCCAGTTCCCCGTTCATGCGCCTTATGATCTTGTACGCATGTCCGATGGAGATATCCAGCATTTCCGCAAGTTCTCCTGCAGTAATGTAGATTTTGTTCTCATTCGCCATGGTTGCACCTCCTTTCCTGTGTCACTGAATTAGTTCATTATGAATGAATTTTATCAGCGAAAATATATTTTGTCAACAAATATTTTCATTTTAAATAAATATCTTTATTGTTGCCGTATAATTCTATTTGTGATAAACTTGTCTGAAAGGAGTGAACTGAAATGAATATTGATAATAATGAGAATATCATCGGAGAAAGGATCAAGCGTTTCAGATCATATACGCTTAATATGAATCAGCGCCAATTTGCCGAAGCCCTTGGCATACAGCCATCAACATTATCAGGGTATGAAAAAGGAAACATTGTACCATCCACAGATGTCCTGCTAAAAATCGCAAGTACGTACAACATTTCTTTAGATTGGCTGTTTGGACTGTCCAACGATTCTATTCATTTTACTAATCTTGGAGAAGTGGTCTCTGCAATATTACAGATAAGTAATCTAAATGAATTGAGATTTGAGGTAGATAGAAACAAACCTGATATTGAGTCCGGCGAGAACAGATGGTATTGTGCCCTTAAGTTTTATGGAAAAGATGACAATCATAAGCATAACGGTGATCTGTGCAGCTTTCTTGACAGTTTATATGAGCACCGTTCTGATTTTGAAAGCTACTTTGAGAGCTTGGAAAGTTATGAACAGTGGAAGAAATCCATCGTAGACTACTATTCTGATCAACCCGTAAGTCAAACGCAGCATGAAAACCTTGACTACGATGCTCGTATAGCAAAACGAAATGCCTTGCTTGACAGTTCAAAAAAGAAGAAAAAATAGATTTTGTACTCAAATTGTACTCAAAAGACAAAAACAAATCCCGCAAACCCAATATTTTCAAGGCTTGCGGGATTTTTTCAATTCACTCCAGCTCTATCGTCCCGGGAGGTTTACTGGTCAGATCGTAGAGGACGCGGTTGACCCCCCGGACTTCGTTGATGATGCGGTTCATCACGCCCTGTAGAACGGAAAACGGGATTTCGGCTGACTCGGCGGTCATGAAATCGATGGTTTTGACGGCACGAAGGACTACGGCATAATCATAGGTGCGCTCGTCTCCCATGACACCCACAGACTGCATATTGGTCAGGGCGGCAAAGTATTGATCCGGCATCCAGGGTGCATCCCCTGCTCCCGGGTGTCTTTCCTTCCACTCCGCTGCTGCCTTTAACACCTCTTCCCGATAGATCGCATCGGCATCCTGCACGATCCGCACCTTCTCCGCAGTCACTTCTCCGATGATACGAATCCCGAGCCCCGGTCCCGGGAAAGGCTGACGAAACACGAGATGCTCCGGGATCCCAAGCGTCAGCCCCACCTTCCGTACTTCATCCTTAAAAAGATCCCTGAGGGGTTCTATAATCTCCTTGAAATCCACATGCTCCGGCAGGCCCCCCACATTATGATGGGATTTGATCACGGCAGATTCTCCGCCGAGACCGGATTCCACCACATCTGGGTAGATCGTCCCCTGTACCAGAAAATCCACCGTACCGATCTTCTTTGCTTCTTCCTCAAAAACACGGATGAATTCCCCGCCAATGATCTTACGTTTTTTTTCCGGCTCGGAAACACCGGCGAGCTTCTCATAATACCGATCCTGCGCATTCACTCGAATGAAATTCAAATCATAGGGCCCGTCCGGTCCGAATACTGCTTCGACCTCGTCTCCTTCCTTTTTACGCAAAAGCCCGTGATCCACAAAAACACAGGTCAGCTGCTTACCCACTGCCTTGGAAAGCAGCACCGCTGCCACGGAGGAATCCACGCCACCGGAAAGTGCGCAGAGCACACGTCCGTCTCCGACCTTCTCTCTGATTGCGCGAATCTGCCGTTCCGCAAAATCCTCCATTTTCCAGTCACCGGTGCAGCCGCAGATCCGATAGACGAAGTTGCGGAGCATTTTTGAACCTTCCGGCGTATGCAGGACTTCCGGATGAAACTGGATCAGGTAAAGACCTTTTTCCGGATTTTCCGCCGCAGCCACCGGCGTCGCTGCCGTATGGGCGGTTGCGTGAAAGCCCGGTGCCATCTTGCTGATATAATCAAAGTGACTCATCCAGCAGGTTGTTTCCTCCGGCACCTCTGTAAACAGCAGAGAGGTCGTATCTACCGAAACCGCTGTATGTCCGTATTCCCGCACCGGCGCCTTTTCCACTTTTCCGCCGAGAACGTGCATCATCACCTGCGCTCCATAGCAAAGCCCCAGAACCGGAATCCCCAGCTGAAAAAGATCGGGCGAACATATCGCTGCTCCATCCACATAGCAGCTCGATGGTCCCCCCGTCAGAATGATCCCTTTCGGATTCATCGCACGAATGTCCGCGAGGGGCGTGCGATAAGAAGTGATCTCACAATATACGTTGTTTTCCCTGACACGGCGTGCAACCAGTTGGTTGTACTGACCGCCGAAATCAATAACCAGAACTTTTTCCATGCTTCCTCCTCAACACCGAAGATCTGTCCCGGCGTACTTTTCTATTTTGCAGGCAAAGGGTTATTCCTGCTGTATTGCCTTTGCGCTTCGATCGCTTCCATCTGCATTTCGAGGGTTTTCTGATTCAGATAGGCTGCCGCTTCCCGCTCCATATTCCGGATATGGCATCCGTACAAAAACTGATCTCCGGCTTTCTTACGCACGCAGCGGGCCGTCACATTCACCTCAAAGAGATGCTCTCGCAGCTGCTCCTGAAAATGGAGTTTCACCAACCCGCCGACCAGTTTGATGTCCTTCGGATATACAAAAGCAATCCCCTCCCGGCTGAGATCATAAATCTCGACATTGAGTTCACGCCCTTCGTCCGGGATGTACAGAATCCCGGGAACATGGATCTTGATACGTGCCGCGTCCCGTCGCTCCACTTCCTGTCCTTCGGCGCGGAAAGTGCTGGTCTTGATCTCGTAATAGATCTTCTCCTTGACCTTCCTTGTTTCCAGAGTGACACTGCGCCATACCAGTCGTTTCCCGGTGACGGGATTCGGCGTATAAATATTGAAAACCATGCCGTTGAAGGAAGGATTTGTAAGATCCAGGGTTTTCCCTTTATATGTGAAGGACTGAACAAATACGCGCCCTGCCATGGACAGAACGATCCTGGAGGGGATTTCATAAGTGGACTCCCCCCAGACGATCTCCAATGATAATTCTGTTCCCTGCTCCAGCTCCTGTATCTTCAACGTTCCATTCCTCGTCCGGGCGGTTGCTTCGTCTCCCGGGGGCATTTATTTTGTTTTTTCCTTCCCGTACTCCGTCACATCAAGCACCGTCAGCATCTGCTCCGATACGGAAAACACGACGTTTTTCCCCGCATAGGCCATGCCATAACGGCTCTCTTCCCGATATCCGTACCGCGGGCGCGGATCCAATGCCAAAAGCCTCTTCACATGCTCCCTTTGCTGTGCGGGAAACCGCGCCAGCAACGCTTCCGGAAAACAGACCTGAAGTTCCTCCCTCGGTGCCTGATCCGCAAAAGATGCCTCTGCATCGGGGTGACTGTCTGTATAGGGAAGATACGGTTTTATATCCAGAATCCCTGTCCCGTCCCTCAGATCTGCACCCCGGATCACGAGGACAGATCCTTCTTCTGTTTGCTCCACGCGAAGCAGTCGTACACAGGACAGGCCGATCCCGTTGGGTCGATAGGGAGATCTGGAAGCAAATACTCCCACCGTCTCCTTTCCGCCCAGTCTCGGGGGACGGACAACCGCAGACCAGCCTTCTTTTTTCGGCTCTTCAAACTCCCAGAGCAGCCAAAGGTAATCGAATCCCTCGATCCCCCGGATCGCATCCGGTGACCGAAACTCCGGCGTAAAAACAATCCTGCCCTCGGTCTCTACCAGACCGCTTTGCCGCGGAATCCCGAACTTTTCCGGAAAATCCGAACGGATATGCGCGATCGCATGAACCTCCCGCCCGGACATCTCAGTCATTCTTCAAGGGGATCAGCCCGAGAAGCTTGTCCTGGAAGGACTCGCGGATCGTTTCATAATCCGCGTAACGGATCCTCTCCTTCATCTCACGGTTCCAGACATCTCTGATGTGATCCGCAAGAAGCTTTGCGTCCGGGTGTTCTGTCAGCAGAATCGCCGGAAACACATAATAGATCAAATAAAACCCCAGATCTGTCCGGCGTTTCACGCTGACGCGTCCCCATTTCCGGTATTTTTCATTCACGGCGTCCACCATGCACATGGCAATCTCATCCGCTGCGGTATCCTTGTCTTCACGGGTGTCCATGAGATCGGTCATCTCCGAAAGGAGCTTCCCGTGCTCTTTACAAAAAGCCTCAAAATAGGCCTCATAGGTTTTTCTTTTGTGAGAGGAAAACACCAGCTTTTTTTCATACTGGTCAAATAAAGACGGCATCCGTTCAAGCATTTTGAAACCTCACCTTTCTGACCGGTGTAAAAGAATCTCTCTTTTACCCACTTCTATATAGTAACGGATTCTCTTTCCAAACACAAGAATCAACGAAAAGTGAATCGTCAGCGTTTCCCGAAAAATCTCAATCGAACAGGGTGGATGCAATCCCCCTGCTCGCTGCGCGGCACGCGTCCGGCTTCAGACGGAATAATCCCATGCGCGGGCCTGTGCAAAAAAAAAGGATGCATCCGAAAACGAATGCATCCCGTGATTGTTGCTTCTATGTCCAGAACATGCTGCTCTTTCTGGCTTCATCTTCCTGCTTTTTCTTCTGCATCATCAATGCGTACTGCTGCAGCGTCTCCTGCTTCTTCTTCTCCTCGATGGCCTGCGGATAATCCAGATCCTCCAGGCGGCTGGCCGACGCGGTATGTGCGTAAGCTGCGGTCGAATTGTAGTTTTGCAGGTAATCCAGCGCGTTATACTGCGCACCCATGGTACCGCGCGCCTGTGTCACCGTCTGCAACGCCTGATCAATCTGATCGAGGGAAAAGGATCCCGTTACGTCAAAATCCGCAATCCCAAGCGCTTCCAGCGTCGCATTGGTCGTCGTGACCGAAGCGGATCCGCCGTTGGCATCGGTGGCAACCCTGTAATCCGTGCGTGTGCCATCCAGCAGCTTATTCGTATTGTACATGGTCTGCTCGGCGACATCCGTGATGCCTTTTTTCAGCTGTTCAATCTCCTCCTGATAGGTCGCACGGTCAGAATCCGTCGTCGTCGCGTCATTCATCGATGACAGCGCCAGCTCGCGGATCCTCTGCAGATAATCCGTGATGCTCCCCAGGGCTGCATCCGAGATGTTGACCACTTCCTGTGCGGACTTCGCATTATTGCCGCCAACCTCATAACCGGTGGTCTGGATATTTTCTTTTTCCGCGATCCCAAGCTCCGCCGCACCGTCTGCTGCTGTCTGCAGTCTGATGCCGCTTGCAAGCTGACCGTAGCTGACTCCCTGTCCAACTCCTGAAATACCACTCATAAGCGCCTCCATTCCCGTCTCCAAGAAACGTGACGATTAACGATCACACTGTTGTTAAGGTAAAAACAATATAGCACGGTTTCCGGCAGGATTCAAGCAAAATCCGCATAAAAAGGGGCTTTTGGTCTCTTCTATCCGGCCACCATGTTTCTCACCCAGGTGCCCCGTTTCATAAGGAGAAATCCAAGGATATCCTTGAACAGATCCAACAGCACCACCACCGCAAAGACCGCAATCACGGGCAACTTCGTGAAGTGTCCCAGGATAAAAGCTGCCGGTACCGAGACGATCCAGGTGAAACAGCTGTCAAACAAAAAGGTGATCAGAGTACGACCGCCCGCACGCAGCGTAAAGTATGCAACATTTGCATAGGCATTGATCGGCATGCAGACTGCCATAACGCGGATGCATTCGCTGGCCAGCCGGCGGATCTCCTCCTCCGTGTTGTAGATCCCCGGAACAACCGGAGCGATCAAAAACAGTGCGATCCCCATCAGGATACAGACAAAAATGGAGAGAGATGCCATGCGCCAGGCCGTTCTCCTTGCGTTCACGAGCCTGTTTGCCCCCAGTTCCTGTCCGACCAGAATCGCCGTCGCACTGCCGAGAGAGATAAACGCTTCATTAAACAGCGTGGATATGGTATAGCAGATGTTCAACGCTGCCACCACTTCGATCCCTCTCACCGAATAACTCTGCAACAGGGCTGCCTGACCGAGACTCCATAAGGATTCGTTCAGCAGCAGCGGGAGACTCTTGGACAACAGTTTGGGAAACATCTCCTTCGGAATCCGAAAATGCCGGTACAGTCCGGTAAACAGTTCCTTCTTCTTCACATGCGAAAAGATCACCACAATGGCAAACTCTACAAACCTGGAGATCACAGTTGCAATGGCCGCTCCGACCACGCCCAGCTTCGGGAATCCGAGATATCCGAAGATCAGCAGCAGATTAAACACAAAGTTCACCGCCATGGAAATCATTCCCGCTGTCATCGGAAGAACCGGCTGTCCGCCCTCCCGGAGTGTTCCGGCATAGCATTGTGTCAGTGTGAAGGGTGCCAGCCCGATCAGCATCACCATCAGGTACTGCTTCGCAAAAGAAAGGGTTGCCTCTCTGTCGGCGGGAGAGGTGTCTCCCGCTATATAAAGATTGATAAAAAACGTCCCTGCCGTCAAAAACAGCACAATGGCACCCAGACAGAGAATCCCGCCAATCACCAGTTTATAGCGCATCGTGATACGGACGCCCTCCTGATCGCCTTTTCCGAAGTACTGTGTGGTATAAATCCCCGCGCCTGCAATTGCCCCGAAAATGCAAAGATAGAATACAAAAATCATCTGGTTCACGATGGCCACCGCAGACATCGGCAGTGTACCGACCTGCCCGACCATCACATTGTCCAGCAGGCTGACGACGTTAGACAGCGTGTTTTGCAGCACAATCGGGAATACCACATACCCGACTCTTTTATAAAATTGTTTTTCTCCGATCAGGCACTCCCTGATACGCAGCGGATAACGGATCGCTTCCGCCTCGGAGAGATTCCTTTCTCCCATATGTTCGCTCATTTTTCCTTCTCTTTCAGCCGGACAGGGAATCCTGCCGGCGCTCCCTGCCTCCGGCAGCGCCGGGATTTCCCCTGGCAGATCTGCGTAAAAAAAAACCTGCAGCCGAAATCAGATTCGGATACAGGTTCCTTTTTTTGCAGGTTTCTTTTTTCAGAACAGGTCGATCCTGCCGGCAGAGCTTTTATTGATCACGTAATAAGCTGCATTCTCTTCCGGTTTGATGTAGACAGATACGGATTTGATGGTGGAAAGCTTATGTCCTTCATTCACATAGGCTTCTTTTACCCTGGCAACGACCTCCTTTGCCGCAGCCTCCCGTCCGTTATACTGGATCAGCACATTTGTATCCATTTCTTCTTTCAAAGCGTCTACCGTTGCGGATGCCTTTACCGCAGCCTTCGTCGCCGTTTTCCTGACGGTCTTCTTTGCTGCCTCCGCTTTTTCTCCGGTTTTTTTAACCGCTTTCTTCACTTCTTTTTTTACCTCTGCGGTCTTTTCCGCAGCGACTTTCTTGATCGTATCCAATTTACTGTCCATCTTCTTCCTCCCGGATTATACACAGAGCAGAAACTGCTCCATAGCCTTCAGCGCTTCCGATTCGTCTTTGCCCTCTGCCTCAATATGAATCGTCATACCGTTGGACGGATTGAAAGCCATGATTCCCATGATGCTTTTGGCATTGATCCGACGATCCTCGCTCACCAGTGTAATATTACTGTCAAAACGACACGCTACCTGTACAAGCTCTGCAATCGGATTCTCGTGTTTTTTGTTTACGTCAGAAACGACTACTTCCTTGCTGCTCATATCGCCCTCCGAGTTTTGTCATTGATATACATCAAGAATCAATATATCTCTTACAATCATAGTTTTCAAGCATCTACCGTTAAAATCGTTAAAACTGACCAAAGGAAGCCGGAATCCCTGTTTTTTTTGTTTCATTTGCACATGGACCCGCCTTATTCGATATAAGAGAAGAATACATTTCCGTTTTCCGCGAAAAAGCTGTCTGCTTCCTCCATGGGCATGGAAACGTTCTCCGCTGTCATCGGATGGTACACGGTCACATGATTGGCATCATAGCCGACCAGCAGCACCGCATCATCCGATCCGGAAAGTGCAAACACCGGCGAACCGCAGCTGATGTAATACAATGTCTCATCGACATCACACCCGGAAAGATCCAGGAATCTGACATCACGCAGGCTGCTCTGCAGAATCTCCTTCGGTGTCTTCCCGTTGTTTAACATGGACTCCACATCGATGCTGATCCCCTCGATATTCAGCATAGCGCTGATGCATTTGGAAATGGAGCCGGAACTCTCCGCAATCGCCTCCTCATCAATCGGAATCGCGGATTTCGCTGCGGCCCTTGCGCGCTTCCACAAATACTCACAGTCGTCTCCGATCACGACTCCCATGTCGTCATTTGCTCTCCCGACCGCATCCTTCAGCACGTAGGTTGAGAGCTGTACCTTTCCTTTCGCATAGACATAGAACCGCTCCGTCTCATCCGTCATCCTGATCTCAACGAGCCTGTCCTCCTCATTTACGATCTCCTTCGGTGTCAGCATCTTCGCCGTGGTCGTCCTGATCTCGGTTCCCATATCGATCTGCATCTCGGTCTCCTTGATCTCCGTGACCGTAGAATGCAGCACCACCGTCTCCATGGAATTTCCTTCCCGGTTCATGATCGTATCCTGCTCCGCTTCCACATAGGCCGTTCCGTTATATTGGATCCGGTTCAGGTAGATGGTGTAATCATCAATATAAATATCCGAAACAAAATAGCCCGGCTTGCTGTATTCCTTCAAAAGCTCATGCCCGCTGTCCGTGGATATGATGCAGACCTTGTACATCGGGAACGTCACGTTTCCGGCTTTATCCATCAGTACGTCCGAAGCCCGGGCAACCCCGTAGATACAGTCTTCCTGCATAAAACCGAGGGGTTTCAGGAACTCGCCGGGAGCAGCCTCGATATCGTAGGTACTGTTTGTCTCAAAGTCACAGATCGTCAGCTTCTTTGCCGAATACATCTCTCCTTCGCTCTGATATGCCATATAGCGGTTTGATTCAGAGACCGCATAGGTTCCCTCTGTCAGAGATGTCATCATGGTCGACACACGGCGGGTATCGAGATCGATCCGGTATACGGCTCCATCCAGCATCAGCGTAAACTGGCCTTTTTCATTTTCATACATGAGAGATCCGATATCCGAAGCCAGTACCTGATAGGAACGATCCGTGGGGATAAAGATCTCTTCCTCCACCGTATTGGTGACGCAGTTGAATCGATAAACGCCGATCCCGCATTCTCCTTCATGCTCGCCGCGATTCATATATCCGTAGACCGCAAAATTGACGCTTCCGTCCTCGTCCACACTGATGATCTTGATGCCGTGTTCCCCGAAGTTCTCCCGCTCATCGATTCCTTCCGGTCCGCGAAAACTGAACACCTGATAAATCCTTGCATTCCCGAGGGTATAGCACCATAGCTCCCCTTCCTGCACAAAGGCCACCGCCGTCGCGGCCTCGTTTGCCATAAACTGCACCTCCGGATCCGTGATCCCGAGCTGCAGGTAGCTGCCGTAGAACTGCGCATTTTCCCCGCGGTAGATCTCATTCATGGTGCGCTCATAATTCAGAAGATACTCACGGTCACTGGTATGGCGGACACGAAAGTATTCTTCGCAGTTATAGTACTCCGTGGTTCCGTCTTCCCTTACCCGTGTCATCACATAATCCATCAGGATCACGTGATAAGAGCTGTTGATTTCCATGATCTTCGGAACCGGCGGTTCCATCTCCTGTCCGCCGAAATTGGCATAACCCACCTGTTTCAGGGAGGAATTGATCGTCACCTTCTGCAGCGTGGAGTTGTCCCCGGAAGAATCCGGCTCCAGATAAGTGGCAAGCGATTCATAGGTTTCCGGATTCAGCGCTTTTTCATGGAATTCCCTGACAAAGGCAAGACATTCCTTTGTATAACACCGATCCGATTCCATGATCCTTGTGTAGTAATGGTAGGTTCCACCGCCGTCCGTCACATTGATGATCAGTGCATACTCCACATCCTTGTCGACAATCCCCTGGATCGGAATGGACGTCTCGATCCTGCCGCGGTCCGCCGTAAATCCCGTGATCTCGGAATCCGCCAGCAGCAATTCCCCGTCCAGAGAGCGGATCTGATAGTTGATCCCTTCGATGCTGTGTGCCCCGACCCTGATCTCCATCGGGATCTCATGATTCTCCGGGATCGGGGTAATCGCATCCCTGATATGACGAATGTCCATCTCCTTTGTATACCCGCGCATGGTATTCACGGGCGTTTCCCCGTCCGAGAGCGTCACCAGCGGCAGGGTCGCCTCCGCCATATCCCTTGTCAGATCTTCATTTGTACGATTTGCCATACGGGAGAACACAAACACAGCCGCCACAAAGATCGCAGCCAGAATGATCCCTTTGATAATCCCTTTTCGCAAAATGACTCCTTATCCATGATCATCCGTCGCTCTGCCACACTGCTGCTCATTTCCCCGAAGGGTGCGCCGGATGGTGCTCCCTTCTTATCCGACAGCCTGCAAAAACAGCACCGCCGCCACCTCATGCGGCAGATACACCAGCACGTTCATCTGCCTTTCCAGATCCAGTGTATCCGACTTCATCGCATAGTAGAGACAGCCGGTCAGGTAAACGCTGCTGTTTTCCATCTTCAGCTCCGACAGTCGTTTGATCTCATTTCTCTTATTATCCGTCTCAAAGATCATCCGGTCCGGATAGTTCTCCTCCGGCCCGATCCTGCCGCGGAGCTCCTTCGCATATTCCCGTAAATCATATACCGGCATCTGATCCATCCCGAAGATATCTCCGCAGATTTCAGCGCCCCGGATAAAGTAGTCCGTCTTCGTCAGCGTCCGGTTTTTCGCATACTGCTCAAAAAGATGAAACATCCTGTAAACATCCCCCGCCTTATCCAGCTTGCTCTTTCCGTTCTGCATCATCAGCGCTTCTCCCGCCGCTACGCGATAGCAGAACTTTCTGGCTTCTTTTTTCATCGCGTTCACGCTCTCCAGTGTAAAATAATGGGTGAACCCCTTGATCTTTTCATAAGCTTTCAGGGTATCCATGTAGCCGAGCCGGATGTTTTTCTGAATCCTCTCCTGGTTAAAATCCAGCACCCCGCCCAGATCCTGCGTCGGCATAATGGTTTTGACGTAAGGTCTCATAAAATGATTCGGATGCTGCGGTGTCGTATGCAGGTCAACCGCAATGACATCCCGGGCACCGATATTGACTGCCAGGTCAATGGGCAGGTTATCATAATAGCAGCCGTCCACATAGGTTTCCTCACCGATCTTGTGCATCGGAAAAGCCGGAAACACAGAGGAGGAAGCGATAATATAGTCCTTCAGCAATCCGTTCGGAATTCTCTTTTTGGAAAGCATAAACGGCGTCAGACTTGGAAACTGCACCGTCACAAGGCCGTAATTGATCGAGGAAGCCCTTACTCTTTCCTCATCAATGTTTTTTTCGATAAAGGTCTTAAAGGGGGAATTGTCCATCCCTTTGTTCTTCAGATATTTTTTCAGATAAGGACGCAAGGCCTGCTTCTGGTTGTAAAAATCCTCCATGGTATCCGTCACGGAATTGGAAAGGGTGATCCCGTCATTCAGCATATCCTCCATGGTCAGATTGTTCCACATCCGTTCACATCGCTCGTAATCCTCCATCACCATCAGCGCCCCGTTGATTGACCCGATGGAGGTTCCCGTCACGATATCATAAGAAATGTTCAATTCGCGAAGCGCTTTCCAGACACCAAGCTCATAGGCGCCCTTCGTCCCTCCTCCGCTTAATACAATTGCCTGTTTCATACTTGTATCCGGATCCTTTCTTATGGTATACTATTCCACGTTGTTCCGTCGCTACGCATCATTATATATAGGAAAAAGAAAAATGGCAAAGGAAAAAACCAAAAGCAGTCATACCCATCATCACGATCCTGCAAAGACAAAATCCATTGTCAACCGGATGAATCGTGCAATCGGTCATATGGAATCGGTACGCAACATGATCGCGGATGACCGGGACTGCAGCGAGGTATTGATCCAGATCGCCGCTGTCCGTTCTGCCATTACAAACATCGGAAAGCTCATTTTGGAAGATCATATTGATCATTGCATCGTCCATGCCGTGGAAGACGGAGATGACGAGATGCTGCAGGAGTTAAAGGAAGCCATTGATAAATTTATGAAATAATTTCGGAAAGGAACCTTATGAACGAATTACTCCTGATCATTTCCCTGCCCGCCACCTATTTTCTGGTGCTGCTGTGCTACCGGGTTTTTGGCAGGGCCGGGCTTTATCTATGGACCATTGTCGCAACCATTGCCGCCAATATCGAGGTTTTGATCGTCGTCAATGCCTTCGGTTTTGAGATGACCCTCGGCAATATCCTGTTTGCCTCCACCTTTCTGGTCACGGATATCCTCAGCGAAAATCACGGCAAAAAGGATGCACAACGCGCGGTCTATCTCGGCATTGCAACCTCCGCCATCTTCATCCTGATCAGTCAGTCCTGGCTTTTGTATATCCCCAGTGACAGCGATTTTGCAAGCCCTGCGATCCATACGATCTTTACCAATACACCCAGACTGATGTTTGCAAGCCTTGCGGCCTACGCCGTCTGCCAGCTCTTCGATGTCTGGCTTTATCACAAATGGTGGGACTTTACGGAGAAAAGATCCAACAACAGGCGCAGCTTCTTATGGCTGCGAAACAACGGGTCAACTCTGATCAGTCAGCTTGTCAACACGGTTCTTTTCAATCTGTTGGCATTTGCAGGCATCTACAGTGCCGGCACCCTGGTCTCCATCATTGTTTCCTGCTATATCATCTTCATTATTACAAGCCTTTTGGATACGCCCTTTATCTACCTTGCCAGAAGGATCCACGACAGCGGCGTAAAGGAACTGCTGTAAGCTGCGGGTACCGAAGGTAACGAAGCAAAAGACCCGGGAATCAGTCCGATCCCCGGGTCTTCTTTACTATTTGTAATTTGGTCTGATCTTTTCTTAGCAGACGCCCTGTGCAAGCATGGCATTTACCACTTTTTCAAATCCTGCGATGTTTGCGCCGGCGACATAGTTTCCTTCACAACCATACCGCTTCGCCGCGTCATCAATGTTGTGGAAGATGTTTACCATAATCTGCTGCAGCTTGCTGTCCACTTCCTCAAAGGACCAGGAAAGGCGCTCGGAGTTCTGGCTCATCTCCAGTGCGGACGTTGCCACACCGCCTGCATTTGCGGCCTTGCCGCCGATAAACCAGACGTTGTTTTCCTGCAGGTACTTCGTCGCTTCGATGGTGGTGGGCATATTGGCACCCTCGCAGACAGCTTTCACACCGTTCGCAACGAGCTGCTTTGCATCCTCGAGATCCAACTCGTTCTGCGTCGCACAGGGAAGTGCCACATCACATTTGATAGTCCACACACCGTGTTCGCCGCTCTTCTTCTCATGGTATTCCGCACTCTTTCTGGCAGCCGCGTATTCCGTCAGACGTGCACGCTTCACTTCCTTCACTTCGCGAAGCAGCTCTACATCAATTCCTTCCGGATCATAGATCCAGCCGGTGGAATCCGAGCAGGTCACAACCTTTGCACCCAGCTGCTGCGCCTTCTGCGTCGCATAGATTGCGACATTGCCGGCGCCGGAAATCGCGATGGTCTTTCCGGCAAGATCCTCACCGTGTGATTTGAACAGCTCCTGCGTGATATAGAGCAATCCGTAGCCCGTAGCTTCGGTACGGGCGAGAGACCCGCCATAGCTAAGCCCCTTGCCGGTGAGCACGCCTTCATACGTGCCTCGCAGCTTCTTATACATACCAAACATATAACCGATTTCACGTGCACCGGTACCGATATCACCGGCCGGAACGTCCGTGTCAGCGCCGATATACTTATACAGCTCGGATATAAAGCTCTGGCAGAATGCCATCACCTCCCGATCCGATTTTCCCTTGGGATCAAAATCAGAACCGCCCTTGCCGCCGCCGATGGGGAGGCTTGTGAGGCTGTTCTTGAAAATCTGTTCAAAGCCCAGAAACTTGATAATGCCGATATTCACCGACGGATGGAGCCGGATCCCGCCCTTATAGGGTCCGATCGCGTTGTTAAACTGCACCCGATAACCGATATTGACCTGTACCTTTCCCTTGTCGTCTACCCACGGCACACGGAACTTGATCTGGCGGTCTGGTTCGGTAATCCTCTCCAGGATAGCCTCACGCCGGTACACTTCCTCGTTTGCCTCTACAACCGGCCGAAGCGAATCCAGCACTTCTTCTGCCGCCTGCAAAAACTCCGGCTCAGATGCATTCTTTTTCTTCAGTGATTCCAGTACTTCATCTACGTAGCCCATTGGTTTCTCTCCTTTACTGTAATGAATAGTTTCCGAACAAACCTATCATATTCCTCTTTTTTCCGATTGGCAATACCTGAGGAAGGGTGGGTATCACCCGACTCCCGTTTATTCCTCAAAAACCTGTTTGATACTGTCATAATGGAGGAATACTCCCTCTTCTCCGAGGGCTCTGATCTCTTCCTTCGTCGCCAGGGTAAAGCCGTCCGTCTCCCGTTCCTGAATCTTTACCTCCGATTCGGAAAAGTCCAGAATAAAGCAGTAGATATCTACAAAGTAGTTATCCTTCAATTCCGGATTCTCCCGGGTGTAGGAAAACCGGTAGCCGCCTTGTGCCTCTCTCACATCCAGCCCGGTCTCCTCCAGTACTTCCCGGCAGACTGCGTCATAGGACTCCTCACCCGCCTTGACACCGCCACCAGACACTTCCCAATGACCGGGCGCCCAGGATTTGTCCGCCGCACGTCTCGTAATCAGAAACCGGCCGTCCGGTCTTTTCACCACGCCAAGTACCGTCAGATGAAATTCGCCGGGCTGCATGTTCCAGTCATTTCTTTTTATTGTCCGTCCGGTCTTCTGTTTTTTTTCGTCGTAAATATCCCAGTATTCTTCCAAACCGTCTCCCTCACTCTGCCGCTTTGCACTCCACGCGCCGGAGCGCAGGATGTTCCTTGCTTTTTTTGAATCCCTCCGCCCTGGCAAGACGTGATACATTCTCCAGATATCTGTCCACCGCAGTCTTCGCGTCCGGATATTGTGTCAGCGTCGCCTTTCCCCCGGCTTCCTCCACGTAAATGCGGTTGTAATCCACGTAGGCCACCGTGGTCATCCTGCCTGACGGATCGCAAAAGCTCTGCTGCATCACGATTGTCTCCGCTCCGGATTTGTTTCCGGTCTTTGGTTTTACGGACTTTGCCTTTTTTTCTTCCGCAGGCTGCTTTTCCTCCGGCGGCTGTTTTTCCTGCACTGGCTGCTTTTTTTCCACAGGTTGCTCTTTTTTTGCCGGCTGCTTTTCTTCTGCGGATTTCTTCTTCCTGCGTCCTACGGCAAGAAACTCCTCCGCCTCTGTTGAAAGCTCCACCTGTTCCTCGCTGGCCTTCGCTTTTTTCGGCTGGTAAGGATCATTTCCGAAAAGATTCAGTTGCCCGTCCAGATCGTTTTTTCCCACAGTCATTTCCTTTCAAAACGAAAAACTACCCTGCCATTATAAACGATTCCCACGCTTGTTTCAAATGTGGAAATCCCATGTCGCTTATGATAGGATGAAAAAGATGAAGGTTGATCGGGAGCTGAAAAAAGGAATCGAGGAAATGCGCTGCGGGGAACAGAGAGGGTTTGTTGTTTTCTTCAATAAGACCTTCCAGTTTACGTGCCTTTGGACCACCAGACTCACTTCCGATACGGTTCGAAGAGATGATTTTCTCTCGGAATTCTATCCTTATGTCCTGCTCCACATCGCCGATCTTCAGGATGATGAGGCTGTTTTCCCCTGGCTGGAGAAGCTTCTGCCGGTATTCTACGAAATCTGGACCGGTTCTGCCTACGCAGATGCCATCCGTATCGTGCATCCCAATTTGCCGGATGATTCCGAGATCCGTGCCTCCGCCTCCATTGTCTGGAATCAGATCAGTAAAAAGCTTCATTTCCCGGAAAAACCCAAAAAACAGCGCATCCCGTCCGTTTTCATCCTTCTTGCCTTTGCTGCCGCAGCCCTCTTTCTGGTCTGCATTCTGGTCTATCAGAAGCAGCATATTCCCACCGCAGATCAGGAAATGATCGACCGTATCAACGAAGAAAACCTGCATTACAGTACGGATTCCGAATTAGACGAATATCTCACCAACACCCATGTCACAGAGCAGGAAAATACCATTGTAGAAGTAGAGGAGATTATCCATGAACCAGCTTCCGAATGATCCCGTATTGCTGCTCTCCGTCGTCAATACCGCCCTGCGGGACCGTTTCCCGACACTGGAACGTTTCTGCGCAGCGTATATGATCCCGGAGGATGCGATCAAAGAAAAGATGAAGGGTATCGGTTATACCTACGACCCGGACGAAAATCAGTTTACCTGATCCGGAGGAATCTCCGGCTGGGGGACAGCTTCGGGGGCGGCCTCCGGCACTGCTTCCGGTGCAGGCACTTCCTCGGGGATCTCTCCGGCTTCCGTGGTTATTTCCTCATAAGCCGCAGCCTCCGTACGCCACAGATACGGATTTGATGCCAGATAATCGGAAGTCTTTTCCCGGAAGAGATGAATATCCAGAAATACGAACAGGGCAATGGCCATGATCAGCAATGCGATTGTCAGATTCAGCTTTGCCTGGCGGTTCTTTAAAAACACATATCCACATTTCGGACACTCCCGTTTCACAACCAGCGAAACCGTTTTCCCGCAGTGCGGACATTCCTTCAAAAAAACCATCTGCAGCACAAAGCGAATCGTCAGAAAGACGATCAATACAATGATCAGGATGATGAGAATATTGACGATAGTCTGATTCATGTGTTGCGTACCCTATCCCAAAAAAGGTATGATACAAACAGGGAGGAAAATACCAATGGCAAAACTTTATTATTATTACGGCGCGATGGGAAGCTCCAAAACCGCAAACGCACTGATGACACGCTTCAACTATCAGGAGGTCGGACAGAATGCACTCCTCGTAAAGCCTGCCATCGATACCAGAGACGGTGTAAAAACGGTCTCCTCCCGTATCGGTTTGTCACAGGCGTGTATCCTGCTGGAGGATCTGGAAACCTACAGCGATGAACAGATCCAGTCCTATGACTGCATCATCGTGGATGAAATCCAGTTTGCAACCCCCGCTCAGATCGACTTTCTTTCGGATATCGCGGACTTTTTGAATGTACCTGTTGTCTGCTATGGTCTCCGGGCGGACTTCCAAAACAAGCTCTTTCCCGGAAGTGAACGGCTCATCGCCATCTGCGATGTCATCAAGGAGCTGAAAACGGTCTGCTGGTGCGGCAGAAAAGCAACCTGTAACGCCCGTTACAACGAAAACGGTATTGTGCGGGACGGTGAGCAGGTCGTACTCGGTGCCAATGACAGCTACGTTGCACTTTGCCGCAAACATTACAAACAAGGACAACTGAGGCAAGACTGATCATACCAATCTTGCCTCAGCGCCTCTGCAATCCATATATGTTCTTTTTTATTCCGCTTCTTCTTTTGCCTCGATTGCCGGCTGATCGTCAGACGACAGCTTGAAGCGTCCCACCGTCGTATTCAGGTTTTCCGCAATCTCCTGCTGCTGACCGGACATCGTGGAAATGTTGTCCACATGATCCGCCACCACTTCGATGGAGCTCATGATCTGGTTGCTGCTGTCGGTGGTGTTCTGGGTTGCCTCTGCGATATTCTGGATCGCGTCGGTTACCTCTCCCATAATATGCTTGATATTAGCGGACATCTCCGAAATGTTGTTGCTCTTCTCCTGGAATCTCGCCGCATCTCCGCCATACTGACCCGCGACCTCCACAAACAGCCGATAATCCGGTGATACCGTATTCTCTACAAAATCAAGAAGGCCGTTTGCCGCACCGGTCAGGTCATTAAAGGCTCCCTGCACCTGGGCGATGGTATCCTGGATCTTGCCGACCGCCTCTGAGGTGCTGCCCGCCAGGCTTCCGATCTCCGTCGCCACAACCGCGAATCCTCTCCCGGCTTCTCCGGCTCTCGCCGCCTCAATGGAAGCATTCAGGGAAAGGAGGTTGATCTGCTCGGCTATGTTACTGATCACATCTGTCAGCTCACTGATGCTTTCCACAACCTTGGCATTTTCAATACTCTGGTTCAGCCTGGTGCTGAACTGCTCCGTCATACGGATGGCGGATTCGGAAGATTCCGAACTCTGCTTTTCGATCCCTGCCGCACGCTCCTGAATCTCTTTGCTCATCTGCATGCTCTCCTCCGCTTCGCCGGCAAGCAGACTGACATTCGAAAGAACTTCTTCCGTGGAAGCATTCACTTCCTCCGTGGCCGCGCTGGTGGTCATCATATCCTCATTGACGCTGTTCATCAGCTTCTGAATGGACTCAAACTGCTCTGACAGCTCCGCTGCCGCAACGGAAAGCCTTGTACTGGATTCATCAATATTCAGCGCATATTTCGCTATACCGCTGATGACATCCCGGTTGCTTCCGTACATCTCGTTCAGGGAGGTACTCATCAGACCGAGCTCATCCACTGTCCGTACCTCAATGGGATCCACAGAGAAATCCCCCTCTGCCAGCTGACCGGCAAAGTTTTTGACTCTCCCGATCCCCTTTGAAATGCCCCGGATCTGGAACACCACGATCAGGATCTCCAGAACGATGGCGACTGCCGTCACAATCATCAGCAGGATAAACAGCTGCTGGATCGGCTGATTGATCTCGGTCTCCGGCATACGGATGATTACTTTCCATCCGGTAGACGGGATCGTCGTATAGTAAAGATCCGTCGTTCCATAGGTCGGATCCTGATAAGCCGTCTCACCCTCCTCGCCTGCCATCACAGTAGCGCCTGCGGCCGCAAGGCTTGCATTGCTGTCCGATGTAATAGGCGTTGCGGAACTCACCAGGCTCTCATCGACACCGGCCATGTAAACACCGTTGCTGTCAAGCAGCATCCCTGTGCCGCTCTTGCCGACCTGGATACTGTTTACCATATCCTGAATAGAGGAAAGCTCCATATCCACCGTCACACAGCCGATAAACTCACCGTCAGCGATGATGGGCGCGGAGCAGGAACTCATCACAAGACCTGTGGTCTCATCATAATACGGATTTGTGATCGTCGCGCCGGTGGAGTTTTTGGCATTCAGATAATACTCCTGATTAAAATAATCATAATCTGCATTGCTGTAATCATAGGTCACCTTAATCTCGCCGCCGTCCTTATAAATATAGGGACCCATGTATTCCTGACTTTTGACGAACTTATAAGGTTCAAACCAGATCCCGCTGCCGAGCACGGCATCATTTCCGGAAATGATCTCACCCAGCATGGTCTCATACGCGTTTAGGCTCGTATAGCCGTATGTCGCAGCCACCGAACGTGCGATCACCTCTGCCATCGTCGTAACCGTATTCAGAGAATTCTCCACATTCTCCTCCGCGGCTTTCATCTCCGCCTGCATCCGTCCTTCGATCTGATTTCTGATTGTGTTGCGGCTGTTAATCACACTGATCATTGTCAGGATCACCATGGATGCGATCAAAACCGGAACAATGATCGCCAGCATTCTGGTGCTGATCTTTCTAAACTTCATACCTTCCCTCCTGTCTTGCAGACTACTGTTGCCCCATCTTTCAGAACACTGTCAGATACGTTATTTTATCATAGTTTTTGATGGAAAGCCACCTATTCGAGCCTTTATTTCTCTTTCTTTCTCCGTACCGTTTTTTCATAACGGAAGGACGAGATCAACATCAATGCGCCGAACAGCAGCAGGATGATGACAAAAACATTCCGATAGGTCGTCATATCCGCGGTTTTCGGCATATCTGCCGTGCCGGCAGGCTTTGCGGGAGTGTCATTTTCCGTCTTCTCCCCGGTTGAAGAGGAAGTCCCGCCGGTTCCCGACACGGCAGAGGACGACCCGGTCGAGCCGCCGGCGGCTGCCGTACCGGACGACTCCGTGTCCTTCTTTTCCGGAAGGGTGTTTCCCTCTCTCACAATCACCGGAGGAGCGGTATCCCCCGACGCCGCAGAGGTATCCGCCGAAGCCGTATAAAGAACCGCATACGGGGTAAAATGCGTGGTCGTAAAGACCAGCAGATTTTTCCCTCCCTCCCGGCGGATCACCGGATCAATGCTTTGATCGAGAACATGCTCATCGTCTCCCTTGACCGTCAGGACCTGAAAGGTGCCAATGGATGGATCCATGCTGTCAGGAAGGGTCATGGTCACGGTACAGCTGCCGAAGTCGTCCACCTCATTTCCCGTCGCATCCCTGACCGCCATCTCATAGTAGACCCCCTCCGTATATCCGGAAAGTGTATCGGATGCCTGTACAAGTGTGTAGAGTGAGGAAGATCCGGGATCTTCCAGTTCTTCGATATAGAGCTTCCGGTCACTGCCTCCGTTCGTGGTCAGGGTTGCGGATATCTCGGGCATCTCCTCATGACTTCCTTCCACCGCGATCTCGTACTGGTTCGCCGCATCAAATAGAAACCCATACTCCGTCATAACAGTCGTCTCGAAGGTCACGTACGTCGTATTGCCGGCTGTTGTCATGGTGAGTCCCGGATTGGAATTCAGCGTACCATCTGCGTTGACGCCCACCAGATTCACACGGCCGTTTTCCGGTGACATGTCATCCGGAAGTGCCATCGTGATCGTGCAGGTCCCAAAGTCGGTGATCACATTGCCGCCGGAGAGCGCATCCGTCAGGGTCAGGGTAAACGCGCTCAGATCCGTATACTGATAGGTTCCGTTTGACTGAATCAGCGGCTGGAGAATCGCGGCCTCAGAAGGTTCGATTTGAAGATAACGGCTGCCGGAAAACTTCGACGACAGGCTCGCCGTGGTCTTGTTGGCAGAGGCACAGTCCTTCCTGTGATCCGTAACCTGAACAGATCCATTCGCATCCGCGTTGCCGAAATAGGCGATGGCAAATTCCCCCGTATGATCCGACCGAAAGGTCAGATAGTCCGTCCCGTCCGGTGTGCCGCTTTCCTCACCCATATCTGTATTCAGGGATCCATCCGGATTTACGGAAAACAGCTTGACTCTTCCTTCGGACAGCTTCATCGTATCCGGCAGAGCCATCTGGATCATCAGTGTCCCGTAGCCTGAAGCCGAGCCGTCGTTCAGGAGCGGCGTCCCCTTTTCATCCGTGAGCGAGATCGTGAAAATGCTGAGGTTATCATAGGCATAGCTTCCGTTCTGTTCCAGCAGCCCTTTGATGGTGTTGTCCGTACTCCGGAGCATCACGATGCGGTCGGTCTTTAAGTCATTGCTGATGGTGGCCGTGGTTTTATCGCCCTTTGTCGTATCCGAGCGTTCATCCTGTACCTTCGTCACGGGCTTTTCATGATAGACCAGCGCAAATTCCCCGCGGGAATAATTGGCATAGCTGAAATACAAAGAGATATGATCGGTTCCGGCGGCGATTTCCTCGGATGTTACAAGTCCGAGACCGTCATCCGTCAGACCGAGTACCGAGATGGCGCCTTCCTTACGGTATGCTTCGGGCAGCGTCAGAAGCATGGTCATGGACTGATAAGAGACGGGCGTCTGCTCCTGCGTCCCGGTCACGGAAAGGGAGAAGGCGCTCCTCGTATCGGAATTATAAAAAGCATTCGTATCATACAGGGCTTTCGATGCGAGATCATCCATCTTTGCAAAAATCTCGCCCCCCGCGGAATCATTGATGGTAAGGGCTGCCGGTGCCGAAAGCCCGGTGGCTGTGGCAGAGCTTTTCTGTGCCAGATCCTTCACCGCGGCACGATTATCCGTCACATCGAGGATCGACGCAGCGCTTTCCGTTTCCTGTGCCGGCTCCGCAAGCAGATTCACCGGCACGATTGCAATCGCAAGTGCCAGAATCAAAGAAGAAATGCCGACAATTCTCCGGATTTTTCTGAATCGGGCTTTCTGTTTCTTTTGCATCTGGGGTTCCTTCCGTCCAAAACAAATCGGACAACTCAGTCCTCTGACCTGCTGCGCGCCACAATCACCAGCCTTCCATTATCCCTGGTGTAATCACAGGTGGATAACGTCAGCAGGTCATCCCCATATTCCACCGAGACATCCGTGGGATATAACGACTGCTGCTTTGCCGCGGAAACATACGCATCAAAGGACTCTTTTGAGTCGATCTCTATATAGTCATAATAATGGAAATCCCGTGTATCCGCAAGATTGGTCGAGGACAGAAACACGGCAAAAATCTCATAATTTCGGCTGTCAAACAGAGAGTCGTAACGAACGATGGGATGTTCCCTGACATACGCCGGATCTTTATAGTTTTTCAATGCACCGAACATAAACCCGGATTTCATGTTATGTCCGTGAATCAGAAGGTGATCCTCCTGTCCGTCGGCACTGCAGCGTTTGTCCAGCACAAGGAGACCGTTGACATCCGGTTCCCGGTCAAAATTATGAGACAGATAAAAATCGTTGTCATCGGATCTGTGCATCACGGGATAATCCACGACAGTCTCCGGTATGGTCAGCCATCCGCAGAAATCATTGTTTCTCTGGTAAAGCTGCCAGTATTTTTCCCGGCGTTCCGGGGATAAAGGCTCGGTGAAGGCGCCTTCCACCGTTTCTGTTTCGGGCGGTCTTTCTGTCTGTGGTCGATCCGGCAGCTCTGATGTTGTCACAGTCTCTCCTTCCGGTGCCGCAGAAACAAATTCCTGCAATGCCGCAACATTTTCCCTGCTCTGCCCGTCCTGAAGCAGCTCTCTTCCCATAAAGATTCCCAGCACCACAAGCACACCCGCAAGAATGATGAGAGAAACATTACGAAACAGCTTCCCATATGCTGAGGGAACCGCAACGATCTCCACCTGCTCTTCGTACTCCGCGCGGCTTTGCTCTGTTGTCTTATAAAACTGTTTTTTCAGCTCTTCCTTCCGGTTTTGCCTGCGGGATGACTGTTGTTCCGGTTGTTTTTGCATACTTCATCTCATATATATTGATCACGTTATCATCGTTTACATAAGAAAAAAGAAGCAGAAACCCGCTCCTTTCCAAAAATCGGCGTGACAGGATTCGAACCTGCGGCCTCTACGTCCCGAACGTAGCGCTCTACCAAACTGAGCCACACGCCGTATTACAGCAAAAAGCATTATAACACGGCTCTTGTGGCTTGTCCAGCAATTTCTATTGATTTTCCCTTATTCTCTATTCTTTCTCACTGTTCATGAACGTTTCCATAACTGCATGACTTCTTTTTTCCGATATCTTTCCGAAGCAGACCGTTAAACACCAAACATTCCTTGCACATATTCTTTTCCTCCATTCTTGCTATGATTTTGGGCTTTCTGCCCTTGCTTCGATCCGATCATAACGCTGGGGTTGTGGGTTACAAGATGTGATGTTGCACGGAATTATTATGCTTTAAAACCTTGATTTTATGGGTTTTGTAGAATTGTATCGAAATGCTTCAGGATGTGTTATAATCTTTCCGTTGCCACTCCCTATACTGGCAGGAAAGGGGGTGTATTTATGCAGGACTTGCTGATTTCCTTTTTAATCTCTGTCGGGGCAAATATAGTCGCCTACTACATCTGCAAATGGCTGGGCAGAGATGACAGCGGCAACCAGCCTAAGGATTAAGCCACCTTGCCAAAAATGGAATAGAAAACCCCGGTGTTGCACCACCGGGGTTTTCGCATATCTATGCAAGATACGCTGACTTCCTTTTTTGCCTAACCACATTGTAACATCATTCACGAAAATGTCAAATGTTCGTCAGTTGTTTCCTGTCCGTTTAGCGTAATCTTCTTCAGACTCCCCGACTCGCCTTCCATTATTTGCTTCATCTTCTTTTTCTGCTTTTTCTTTTTCTTTTTCCTCTTGAGCGCTCCTTGTTTGCTGAATTGATTGCAACCAACTCTCTGCGTTCTCTTCACCAGCATCTACCGCCTTGGCTAACCACTTCTCTGCTTCTTCCTCATTACCAAGGTAATAATTGAGAATACCTAATGTAGTTAACGCAGATGTATTTCCCATAGAAATTGCTTTCTCATACCAACTTCTTGCTTCACTTGCAATCGTCTCTCCTTCAGGAATGTATTCATATACCATTTTGGACGAAGTCAGAGTGTCGTTCGCATCGGTATTACTTTCTACCAACCCAAAGAAATAGTCTTCTCTTCCGAAAATTTCCGGATTGTATCGCAATGCATAATAGTACCCTGCCTGTTCAGCATCATGAGATGAACCCATATTAGCGGCCTTTGTAAACCAAGCCATTGCATTTTCCCAATCTTCCACATCTGTATAGACCATGCCTTCTGGTACAGTAATGTCTTCACCCATAAACATAGGATCACTCTCAACCAGATTTTTCAATTCCGCTGCTTCTTCTACAGGATCTCTTCGAATTTTACCGTGTCCCCACATGCTTCCTATGTAATCGCATGATTGTGCTACTCCCTCATTTGCCGCCTTCTCATACCATTCGCGAGCTGTTTCGTAATTCTGATCTACGCCAAGCCCATAGTAGTACATCATTCCGAGATCATTATACGCAAGAGGATATCCTGCTTCCGCAGCTTTCTCAAACCACTCCAGACCTGCAGCCGGATCCTCTGCAATACCCATTTCAGCTCTGGCAGATGCCATAGATGGTCCATTCCCAATATAAATGCTTCCGATTTGTTCCATTGCATACGGATTCCCAGCTTCAGCATCCTTTTGAAGAATAGTCCAACCATCAGACGGACTTGCATCCGTAGTATATCCCTGTGTTAAAGCAAATGCATAATTCACTTCTGCATTTGAGTTTTCATTCCCTGCATCAACAAAGGCTTTCAGATCATCCACATACTTTTGTTGATATTCCTTTTGTTTTTCTTCATTCCCCATTTTTTTATAGATTTTTGCAATATTATCAGATTGTGGATTTCCCCATGTTTTTGCCAGCTCATCCGCTTTCTCATAATAGGAAATCGCTTTTTCATAGTCTGTCTCTATATCCTGAACCCCATTAAAATTCTCATATATATCTGCAAGCATCCTATAAGCAGATGCCACGATTCCCTTCTCATCTCCATCAACCGCTTTTTCATAATACGAAATCGCTTCTGCCCCATCCATCTTGGTGTCCAGACCATAACGGTACAGATCGCCATAGCCTTTGTTTGCTTCCACACAACCAGCATCAAGCGCCTTATCAAAGCATTCTTTTGCTTTATCAAAATCCATTTCTACGCCAAGTCCCTGTCGGTATATCTGGCCGAGTCCATAAGAAGCCAAGCCACTTCCCTGATCTGCACCCTTTTCATAATTTGCCTTGGCATCTTCATACGCATAATTGCTTTCATCAATCTGCCCCAAATAATAATATGCATCCGGGGTATTGTGTTCTGCGGCTTCTGTAAGCGATTCCTTTGCTTTCTCATAGTCCTGCACACCATTTTCTGCATAGAACCATGCTTTGCCCTCGTCCAAAAACGCCTGTCCTTCTGAATCATCCTCCGTTTTCGCTTCTGTTTCTGCAACAGACTCTGTTGCTGCGGTCTGCTGTTCTTCCTGAACATTTGCCTGCGTTGCGGTACTGCCACCGCAGGCTGTTGTAAACAGCATTCCTGATACAAGTACTAATGCTACAATTCTCTTTTTCATTTCTGTCAATCCTCCTCTTTCTATAAATATATATTTACACATATTCTTTATACTCGCTTGACGGAAGGTCTTTGAGTATCAATGCCATCCGGGTTTCATTTTCTTTACTGTAACATGATTCTCACAACCATAAGTAGAATAAGAGTACTCATAAAGGTATTTGTAGTCTTCCTGATAATCATAAAACTCAATAAATTCGCTCAAATAATTAGTTGGTTCATCTACATAGGTACTTATGTTTAGCCTGCCTTCTGGAACATCAATCCATATATCGTCATATCCCGCTTTCTGAAAAGATGCAGCTAACTCATCATATCCCAAGCGTTTTAGGATATTGATAGATCCTTCCGCATCAAGAAGAGGGTATTCCTCTCCAGAAAACTCCGTTAACAGGCCAGCTGAAGGTACTTTTTTATTATTATCGGTCGACGCACGATAAAATTCTGCAATACTTATTGTATCCATCGATCTCGATTTTCTACCAAACCAAAGAAATAGTCTTCGTATCCGAACATCCCCGAGTTGTTTTGCAATGCAAAATAGTCTCCTGCCTGCTGAGCACAAATACCATACCCCATATTAGCGGCCTTTGTAAACCAAGCCATTGCATTTTCCCAATCTTCCACATCTGTATAGACCATGCCCTCTGGTACAATAATGGACATATCCATAGACATTGGACTACTGAAGGTACGCCGGTTTGGTTTTTTCCACAAACCCGGCTGCATTTTCAAATACTTTTTCCAAAGAATCAAAATAGAATTGATGCGCCCTGTAGACGCCGTCTCCTGTATATACGCAGACATAGTCCGTATATTCGTTGATCTGATATACGAAAAGGGGCACCTCGGCCAAACATCCTTCAAAAAAGCGGAATTTTTTCAGGTCCTGACCTGTCAAGGCTTCATATAACCAGTACTCATGATCGCTGGCATCCAGCGCCACCGGCTTCTTCGTAATCCCCGACTCTATCAGCTCCCGTCTGACAAACCGTACAAGATCCATCCGTTCTTCCGGATACGGTTTCTGCTCAAGCAAAAACCCTTGCTGTACCGGTAAAAATCTGTATTCCGTATTGTCCACCAGAAAAGGGGCTCGATCTGCAATTCGTTCTGTAAAGCGCACAACGTATAAGAATAAGGCAGCTGCAGTACAGCACACCCCATAGATTACAAGTTTCTTCCATTCCTCCTTGAGCATTGGTATGGATCTGCCCGCCAGCAGCAAAAGCAGCATCCAGATCAGATAATGGTTCTTATAAAAATAATAACCTGAAACCCTTGACCACAGGTAACCCGCCAGAAACATTACCAGAGTCACACCTATTTCCGCCGAAGTAATCCACAAAAGCAGGCTTTGCTTCTCCTTTTTTACCAAAGCATAATATCCCAGAATCGAAAATGGCAGGATCGGAATAAAATTGCCATACAGATTGCGATAAATCAACCCTTCCTGCGCAATCCCCTCACTGATCGTCAGCCCTTCCTGCATGAATATCCCCCTATAGGTATACAAAAGTCCAAGGAGCAGAGGCAGCAGAAAAAGAAAAACAGCTGTCAGTATCCCATGCAATATTACATTTTCATGCACTCTTTTCCGCCGATATCCGGCAATCAAAAAGAGCCCGACAGCAACAAACACGGCAGGTGCAAACAACGCATAGCATTGGATCAATCCATGCATCAGGAGCATCAGAAGTACAAATCCATACCAACGCGGCAGCTCTTCCCTGTTATAGGCATCTCCTACAAGGATCAGAACCGCAATTAGGTCAATCCCCATCTGCAGGTAACAAAAACCGTACAGCGCTGCATTCAACGGATAGCCAAATAAATACAGCACCGTCAGAATGATTGCAAAGATCCCTGTAGGAACGCTGTTGCAATATCTCCTGACGCATCCGT
The DNA here is from genome assembly GCA_045661345.1 of Lachnospiraceae bacterium. Taxonomy (GTDB): domain Bacteria; phylum Bacillota; class Clostridia; order Lachnospirales; family Lachnospiraceae; genus RUG12461. The sequence continues at coordinate 40,923 of JAZRFM010000015.1, forward strand.
AGAATATCAGTCCTGACAGTACCAGCCGGATCAGTTCAAGGGCTACATATACATGGTACAATTCATCAAAGTGGATCCAGGGCAGGACAGTTTCAAACGCAATGCCGTTAAAAATCTGCGCAAAGAACATTCTTTCCACGCCATGCTCTATCAGATACCGGGTTCCTGCCCGATAGTGAGCGGCCGGATCCGGCATATAATAATTCCATAGCAGCGCTTTCCCACCATAATGTGTTTCCATAAGAATTATGGCAAGTGTAATCAGGACAGTCAGTAAGATAAGATCATATACTGAGATCCGGTATTTCTGTCTTCCCCTCTTCCTGATCAGGAGGAAAAGAGCTGTGCCGCAGACCAGATTTATCAACGTAAAAACCCCAAGCGTTAAAGGTATCCGGAAAAGGAACAGGATGGCAGCACAGAATGCATATGCTGCCACTACAAGATAGACAGACGCGCCGACCCAGACAATCGCCTGTTCCCTATTCTCGTTTCGCTTTACCCAAAACACCCCCATACAGAAGAAGAGAAAGCTTAGTATAAACAAGACGGATACACATTCTTTCATATCCTGTCCCTCCTGATCATCGAGCAATTCATCGCATAAATAACGGGATCGTCATGTTCTGACCATGACGACCCCATTCACAATTATTAGTGACTATGAACGAATCTCGTCCATTCCTTTTACGCAGATTGCGGGCAGTTAAAAGCTGCATTTTGTTCGCAATCGTGTACACACATTGCATATCATTATGGATTTGATGCCGGATAAGGGGATCCGCTTCCGCCGGAGATACTCACCACATCACCATTAAACCGGACCGTCAAGGTGACTCCATCTGCTGTGCCCGTAAATGACTGCCATTGTCCATTGTCATTCATGGCAAGTGTTCCACCGCCCACATGAAGTCCAAAGTAACATACCCATTGTCCATCTACAGGGCCGCAGGGAATCACCATCACCGGCTGACTTGACCATCCACCTGCTGCTGTCCACGTTGCGCTTCCCGCCGTCAACGTCGTCCCGTTCCAGCTCATGCTGATATTCGTCACCGGAGGAACAGGTGCCGGCATAGGCGATGGGGATGGGGACGGCGTTGGTGCGGGAGTAGATCCTGAGTCAGAACCTGACTGAGAATCTGAAGAATCGCCGGAAGCAGGTGTTGACCCGCTTGCGGAGGCGGGTGCCGGAGCCGTCGGCTCATTTGTTATCCCATGCTCCTTAAGCCACGCCTGTTCCGCGGCAGCCTGCTGAGCAGCCGTCATCTCTCTTGTCTGCTGTTCCTGTAAAATGATCTGCCATATCTGCTGCACCTGCTCGTTAAAGGCTGCCTGTGCAGCAGCTTCCTGCGCCGCTGTTCTGGAGGGCGTTGTTGTCCTGCCGGTACCGGTGGGGGCTTCCGCTGTCACTGTTGCGTCAGTTTCGGCTGCGTCAGTCTCATCTCCTTCCGATGCTGACGCATACAGTTTCGTATCATCCCAAGACAACACTTCCACATCCCCGCTGGCCAGACGCTCACTCCAGTCCACCAGTTCCTCATTATTCCAGTTGGTGGAAGCGCACACTCTCTGACTCAATGCCTGATCATTTATGATCCGATCAATGACAGCCTGCGGCAATTCCTCATATGAAAACTGTCTCCATGCATCAGGACCGATCTGATGGTTGTCAGAATCGAATGTTATTTTAAGCGTAACCTTTTGTCCCGGTTCAATGGTTCTTGTGCTTGTCCATGTACCTATGCGTAAGGCGACAGAACCATCCAGTAACCACACCTCCGCCGGCTTCTCCTCTCCCGCCTCGGCTTTTACGAGGCCTGCCGTACCGCGAATATCTAGGCTCATTTCTCCGCTGTTTATTTGAAAGGTTTCATTGTAAGCCAGTTTTTCCTTCACATCAAAAAACAGCTCGCCCTTGTTCAACGCAACCGTCAGGGCATCTCCTTCCTTTTCAATTACGATCTCGCTGTTCTTGTCCAGATCAATGATCTTCGTTTGATCCAAAGCGATCTCCACCACACCGTCCTCTCCTGTTGAAAGAACCGCTCCGCTTGTAAGTGACAGATCTCTCTCAAAAGGCAATTCTGTCCCGTCTCCGTCTTTTAAGGTGACCGTTCCGTCACTCGACAGAATCTGTGCCACAGTATAAGAGCCCTCCTCAGTAGACAATTCCTTTTTTTCCGTGTCTACCGACAGCTCCTGCTGCTCTGTAGCACTTGTCTCAGTGGCTATCGTCTCATTCTCGGCTGTTTTCAGTTGACTGTCGGTTCCACATGCCGTCAACAGAAGCGAAGCCGCCAAAAGGATGCCTGCTCCCTTACTCCATTTTTTTGTAATCCATCTTTTTTTCATATTTTTTCCTTTCTTTTGTCCTGTTATAAGACAGAATCGAGATGAAAATACTATATCATTATTTTTGTCTCATAACAAGACAGTATTAATCATGCCAAGAATAATTGATAGCAGTTACAAAAACTTAATCGGGGATAAGGTTCGCGAGTTTCGAAAGAAGCGAAAAATGAGTCAGCAGGATGTGGCGAATATGTTGGAAGTGTATGCTGTTTACATTTGCAGGGGATCTATTTCCAGAATCGAAGACAAGTCTAGAACCGTGACAGATATAGAATTAATGGGATTGTCCAAGATTTTTCACGTTTCCATCAATGATTTTTTTACATAAACAATCTGTGTGTGGATTGAATTAGATAATGTATCTCTAAAAAAGAACCTATATGCTTTTCACCAGATTATAAAATGTCCCCCGGCTTACCCCGAGTATCTCCGAAGCCCTTGCCGCTGTGATCTCCTTGTTATTCCATTTTTCATAAATTGTTTCAAAATTCTCATATTCTTTTTTCGGTCTACCACGATACTTGCCTTCCCTTTTCGCAATTGCTATCCCTTCCCGCTGACGCTCCAGCAGATTTGTCCTCTCAAACTCAGCGATTGCTCCAATCATGGTCAACATTAGTTTTCCTGTGGCTGTACCGGTATCCACATTTTCCTTTATGCTGACAAGCTGAACCCTCTTTGATTGCAGAAAATCGGTGACTTGCAGGAGATCTTTCACACTTCTGCTTAAACGGGAGAAGTCATGGACATAAACTATATCCCCGTCGCGCGTATAATCCAGCATCCTTTGCAATTCTACCCTATTTGTGTCCTTACCAGAGACTTTTTCCTCAAACCACCTGTCAATCTGGTATTTCTCCAGTGCTTCTCTCTGTCTCTCTGGATTCTGGTCTGCTGTGCTGACCCTGACATATGCTATATTTGATCCCATCTCTGTTATCCTCCTTTTCGCTGTTTACAATGTCGATTTTGGCTATACCCATTTTGAACATCCAATTTCTCTTGTAAACTGTCAAATTTAAGTCCTTTTTTCCATATAATGAACACTCTTCCAAATATACCACCCAAATTAAACACTTGAAACACCACTGCTCCCCAAAAAACGCAATCTCCTATCCATTTTTTATCAGAAGCTCATTTTTATCCGGTTTCTCACCACCATTTTTTCAGACCGTTCTGTTTTTCTAATTTTGCTGTGATTTTTTCGTCTCTGTAATACTTGAAAAAATGCCAATGTAAACCCTTCTGGATTTTTCCCAAGAAAAATAAACCTATGTACCAGTGCGACAGGTACACCTTGAAATTTACCCTCTGCACACTCAACCAAGATCCCATCTTATAAAAAATTGGTAATTTGGTAACTGTGACTGCCTCAGATCACTTCATTATTTTTATATACTGCTCCAGACAGTCCATGCATATTACATTAATATCCTTGGTCGCTCTGAAGCTGTTTTTGCAACTGGGACACTGATATTTCCGTGTGCTTGATTTCTTTCTCATGGTCCCCTGTGTGCCGTCCAACCCTCCAGTCTGTCCATTGGGATCGCCACCATTTCCTCCACTTGTAAACATCTGTAATTCGCTTTCCCTATTTATATCCATAGGTTTTTCAATATGATTCTCCTGCAAAATCTTTATGAAATCAGGAGAAGGGGCTGTGATTGAATAACCTATTCCGTCTGCCCGTGAGATCAATAAACCTCTTTTCTCTGCCTCATCTCTAAAGAGTTTATTGTGATATCTGTGATTCTGGCTCGTGTCCTTGATCCCATTCAACAGACAATAATAATGTACCATCTCATGACACAAGGTAGCCATAATATTCTCAATTGGTCTATCAAGATGTTCCGCGCTGATATTGATTTCATGAAAATGATCCTGTTCTGCTCTCCACATTTTCCCAGTTGTAAAATGTCCATTCGTGCGGGGACTGGACATGATCGTGATGACAGGCATAATCAAACTGTTTTCAAAAAAAACAGCATTAAGCACCGTAAATCCGTACTCCAGAACCTGTTGCATACTAGTCAGCACCTTTTTCATCTCCTTTTCTGTATATTTTTCTATATATCATTTAGGTGCTGGTATGATTGTAAGTGCACTTTCATAGCTATGTATAAAAATAACGGATGTGTTTCGCAATTTCTTACTTGCCGCATCCATTCATAATAATACGTTATATTTTTGATTCTTTTGGGAGTGAGTCAGAGAGATATTTTTGTGGGGGAAACCTTATATACCTATATCATCATGCTATTTTTGAGGCATCCCCATCCGAGGCAACTCAGCGAAGTTACCGAGGAAGTCCCTTGAAAAAATGGTAATTTGGTAATTTCCATAAGTAGAATATTGAAATTACTTTAGACCATTCCCTATTTTTTATCGTCCTCTACACGCCAAGACGACAATTTGTTATATCTGCATTAAATTATGAATACGTTCGCTTTGTATATGCGTATTTCTTGAAAATAATGCCCATTCTTTTATCCGATTTTTTTCAGATTCGGAAAAAAATACAGACTACATAATGTCGATCTTACCATAACAAAAAACCTCGCAAAGCCCTATCCATTAAGCTTTGCGAGATTTTGATTTTACTTCAAATATGTAAGCTATCTACGTCCCGAACGTAGCGCTCTACCAAACTGAGCCACACGCCGTATTACAGCAAAACGCATTATAACACGGCTCTTGTGGCTTGTCCAGCAATTTCTAATGGTTTTCCTTTTTTCTTGCTTTTTATTCTTCCTTCCTGTTCATGAGCATTTCCATAGCGGCATGACGAACCGCACCAAATATCTCCAGAAAATTACCGAATGACATCATATCACAATTACCGAAACAAGCCCGATTGGATCACCAGCCGGGCTTGTTTATACAATTCCGCCCCTCGGTGGAAATGAACAGAATCCTATAGGATCCTCTCTCTTAGATCAGATACACTTTCAGCGATAGCCGTTGCGCCCGCTGCAGTGAGTTCTTCTATGTCCCCATAGCCGTACAGAACCCCAATGGAGTCTATCCCGACTTCTTTCGCTGCCGTCACATCATTTTCTCTGTCGCCGATCATCACGACCCGGGACTGATCCGTGATTTTGTAATGATCCAGGCAAAAACGTATGACATCGGATTTATGCGGTCGACTTTGATCATCGGCTGTAGCCACAAAATCAAAATATTCTCTCAATCCAAAATGCGCAAGAACGGTATTGGTGGCCTGTGCACTTTTCGATGTGGCAACCGCCAACGTCATTCCTTCCCGCCGTAAATCCGAGAGCAATTCGGGAATCCCCGGATACACTTCATTTTCCAGAACACCGCCCATGGTATTGTAATATTCCCTGTATAACGCGATTGCCTTTTCTGTATCCTCCGGGGAGTAACCCAACACGCTGTGAAAAGAATCCTTCAGGGGCGGACCCACAAATCTGCGCAACAGATTTGTGTCCGTTACAGGATCTCCCATTTTCGCCGTCGCATACATAAACCCGTTCATGATTCCAGGTCCGGAATCTGTCAGGGTACCATCCAGATCGAAGAGGATGTAGGAATATGTTTTTTTCTCAGCGATACGGATCACCTCCTCACAAAGCCTGTCCGCCAGCATCCTATGTCCCTCCGGAGACAGATGCAGGGAATCAAACTCTGAGGGACGAATGCATGCGGCGGCATCAAAAAAGATACAGCCCTTTTCCTTGGCAACAGCCCGATAAAACGCCGGAAATCTTCTCGATTCCTTGATCGCTCTCTCGGTAAATGCACCATAGAACGGAGAGTTCCTGATGTTTTCCCCGATCTCCGGGGGAGAGACCAATAGGATCTTCGGCACGAAACCCTGTTTTTCCAGCGTAAATGTTTTTATCACATCTACGAGCACGCCCACATTGTCTGCAATCTGCTCCGCTGTCAGGTGAAAAGTCTCTTTGAGATCATTGCTGCCCAGCATCAGGATCACAATATCCACGGGTCTATGGGAATGCAGACAGGGACGCAGATAATCCAATCCGTTTTTCCAGCCGTCGACGGGATCATCCTGAACGGTGGTCCGTCCGTTGCAGCCTTCTTCGATCACATGATACTTTTCCCCGAGTAGAAGCTGTAATCTTCCGGGATAACGGACATCCCGGGGATAACGCATGCCTGTCTCGGGGATATATCCATATGTGTTTGAGTCTCCATAACAAAGAACCGTCATTCTGCTTGCCTCCTTATCCTGTCCGAACAAAACTGTCGTCATGGAAAGCATTTCATTGTATAATAGGGTAAACAGACCTATTATCAATGGATAAAACACCATGAAAGAATTCTTGAAACAGTTATTTCAGGCACTCAGGGAATCCCTGGTCCGATATAAAGTATTGTGTGTTGTGTGCGCGCTTCTGTTGCTCGTTGTCCTTCTCGTCGCACTTTGGAACAATCACGCATTGGGCGCGTAGGGCAGGAGGCGTTTCTTTACGGCTACTCACCCTCCGTCAGCAGCAATTCTCTCACGAGGGCCGCAGCAAGCTCCGGTTTTTGAGAGGCATAGGCAATGCCGATGACGGGAGGCGTGTCGCCGTACAGGCCGCTGCTGCCGATCCTGTCGCCGCCGTCCATACGGATCCCCCGGGCGTAGGTCGTACCGGGCGCATCATCTTCGTCCTGCTCCGCAAAGGAGAAAAGATCCGGATCTTTTTCCACCCAAATAATCCTGTCTCCCAGCGCTTCCATTTCTTCCTGGGAAAAATAATACTGCACCGGGACAAACGCCCCGAGGCTTGCCTGCTCCCGGTACAGATCCTCCGGCATCATCACCACGTCCGCGCTTCCGGATCCCATGATCGTCGTGAACGCCTGCATTGCATAAATATCGCTTGAGGAAGAACCGCCGAGGTACTGAATACTGGTATTCAGCAGGACTTCCTCTTTTTCGGGATCTATCCACTGCTCCGTAAGGAAGTCCGTAAAAAGCGCATTGGTAACCTCCTCGCCGGCATAGGGATCCGCATTGACCGCCAGGACATAAAGAGCGTTATCTTTTTTACTGCTTACGGCTCGGATGATGGAAATCGCCACAATGACCCCGATCACGATCAGGATCACCACCCATTTGTAGTAGTCCCAGAAATAGGTGAGCTTTTCTTTTCCTTTCAGGTCTCTTAGTTTGGGTACATTCTCCATACCGACGCTCCTTACAATCCGTTTATCGCATTCAGATAATCCTGAATCTGCCGCAGCTGCTCCTCCCAGAGTCTCTGATGTTCCTCCGGCGTCATCTCCTCCGGCGGTTTTTGTTCCACAGGCGCTTCCTGTACCCCCGGCTCCGTCATCTCTTCCGGCTCCTCCGGTGTTACCTCCAGATAGGGCAGGAATTCCATCGGCGCTTTCCCATCATGGATCTTTTGCATATAGTCCTGCCAGATATGCCCCGGGTACGAATTGCCGGACAGCCCCGCAAAGGAGCGCGGCAGGTCATAGCCGACCCAGATTCCTGTCGTGTAATATCTCGTATATCCGACAAACCAGCCGTCCTTGTTGTCATTCGTCGTCCCGGTCTTGCCGGCACAGGGCATCTCTCCAAGATCCAGTCCTCTTCCGGTGCCTTCCGTCATAACACTGGTCAGCATATCCGTCATCATCCGGGATGCATTTTTCTTATAGACCTGCTCCCCTTCCGGAGGCGCTTCATACAAAACGTTTCCGTCCGCATCCGTGATCCGCCGCACACAGGTGGGCGCCCGAAAAGTGCCGTCGTTTTCAATTGCCGCAAATCCGGAGGTCATCTCCACCGGGGATGCTCCATAGGTGAATCCGCCAAGCACCACAGCCGGACGCAGATCCTTTGCGGAAATATGCGTAAAATGCAGTTTGTCCAGATAAGACAGTCCCACGGAAGGAGACAGCTCCAGAAACAACTGGTGCGCCACGGTATTCTTGGAAAGCGCCACCGCCTGCCGCAGTGTCATCTCCCCTGCGTAGCCGCCGCCGGCATTGGAGGGTCCGTCCTCCGTTTTTTCATCCACCACAATCGTATCCGGCGTATAGCCCCGTTCCAGACTGGGAGTGTATACGATCAACGGTTTGATCGAACTGCCGGGCTGACGAAAGCTCTGATACGCGCGGTTCAGGGTATATCCGGGCAATGACTGACTCCGTCCGCCCACAATCGCCGTGACGAGACCGGTATCGTTGCTGATGCAGACCCCGGCACTCTGCATGGCATAGACCCCTTCCCCGTTGACCTCCTGGAACTCCTGAAGCCCCTGATCGATGGAGTCCTGCAGCTCCTGCTGCATGGCAAGATCCAACGAGGTATAAATCCGGTATCCGCCGGTGTACAGCTCTTTCTGACAGATTGCATACATATCGCCATAGGCTTTGTCATACTGCGCCTGCAGATTCGAGGCCATATCATATTTGTACAGAAACGGAAACCCTCTCATTTCCATCAGCGCACGGGTCGCACAGTAATACGCATAGGTCTCCACATATACGTTTTTCGTATTATACGCCTGATTCAGCGTAATGGGTTCCTCCAATGCCAGATGGTAAGTGGACGTGGAAATGATCTGATCCTCATACATATACCTTAAGATCCGGTCCCGTCTGGCCAGGGTATTTTCCATATTTGTGAGGGGGTCATAAAGACTCGGATTGTTTGGAATCGCCAGCAGAAAACAGATCTCGGAAAGTGAGAGCTCCGCGGTATTCTTCTGAAAATAGCCGCGGCTGGCCGCCTCAATTCCGTAATAGCCGTTGGCAAAATAGATGTTGTTCAGATAAAACTCCAGAATCTGATCCTTGGTGTATTTTTTTTCCAGCGCTTTTGCCAGAAAGATCTCTTCCATCTTGCGCTGCCATGTACGATCCATCGTCAGATAGATGTTTCGGGCAAGCTGCTGGGTGATGGTGCTCCCGCCCTGGGTCGGTTCGCCGTTTTTCAGCATCGCCAGAAAGGCTCTGGCGATTGCCTTGGCATCAACACCTTTGTGTTCGTAGAATTTTTTATCCTCAACGGAAACGATGGCGGCCTTCACATCGTAAGGAATCTTATCAGCTGTCAGATAGTAACTGTTTTTTTCCGCGGAAAGGGTTGAGATCACGGTGCCGTCCGCCGCATAGACAATGGAGGTCTCCGCAGTCCGAAAGTCCTCCGGCGTGGAGGCTCTGCCGATCCGTTCTCCCGATTCTTTGAGTGCGTGGATCTCTCCCGCGTATCCGCCTAGCAGATAGTAGAGCAATCCTGCCACCAAGAGAAGCAGCAGCACCAGCTGGATACGGAAGAAAATCCAAAAGCCGCGATGGGGCTTTGGCTTTTTTTTCATAGCATGATCCCTGTTTTTGCCTTACTTTCCTCGATCTTCTCATTCAGCCTTCGGCAGGGTATCGCGAGCACAAGACCGATGAAAAGGGAGACTGCCGCAAATACCAAAAGCAATAATAGAGAAATCCAGTAATCCATCCCATACATCCCGGCCACACATTCCTTCATCGCCCGAAGCCCGTAGGTAAAGGGCAGATACACATACAGCTTCTGGTAAATCTCCGGCAGTACCTCGATGGGGAACGTACCTCCGGCGCCGGCCACCTGCAGTACCATGATGACTACGGCAATCGCTTCTCCCACATTTCCGAAGGCGACTGTCAGCGAATACATCATGAGGGTGAAGACAAAGCTGATCACCGAACATGCAAACCAGAATAAAAACGGCTCTTTGCACTGGATCCCGATGAAAAAGAAATTGCCGAGCACGATCAGCAGCGTCTGCAGCTGTCCGATGATGAAAAACATGAGATATCTGCCGAAAAAGGCCTGGTAATGCCTGACGTTATGCAGTTTTTCATCCGGTTCGACCTTGACGTGCATGATCGCCACCAGAATCAATGCCCCTACCCAGATGGCAAGAATCGTATAAAACGGCGCCATGGCGGAGCCGTAATTCTCGATGGGGTAAACCTCTACGGTTTCTATGGTAACCGGCGAAGAAATAAACGAGCCCATGAGATCTGGATCTGTCCGCAGCATATCCATAATCTCCTGATACTGCTCATCCCTGGAGAGGGAAAGGATGTGCTTGATATACTGATCTACCGTTTCTCTTAGGTCTGCGGCCATGTCACGGGATTCCTGAAGGCTTCCGCCGCCGCTGTTCATGGTATCCTTATACTGCTGGAGCACAACTGCCACATCAGAAAAATTGCCGTCTACGGAATTCAGCACGTCAGCCGCGCCGATCATGGAAACACGCATGTCGTCCATCATGGTATCAATTCTTGGCTGCACATTGTAGGTGTAATCATCCCGCAGGGCTTTGACGGCAGCTCTGCAGTTTTCCACCTCTCCCTGAATCTGTACGGAAAGATTCGCAAGATCCTGCTCCGTCTTTGCACCGGTGGTTGCAATGGCTTTTAAATCCGACGTCAGCGTGGCGAAGGTTTGTTCCACATAATCATATTCCGTTGTGATCCGCTGTTTGACGTCATCGCTGACTACGCTGCCCAGGGAGGAAAGGGTCGACTTGATATTGATGGAATGCTGGAGGCCTTCTGCAATGGTGGCATACTGGGCGATGGTCTCCGGTCCCTGAATGCCGCTCTGGATCATGGACAGGTGCGAGGAAATGGATGCAGAGAGGCTGTCGAGGGACTGTTCAATCGTATCCATACTGACCGTCAATAGCCGCGCCGCTGCTCTGGCGCTCCCATCCGCGGCAATGAGCGCCCCCTCCAGTGTGTTTACCGTAGACTGACCGTTATCCACTACCGCATCCAGATTCGGCAGCATCACCTGTGTGGTGGTCAGAAGACTGGCTGCGGAATTCGTGATATTGATAAAGGAATCCAGCATGGTGATGTAAACCGACAGTTCCCGGTAAAGCTCATTCATCTGCTCCAGAACCACGTCCAGAAGCGTGACCCCTGTCTGCTGCTGTGCAGCGGACATCACATTGCCGACCTCCACCATGGATTCCGTCAGGGTGCTCACAAAGGTTGCATTTACCTGCTCCTTGACTGCCTGCTGCGCTTTGGAGGTAATCTTCGGTGCTATGGCGTTCTTTTTTTCATTTTCGTAGTATTCGATCTGACCATGGCTGACGTTCCCGTTCAGAAAACCCAGCATGTCAGTGGTGAAGGATTCCGGAATGACCAGAGCCGCATAGTATTCCCCGTTATTTACCCCCGCCAGTGCTTCCTGAGAGGTATCCGTAAATACCCAGCCGATGGTGGTATTTGCTTTCAGTCCCTCCACGACACTATCGCCGATGTTGACCTTCACGCTCTCCAGTTCCGCCCCCACATCATCCGAGCAGACCGCGATCTGCATCCTGGAGGTCGCCTCCGGACCGTAGGGATCCCAGTTGGAGAGAATGTTAAACCATGCATACAAAGAGGGCAGCACGGAAAGACCCATGATAAACACAAGGGCTACCACATTGGAGCTGATTCTTTTTACATCCAGAAGAAAAATCTTAAGAATGTTTTTCATCGGTTACTTCCTCTGCTGTTTCTTCGGACTGTTCCACTGCTTCTTCTTCCGGCAAATCCTGTTTTTCCGACAGTTCCTCCGGCAGGTTCGTCTCCTCCACGTCAGGCATGATCACGTTCAGATCCAGCACCTCCCCGATCTCCTGCTCTTCTTCAGCCTCTTTGGTTTCTGCCGGCTCCTCTCCTGCGCCCAGCATCAGGAAGTGCTCTGCCTTATCCTTTACGTTTCTTAAGGTTTCTTCCATGTTTTCCATATGCTGGCCGATCAGGGAACGCACTTCCACCTCTTCTTCGCCGCGGAACTGGGCGAGACGCTGCTGGAGCCTATGATCCGCATACTCCACCAGGATCAGAAAGACCGCGATTCCATACAAGGAAATGATCCACAGCATCAAAAACAGCGGTTTGCTGCTGTCTGTCAGAAACATCAGGATCAGAAAAAAAACCGGCACAAAAACAAGACAGGCGATGCCGACGCGAATCCTGTGCTTGTTCCGGAGATGGGTTCTGTCCTCATACTCCATCATGGCGCGATACATTTTTTCGTATTTTGATTCTTTATCCATGTTTTTATCCATCCGTGCTTCCCCCCGCAGGGCATGATGCCGCTACAGAATCTTGGTGTCTTCCATCCGTTCCTCGATAAACCGGTTCAGGCCCATGAACGGGATCCGCACCACAAGACCGATAAAAAGTCCCACCCCCGCAAAGATCAGCAGCTCCCACAGGCACTCCCCGTAGGTATTCTCATACAATCCGCCGATGCACTCCCGCATCGCGTTAATCGCATAAGGGAAGGGGAAGAAAATATAAACCCGCCGGTAAAAATCAGGCAGCAGCTCAATCGGGAAGGTGCCGGAGGAGCCGGCGATCTGGATCACAACCATCACGACAACGAGCGCTTTTCCCACATCTCCGAAGGAATTGGCGAGGGAGTAGATCAGGATGGAAAACACAAATCCCGTCACGGAGGACGCAAACCAGAACATCCCGGGATGCAGGCACTGTACCTTGAAAAGCAGCAGATCCCCAAGCACGATAATGAGGGTCTGGATCTGGCTTAGCACGAAAAAGATCAGGTAACGGCCGAGAAACAGCTGCGAGGGTCTCGGATGATCGAGTCCCTTCGGATCCGCATGTACTTTGAAGAGTGCCGTCAGAAAGATGGTGCCGACCCAGATCGCCAGTGTCGTATAAAACGGTGTCACAGCCGATCCGTAATTGGAAACCGGATAGATCTCATTCGTATTGACGACCACCGGCTCCGAGAAAAACTTGCCGTAAACAGACGGGTCTCCCCCCAGCACACTGACAAGCTCCTGCGCACGCTGGTCTTCGGATACCGTCTCCAGGCGGTTCGTGATCTCCGTCAGTCTGCCGCTGACCTCATGGATTACATCCGCCGTCTGCATCAGACTCTCATTCGTGTTGTCCACGGTATCCAGAACACCGTCAAAGACCTGATCCATATCACCCAGTGCCTGATCCAGGGTCGAGAGCATGTCATTCACATTATTCATCACCTGCTGCATACTGTCCATCAGGACGTTCATCTGCGGTACCAGAGAGGTAACATACAGGTTCCGGACATTCTCCACGGATTGATAACAGGTCGTCAGCGCATTTTTCGCCAGGGAGGACGCCTGATTGGCTGCAGTCGAGGCAGCATTCTGGGGCAGGCTGTCCGTCAGGGTCTTCCGCATGGAGCCTAAGATATTCAGCATCCTGTTGGCCGTGGAAACAGCGTTATCGATGGTGCTGGGATCTGTGGCAGAAAGGGCAGCGTCGACGGCTGCTTTTTTGACCAGGATGGCTTCTTTATCTGTCTCAAGTGGTGCTTTTTGTGCTTCTTTTGCTGCCAATTGCGTATCCAGAGGCGCCTTTTCTGCTTCCTTCTCTGCTTTTTCCGCCTGTAGCTGTGCCAATTTCGTTGCATAGTCTGGATCTGCTGGATCCAATCTTGCTATTTCTCCATCGATCCGTTCTATCTCAGCCTGTATTGGTGCTATCTGTTCTTTGAGCACATCAATATCGTGCTGTATTGGCGCTATCAGTTGATTAAGATCATCAATTTCTTTCTGGTACTTCTTGCTCAGCGCCTCCAGCTCCGCCCGGCTTCCGCTGGTGGCATCCTTTGCTTTTTCCCCTGCCGCCTCATTCAATGATTTCACCAGGGTATCCACGTGGGTGATCGCCGCATCGGTATCCGTCCGTAATGCATTGACCTGTGCATCCAAGGTGGCGGCATCCTGGGAGACCCCGGAGTTGTCGATGTCCGCCGACATATTGTTGATGGTGTTCTCAATGGCGGTCATCGTATTCTGGACATTCTGGCTGAATACCACAAGAGAGGTGTTGGTCGCAGTCATGTCCTGCCCGGCTTTCGCCATATAACCGTTTTCGATCTCCAGTTTTTTTCGGGTTCCGTTCATGGATCCGGAGGCTTCGGACACGGTTCTCTCCAGAGAATCGTTGTTTTTTACAAAGGCCTCCACCATGACCTGATATTCCTGCAGATTCCGGTTGATCTCCTTCAGATTTTCCACAAACCCGTCAAACGCCGAATCCTCCTCCATATTCTTCGACACGTCATTCGTCTTTTCAAACACCCGGTTTGTCACCACGTCGATAAACTGCTGGTTGATATTTTTGCGCAGCGTATCCACTGCCGTATCCGTGATCTTCGTGCCGACGGCATTTTTCTTCTCATTTTCGTAATAAGTGATTTTGGGATTTTCGAAGTTCTCAGAAAGGGCGGTATACATGCTTTCGGAAAAATCCGGGTCGATCACGATCGCAGCGTAGTATTTCCCGCTGTTGACCCCGTCGACCGCTTCCTTCTCCGTATCCAGAAATACCCATCCGATCGAGGTCGCTTCCTTCAGGCCTTCCTCGATCTTTTCCCCCATATTTACCGTTTCCGTCTCACTGACCTTGTATCCCCGGTCCTCCGAAGCCACGGCAATCTGAATATTACCTGTACTGGCATAGGGATCCCAGTTGGCATAGATATTGAACCAGGCGTAAAGCGCCGGCAGCAGGCACAACCCGATTGCTATTACCAGAGGAAAAAAATGGCTGCAGATATTTCTGACATCGGTTTTGAAGATGGTAAGAATATTTCTCAATTTGTCTCTTTGTCAGCCTCCAAAATAACACGGGCAGAAACAAGGAGCGTCAGATTCCCCTGAATCTCCACAACTCCAAAGCCCATGGGCAGAATAAAATGGTCTCCGCGGCGAATATAATGTCCGTTCAGCAGGCCGTCTCCCATGGAAACCGTGATATAAAGATAGGTCTGATCCTGCAGGAAAGAAGCTTCCCCCTCGATCTCGAGAGTAATCATCTCGGTATGTCCGGGGGGCTGCATCACCCCGCCAAAAAGCTCCGGCGCCTGATGCAGCAGCTCATCCAGCGTCATTCCGGCATAGGCACCTTCCGTGATCCACGATGCCACGCTCACCTCGCCGCTTTCGTCCTGCTCCAGAAACAGGATCTGCCGCGCCTTGCGGTTGACAGTCAGCGACCGTCCGTTTGTCTCCATCACTTTCTGGTACCAGTACGCGGAATCCTTCACGATACGCAGCTGCGAGACGAAGTCCACATATACCAGCCCATACCGTCGGCTGTAGCCGGAAGCCCACTCGAAATTGTCCAGAAAACTCCAGACAAAATAGCCCCTGACATCCGCACCGTCATCAGAAGCCTTCTGCAGCGCACCGATATAGTTATCCAAAAAGGAGATCCTGTTCGGGTCATGCACCCGTCCGTCCGCGGAAATGCTGTCGTGGCACGCTACACCGTTCTCCGTAATGTAAAGCGGCAGGTGGTATTTTTCGGAAAGGAACCGGGCGCCCCAGTACATCGCTGCCGGTGTGACAGGCCAGTCGGCATCCGTATGCACCGCACCGGGTTTCTCCTCCAGCCTGATCACTTCGCCGTCCTCATCCGCTGCAACATAATAACCATTATAAATATGATGGCACATAAAGTCCAATGGCTGATGGATCAGTTTCATATCCTCTTCTCTGATCTCCGGCATAAACGGCGCAAAAGCCTTCAGACCATCTGCCGGATAGGTACCGAAGATCACCGGATCCAAAAACCAGGAGACATTCCATGCCCAACGGTCACTCTCCGTATCAATGGAAAAATAGGTTTTTCTCGCGGCTTCCACATCCTCTTCGCTGCTGGTTGCCGGAATCGCCACCCCGCAGGTGGGCGCATAGCCAACGGAAATCGGCTGCTTTGCATGCCCCCGCAAAGCAATCACTGCCTTCCCGTGTGCCATCAAAAGATGGTGTGTCGCCAGAAGCGCATCCGAAAGAGACAGGGTCAGACCCGGTGCATTTTCTCCGATACAGTGCCCCAGCATGATCTCACATTCCGGCTCACTGATCGTGATGAAATACTTCACCAGGTCAGAAAAACGATCCGCCACCACCGCCGCATAGCAGGCGAACCAGTCCGGGCTGTCCGGCGAAAGCCAGCCGCCGCGATGCAGAAGGGTTTCCGGCATATCCCAGTGATAAAGGGTCAGATAGGGCTCTATCCCATTTTTTTTCATGCAGGATATCATATCCCGGTAAAAGCGGATCCCCTCTTCGTTGACCTCACCCGTACCCTCCGGCAGGATCCTGGCCCAGCTGATCGAAAAATGATAGTGCCTGATCCCGAGAAGCCGCATCAGTGCAAAATCCTCCGGGTAGCGATGGATCACATCACATGCCGTATAAGCATTTTCCTTCCGTTGGATCTTTCCGGCATCCACAAACGCATCCCAGACATTTCTGCCGGCTCCGTCGGCGGGATCTTTCCCCTCGATCTGATAAGCGCTGGATGCCACACCCCAAACAAAATCCGCTCGAAACATACTTTACACCTGTGCTTTTGCGAAGTCTGCTGCCGCCTTCAGATCGTTGGCATCCGGTCTTCCTTTGTGCATCGGTCCAAAAGCACCCCTGCAGTTAAATTCCCGATCGGACATCGGGATATTCTTCGCATCCAGAAGCTTTTTCACCTGTTTTGCGGTGCCTTTTAACAACGCTGCCGTGCTGAAATTCACGACTTTTCCGACTTTCACATCGATTCCGTCGATGAATTTTTTGATGGACTCATCCACGCCGGCGGCATAGACCGAGCTTCCGAGAAACAGAATGTCCACATCCTCTGTCAGCTTGTGGGCAGTGTCCTCTGCCGTGACACCTACTGCCTGCGCGATGGCATCTGCGAGTTTTTTCGTGTTACCGGATCTGGTATAATACCTGACTGCTACGTGCATAATGGATTCCTCACTTTCTGAAAGTCTCTCTCAACGGGTCAACAATCGAATCGACATATCGCCATTCCGTTCTATCATAACACTCCTTGTATTTTGATGCAAAATGCGGCGTCCGTAATCCTCCCGGGCAATATATCGTAAACGCATTCCATATCTACGTTTACGATAACCAGTTGGCGTCATTTACAGGTTTTCCTTTTCTTTCAGGTACTTCAAAAAGGCTATGCATCCTTCGCTCACATCCCGCCAGGTAGCCTCAAAGTCCCTGGTATACCAGGGATCACTGACCTCTCTGGGGCGTCCCGTATAGTCCATGATCAGAGAGCATTTATCATCCGGATCATGATCCCAGAGGCGAAGCATGTAGTACATGTTTTCCTGATCCGTTCCCACCAGATAGTCGTAGTACGCATAGTCCCCCCGCGTCATACGACGGGCATGATGACCCTCGCAGCCAATGCCGTGTTCCGCAAGCTTCTTTTTGGCGGGCGGATACACCGGATTCCCCAGCTCTTCGGAGCTGGTGGCCGCAGAGGCGATCTCAAAATATGGAGAGAGTCCCTCCTTCCGGACGAGATCCTTCATAACGTACTCGCACATGGGCGAGCGGCAGATATTGCCGTGGCAGATAAAGAGTATTTTTATCATATCGTTTTTCCTTGTTTTATCAGGGCTTAGACACCTTTTTCATTAACTCATAACAACCCATTTCCCCGTTTTGTTTCCGCCCTGGCGCTCAATAACCCTCTTTTCCTTCAATGAAGCAAGTATTTTTCTTATATATCCATCCGAGTATCCACTTTCCACAACTAATTCTTTTATGGTTATGCTGGGATTTTGGGTTATATAATCTTTTACGCACTGTTCCGCCCCATTCATTTTCACTGCATTCTCAGTGCCTGTACCACCGGAATTCATTTTTTCATAATGAAATGGAATCGTGACATTCACAAAATTCTCCATAATATCAAAAGCCTGTTTACCATAATTACTGATAATGAGAGGAATACCGTGCCCAGTTTGTTCTACATAGCCCAGTTGTCCAAATATCTTTTGCAATTTAGCATTAACTGGCTTACTTATCCCCTTGTAGAACTCTTCCTTGTTTAAATCTACAGGTAATCCTCCTGTAGATATAATTTCTATTCTGTCAGAGAAAATATAAACCGCAGGTGGATTTCCTTTGTCCCACTTCGTATGGATACACGCGTTTTGCCAAGCCTCTTTAAAGCTGGCCATATCAAAAAGTTTTTCTTCTGTTCGCCTATGATTTCCCATTGTAACCATAGTTTCATTTATAGATTCCACATAATCTAACACTTTATCAATAGCGGTAACCAGGCAGGTACCTCCATACTCATTCCTCTTTACAAGATTTGTCTTGTCTTTTCCTGCAAACGTAGCCACCTTAATCGAAATATCATTTTCATCAGCAAGCAAAAAAGCCATTAGATTATATTTTCCATCGCTATTTTTGAGTCCTGTATTATCTTCAAAAGTTGTCTGATCAACTGTCAGTCCCGCTGTTACAAATGCAATTTTTAGTTTATTAAACGTAAGCGTCTGAACAGGTGCTGGAATCAACGTCAAAATATCTGATGATGTTTGTCTGTCCATCAACTCCTTAAGAGCTGTTGGACTCAATTCTCTATCCTCATCGGCCGATCGCATATAATATCGCCCATATGCCGAATATGGTTTTTCTGACCCGCGAACCTCGATCTTTATAACGTTTTTGTCATCGATCAATTCATGTTCAATGGTTGGTATAACCTGCGGCTTAAGATAATTTGCTATTGCCTGAGATATCTCTCTAAGTGTTCTGTCCCCCATTTGCTGACCGACCACATCCCCATTGTCCTTAACTCCAAAATATAGTACTCCATAGCCATTTTTATTGAGCATAGATGCCAATGAAGTTATTCCTTCCCGGAGCTCACCAGTTGTTTTCTTGAACTCTATCTTTTCTGTTTCTACTCCTATATTCACTGCCACTCGCCTCCCAAACACATTATTATTAGCACTGCAGCTGTTTTCAAATCATCTCAGTTACTGCCAACTATGATGAATTATACTCTATTCATTGCTTTTTTGCTACTCTTTTTGCTACTTTATTCGCTACTTTATTCGCTACTTTGTTTGCTACTTTATCCACTCCTGAAATGTTTCTTCCTTTTTGGGCATCAAATTTCATTCGCCTAGCACTTTTAACACTTATACCGACATTTATACCGACATTACTTAACATTAAATCCTGCCGTGGCAGACAATTAAAATTCTTATCATGTTAGTCTCCCCAAATTGTATCCCCTTTATAATCATAAGTGCGCCATCCCTTACTATTCCGTCCACTCAAGGTTAAATTCCACGGTGATATCCTCTTTACCGCCAAAGGCTTCCAAAATCTCTTCTTCTGAGGCATTAAGCCTGCCAAGCCTGGTAAGGGTCCAGGTGTTCTCCGCATAGTAAATCGTGATCTTGTTACCCTGGTATAGGATCAGATCCCCGGGCAGAGTCGTGATACTGACATCATTCCTCGGAAGTTCCCAGGGCAGATCTCCTACTTTTTCAAAATTGCCGTAGTCCTGCAAGTTGACAGAAATACTTCCTTCTTTTATTTTTTCAAAAAAAGCTTCCGCGGAAGTGTTATTCTCAAGGTCAACAGAGAAAAACCTGTCTCCAACGCTCACAGTCAGAATCGCGCTCGGAGTCATGTCCTCTGCTTTAGCATTCGATTCTTCGTTTTCTTTCACAATTTCTCCCGTCCAATCAATGATTCCGCCAAAGTCATATACATTTGAATAGCCCAGATCAGCAAGTTTCTCCGCAGCCTCTTTGCTCCTGCGTCCGCTGCGGCAATAAACAAGGATGATCTGATCCCGGTACGGAAGTTTCTCGGGAGGGCTGTTCTCAATGCTCTCATTAGGAATAAGAATTGCTCCGGGGATATGCCCTTCTGCATATTCATCTTCCCGGCGTACGTCAACAATAATGTGTCCGTCGTCAACCGACATCATGCGCTTTGCTTCTTCTTGCGTTATCTGTGTGAATTCTATCTTCTTAAACATACCGTCTCCATCCATTATCTGCCCCTCTTTACTTGTACAGCCCACAAGCATTACTGCCGCTAGAGCAACAACAATCATACTGATCAGTCTCATCTTCTCACCTGTCCCTATTATCATTCTACGCAAATAACCATCCTGCCAGCCCTCGGATTCAATGCCATAAAATCTCCTACAATTCGCACACCATGATATATTCTTCGGCGTTTTCATCGACTGTCTTGAATCCTACATTCTCATACATTTTCACCGCATAATTGGCTTTCTGAACAGCTAAGGATGCCCGCTCATATCCTTGCCATTTCAGCAGTTCAAGCATCTTCACCATCAGCTGTGAACCGATGCCCTTCCCTCGGTACTCCTTGTACAAAGAGATTGCAAATGACGGAGTGTCCTCATCAACATGGCCATAATCGTCCATGATCCTTGTCCATACAGCGCCGACCACTTTCCCACCAAAATCAGCCACCAGACAGTAATCACCTTTGCGGCTGCCAAAGTCATCCGTATAGACTCTCAATTCCGGTTTTTCAACAATATCCTTCTCAGGAGGTTCTACACCTTCTGGAATAAAGATTGCTTCATATAAAAAATTCTTCAAAAGTTCTGCTTCGCTCTTCCTCAGGCTTCTGATAACGTACTTCTTCCGTTTATCACTCTGCATATGGGATATATGCTCATTCTGAAGCCTCACCTTCATTTCCAGCATCTGCTTTCCAATCCTCTCAGGATCGTATTCATTTCCACTGCAGATCAGTGCCAGAGTGTCAGGCGTCCAGATATATCCATGCGACTTGTTGTATAAATATTGCTGGAACTCTTCGTATTCCTTATCCTTTAGTTGTTTCAATAATTATGTTCCTACTCTTTCTGCAATTCTTCGATAACCAATTACGATAACTCAAACGCCAACCATTAGAGCAGTATCTTAATAAGCTCAGCCTTCAGCTTTGCTTTCCTTTACTCCTCAAACCACACATCAAAATCTGTAGTCAGCTTTTCTTCATTAAGCTGTGCTGCCAGCAATTGCAGATTACCTATATCATTAACGGTCTCAATGTACTGATCCAGTCTATCTTCCGGAACGCCCTTCTTTCTAAGATAGTTATTCCTTATCACTGTTCCAAACGTATTTTGTATATCTGCCGCCACCGATTTTTAGGATCTGTTCCTTTTCCTGCAAATCTGCAAGTGTTCTTTGGACTGTAATCTGACTTATATCAGGGCACTTCTCCATGATTTCTGTCTTTGTTATCTCTCCATACGTACTTTGAATCAGTTTTGCAATCCTTTCAGGTTTTGATAATCCGCTGGCGGTTAGTGTCTCAACTCTTGCTGTAAAATCTCTGTATGCAGCTACAACAACCCATTTCCCCGTTTTGTTTCCGCCCCATTCATTTTCACTTCATTCTCAGTGCCTGTACCACCGGAATTCCTTTTTTCATAATGAAATGGAGTCGTGACATTCACAAAATTCTCCATAATATCAAAAGCCATCGTTATGGATTCCTTACCGGCTGTCGACGCAGCATGAAAATCTGAAAACAGGGACTGGTGGTCTGGGTAAAGACAACCCTGGGAAACAGCTTGCACATGATGGGGCACCGCTGACTGCAGACCGTCTCGGGAACCTCTTCACCGGGTCTGATCCCTGGGTTGCGGGAAAGATACTGATCCCGGCGCAGCTTGTAATAAGGGCAGACCTTCCTGATGTGTCCCGGATTCTTGAGATACTCCTCGACGCAGTCCGGCGGGGCAAAATCCGGTGCGATCTCTCTTAGCTGCACGGTGCCGTACCGGGCGGATACATAACGGGCAACGTATTTTTTCCCGTCTTCGCTTTCTGCTGTTTTGCTTTTGAGATAAGGCTTCCAGGCATCGGGGATCGAAGCGGGAAGCTCTTCGGTAACATAGCCCTTCTTTTCCAGTGCGGTCAGAATCCTCTGCACTTTCTGCCAGTCGGTGATCTGCCAGTCTTTGTTAAAAGATATGGTAGATCTGTATGCTGCCATCAGGAAGATGGTGTCGCTGAGAAACTGCGCTTCTTCCATACTACGGCAGAGAGCCTCCGTATCATCGGGATATTCACGGAGTCCACTCAGTACCGTCGGGAAAACAATGACATTCACGTCAGAGGTTTTCACATCACCAAAATATTCCTGCATGGGCTTTATGATCAGCCTGTTGTCGAAGGGCAGCTCGAAGGACATAGGCCATTGAGAGATGTCTACGCCTGTATACTGTACATCGAAGCTGTCTCCGACATCTTTTAATGCCAGGGAGAGGGACAGACCATCGATCTTGGAGCCGCATCCCATGGACAGAACCCTTAAATCGTGTATGTCTTCCTTAACAAGACAGGAGAGGAGTAGACTGTACATGAGATAGTATTCCAGTCCGTAAATATTACACAGGCGGCATTCGTACAGACAGGCGTTTATGGTTTCTGTAAAATCGGGAGAAAAGGTGGACCGGTACCGGGTGCCGATCTGCATCTGTCTGAAAGCATGAGGATCCTTGGACAGCAAGCTCTTGAGCTGCTCCAGCACTGCCGTGAGATGATCGTTCAACGGGGTGGTGTCCACGAGGCCTTCCGGTATCATGGGCTGATTCTTATGAAAGTGCTCCCAGAGAAACTGCATGATCCTGTTTTTGATTGATTTATTCATCGTTCTTATGTCCTCCGTCTCGTTCTGGAAGCGTTTTTTCAGAAGCATTTCATGGTTACCGCAGTGCTTGAAAACCATACGGGAAAATGTTACGATCAATGTGTCGGGGGTGCGCTCATAGAGCGCGTCCGTAGGAAAACCGTCCCGGCTTCCATAGAAAAGGCTTTACGGGCAGCCGAAGCTGAGGGTTGTTTTTGAGGACGAACCTTTCACATCATTCCCCCGGCATTTTGCAAGAATCGCCGGAACTCTCATGTTCCGGCGTTTACTGCATCTGCTTTTTCACAAGCTCGGCGAATTTACCGTTCTTCTCTATCAGTTCCCGGTAGCTTCCTTCCTCTGCGATTACGCCCTTCTCGAGCATGATGATACGGTCAAAATCCACCACGGTGGAAAGCCTGTGTGCCACCATTACCACAGTGGATTTCATTTTGCAGATGTTTTCCATCACTTTGGTCTGCGTCATGTTATCCAGCGCAGAGGTCGCTTCGTCCAGGATCAGCACCTTCGGATCATCCATAAATGCTCTCGCCAGCAGAATCCTCTGCCTCTGCCCGCCCGAAAAGCCGCAGGAAACAGACTCCGAAATCTCCGTATCCAGCTGCATGGGGAGGCTTCTTATATAGTCTCCGATCTCCGCCTGATCCAGGGACTCCCATACTTTTTCCTCCTCCAGTTTTTTTGAGGAGCCGAAGGTGACATTATCCGTAATCGTCCCGGGAAAAACTCTGCTGAACTGAAATACCGATCCGATCCGCCTGCGGAGGGATCTCAGGTTCAGAGTCTGCAGGGACTTTCCGTCATAGCTCACTTCCCCTTCAGACGGAGTCTCCATGCCGATCAGGATCTTTAAGAAGGTGCTTTTGCCACATCCGCTTTCTCCGACGATCGCCACACGCTCCCCCCGCCTGACGTGAATCGACACGCCCTTCAGACACCCGTGAGGATCATCCGGATAGGAAAACCAGATATTCTCCGCACGTATATCCCCGCCCAGATTCTCCACAAATTCCAAAGATTCACTCTCTTCGGTTTTCGCTTCGAAAACAGGACTGACGTTTTCACTGAGTGCCGATATCAGAAACAGGCTTTGCATGATGTCCGTCAGGGATGAGACCACTGCTATGACCAGCGTATAAGAGGACGTAAAGGTCATATACGTTTCTTTTGAAACACCCTCTGCCATGGATACACCCAGCAGGGCGATGGTGGTAGCTATGGAGATCGCTGACAGAATCTCGGTATTATATTTCAGGAAGAAGGGCTGTTGATAGGTGAGGGAAAGCTTCTGACGATACATCTCGGCCCATTTGGAATAGACGGCTTTCTCTGCACCCATGCCCTTGATCTTCTGAATTCCGCGGATGACAGAGAACATGAAGCTGCTGTTTTCCATATCGATATGAAGTATCCCGGTTTCATTGCGTGCAAAACTGACGGCACCCAGAATGGAGGCCAGGATTTTTAAGGCAATAAAGATGACAGCCGGCAGGAAAAGCTCCGGCGCGAACCGGTCCATCTGATACAGGTAGATGAGGGAGAACGAAAGATTCAGCACTACATCCATGATGATCTGCATGATTGAATCCGACAGTCTGCCGCAGTTTGCGATTCTTTTTGACAGTTTTCCGGAGGAAGTGTTCCGGAAGAAGGTTTGAGAAAGGTGAAGAACCTTCGCCATGACCGCCGACTGGATTTTCGCAGAGATCCTGATCTTGGTTTCCGAAAGCATGATGGACTTCAGCATTGTCATGAATCCCCGGACCAGACAGACCGACAGGAAAATGACAATCGCGATAAAAAACCCTCCGGGGCTTCCGTTTCCGGTGATATAGACATTGTAGATCCATTTATTGACAAGGGGCAGGATATAGCCAAGGGCAGCAGCGAGACCGGTAGCGACGGCAAGCCGGACCACATCTGAGACCGTCAATGACTTCAGCACGTTGTAGCAAAAAGTGGAAAGAAGCGTTTTCCCCTCCCTGATCGGTCTGCTGATGGTATAGCAGGCCGGCTGAAGGGAAGCGATGTAAGCAGCGGATGCATATCCTTCACCTGCGTCATAAGGACAATAATAACGATAGCCCCGTATCGTCGGCATGATGACCACAGCTTTTCCGTCTTTTCGAAAGGCCAGCAGATATTCTGCTCTGCCTCGGCTTGCTTCGATCACGGACGCTTTTTCCTCATACATCATTCCCAGCGGATCCAGGATGGTCTCCATGAGTTTTTCCACGGAACTCTCCTGCAGTACCCCGGACACCTGAATCCCAAATTCCTCCAAAAGATAGACCAGAGCTATTCTGACATCCTCGACATCCTCTTCCAGACGCCGCATCTTCCGGTTTCTGATCAGGGATTCATCGGCGTACTGCTCAAGTCTGATATTATTCTCTTCTTTTTTGATGATATTATCTGTATACAGTCCCATTTTTTCAGTTCATTCTTACAGTTCCTTACACGGAAATCAGCTTTCGATAAAGCCCTTCCTGCGCGTACAGTTCCTCATGCGTTCCCTGCTGCACCACTCTTCCTTTGTCCATGACATAAATCCGGTCGCATCCGGCAATGGTGGAGAGTCTGTGGGCAACGATCACACAGGTGGTACGCTTTTTTCTGATGGATTGCATTACCCTGTCCTCTGTCAGTGCATCCAGTGCCGACGTAAACTCATCCAAAAACAGCATGGTCGGTTCATGTGCAAGCGCCCTGGTAAGCTCCAGTCTCTGCAGCTCACCACCGGAGAAGTTTCGTCCGTTTTCTTCTATCCGGGTTCCGTAGGCATTTTTATCGCGGATAATACGGTCATGAATCTGCGCATCCCGCGCGGCTATAATCACTTCATATCTCTCTACGGTACTGTCCCACATACGAACATTGTCGTAGACAGAATCCTCAAACATCATGGTTTCCTGATCCACCGTCAGTACCGAGGAATGAAAAACCACATCCGGAATCTCCTCCCGATGCTTTCCGGAGTACAGGATCTCTCCGGATTCCGCTTTATACAGATCCGCAAGGATCTTCAGCAACGTGCTTTTTCCGCATCCGGTCTTTCCAACGATTGCGATCATCTGACCCTGGCCGACATCGATATCCACATCATCCACGACAAGGCTGTCTCCCGGGTTGTAGCGAAAGCTGATATGACGCGCTCTCAGCTCTCCCGGCAGTTTATCCGCTGTTTCATATTCACTTACGGGAAGAGGAATGGGTTGCCGGCTGTCACGATGCATGATATCGTTGACCCTTTCGATGTTGGTCCGCATGGTCTGCAGCGAGTTCACCGTCGTCATGCAATTATTCATGGAATTGATCAAAGAATTCAGCATGCTCTGGAAAAGAGCCATGGAACCGAGGGTAAAGCTGCCGTGCAAAACGAAGTATGCCCCCATGAAAAGCTGTATGGCCTGCAGAGCATAACCATGGATCCCGGAGACAAAAGTGAGTGCCGCGTTAATCCGCTGGCTTCTGAATTTTCCTTCGTTGGCCTGTATCTGCGATTCACGCCACATGTTGTAGAAGGAACGCTCCGCTCCGGTGGACTTGATGGTCTCGATCATGCTCATCCCGTTCAGAACCGCCGTGTTCAGCACGTTTCCGGAGGTTGCCATGCTGCGGGAGATGATGGCGTTTTTTTCCTGCATCTGCAGGGTAATAAACAAATCTGACAGGATCACGATCAGACAGGCTACAGCCATCACCGCATTGTATCTCACAAGGGTAATAAAATATACCATGGTCATCACGGCGTCAATGGTTCTCGGCACCAGAGCACGTATGATGGTGTTGTCAAGGCTTATATTATTGTCGATCCTGGACATCAGCTCCCCGGCGCTGTACTGTTCAAAAAATTTCAGCGGCTGATCAAACATTTTTTTGAACATCCGGCTGCCGGAGACTGCGGAAACATCCCTGCTGGAATCGTTGATGCGTTTGGTCTTTGCGATGCCCAAAATAAAATAAGCCGCCAGAGAGATCACGTAGATCAGGAGGACGACATAACCTCCGTCTGCTTTTTCTCCGGAGACCCAGTTCATATGGGAATCAAGTATGTTTTTCTGCAGTGTCAGCATTCCGATATTCAGAAAGACACAGCCAAGTGTCAGTATCATCAGGATGAACATCGGTTTGCGTATTTTCTTAACCCGTTCCCTTATCAGGGATATCAGAGATTCTCTTTTGCCATCGGCGGTAAATTCCCTGCTTTTTGTCAGGTTGATCACCTTTCCGTTATAGAGGGCTTCGAAGCTCTGAAGGGTCATCCTGATTTCCCCTCTGGCGGGATCCGTGATCGAAACGAGATTTCCTCTGATGGAGGTAACAATACACCAATAACGCTTTTTCCAGGACACGAGGGCAGGAAGCTTCATCTTGAGAAGCTCTTCAAAACCCCGCTTTTCCACTGTCCCATCCAGTCCGTAATGTGCAGCGGCTTCCAACATCTGCTCAGGGCTCGAGCCGTTGCGGGAGGAAACACATACCTCGCGCATCTCTTCCAATGGTACGTATTTTTTATGATAGCCGAGCATCATGCACAA
Organism: Lachnospiraceae bacterium; assembly: GCA_045661345.1. Taxonomy (GTDB): domain Bacteria; phylum Bacillota; class Clostridia; order Lachnospirales; family Lachnospiraceae; genus RUG12461. The sequence continues at coordinate 68,302 of JAZRFM010000015.1, forward strand.
AGCGGCTGCACCGTTTTCCCCCGGCCTCATCTGTATCACAACGGGTATCTTCATCTGTCCTTCACTTTTTTCTCAGGATGGCTGATCATGTCCCTCATTCCGGCCGTAATAGGCACGAACCAGCGGAACATATCCGGTGTCCCTGATATCCTCATATCTGAATCGGTATTTTACATTGGTGCGCCTGCCTGTCGCGACGTAGCGGAGACACTCTTGTGACAGGTGATCCAGCTTTTTCAGGCTTTCCACTGTTGTGATGCAGGGAAAGAACTTATCTGCCCAGCTGATCCAGCTGCTCTCCCCCCTGCCGTAGTAATAAAAATGGATATAGCCCGCCATAAGCCGTATTCCATCCTCCCGGGTCAGCCGTCCGTTCTTCACCCTCCGGCAGATACTGTCAGCCCGGTGCTTCATCTTGTACGAGACCTTCAGGAACGTGTTTTCGGCGATATCTACCTTATCCGGCGCAAACTTGATACCAAGCAGGTCGTAGTCGACGCCGGGGGGCACGATACAGGTCTTCTCCTTATTCATGCTGAGCCCGAGATCCGCGATGATTTTCCTCAGCTGCTCCATCAGGCGTTCGGCGGAGGATTCGTCCTCACAGATCATGCAGATATCATCGGTATAGCGGCTGCAGATGCAGGCGTTCTCTTTCATGAAACTGTCTGCCTCCAGCAAAAAGACATTCTGCAGGAAGGTGACGATGGGATTCCCTGGAAGAACCGAGGTGAAGCCTTCTTCCACCTTGCCGTTACGATAATACCGGTTTCTGGTGATCAGCCACATGATGAAAGAAAAAAGCTCCGGTTCATCTGCAAGCCAGGGTTCCAGTTTCCCGGCCAGTATCGCAGGATCAATAGATTCGCCGAAGCTATGGACATCCGTCTTTATGATGTATTTTTCCCTGTGGGGATCATAATGGCGGATGGTCTGAAACAGCTTCCCCACCGGATTGTCCTTCCGGAAGGAATAAAGTGATTTCGGGAAACGGTTGTCATACCGTTCCATCAGCATAAAGGTCAGGTACTGCAGCAGAATCTTGTTCTCTGCAGAAAAACTGAACACCTTACGCTTGCGGTTTGACTGTCCCTTGCGCAGCAGAATCATGGTCGGCAGTTCAAAATAATAATCTCCCTCAATCAACCGCTGCACATCTTTGTCAAAGCGCTCCGTCAGGAGGTAGGCCGCCATGCCGTTCACTTCCTCGATATTACTGGCGACGGCTGTCCGGCGTTTTGCGAGGAAAGCCTCTTTCCACGCCGTTTTTTTCATTTCTTCAAATATCATACACTCTGCCACCCCCCTCTGTTTTCTGCCGGCGCGACACAGGCCGGCCGGCAGATTTCTTCAAAGGTCACAGCGTATACTGTGAAAGATCCGAATTGATCTCATCTGAGTACTGATTCAGGTTCTTTGAAATACTTGTAATGCTCTCCGTCTCTTCACGCAGCTTATTGCTCTCCGAAACGATCTGTTCGCTCAGACTCAGCACTTCATTGATACTTGATGCCTGCTCCTCTGTGGTTGCCGCATTATTCGACGCCACATCATTGATCCGCTCGATACCGCTGGCCATCTCCGAGATGCCATCCGTCGCTTTTGCCACATCTTCATAAATGATCCGGAAGGATTCGTTCGCTCCCTCCACTCCTTTGATGCATGCTTCCATATCACCGACGCAGATATCCGCTTTTTTGTTGATGTCGTCGATATTCCTCGTGATATCTTCGATCAGGCGGCGTATGGTATCCGTCGCTTCGGAGGACTGGCTTGCGAGAACACCGACTTCGGAAGCCACCACTGCAAATCCCTTCCCCATTTCTCCGGCTCTCGCAGCCTCAATGGATGCATTCAGGGACAGGAGATTGGTCTGGGCAGAAATGGCATTAATGGTATCCGTGATACCGGTGATCTCCTCCACCGACTTGGCAGTGGATCGAATCAGCGTCGCAAGCTCGCTTATGGTCTTGTTCAGGGTTGTCACGTTCTTTGTCATGACATCCATTTCATCCTTGCCTTTTCCGGAGGCCTCCATCGTCTCATCGCACAATGCCCGGACATCCTCTGCGTTTTTCGCCAGCTGGTTGGAGGTGGTCGCAAGATCCGTTGCCGCGTGTGCGATATCCTCAATGGATCCGGTCATATTCGTCAGCGTCGCATTCAGTTTCTCAATGGAAGCGCCCTGATTCTGATTTGCAGTGGAAAGTGTATTCGAAATGTCATAGCATTCACCGGCTCTGCTGTTCATTTCCTCGGAAATATCCGACAGGGAATTCAGCGTGGAGCGCATCTTGTCAATATAGCTGCCGAGACTCTCACTGAGGGTAGTGATCTCGTTATTCCCTTCCGGCACGATGGATACGGTAAAGTCTCCCCTGCTGATATCCGTAATGCGTTCCGTCACCGTCGTCACCGGATTGATGGCGCGGTTGAGCATGACATACATCAGAATCGACAGAACAACCAGAAGGACGGCCGCACTGACGAAAGTGATCAGCATAACCCGTAAGATACTGTCGCTGAGCAGGGAGGAAGGCACCGCACTCACGACCGCCCAGGAGGTATCCTCAATGTCCGTTGCCGTAAACATCATGGATCCTGCGGATGTCTTCACCGTCTGCACCTTGGATCCGTCTGCCGTGGCCTCACAATTCAATGTGTCAAAAACCGGCGCAAGCCCCGCTGCAATCGGATCGGTGGTACTCGAAAGGTTCTGCCCCACACATTCCGGATTGTTGCTGAGAAGGATATCTTTTGTTTCTTTGTTGATGATATAGTAGGACGCCTGCGGAGAGAGGGATTCAAAGCCGTTCACCTTTTCCGCAACCATGTCAAAATTGATATCACTGCTCAATACGGTGTTGTCAGCCAGCATGACAGAGCAGGCAAGACAGGTCTTTCCGGTGGACGCATCTACATAGGGCTCCGAGGAATAAATCTCTCCGTTCTTTTCCAGTGCCCCCACATACCACGGGCGATCAGTAAACTCAAAGGTATCATCCGGGATCCATCCGGAGCCGTCCAAAAACACCCCTTCCTCTCCGTAGGCAATATAAATATCCTGGGAATCCGGGTCGAGCACAGTCAGGGAAAGCAGCATATTCAGCGTATCGTCATAGGATACCTCCGGCGTATTACGGATCACATCGGCTGTCTGCCCCACCCGCTCTTCGATACTGCTCCACCAGTTGTGTATCTCACTGGCGTAAGTGGCAGATTCCCTGGCGAGGATCATATTGGTCAGATTCTGGATATTCCTTGATGCCAGAAAAATCGTGATCTGCGTGATGATCACGATCATGATTGCGACATAAATAATGATTCTTGTCAGCAATGTTTTTTTCAAGGTTTTCCTTTTTTTCATGATGTTCCTCCGGTTATTTCCTGCGGTCAGCTTTTAGCCCGCATGGTATTGGCTCATTCTACACTCATTTCACCGCACCCGTCAATATGACGGTACCCATATCTTCGCTTTTCTTTGATCTTCGCCAATCTGTCTCTATCTTTCCGATGTCGGGATTCCATGCTTTTCCTTAAAGCTTTTCTTTTCTTCGTACATCGCCTTGTCCGCGCGTTTGAAAACGAGATCATAGGTGATGTCATCAATGGCGTGTTCCGCCATGCCGAAGGCTGCTGAATACCGATGCCAGGGCTCCCGCTCATTCCTGTTGTAGGAGGTTTCAAACGCATCCCTGAGTTCCGCCATCCGTTCCTTCCTCATTTCGTAATCCTCGCCGTTCAGAATCACGACAAATTCATCCCCGCCGATCCTGTAGACCGGAGAATGCTTAAAGATCCGGCAGATGATCCTGCAGCAGCCGCGCAGATAATCGTCCCCGGCAGTATGTCCGAATTTATCATTGATATACTTCAGGCGGTTCACATCCACCATCACAACGCCAAAACGAACCTCTCCCTGCAGGATCGCTTCATTAATCTCGGCGACCTTCTTTGCATAAGCGACCTTGCTGCCCACATTTGTCAGGGAATCGCGGTAAGCCTCTTCGCTGATCTTGCCGATCTCCTGTTCCTTCTCAAAGACATCATTTTCCACCTGCTCTTTTTCCCTGGTGATGGTGGTGATATCATCCAGATATTCCAGAATCCTGATCTGCATCGACCGGATCTCGTTGTGGATGTCCTCCATTTCATCGCGGCTTTGGATGTTGAGATTCATAACGCCTGACTCTTCATAGTCCAGTGTATTGGAGGGAGAAAACTTCTTCATTTCCCCGGTGATCATGGAAAGCGGTCTTGTAATGGTTTTTCTGATCAGGAGTATGACACCGACAGAAATGATCGTCGCGGCAGCGATTGCCACCAGAAGGATGTACAGCAGATTTTGCCTGCGTTCCACCATGATCTCATCCATCCCGACATCACAGCCCACCTGGCAGACCAAAATACCGGCCTCCGAATACACCGGAACATAGGAGGAGCACAGCCATCCCCAATCACCGTTTGAGATCGTGGGCGCTATTTCAGTCGAACCCTCCATCCCGAGAAAAGCTTCTTCCCGTTCTTCATAGTAACCGCAGGAATAATAGAGCGGATTGTCATAATCATCCATGAGATACATATCGTAAAGCGCATCCTCATCTCCCCACACAACGACATATAAATACTTCACGTCACTCATGTTTTGCAGGTAGTTGTGGAGCAGCTCACGGTTTTTGACATAATCCTCCCAAAGACCCTTCTCGCGGAGATATTCCTCTATCAGGGTCTCGTTCTCTTCTTCCTCCGCTCTCTCACGCAGGGTCTGGAATTCTTCTGTCGTGACAGTCTCCTTGACCTGCAGTAAAAAGTCGGCATCGACAAAGGTACGGAAGTTTCTGGCCGTATCGGAGGAAAGCCCTTTAAAGTAATTGTCAATACGCGAAGCATTGATAAAATGGGAAACGATCGCAACGGACAGCGCTATCAGAAACACTGTCAATACCACATACAAAAAAATCTTTCTTCCGACGGAAACATAAGCTTTCTTTTTTTCTGTACGATGCATGGTTCCTCCTCATCTCACTTGCCCGTCATACGTCTTTGGCAATGGTCTCCACCAGTTCTTTTCTCAGGTATTTGCGCAGAATCTCATCCAGCCGCTGCGGATCCATGGGCTTTGCCAGAAAATCGTCAAACCCTGCTTCCTTGTAAGACTTTTCGGCTCCGCTTAAGGCATTGGCCGTCAGTGCGATCATGATGGTGTCCTTCCCGCCTTCTCTGGCGCGAATCTTATGCATCGCCTCCACACCGTCCATTCCCGGCATCATATGATCCATGAAGATGATATCAAAGGGTTTGAGACGGTCAAAGCACTGAATCGCGGCTTTCCCGCTTTCCACCATGATCGGGTTAATATCATAGGGCTTTAGTGCACTCTTTGCAACCTTCAGGTTCACCGAGTTGTCATCGACCAGCAAGATCTTTGCTTTCGGTGCCTTCACAGTGGGTTGAAAAACATCCGTGTTGGTTCTGGAAAGAGCCTCCTGAATGTCTCCGATGGGCTGCCAGTCTGTTACCTCACTTAAAATGTCGAAAGAGAAGATGGATCCCATGCCGTAAACGCTGTCCACTTCCATTTTGCCGTTCATCATATGCACCAGCCGTTTGGAAATGGCAAGACCAAGCCCCGTACCATCTCCGGTTCGATTCCGTTTGGTGTCCACCTGGTTGAAGATTTCAAAGATATGGGGCATATCTTCCTTGCTGATTCCGATCCCCGTATCACGTACCCGTGCTCTGATATGACACTTCTCGTTTCCGAGTCTGTCAAAGTTCAGACTGAGCTCAACACTGCCTTTCTCCGTAAACTTCACGGCGTTGGACAGGAGGTTCAAAAAGATCTGCCTCACGCGTACCGCATCTCCCACCAGATTCTCCGGAAAATCGGGATCCACGTGTACGATCAGTTCAATTTTCTTGTCTTCCGCACTCACTTTGACCATGGCCACCACATCATTGATTACAGAAGACATCTGGTAAGGCTCACAGACCAGATCCATTTTTCCGGATTCGATCCTGGAGAAATCCAGGATATCATTGATGATGGCAAGGAGGGTGCGGGTCGCGGAATTGATCATTGCCGCATTTTTTCTGGTCTCCTCGTCCGGGCAATCCCGCAAAATCGTCTGCGTCATACCGCTGATCACGTTCATCGGGGTACGGATCTCGTGAGACATATTGGCCAGGAAGTTGCTTTTTGCCCGATTGGCGCTCTCCGCCTCCAGGATCAGCTCCTCCTCTTTTGTGATATCATTCATTGTCAGGATATAGCCGTAGGGCTCCCCGTAATCATCTCTGGCGACGGTCATATTCACGGCATATTTCCGGTTATTCCGTGACATCCCGCTCTTAAAGAGGATATTGGATTCCCTGTTCAGACGGGAAAGAATTTCTTCTTTGGACTGTTCGAAGGACAGAATCTCTTCGATGTTTTCTCCCTCGGAAACGCCCAGCTCCTCCCTGGCAAAGCGGTTCAGCACCATCACGTTGAGGGACTCATCCATGATCAGAATCCCCTCACTCACCACATGCTGGGCATAATCGCCCATCGTCTGGGACGAGACGGAGAAGGTGTTGTACTTTTCCGCCGCAAGATACCAGAGAAGCATGGAAATGCCTGCGCCAAGTCCGGAGAGCGGCAGTCCGTAATGCATATATCGGACCAGAAAGGTGTCCGGGATCGCACAAAGCACGATCACGACATTCGCGACGAGAATACCGGTGAGAAGCTTTTTTTCACGCTGATGGGTGATGTTTTTGAACCAGAGAAACCAGGTGGCAATGCCTACGGAGCAGATCACGATAATGTAGACCGTATGGAAGGTTCTTTCCGGACAGGGAACCGCCTGAAAGGCAGTCCAGTTTCCTACCCGAAGATAAATATCCACACCGGATCTGGAGTACAGGAACCAATCCACCACAGCGTAGGCAGTCAGCAGGAACCGCAGAAAATTGCACCACCTGTCCGGGATTCCGGTTTTTCTCAATCCGAGATGTACTTCCACAAGGGGATAGCTCACAACACCGATGAGGGCGAGCTTACGAAACCACACACAGATCCCGGGATCCGCACACAGTCCGACCATCCCGTAACCGATAGGCCAGATCCCTGCCGATACGCCGAGAATCAGCATGGTAATCCTGAAATACCCTGCGCCTTTTTCCCGCTTGAAAAAAAACGCCCCATAGATGATAGCAATGCTGCCGACAACGATCAGGCATACGCTCAGCGCAACTCCCATGTCTCCCTCGTCCGCTTTATCGATCCAGATTCTTATCCATCGCGATCTCAATCCGCTCCCGCAGATAGACCGGATTTACCGGTTTTAGAATATAGTCCTTTGCACCAACCCTGTTGCAGCGCACCACGGTATCCCTGTTTGCGATCGCCGTCAGGAAAATCACGTTCAGATCCGGATAGGTTTTCCGGATTCGTTTCACCGCAGACAGACCGTCCATCACCGGCATATCGATATCCATGATCAGCAGATCCGGCGCACCCTTTTTTTCAAGGTATTTGAAACATGCTGCCGCACTTTCCAGCATGATTACGATATATTCGTCCTCCAGCGCCGATCTTGTCTGCTCCAGGGAGATCCTGCTGTCATCCACAACCAGAATCGTCTTTTCCGGGGCGCTGTCCCCGGCAGGTTCGCCGTTTTTCGTGTCAATCCCCGCAATGGATTCTTTCATCAGGTAACCGGATTCCTTGATGAAAACCATCCGGTAGCGAAGATCACTGCTCAGATCCACTTCTTTTCCGGTTTCATAGATTTTGATACGCGGCCGCAGAGTCTGTGATGTGTGTTCCGTGACAACCGCCCTTTCCCCGTTGGAGAGAATAACGTCCATCCCCGGCGGATAGGGGGGAATTACGGCCTGGATCGTTTCCACCACATGGCTGTCAAACAGGATCCCTTCTCCTCCGATCAGGTATTCCAGTGCTTCGATGGGGGCGCATGGTTCTTTGTATGGACGATTGCTGGTAAGGGCATCAAACACATCCACCGCATGAATGATCTTTGCATACAGAGGAATCTCTTCTCCTGTTTTTCCCTGTGGATAACCGGAGCCGTTTTCATTTTCATGATGGGAAAGAACCGCCATTCGGATCCTCAGATTGACGAGGGGATTGGATGAGATCAATTCATAGCTGTACTGGGGGTGCCGCCGGATCTCCTCGAATTCCGCATCCGTAAGCCGGTCCTTCTTGTTCAGGATGGCGGCGTCAATCCTTGTTTTGCCGAGATCATGGCAGAGCGCCGCGATCGCCACTTCATTCAGCTGATTGATGGACAGCCCCATTTTAATGGCAACCGCAACCGAATAGATGGCAACATTCACCGTATGATGATAGGTATAATCATCATATGAGCGGATGTCCAAAAGATCCAGGCTGATCTCTTCCAGAGCGGAAATCTCCATGATCAGGTTGGAGGCGGCTCTGAGTATATTGTCAATATCCACATTCGCGACTGCATCTATGGCCGCTTCAATGGTCTGTTCACTGACGGCTTCCGCAACCTTGATATCCTTTGAAAAAACATCCGTGATATAAGCGCCGAGATAACCGTCCTTCCTTAACCGTTCGATAAATTTCGGCGTCAGTTCCACACCCTTTTCAAGCAGGGTTGTCTTATTCCGGGTATGGATCTTCCGACCCAGGATCATGCCGGGCCTCAAGTCCCGTATCGCAACAAATCTCATGTCTGTCCCTCTGTGATCAACCTGTTCTCAGCTCCCGCAGCCTCCCACAGCATTCCATGACGGCATCCGTCTCCAGATCGCGAACCGCCGGCTCCAGATCCCGGATGATCTCGGTGTACCGCGCCGGAATCTGCATCATCTGCATGCTCTCAAATGCCTGCTGCAGTGCCGGAATATCAAAGGATTGTATGGCAGTCTCTGTTTGATCCACCAACGCAAAGAAGGTCTCTTCCTCGTACGCCGATCCGCTGTCGCAATCGCCCACGATGATCCTGAAGCGATCAGAAAGGTGCAGAAAATCCTCCGTGAAGGAATCGGTATCCCGCTCTATGGGCAGCAGATTTTCTTCCTTACCGGCTGTTTCCAGGGCAAACGCCCTGTCAAACAGATCCGACCCCAAAGAACGCAGGGCCGCCTTCATGGCATGCGCCTGAATCCGATAGGAAGCAAAGTTTTCCGGATTCGGGGTCTCCAGTACCTTCTGCTGGTATTCTTTCAGAAGCGCGGTCTGCTTCTTTGCCAATCCGACAAACTCCTTCAGTACCGTGATCAGTACATCCTTTTCCGGAATGTAGCGGTGTGCTGTCTCCCAGTCAATCCCTGAAATCTGCGGCAGATTGTAGTCCACTGTCATCCTCCTCGAAAGCTCCCGCTTGCAAAAGTTCCTCTCCGGTCAATGCCGGGAGGAACCTGCCTCATCTTTATGACTGATGACGAAATGCCCGATCAACTGGTTCTTCCTCAGAACTCCGGTTCAATCAGGCCGTAGGTATTTCCTTTTCTCTTATAGACAACATTTACCTCGTCTGTTTCCGCATTGCGGAAGACAAAGAAGTTGTGCCCCAAAAGCTCCATCTGTACACAGGCATCCTCCGGATACATGGGCTTTACATCGAACTTTTTGTTGCGGCTGATCCTGATCTCCTCATCATTTTCCGTTTCCTTTTCGATGAAATCCTTTTTGAAGAAGCTTTCGCTTTGCTTCTGGGTAACCAGTTTCTTGCGATATTTCTTGAGCTGACGCTCGATAATCTCCTCCACCAGATCTATGGACACATACATGTCATTGCTGACCTGTTCGGAACGAATGATATTCCCCTTCATCGGGATCGTCACTTCAATTTTCTGCCGCTCCTTCTCAACGGAAAGCGTCACATGCGCTTCCGTGTCCGGCGTAAAATATTTCTCAAGCTTTGAAAGCTTATCCTCGACAGCGGCTTTCAGACCATCCGTGAGATCAATATTTCTACCCGTCATTGTAATTCTCATAGGATCCCTCCTTTTCCGGCACTTTATGATATTTTCATTATAGCAAAACCATGGGTTTAGGCAATTAAAAAATTAGTTCCAGCCGCCGGTGAGCCCGATGATCTGACCCGTCAGATAGGCGGGTGCATCTGCCACGGAAAAGATCAGCTCTGCCGCCTCCTCCGGCGTCCCGAAACGGCCGGCCGGGATCTCTTCACATAACGCATTTCTTTCTTCTTCGGAAAGATGCCGGTTCATATCCGTATCGATGCATCCCGGCGCAACCGCATTCACCCTTATGTTACTTGGAGCCAGTTCCTTTGCCAATGCTTTTGTCAGGGCGTTTACGCCGCCTTTCGCCGCGGAATAGGCTGCTTCACAGCTTGCCCCCACGTTTCCCCACACGGAAGACACATTGATGATCTGACCCTCCTTTTTTTTCACCATCCCCGGTATCGCAAACCGGCAGAATAAAAAGACACCGGTCAGATTCGTCCGGATCATGGCTTCCCAGGCTTCTGTGGTCATGTCGGATAAGAGTCCCACATGGGAAACCCCCGCATTATTGATCAGAATGTCGATATCGCCGCATTCCGCAAAAACCCTTTTTGCAAACGCTTCCTCCCCCACGTCTCCGGCAAAGACCTGCGTAAAGACCTTATACTCCGTATGAAGCCGTAACGCAAGGCGTTCCAGCTGCTCCTTGTTCTTCTTACAGATCAGAACCAACCGGTATCCGGCCTTTGCAAACCGCCTGGCTGTTGCCGCACCGATCCCGCGGGACGCGCCCGTGATCATGACTGTCTTGTCAACCATGCGTCCTTTCCTCCTTTTGGGGATGATTGTAAGGGATGATCTGCACCTTTGCAAGTGGACTGCCTCTATACAAAGCAATTCCCGATATGGTAAAATCGGAGCATATCATCAATGAAAATCGTTGCATTTTCGATAAAAAGGGAGGTATCCTATGTCTTTTCAAGAAACCTATGAAAGCAAAAAAGTCACCGCGGCTGAAGCCGTTTCCCATGTACAGTCCGGCGACTGGATCGATTACGGCTGGACCACCTGTACACCGGAGGTTCTGGACAAAGCCCTGGCAGCGCGTACCGATGAGCTGACCAACGTCAACCTGCGCGGCGGTATCCTGATGAAGAAACCTGCCGTTTTCGAGCGCGAAGACGCCGGAGAACACTTTACCTGGAATTCCTGGCATATGTCCGCAGTCGAGCGAAAGATGATCGCGCAGGGCTGCGCTTTCTACTGCCCGGTCAAATATTCCGAGCTTCCGCGGTACTACCGGGATATGGATGCTTCCATCAAGCCGCACATCCTCATGCTGCAGGTAGCACCCATGGATCAGCACGGCTACTTCAACTTCGGTCCGAATGCCTCTCATCTGGCCGCGGTTTGCGAACGGGCGGACATGATTATCGTAGAAGTCAACCGGAATATGCCCCGCTGCCTCGGCGGTTATGAAAACTGCATCCATGTGGATCAGGTCACTTACATTGTGGAAGGTGACAATCCGCCGATCGGTGAGCTGGGCGGCGGTGCACCTCCGACGGATGTGGACAAAACCGTGGCACAAAAGATCGTGGAACTCATTCCGAACGGTGCCTGCCTGCAGCTCGGGATCGGCGGCATGCCAAACGCTGTGGGCGCCATGATCGCGGAATCGGATCTGAAGGATCTCGGCGTGCATACGGAGATGTATGTAGATGCGTTTGTGGATATCTCAAAAGCCGGTAAGATCACCGGCAGATATAAAAACCTTGATCCGGGCCGCCAGGTTTATGCTTTCGGTGCCGGAACGAAGAAGCTGTATGACTTTATCGATGACAACCCGGAGCTCATGAGCGCGCCGGTGGACTACACCAACGACATGCGCATCATCGCCCAGCTGGACAATTTCATTTCCATCAACAATACCGTGGATGTGGACATTTTCGGACAAATCTCCGCAGAATCCTCCGGTATCAAGCATATCAGCGGTGCCGGCGGTCAGCTGGATTTCGTTCTGGGCGCTTATCTGTCCAAAGGCGGGAAAAGCTTTATCTGCTGCTCCTCCACCTATACAGACAAAAACGGCAATCTCCAGTCCCGCATCCTGCCGACACTCCATCCCGGATCTGCCGTGACAGACACACGCGCCAACACCATGTATCTGGTGACGGAATACGGCATTGTCAATCTGAAGGGTCTCACCTCCTGGCAGCGGGCAGAGGCCATCATCGGGCTTGCCCATCCGTCTTTCCGCGATGATCTGATCAAGGAAGCGGAAAAAATGAAGATCTGGAGGAAGAGTAACAAGTAGACGACCCTCCTCCGCAGGAATGGCAGCATCTTTCAACGCAGGATCGCTTTCGCTCTATGGAAAACGTAACGGTTCTATGCGAACAAAGAACCCTCGCAAAAAACCGACGTTTTCCGAAGTCCTGCCTATGAAAGATGCCGCCGTTCCGGCTTACTTCAGGAGTTTCCACTTATCTGAGTTCCATCTCTATCCTGTAGTCGTTTCCTTTTACAACCACGTTTGCCATGCTGCCGCAGATCAGGGGCAGCATGGGCGGAAGGTGTCCGATATCCAGATCCTGAATGATCGGTACATGCAAATCGCCGAGGATTCCGGTCACAGCGGTATGCCTGTCCAGTCCCATCATGGGCTCGTCATAGATCCGGGGACGCCCGATCAGGAATCCTTTCGCCGTCTCAAACCACCCGGCTTCCTTCATCTGCCACAGTGCCCGTCGGATGGAAAAGACGTTCAGATCGCAGGCCTCCATGAACCAGATGATGCCGTCTTCCTGATAACGCTCCTGAAACGCATCCACACAGTCATAGGCCGTGCCGACAAGGTTTGTCAGAATGTCCAGACACCCTCCCAACAGGCGTCCGGAAAAGACCGCATCCTCCCCGAACAACTCTCTTTTTTCCGTCAGGTTGTAGGGGACAGTCGGATGGGTCTCATCTTTCAGGCTCTCGATTTCCCATTTATCATACCCTTTCACTGTCAGGCCTTCTCCCCTCAGGACATCGAGAGCATCCTGAAGGGAGGCATCCCAGGGCTCCATGCCGAAGGACGCCGCACAGGGTCCGTAGATTGCTGCTGTATCGCAGATCGTCGGCAACAAAAAGGTGATATTCGTGTTATCTGAATAGCCCATGTACCATTTGGGCGACGCCTTGCGGATTCTTTCAAAGTCCAGATGGGGCAGGATTTCACACATCAGCTCGCCGCCGCCGCAGGAAATCAGAACATCCTGGGTATCCGCACAATAATACTCCTCCAGCTCTTTTGCGCAGAGCTCCGGTGTATTGCTGATCCCGATGCCGCTCTGGGCACGGCAGTTTGGGCCGAGTACCGTCCGGTATCCCAGATCGACGAACTTTTCGATTGTTTTGTCAAAGGCAGTGCGATAAGGCTCCGTCGCGCAGCCAAAAGACGGTGCCACAAACCCGATCCGTCCGTGTTCCTTTAAAAAAGCGCCATATCTCATCCGATTCCCTCCGTTCTCCCTTTCTTTCTTTTTCTGATCATCATCACAACAACCGCCGCAATCACGGCAACAAGGCTGATCCACTGGGAAGTGGAAAAAGGTCCGTAAATCCCCCGGCCGCTGTCATAGCGCAGGTATTCCAACAGAAAGCGGTCAATCCCGTAAAGGATCAGATACAGCTCGATTGTATATTCGGATGCAAAACGAAGCGTCGCAATTCCCAGAATCAAAGAGATCACCAGCAAGGTCCCCGACTCCAGAAGCTGTACCGGAAACAGCCTGATCCCCGGCAGGGCAAAGGAGTTCTCCGGAAACACCACCGCGCCGGGACCGTGATAGGGAATCCCGTAACAGCATCCGGCCATGAAGCAGCCCAGGCGGCCAAAGGCATGGGCAAAGGGGCATAAAAAAATCACTTTTCTGATATAATAGACCGCATCAATCCTGTGAATCTTCCCCGCAAGTAAGATCATCAGCAGTCCTCCGATCAGACCCCCGTAGAACACAAACCCGCCCCGCATCAGCATCAGCAGATAGGATGGCTCAAAAATACGGTTCCATTCGATAGCAGGTGCTGCCGTGATCAGATACAGCACCTTTGACCCCACCAGGGCTCCGATCAGCATATAGGCTTCCAGCAGGATCAGATTATCCGTATCAATCTTCAGCTTCTTTCGGAGAAGTAATGCCAACAGGTTGGCCAGGACCCCGCCGGTCATAATCAGCAGTCCGTAGGATGGCAGTTTCCGTCCGAGAAAGTCAATCGTTATGTGCATCGTATGTTTCTCCCGAAAAGAAAGATGTAAAAAAAGAGATTCCGGCATACATGCAGGAATCTCTTTTTTTGTTACAATGGTTTAGATTGCGCCTGCAATTGCAGAACCGATCAAGCCAACACATGCAACAGCAGCAATCAATACGATCACATCAAGAACCAGTGCAATGATGGAAAGAATCATGCCGGCAGTTGCCATACCGGTCGGCTCACCAGCCTCTTTCAGCTTCTTTCTGGAAACCGCACCAAGGATCACACCAACGATTGCACAAATCAGACCGATGATGCCGCCTCCCGGAATCGGAACGAAGCCAAGTACAAGAGCAGCAATACCAAGAATCAATGCAGCTACAGCCATAACTATCCTCCTTTCAAGTAACAATGCTACTGTTACAAGATAGCATAAGCGCTTTGAAAATACAAGAAAAAAAGCCTTTTTCAAACAGATTTCAGGTGAATCCCGCAAACACCAGAAACCCCGTTCCCTCCGGCCTGATCTCGATGACCTGCCGTGCACCGCTGACGGGATGGGTAAACCCGAGACGATATGCACATAGTGCCGGCGAGGAGAAATCCTTCTGTCCAAAGCCGTCCCCGTACTTCCGGTCACCAAGCAGCGGCCAGCCGTGAAACGACATCTGGGCACGAATCTGATGATGGCGGCCTGTCAGGAGATGAATTTCCACTAAGGCATATGTGCCGTCTCCCCTGATTTTGCGAAAAGAGAGCAGGGCTTCTTTTGCACCCTTTGTACCCTCCGGCACGATCCGTGAAAGGTTTGCCGCCGTTTCTTTTCGCAGAAAATCCTTTAATTCTCCCTCCTCCGGGAGATGATGATCCCACACAACGGCGAGATATCGTTTTTCCATCTCTCCCCGTGCAAGCTGTGCAGAAAGGTCTGCCGCCGCCTTCTCGTTTTTCGCAAACAACACCAGCCCTTCCACCGGCTGATCCAGACGGTTGACCGGCGCGATATATGGGTCTTCACCTTTTTCGGCCCGGTGGTTTTTCAGCAGACTGACAGCATCCTGCTGCCCGGTTTGTTTTGTCTCCACCGCAATCCCCGGTTTCTTGTGAAACACGATCAGATCCTGATCCTCATACCGGATTGCCGCCCTGAGCGCTTCTCCTGTCATGATCCCCTGCCTTTGCATCCGCGTAAAAAACTGCCGCATCCGTGAGAATGCGGCAGTCTTCTATTGAAATAACATTACAGATACTTCTTCAATGCCTCCGCTTTGTCCGTCTTTTCCCAGGGAAGGTTCAGGTCGTTACGTCCGAAATGACCGTATGCAGCGGTCTGCTTGTAGATCGGACGGCGAAGATCCAGCATCTTGATGATGCCGGCCGGGCGAAGGTCGAAATTCTCGCGGATGATGGAAACAAGCTTCTCATCGGAGAGCTTGCCGGTGCCGAATGTATCGATCATGACGGAGGTCGGCTCCGCAACGCCAATCGCGTAGGAAAGCTGAATCTCGGCTCTGTCTGCCAGACCTGCAGCTACGATATTCTTCGCCACATACCGTGCAGCGTAAGCTGCGGAACGATCCACCTTCGTGCAGTCCTTGCCGGAGAATGCGCCGCCGCCGTGACGCGCATAGCCGCCGTAGGTGTCAACGATGATCTTACGGCCGGTCAGACCTGCATCTCCGTGGGGTCCGCCGATCACGAAGCGTCCGGTGGGATTGATGTAGAACCGTGTCTTGTCATCAATCAGCTCTTTCGGAAGAACCGGATCAAAGACATATTTCTTAATATCCTCATGGATCTGTTCCTGCGTCACATCCTCATCATGCTGCGTGGAAAGCACCACTGCCTCCAGTCTCACAGGCTTGCCTTCCTCATCGTATTCCACGGAAACCTGGCTCTTTCCGTCGGGACGGAGATAGGAAAGGGTGCCGTCCTTACGAACCTTTGTCAGCTGCAGCGCCAGCTTATGTGCAAGGTCGATGGGATAGGGCATGTATTCCGGCGTCTCGTTGGTGGCATAGCCAAACATCATACCCTGGTCGCCTGCGCCTGTATCCAGTTCGTCTTTGAGACTTCCTTCCCTTGCTTCCAGCGCCTTGTCCACACCCATGGCAATGTCTGCAGACTGCTGATCCAAAGCCACCATGACAGCACAGGTATTGCCGTCAAAGCCGGTCTTTGCATCGTTGTAGCCGATCTCGTTTACGGTTTCACGTACGATGGAAGGGATGTCCAGCTTCGCCTTGGTGGTAATCTCCCCCGTGACAAGCACAAAGCCCGTGCAGGTCGCGGTCTCGCAGGCTACACGGCTCATGGGATCTGCTGCCATGCAGGCATCCAGAATGGCATCAGATACTGCATCGCAGACCTTGTCCGGATGACCTTCGGTCACTGATTCGGAAGTGAATAATCTTTTCTCCATATAATCCTCCTGTTGAAATTAAGAAAAAAAATGTCCGCATAAGCGGACGGTGATCTAAGATAATCAAGTCCTCTTATTGTTCGATCAACTCGCTCAGGTTGGCACCTTCCCGTTGGAACTTGATTTGTTCCCAAGGGGTTGCCGTGACTTCACAGACCCTATGTGTCTCCATCACTCTGAATAAGAGAAAGCCAATATGGAATTGTATCTCAGTTGCTACGGATGTAACCTTACACTAGCCCCCTGTAAAAGTCAATACTACAGATTGACTTTTATGTATGACTTTTCTATAATTTTCTTTAGTTGAGAGGTAACCTGTGGAACCGAAGCCCTTTTCCTGCAAAATTGAAGATTTAAAACCCGGTATGGTCACGACAGAGATCGTGAAATCCCCCACCGGACAGGAAATTCTGATGCCCGGTACCCGCATCTCGAAGTTTCTGATCTCCCGTCTGACGTACTACAAAGTCGAATCTGCCATGGTCATTTTTCCCGAGGAGCAGACAAAGGATTCCGAAACCATTGTGACGGAAAAGCCCGCTCCGCCGGAGGAAGAAAAGACAAAGATTACGGTAGCACCCATGCCGGAGAAGGCCGTCTTTAAGAATACGGAAATCAAGCACGAGACCACCATCATCCGTGCCACGGATCATGTCGTCGCACCGACGAATACCAATTATTCGCAAAAAGTCACCCACTCTTCCACCTTCCAGAACTTCGAAACGAAATTCGCTTTGGTGCTTGCGGATATGAACGCCAGCTTCCCGAAGATCGACAAAGAGGGGGCGCCCATTGATGTACAGAAAGCCAGCACGGAAGTCCGGGAGCTGTTCCAGCTCTGCCCGACCTCCATCCAGCTTTTTGATATGGTACATAACATGCGGCAAAACGATGACCAGATCTATGCGCATTCGTTGAATGTCGCGTTGATCGCAAGGCAGATCGCGATCTGGCTGAAGATGTCCCAGGCGGATATTGACATCGTCACACTGGCCGGTGTTTACCACGACATCGGAAAGCTCAGGGTGCCGACGGAAGTACTGACCAAAAAAGAAAAGCTTACGGACGAAGAATTCCAGATGGTTCGCAACCACCCCCAATACGGCTATAATATCCTGAAAAAGCAGAGCATTGATAACCGGATCAAAAAAGCCGCTCTGCAGCATCATGAGCGGTTTGACGGCAATGGTTATCCGTTGGGGCTCGTGGAAGATGAGATCGAGGATATCTCCTGTCTGATTGCGCTGGCGGATGTCTATGAAGCGATGACGGCAAAGCGATCCTACCGTGCGCCCCTGTCTCCCTTCCAGGTGATCGGAGAGTTCGAAAAAACCGGTTTGGGCGTCTATAAAACGGAGTTTCTTTTGACGTTTTTAAAGCAGATTGCCAAGACCTATCAGAATAACCGTGTCCTGTTAAATAACGGCAACAGCGCCAACATCATTCTTTTGAATGAAAACAAGCTCAGTAAGCCGGTGGTACAGCTCAATGACGGAAGCTGTATCGATCTTTCCAGAAGCGATCTGTTCATTCAGGCATTGATCTAAGCGGGAAAAGGTTCAAAGAAAGCACTTCGTGTGGTACAATCATCATACGGAGTGTTTTTTTCTATGAAGCTGAAAAGTAAGCTGGCAATTTCTTTTATCATGATCATTCTCATCCCCATGATGAGTATCGGTATGATTCTCCTGTTGATCAATACGACGGATCTTAATGCGACAGAACGGATCTCTGCATTGATGGCTGAGATGCGTTCTTTTCCGGGCTGGAAAGAAATGCTGTTGGATTTTACGGTCTGTATTGCCATGATCCTGCTCTTTACGGCAGTTATGCTGAGTGTCTGGCTGTACCGCAGCATGATCAGTCCGATCCGGAAGCTTCAGGAGGCCACCAAAAGCATTCAGGACGGCAATCTGGATTTTGTGCTGGAAGCGGAATCGGAGGATGAGATCGGAGAACTGTCCAGAGATTTTGAAGAGATGCGCAAACGTCTCAAGGAATCTTCCGAAGAAAAACTGAATGCGGAGATGGAAAACAGAGAGCTCGTCCGCAATATATCCCATGATCTGAAAACACCGATCACTTCCATCAAGGGATACGCGGAAGGCCTCCTGGATGGCGTTGCGGACACACCGGAAAAGCAGGAGAAATATGTCCGCACGATCCTCAGCAAGGCCACGGAAATGACGACGCTTCTGAATGAACTGACGATCTATTCCCAGATCGATACGAACCGGATCCCCTATCATTTCAATAAGCTGAACGCCGTGAACTATTTCAATGACTGTGCGGAAGAGGTAGGGATGGATCTGGAGAACAAAAACATCCGGTTCCATTTTTTCTGTAATGTGGAGCCTGCCGTGGACCTCATCGCAGACCCCGAGCAGCTCGCCCGCGTGATCCACAATATCATCAACAATTCCGTGAAATACATGGACAAACCGGATCGCGTGATCCACCTTCGTGTACAGGATGTGGGCGACTTTGTACAGGTGGAGATCGAAGACAACGGCAAGGGGATCGCCGTTCATGAGATCCCCTATGTCTTTGACCGCTTTTACCGCACCGACGCATCCAGAAATTCCGCAACAGGCGGCAGCGGTATCGGGCTGTCCATCGCCAAAAAGATCATCGAGGATCACGGCGGCAAGATCTGGGTATCGAGCAAAGAGGGATTTGGCACCACCATGTATTTTGTGATCCGGCAATATATCGAGCCCGATCCGGTGGTAATCAAGGATGTAAAAACAAAGGAGTATAAATAACAGATGGCTAAAATACTGATCCTGGAGGATGAATCGTCCATTGCCGAGTTGGAAAAGGATTATCTGGAGCTTTCGGAATTTACGGTGGAGATAGAAAAAGACGGAGAAAAGGGTCTGCATCGTGCCCTGACAGAAGACTTTGATCTGTTTCTGCTGGATCTGATGCTGCCCGGAATGGACGGATTTGAGATTTGCAAACGGATACGTGAAGTCAAAAACACGCCCATCCTTATGGTTTCCGCCAAGAAGGATGATATTGATAAGATCAGAGGGCTGGGGCTCGGTGCAGACGATTATATTACAAAGCCCTTCTCACCCAGTGAACTGGTCGCACGGGTAAAAGCGCATCTGGCAAGATATGAATCCCTGACCGGCACCAAACCGGCATCCAATGATGTGGTGGAGATC
Organism: Lachnospiraceae bacterium; assembly: GCA_045661345.1. GTDB lineage: Bacteria > Bacillota > Clostridia > Lachnospirales > Lachnospiraceae > RUG12461. The sequence continues at coordinate 88,096 of JAZRFM010000015.1, forward strand.
CGCGGCCTTAAGATCGACCGCGCCGCGCGCCGCGTATTTCTGAACGGGGAAGAAAAATCCCTGACCACAAAGGAGTTTGATGTCCTTCTCTTTATGGCGGAACATCCGAACAGGGTATATACAAAAGAGGAACTGTTTCAGCAAATCTGGGATATGGATGCCATCGGGGACAGCGCAACCGTCACCGTGCATATCAAGAAAATCCGGGAAAAGATCGAACTGGACAAGTCCAACCCGCAGTATATCGAAACACTATGGGGTGTGGGATATAGATTTAAGGTATAATCAGGAGACCTTCAGCCGAAACTTTTGAATCTGCTTTTCCGTGGAGACCTTTTCAATGATGGCTCCGAGGGTACGGAGCTTTTCATCGAACCGCTCGTAACCACGCTCGATATAATGGACATCATCCACAATCGTGATCCCTTCCGCAGCGAGTCCCGCGATCACAAGCGCCGCGCCGGCACGCAGATCCGGTGCATTGACCACGGCACCGGTATATTTCCCGACACCGCTGATGATCGCTATATTGGATTCCACCTTAATCTCCGCACCCATGCGGTTCAATTCGTCCACATATTTGAAGCGGTTCTCGAAAATACTCTCTGTCACGGTACTGGTCCCGTCAGCCATGCCGAGCAGCACCGTCATCTGCGGCTGCATATCGGTAGGAAACCCGGGATAAGGAAGCGTCGTGATCTGCGTATGTCTTAATTTCCCGTTTGCCACGACTCGTACCGCATCGTCATATTCATGAATCGTACAGCCCACATCGTGCAGCTTCGCACTAGTCGCCTCCAGGTGCTTGGGGATCACGTTCTTTACCATGACATCACCGTTTGTCGCGGCCGCTGCGAACATAAAGGTCCCCGCTTCGATCTGATCCGGGATCACCGTATACTCAGATCCATGGAGCTTTTCCACCCCCACGATCCTGATGACATCTGTCCCGGCACCGCGGATATTGGCCCCCATGCTCCCGAGGAAGTTCGCAACATCTACGACATGCGGCTCCTTCGCGGCATTTTCGATGATCGTCTTCCCTTTCGCCATCACGGCCGCCATCATGATATTGATGGTGGCACCTACAGAAACCTTATCCAGATAGATATGCGTCCCGATGAGCTTTTCCGCGCGTGCCTTGACCAGCCCGTGCTCAATCACGACCTCCGCCCCTAATGCGCGAAAGCCTTTGATATGGAGATCAATGGGACGTGCACCGATCGCGCATCCACCCGGAAGCGCAACCTCGGCTTTTTTATACTTTCCGAGGAGAGCACCGAGCAAATAATAGGAAGCCCGGATCTTTTTGATGTATTCGTGATCGACACGAAAATCCCTGATCGAAGCACCGTTGATCCTGACGCTGTGGTCATCCTGTCTGTCCACGCCGGCTCCGATCTCTCCGATCGCCTCCAAAAGAACGTTCACATCCTGTACATTCGGGATATTCTCAATAAGGATGCTCTCATCCGCCATCGTCGCGGCTGCCAGAATCGCCAGTGCAGCATTTTTCGCGCCGCCGATCTCCACCTCGCCTTTTAACGGTTGTTTTCCTTTGATCACATATTGTTCCATCATTCTCCTACGGTCAGATCCCCGGCTACCGTATCCTCCTTGACTGCAACCTTTCAAAGTTACCACATTATAATAGGGTCACCAAGGCTTTGTCAAGTGATCTTTTGCATCATTTAATATAGTCCAGCGGATTTACCTGCGCGCCGTTGATATAGATCTCAAAATGCACATGCGGACCCGTTGAACGACCCGTACTGCCGGAAAGGCCGATTGTCTCTCCCTGTTTCACGCTCTGCCCGTCATGCACCAGAATTTTGGAAAGATGACCGACACGTGTTTTCCTTCCATCAGGATGGCTGATCAGGATCGTGTTTCCGTATCCATTGCCCCAGCCCGCATATTCGACGACGCCGTCGCTGCTGGCAAATACCACCGTACCGGTGGGGCAGGCCCAATCCACCCCCTTATGCATTCTTCCCCAGCGTCTTCCGAATCCGGAGGTAAACCGTCCTCCGTTGATGGGTTTGATATAGGTCGGCGGCACGATCGTCCCCCGTTCGATGACCTCCGGGACCGATTCCTGCAGGACGGTGGTGTGGGCGATGGAACGGCTGCTCTCCACACCGTTATCATAGGTGATAAAGGCGTTTACCTCGCGGTGGCCTGTCGTACCTTCCGATACCAGCACTTCCTTTGTATTGTACCAGTCATTGTTGGGAATGATGACGGGATTTGCCGTAAAATCCTCTTCATAAAGAATCCCTTCCGTTGTTCTCAGCTTCAGCTCCGGTTCCGGAACTGCCACGATCAGCTCCTGATCAATATGAATGGTCTGGTTCTGATCCGTAAATTTGTTCAGCTTCAGAAGATAATCCAGGGGAATTCCGTAGCGTTCCGCGATCCCGGACATGGTATCGCCGCCCTTGACTGTATAGAGCTTATTCGTTTCCTCTTCCTTCGTCACTTCCGCCACCGCTGTATCCATATCCGCCAGCTGATCCGGCGTCACGTAGTCCGAATAGAGATAGACCGGTACCAGAAAGGACGCATCCACGAGACCAGTTTCATACCGGTTTTTGGCAGGGTGTGTCACCGCATCCTGCAGGAGGTCTGTGATCTTTGCTGTCACACCGCCGCTCACGTAGTCTGCATACACAGGGCGCGTCAACGGATTTAAGAATGCGGGAATCACACCGGCTCGCGCTGCCGTAGCCATGACAGCTTCTTCCGCCTCCCGGGGCATCCCCGTTTCTTCCGGTTCCTTTGTCTCTTCCGCTTCCTTTGTGGAGATAAGAACCGCCGATACCGAGTTGCTTTCATGATCCGGACAGGGCAGAATCTCCGTTTGGAACAGACCCTCCGGATCCGCTCCGCTTTTGGCACGATTCAAAAACGTTACCGCCTCTTCCCTTGTCCGAAAAGAAGCCCGGTAGTCTCCGACGCTGACTGTATAGGAAAGGGCATTTCCCTCCGCTGCGTAAAAGTCCTGCAGTGCGTTCACAAGACGCTCCTGCAGCTGTCCCCGGGAAAGAAGGGGTGTCAGAAGGACATGTCCCTCTTTGCATTCATAGGATGGCTCCCATAAAAGATATTCTGCTGCGTGTTCCCTGCAGACCTCTTTTTTGGCTGCCAGAAATACCTGTGACGGATCCATGGGATCCGCTGTTGCACCGATATTCTGCCCGTTTATATACCATTCCCTGTATGTCTGCCCAAAGCATCTGTGCTGTGCCATGGCACCTATCGTCAGTATCCCCAGCAGAATGACGGGAAAAGCCGCCCGGATGGCGGCTCTTTTTTTCTCCATGATGACTGCTTCCTCCCGCTACGCGGTATTATACCTCATCTCCCCTGTTCCAGCAAGCAATCCCCCATCTCCCGGATAAACCTCTCGCAGAATTCCAGCACATCGTTTATTTCATCACGGCTGTTTTTTGCCTCATAGACAAAGTAAGGCGCCTTTTTTTCCGCATGAAAGGTCAGCGCACCCTGATAGGAGGATACAAACTCCGGAATTTTCAGCGGATTGACTGCTGCTTTTTCATAGAAGACAAACTCCAGCCTCCCCTGCTTTTCCGTAATCTCCGTCAAAAAGGCCTGATGTGCCTTCGCTTTCAGCTTTGCAATCCTGATCAGATTCATCACGCTTTCCGGCGGATCCGCGAAGCGGTCAATGAGCTCCTCCACCATTTCTTCCGCTTCCTCTTCTGTCTCAATTCCTGCGATCCGCTTATAGATATCCATTTTCTGGAACTCATTCACGATGTAGTCAGCCGGAATAAAAGCATCCGTCACCAGGTCAATGGCCGTGTCGAACCGCTCCTCCTGCCCTTCGCCCTTTTCCGCCTTCACTGCTTCATTCAGCATCTTGCAGTAAAGATCATAGCCAACGCTTCGCATGTGACCGGACTGTTCCGCCCCCAGCAGATTTCCGGCTCCCCGGATCTCCAGATCCCGCATCGCGATTCTGAATCCGCTGCCGAGATCCGTAAACTCCCGGATGGCGGACAGGCGTTTCTCCGCAATCTCTTTCAACAGCTTATCTTTCTTGTACATCAGGAAGGCATAGGCGGTTCTGTTGGATCTTCCCACCCTGCCCCGGAGCTGGTAAAGCTGTGCCAGACCGTAACGATCCGCATCCTGAATAATGATTGTGTTGACATTTCCGATATCAAGCCCCGTTTCGATGATCGTCGTGGAGACCAGTACATCGATCTCTCCGTTGATGAAACGACACATCATTTCTTCCAGATCCCGCTCTCTCATCTGGCCGTGGGCGTATTCCACCACCGCATCCGGTACTTTTGCGGCAATCCTTGCGGTTTGTTCCGCGATACGATCCACCCGGTTGTAGACATAATACACCTGTCCTTTTCGCGCCAGCTCGCGGGTAATCGCTTCCCGCACCATTTCTTCGTTGTATTCCATGACATAGGTCTGGATCGGCACCCGGTCAAGGGGGGGCTCCTCCAGGATACTCATATCCCGGATCCCGATCAGGCTCATATGCAGCGTGCGGGGAATCGGTGTGGCAGTCAGTGTAAGGACATCCACGGTTTTCTTCATCTTTTTGATGGTTTCCTTATGACTGACGCCGAAGCGCTGCTCCTCGTCAATCACCAGAAGCCCGAGATCCTTATAATGCACGTCCTTCGAAAGCAGCCGGTGGGTGCCGATCACAATGTCCACCTGCCCCTTTGAAAGATCGGTGATCGTTGTTTTCTGTTCCCCTGTTGTCCGAAACCTGCAAAGCAGATCGATCCTGACGGGAAAATCCTTCATCCGTTCCGTAAAGGTATTGTAATGCTGCTGCGCCAGGATCGTGGTCGGACACAGATATGCCACCTGTTTTCCTTCCTGCACCGCCTTAAAAGCCGCTCTGATGGCAACCTCGGTTTTCCCGTATCCCACGTCACCACAGATCAACCGGTCCATGATCTTTTTGCTCTCCATATCATGCTTGGTTGCCGCGATGGCGTTTTTCTGATCCTCTGTTTCCTCAAAAGGAAACATTTCCTCGAACTCACGCTGCCAGATCGTATCCGGCCCGTAAACATGCCCCTCCTCGTTCTGGCGCACCGCATACAGTTCCACCAGATCATGTGCGATCTCTTTGACCGCACTCCGTACCTTTGCGCTGGTACGTTTCCATTCCTGTCCGCCGAGCTTGTTGAGCTTCGGCGTTTTCCCGTCCGCACCGGTGTATTTCTGGATCTTGTCCAGACGGGTCGCAAGCACATACAGATTCGATCCCCCGGCATACTCGATCTTGATATAATCCCGCGCCGTGTTTTCAATCTCTACTTTTTCTATGCCGCGGTAGATACCGAATCCATGATCCTCATGCACCACCACATCTCCGACGGACAAATCCGAGAAGGTCCCGATCTTCTCTCCCTCATAGATTTTTTTATGTGTCTTCTTTTTCCTGCCGGTTCCGAAAATGTCACTTTCCGTGATGACCACAAACCCGATCTCGGGATATTCATAGCCGCGTTTTACCTTACCGTACAGAATCTCCGTCTCGCCGGGCTTCACCGGATGTTCATAATCCTCGGTAAAAAATGCGTTCAATCCTTCTTCCTGCAGGTCTTTTGCAAGATGTCCCGCTCTCGTCCGGGAACCTGACAGCAGTACGACGCGATCACCCTTTTTCTTGTATGCCTTCAAATCCTTCACCAACAGCTCAAAACTGCTGCGATACGGATTCACGCTTCTGCAGGCGATCTCATAGGATTTTTCCTCCTGTAATTCCTCCACGTTTCGATCCAGGGTGGAAAGCATGACACAGGAAAAGCGAGAAAGATCGGCGATGGTTTCCTCCACACTGCGTAATGTCTTAAGCTGACCCGGAAGCAGGTCTCCCGCTGTAAGGCGTTGTCCCATGCTCTCCCGAAATTCCAGCTCCGTCAGCCGCCCCTTCTCCACGATACGGGCCGGTTCATCCAGAAACACCAGTGTTTCCTCAGAGTGCAGGTAATCCAGCAGTGAAGCCGCTTCTTCGAAAAAGAAAGGCAGGTAAAGATCCAGATTCGACCCGGAAAGCTCTTCTATTTCCTCCAGGACTGCTTCGCCGTTTCTTTTCACCCGGGCAGCCGCTTCTGTGGCAAACCGTTTCCGGAATGTTTCGGAAACCTCCTGCATTTCCTTTCGGATCCGGTCCATTCCCTTCTTCTTCAATTCTTCCGTCAGCACAAACTCCGTGGCCGGAAGGATTTTCACCTCTTCGATATTTTCCTGGGAGCGCTGGGTCTCCCCGTCATAAAGCCGGAGGGAATCCACTTCATCTCCCCAGAGCTCGATCCTGACCGGCATATCTTCCGTCAGCGTAAATACATCCAGAATCCCGCCGCGAACCGCAAATTCGCCGGGTACCCTCGCTTCGTAGCTTCTTGCATATCCCATACGGATCAGCTTCTCCGCAAACAGGGAAAGATCCAGGGTATCGCCGGAGGAAATCTTCGTAATCCCGCCGGTAAAATTGTCAGAGGGGGGGATCCTGTTCATCAGCGCATCGAAGGTCGTGACCACAACGGCCTGTTCATTCTCACAGAGCTCCTTCAATGCCCGTATCCTTTGGGCGGTCAGGGCATTTCCATGGATGTCCGCCTGATAAAACAAAATATCTTTTGCCGGGTACAGTGCCGTTTCTTTTGCAAAAAAAAGAAGATCCTCGTACAGCTCTCTCGCCCGGATCTCATGATATGTAACAATCAGGCGGCTTTTTTTGGATCCGCCTATGGTATAGATCAGATGCGCCTTGTCCGCGTCAATACAGCCGGACAGCTTCAGGAAGCCTTTCCGGTCTTCCAGATCGCGCTCTAATGCCTGTATGCTGTTTAATTCCCGCAACGGTTCGGTCAAACTTTTCATATCCGTTACTTTTCGATCTTTGCGTTGTACAGATTCATCGCCTTATCAATCTCACCGGCAACGACCATTTCCAATGCCGCGATCACTTTTTCGTAGGCGGCTTCCAGCCGTTTTCGATCCCAGCGGTTGGGTTTTCCGAGAACGTGCTTTACCATGTCTTTGTTTTCGGGTTTTTCCCCAACGCCGATCCGGATCCTGGTAAATGCTTCCGTCTGGCACTTCGCAATAATGTCTTTCAAACCGTTGTGTCCGCCTGCGCTGCCTTTTTTGCGGATGCGCAGCATCCCTGCAGGAAGGCTCACATCGTCACTGATCACAACCAGATCCTTCGCCGGATCCGCCTTATAAAAATCAAGCACTGCGCGAACCGCACTGCCACTGGCATTCATATAGGTCATGGGCTTTAGCAGCACCACTTTGACATCCCCGATGGTGCATTTCCCGACCAGTCCTTTTGCACGATTATCCTTCATGGTCACTCCGTGCTGCTCCGCCAGAAGGTCGATCACGTCAAAGCCCACATTATGTCTGGTTCTGTTGTATTTCAGCCCGGGATTGCCGAGACCTGCAATAATGAACATCACTGCTCTCCATTTTTGTAGCGCGAAACCAATCGTTTGATTCTGTCATAGGGATTCAGCAGGTCACTGATGGAAGAATCATGGTTTAAGGTATCGATGATATAAGCAATATATTTACTCATGTCACAGCTGATAAAATAGGGCCGGCTTTTCAATTCCTCCGTCTGATAGGTGAGATTCGTGGTGACCACCTTGTAAAGGATGCCATCCTCAACCGCCTTGTCAAAGGCCTCCAGCCCGCCGGTAAAAAGCCCGAAGGTGGCAACCGCAAAGATTCTGTTGGCCTTTCTCTTTTTCAGCTCCGTCGCCACATCAATCATGCTGTCGCCGGAGCTGATCATATCATCTATGATCAGTACATCCTTGCCCTCCACGGATGAACCGAGGAACTCATGGGCCACGATGGGATTGCGTCCGTCCACGATCTTGCTGTAATCACGGCGTTTATAGAACATTCCCATATCAAGACCCAAAACATTGGCCAGATAAACCGCTCTTCCGGTACCGCCCTCGTCCGGAGAGATGATCATCATATGATCCGCGTCAAACACCAGATCCTTGACATGCTTACAGATCCCCTTGATGAACTGATAGGCGGAGGTGACTGTTTCGAAGCCGCTCAGCGGAATCGCATTTTGTACACGGGGATCATGGGCATCAAAGGTGATGATGTTGTCTACCCCCATGTGTGTAATCTCCTGCAGTGCCAGCGCACAGTCCAGAGACTCCCTTGCGGATCTTCTGTGCTGCCGGCTCTCATAAAGAAACGGCATGATGACCGTAATCCTTCTGGCTTTTCCCTCCACAGCGGCAATGATCCGTTTTAAATCCTGATAGTGGTCATCCGGTGACATATGATTTTCATGCCCGGACACCGTATATTTCAGACTGTAATTCGTCACATCCACCAGCAGATAAAGATCACATCCGCGTACGGACTCCTCGATCACGCCCTTTGCTTCCCCTGTCCCGAAGCGCGGATTGGTCGCTTTCATGATGTAGCTTTCCCGTAAGTAGCCACGGAACGCAATGTCATTCTGATGCTCGTGCTCCCGTTCCACTCTCCACCGGATCAGGTAGCTGTTCACCTTTTCTCCGATCTCTCTGCAGCTTTCAAGCGGAATCAGACCAAGACTCCCGGCCGGTATGGTTTCAAGGTTTCTCTTGTCATCTGGCATGCGTTTGAATCCTCCTATTGTGCCCTCAGCTTCTTTTGCATCCGGATATCATCCCCTAAGAGATGGATCATGGTATAGTAGCTGGAAATCCTGGAAAAGGTTCTTTCCGAATAGCAGTTTATCATATCCGACATCTTCAGATTCGTAGAAATGATGGTGGGTTTTTTCCGCAGGATCCGTTCATTCACAACCAGATAGAGCTGCGAAGACGTGAAGGAACTGTCGAACTCCGTCCCGAGATCATCTATGATCAGAAGATCCACATCATAGATATTCTCCCGGAGGGCTTTTGCCTCCGGATCCTTTTGAAATACGGCCTTTTCAAATATAGCAAAAAGCCGGGATGCTGTAAAGTAAACCACCGAATGTCCGCTGTCGAGAAGCTCCTTCGCAATACAATTGCTGAGAAAGGTTTTACCGACGCCGGTGTTTCCGTAAAAGCAGAGATTTTGAAACGATTTCCCGAAGTTTTCCGTAAAATGCCGGCTTTCTGCCAAAGCGAGCTCTGCCACTTCATAAGGACTCAGCTTATCGTCTTTTTTCTTTTCTTTTGAGTAACAATCCAGCGAAAAGCGGTCAAATCCGGTTTCTGCAAGTATGTCCTGCAGGTTGGACTGGGCATAAACCAGATCGAGAGAGCGCTGTACAAAGCAATGGCACCTCTCCTTACCGATGTATCCGGTATCTTTACAATCCGGGCAACGATATGCGGGCACAAAAAAATCCTCATCATATCCCAGGGATGCGATGATTCCTTTTTTTTCTTCCCGAAGCGCTTTGATCTTTGCATGAAGATCCGTCAGAGAATCCGCTTCTCCGGAAAGAAGCTTCTCTGCCTGTGCGACTGCACAGGATGCGATCTGACCGTCGATGGCCCGGAGGCGGCTGTCCCTTTCGTATACTTCCCGTTTCCGCTCCGCAGCCTCTTCCCGGTTCTCTCTCTCCATCCTGTCATATTCGCGCCGGATTATGTCGTATTGCGTGTTGCTGAGCCCCATTCCTCAGGCCTTTCTCCGCGCACTGTTCAAAAGCTGCTCTTCAAACTGCTTTTCGATTTGCTCGTAATTGTATGTCCGCTGTTCAAAGTTGTTGAATTTGTTGACGGAGGATATTTTCTTTCTGGCAGCTGTCTGCTCTTTTTCCGCGGAAGACTGCGCCTTTTTATACGCTGCGTCTGCCTCGGCCACTTCCGTCATATTGGTAATCTTATGCTCCAACCAATTGGAAAGGATCGAATCGGTATACTCAAAGCTGGGTTTGTGGATCGTCGTCATGGTGCGGGTGCAAGCTTCCGCGATCATCTTGTCGGTAAACCGGTATTCTTTTTTCCATTTCTCCAGATAAGCCAGCTCTGCCTCGCCGAGGGAGCGTCCCGTAATGCCAAAGCACTTCATTACCTTATTATAAATGCTGCTCCTGGTCTTGACGTGCTCTTTCGCATCCTTTACCGTCTCAATACCGGCTTCCTTCCAGGAAAGCGCCACTTTTTCCATGTAACGCAGGCTCTTGTGTCCGTTTTCCACGTTGTATTCCACCAGATACTCAATCAGATCCTCCTGAAAGCCGAGTTCATCAAACCAGTACAGAATCGTGCTCAGATCGGTCTGGGAAAGAGTTCTGCCGCACATCCGCTCCGCGGCATAAAGCATCTCCTGTACCGCTTCTTCCCTGCGAAAGCTTTCCACATCGCCCCTTGTATAGTAAGTCTTGGTAGGCGGCATTTCCTCCAGGCCTTTCTCCGGCCTGCTCTCCTCGGTCTTGGGCTCCCGCCGCAGAGATACACTGTCGCCTTTCCCCTTTTTTGTCTTTTTCTTTTTTGAGGTATCTACGAGATAGATCCCGGTCAGCTGATCTTCGTCATCAAACTCCAGCCGGAGCAGTTTCACCTTTTCCCAATAACGAAGCGCACGCCGGATATCCTTTTCCGTATGATCGAATTTATCTGCCATACGGGAGATCAGGATAGACTCCTCCCCGGAATTCATGCACCGCAGCAGATAAAGATAGATTTTGACGTACTCGCCGTTGGCGTCCGCCATGTACTCATCTATGAATATATTTGAAACAGCAGTATTTCCGCGCTCTGAATCACTGCCAAGTATTACACCTGCCATAAAAAAACTCCTTTGCAATCAACTTGCAAAGGAGAGCATAGCACAGAAAAAGCAAAAATGCAAAGTGGAAAAGTCCGGTTTCATCGCGTTTACGGGCATTGTGGATAATGTGGATAACCTATGCCTGGAGAAGATGATCCGCGACCTTATAAATGTCTCCGGCTCCCATAGTTATCAACAGATCCCTGTTCATACAATTTTTTTTCAAAAAATCCTCGATCTCGGAAAAGGACGGAAAATAGTAGCATTCCGTACCGCGTTCCCGAATCTCTTCCATCAGCTGTGCGGAGGTGATTCCAATGGTATTCTTTTCCCTGGCTGCATAGATATCCGACAGAACAACGAGATCCGCAGCGGACAATACCTCCGCGAAATCCCGGAGAAATGCCTGCGTCCTCGAATACGTATGGGGCTGAAATGCAATCACAAGTCTCCCCGGATGGATCTGCCTGGCTGCCGCGATCGTTGCCCGGATCTCGGTGGGGTGGTGCGCATAGTCATCCAGCACTTTCACGCCGGAAAACTCGCCTTTCCATTCAAAGCGCCGCCCGGCACCGGTAAAAGCAGAAATCCCTCTGCTGATCACATCGTCTGAGATTCCGAGCTCACAGGCTACGGCATATACCGCCAGCGCATTTGATACGTTGTGTCTTCCCGGAATCGAAAGCGTCACGGGAGGAAGCTTTTTCCCGTACAGCGACGGTGCAAAGGTAGGATAGCCTTTTTCATCAAAGGAAAGATCCTCCGCCGTAACGTCGTACTCTCCCTGCAGAGCGTATGTGATCACCTTGCAGGGAAGATCTGCGATGATCTTCCGGTAATCCTGAACCTCTCCGTTGATGATCACAGCCCCGTCCGAAGCAGTTTTTTGTGCAAACACATGAAAGGATTCCTGAATCTCCGAAAGATCATGGAAGAAATCCATATGATCCTCCTCCACTGTCGTAATCACAGCATAACGCGGATTGATGGCATGAAAGCTGTTGGTGTATTCACAGGCCTCTGCCACAAACACATCCGAATGACCGATCCGGATATTCCCGCCAATGGAAGAAAAAAAACCTCCTACGGAAACCGAAGGATCCGCTTTTGCGGCCAGCAGTACCTCGGTCAGCATGGAGGTTGTCGTCGTCTTGCCGTGCGTCCCTGCAACGGCAATGGAATTGCGGTAGTGATCCATGACCTGCCCCAAAAGCTCCGCTCTCGTCAGCATCGGAAGACCTGCCTGTTTTGCCGCCTGAAACTCCGGATTGTCCTCATGAACCGCAGCCGTATATACCACACAGTCGATACCCGGCCGGATGTTTTCCCCTGCCTGCGGGATCATCACCTCTACCCCCAGACCGCGAAGCTTCTCCACACTGGAACTCAGGGTACAGTCAGACCCCGTGATCCTGAATCCCTGCTGCAAAAGAATCTCCGCCAGCCCGCTCATGCTGACACCACCGATTCCCATAAAATGTATGTATTTCGGTTCTTCAAAGTTCACTGTATACATAGCCTGTATTATAATTCACGGCCGAAAAAAAAGCAAATCCGGCGCAGGGACAGGCATCGTTTCATGGCTCTTTGTGTTTTCCCTTCATTTTTGTATATATTGCAATAACAATACTCGGATTTTCCACCTTTTTTATACATTTTGATATACAAACCGGGAAACGTATGTTATAATGGTTCAAGCGTCAGGTGACTTTTGACACGTGAGGCAGTTTACGAAATTCTCACAAGATGCATGCAATAATCTAATCAGAGGTGAATGGTTCATGGCTAAAAAAGAAATGATCGCAATGCTCCTGGCCGGAGGACAAGGCAGCCGCCTCGGTGTATTGACAGCCGATGTTGCGAAGCCTGCCGTTTCATTTGGCGGCAAATACCGGATCATTGATTTTCCGCTCAGCAACTGTATCAATTCCGGTGTCGACACGGTTGGCGTACTCACACAATATCAGCCCTTGCGGCTGAACAGTCATATCGGGATCGGTATGTCCTGGGATCTTGACCGTAACAGCGGCGGTGTCATGGTTCTTCCTCCTTATGAGAGTACAGACAACACCGACTGGTATACCGGTACCGCAAATGCGATTTACCAGAATATCCGGTTCATCGAGTCTTACGATCCGGAATATGTGCTGATCCTTTCCGGTGATCATATCTATAAGATGGATTATGAATCCATGCTCGATTTCCATAAGCGCAACAAATCCGATGCCACCATCGCCGTGATGCCGGTGCCGCTGGAAGAAGCCAGCCGGTTTGGCATCATGATCGCAAATGAGGAGCATCAGATCACCGAATTCGAGGAAAAGCCCGAGCATCCGAGAAGTAATCTCGCCTCCATGGGGATCTACATCTTTACCTGGTCTGTCCTGAAGGAAGCTCTCCTTGCCCTGAAAGATCAGCCCGGCTGTGATTTCGGTAAACATATCATTCCATACTGCCACAGCAGGGATCAGCGGCTGTTTGCCTATGAATTCAACGGCTACTGGAAAGATGTCGGGACACTCGGCTCCTATTGGGAAGCAAATATGGAGCTCGTGGATCTCGTTCCCGAATTTAACCTGTATGAGGAATATTGGAAGATCTATACCAAGAGCAACAATATTGAGCCGCAGTACATTGCGCCTGATGCCCGGGTGGATCGCAGCATCATCGGTGAAGGCACGGAAATATTCGGCGAAGTCGATCATTCCGTCATCGGGACAGGCGTCACCATCGGAAAAGGCGCCGTTGTCCGTGATTCAATCATCATGAAAGAATGCCGGATCGGAGACGGTACTACGGTCGATCATTCCATTATCGGTGAATATACCAGGATTGGTGACAATTCCCATATCGGTGTCGGAGAATACGCGGAAAGCAAGTATGATCCCAAGGTTTATGCCTTCGATCTCGTTACGGTAGGTGAGCATTCCGTGATTCCCGCAAACGTCAATATCGGTAAAAATGTCGCAATCTCCGGTGAAACGGAACCTTCTGACTATCCGGACGGAAGCCTTCCCAGCGGAGGATATATCATTAAGGCAGGTGATGAAGCATGAAAGCATTAGGGATTATCTTAGCAGGTGGCAACAACAGCAAAATGCAGGAGCTTTCCAAAAAAAGAGCCATTGCCGCCATGCCGGTTGCCGGCAATTTCCGTTGTATTGATTTTGCTCTCAGCAACATGACCAATTCCAGAATTCAAAAGGTCGCTGTGCTGACTCAGTATAATGCACGGTCTCTGAATGAGCACCTGAATTCCTCCAAATGGTGGGATTTCGGACGGAAGCAGGGAGGACTCTTTCTTCTGACTCCTACCCTTACGGAGGACAACAGCTGGTGGTACCGCGGAACGGCGGATGCCATGTATCAGAACATCATCTGGCTGAAGAGAAGTCATGAGCCGTACGTGATTATCAGCGGCGGCGACTGTATCTACAAGATGGATTTCAACAAGCTCCTCGAATACCACATGGCGAAAAATGCCGATATTACGGTGGTTTGTAAAGAAGTGGATCCTCATGTGGATATCAGTCGGTTTGGCGTCATCCGTATGAATGAAGATTCCCGCATCACGGAATTCGAAGAGAAGCCGATGGTGGCCCAGTCCAATACCATTTCGGCCGGGATCTATGTGATCCGTCGCCGCCAGCTTATTGAAATGCTGGAGCGCTGCGCGGAGGAAGGACGCAATGATTTCGTAACGGACATTCTGATCCGCTACAAAAACATGAAACGGATCTACGGTTACAAGATCAGTGATTATTGGGCAAATATCTCGACAGCAGAGTCCTATTATAAGGCAAATATGGATTTCCTGAACGCAGATGTCCGTAATTACTTTTTCAAACAGGAGCCCAAGATCTATTCCAAGATCGATGATCTCGCTCCTGCAAAATACAACAACGGTGCAGATGTTCATAACAGCCTGATCAGCAGCGGCTGTATCGTCAACGGCAAGGTTGAGAACTCCCTGCTATTCAAGAAAGTATTCGTTGGAAAGAACTGCGTCATCAAGAATTCCATTATTCTGAATGATGTCTATATCGGCGATAATACACACATCGAAAACTGCGTTGTGGAAAGCCGTGGTACATTAAATGCCAACACCTACTACAGCGGCGGCGACGGCATCAAGATCGTTGTAGAAGATAACGAGCGCTACGTGTTGTAGATATTTCAAAGGAACTGTGCCGAAATAACATGTACATCATCCGACAACATAGCGTAGACTCGTATCAATTTTGTGCAGTTTATTTTGATACGGCTCCTTTTAAATAAATACTATTTAAGGGGGGATACGTATGCAGATCACCGATGTGCGCGTGAGAAAAGTCGAGAAAGAAGGGAAGATGAAAGCCGTTGTTTCCATCACGATCGACGATGAATTCGTAGTACACGATATCAAAGTCATCGACGGCGAAAAAGGTCTCTTCATTGCGATGCCCAGTCGCAAAGCTTCCGACGGCGAATACCGAGATATCGCACATCCGATCAACTCTGAGACCAGACAGAAGATCCAACAACTGATCCTGGATGCTTACAAAAAGGCCGAAGAAAATGGTTTCGAGCAGTAATTCAGAGTAAAAAAACCCGGGTCCTTGCGGATCCGGGTTTTTTATGCTGTGCTATTCTCAGTTTGTTTTCAAAGCACGCTTTTTCTGTGCCATCACCACACTCTGGATGATCAGGAAGATGCAAAGCATTGCCGCGATCGTAATCCCGGTCCACCATGCTTCGTCCAGACCCGCTGATGCAACGATGTTTTGAATGGTGCTGAGAGACAGGACTCCAAACAATGTCCCGATAATATTACCGACACCACCTGTCAGCATCGTACCGCCGATGATGGAGGACGCAATCGCGTTCATTTCCATACCTGACGCATGGGACGGAGAACCGGATCCCACGTGCAGGAAGTAAACATATCCGGCGATTCCTGCCAGAAGGCTGCAGATCAGATGTGACAGGAACTTGGTCCGTTTCACATTGATTCCGAGCATCAGGGCGCTTTGTTTATTACCGCCTACTGCATAAAAGCTCCGGCCGAGCTTGGTATACTGCAACAGGAAAAACAGGAAGACGACTGCCAGCAGCGCGACTATCACACCGATCTCCACGTAGGCAGGCACATAGACGCCTTTTTTGTTCACCGATCCAAGCCCCGGTACATTAATCCTCGTATTCTTCAAAGCCACGAATGCCTCATTTTCCACATTAAACGGCGAAGAGTTGACGATGGTCGTCATACCTCTCGCAAAGAACATACCGGCCAGAGACACGATAAAGGGCTGGATATCGAGATACGCCACCAAAAAACCCTGTACGAGACCGTACGCCAGACCAATCGCAAGAGCGATCAGGATCGATACGAACACGTTTCCGTTATGCTTGTCCAGGTAGACTGCACAGCACATGGATACCAGAGCCACCACGCCACCGACCGAGATATCGATTCCGCCGGTGATCATGACGATACTCATACCGCAGGATGTCAGGATCAGAGCGGCATTCGCATTCAGGATGTTAAAAAATGTCTGCGGTTTCGTAAAACCGCCACCCTGGATCAGCACCGCCCCCAGATACATCACAACAAAAATGATAATCGTGATTGCAAGGAGCAGATTGGTATCGCTGAGCCTTGTGAAAATACTTGCTTTCTTTTTTGCGGAAGCCATTTAGCCCACCTCCTTCTGCGTCTTTGCAACCCGTTTTGTCAGATTGGAGATAGCATCCCGGAATACCGGTGCACTGACAACGACAAGGATGATGACGACGATTGCTTTGTAAGCAGCCAATGCATCCGAACTTACGTTGAACTTGTAAAGCGTCGTGGTCAGGAACTGGATAATATACGCACCCAGGATTGACGCCCACATGTTGAATTTTCCACCGGCCAGGGAGTTGCCGCCAAGCGCAACCGCCAGGATGGCATCCATTTCAATGTCCTTTGCGATAACGGAATAGTTGATGGTGGAAAGACGGCTTACTTTGATCAGGGCCGCAACTGCCACACACAGTCCGAGGATCACAAAGGTGATAAATTTGATAAAATTCGGATTGATACCGTTCAGTCTGGAAGAGCTCTCATTGATACCGACCGCCTGCGTATAAAGACCCAGGTTCGTAAACCGCAGCACCAGCGCAATGACGATAATACATGTGGCCGCGATAAACACCGTCGTCGGGATCGGAACTCCCGGAATGAAGCTTCCGAAGTAACCGAATTTCGGATCCGGAACGATGGGAAGCTCGTTATTGTTGATCCATGCAGCGATGGAACGGCCGGCCGTAAACAGAATCAGTGTCGCGATCATGGGCTGTATCTTGAAGTAGGCCACCAGCGTACCGTTAAACGCTCCGCAAAGCATACCTGCAAGACACGCCACCAGGAAGCCGACTATGATCGGTGCCGCAAGCTCTGTCGGTCTGGAATTGGGACCACAGAGCACCCGCAGCATGGCAGAACCTGCAATCGCGATGGTCGCTCCGACCGAAATGTCCTGTCCACCCGAAGCCGCCGTCACGAGCGTCATACCGATCGCGAGGATCGCCAGCTCTGAGCCGTAGTCCAAAATCGTGATCAACGATCCGGAAAGCACCGGAAATCCGGCATTATTGGTTCCTAGTGTAATTTTGAAAAAGGATGGGTCATGAATCAGATTGATGACGGCAAGAAGGATCAGCGCAACCAGAGGAATAAACATCTGATGGCTTACAAGACGCTTCAGTGCGCCTCCGCCGCTGTTTTTGCTATCTTTACTCATGCTTCGTTTTCACCTCCGGCTATTGTACTCATGATCTTGCTCTGGGTCAGATCCTCTCCCGACAGCTCGCCCACGACCTTGCGGTCACGCATCACGATCAGTCTTGAGCAGGTACGCAGCATCTCGTCTGTTTCCGAGGAAATAAAGGTCACGCAGACGCCTTCCGATGCAAGCTCCAACACCAGCTTCTGGATATCCACCTTGGTTCCGACATCGATTCCTCTGGTCGGTTCATCCAGAATCAGGTATTCCGGATGTGTCAAAAGCCATCTCGCAAGAATAACTTTCTGCTGATTTCCACCGGACAGGGATTTGATCGGCGTATCCGCGGAAGCGGTCTTTATACTGAGCTTCTTGATGTACTCATCTGCAAATTTATTCGCCTGTGCTTTGGAGAATGGTTTGAAGAACCCGGTCAGAACCTGAAGAGCCAGAATGATATTCTCCCGTACGGAAAGATCTCCGATGATACCATCCACCTTTCGGTCTTCCGGAAGATAAGCGATCCCGTTTTTCATGGCATCCAGGGGCTTGGCGATCTTGACGACCTTGCCGTTTTTCTTTACCGTCCCGTGCAGAACACGATCCGCACCGAAGATTGCACGTACAGATTCGCTCCGTCCGGATCCGAGAAGTCCAGTAAAGCCGTTGACCTCGCCCTTTTTGATATAGAAATCAAAAGGCTTGATGCCGGCGTCACTCTGCAGATTCTCTGCTTCCAGTACCTTCATATCCGCGTCGTCGCCCTGGTAGGTGTTCTGCTCGCTCTTAATATCCGAAAGATCATCCATCTCTTTTCCGAGCATCTTCGCTACAAGCTGCACGCGCGGCAGATCCTTGATCTCATACTCTCCGACCAGTGTTCCGTCCCGAAGAACCGTGATCTTATCACATACTTCATAAACCTGATCCAGGAAGTGGGTCACGAAAATGATCCCTACCCCTCTGGCTTTCAGATCCCTCATCAGACCAAACAGCTTCTCCACTTCCTGTTCGTCCAGGGAAGAAGTCGGCTCGTCCAAAATCAGAACTTTACAATCCATGTCAACCGCTCTGGCAATCGCCACCATCTGCTGAACCGCGATGGAACAGCTTGCAAGCTGCTGCGATGCTTTTGCGGGAATATCCAAATTTTGAAGAATCTTATCGGCGTCCTGTATCATCCTTTTCCAATGCTGGATGGCACCTTTGGTGCGCCCGATATACATATTCTCTGCCACCGTCAGATTCGGGCAGAGCGTGATTTCCTGATAAACGGTGCTGATTCCGAATTGCTGGGCATCCTGCGGCGAATGAATCTGAACCTCTCCCTTTTCCTTTAAGGAAATCGTCCCGGCATCCTTTCCGTAAACCCCGGTCAGTACTTTGATCAGCGTCGATTTACCTGCTCCGTTTTCCCCCATCAATGCGTGGATTTCTCCTTCGCAAAGGGTAAAATCAACATTTCTAAGGGCCTTTACACCCGGAAAACTTTTTTCAATTCCCCGCATTTCCAGTATTGCATTTTCCTTCACAGGTTACCCTCACCCCTTTCCACTTTTTAAAAAGCGCGGCACAGCGTATTTCTATGCTTACGCCATACCGCGCTTTATCTTACTGCTTTATGGACGTGCCTGACAACAGTACCTATTAGATTCCGTAGGTGTCTACATCTTCCTGCGTAATCTCGTCAGCATCGAAGCCCTTCTCGTCCATGACGATAACTTTCTCATCGATCGTGCCGCCGTTCTCGAGAGTCTTGATGATCTCGTCGATGTAGGAAGCCTGGAAAGGATTGCACTGCTGATCGAAGTTCCAGTCACCACTCAGAAGGTTCTCCAGAGCCCACTCGTTGCAGTCAAAGCCCATGACGATAACATCACCGTCTACACCATGGGTGATACCAGCTGCATCAAGAGCTGCAACAGCACCCTTTGCCATATCGTCGTTCTCTGCATAGATTACGTTGAACTTCTTGCCGGAATCAATCACGGACTGTACGATCTGCTGTGCCTTCTCAGCATTCCACTCAGCTGTCTGCTGCTCTACAAGGTTCCACTTGTCATCTGCTGCAACCTTGTCATCTACTGCCTTGGTACGACCCTGCTGTGCTGCGGATCCCATCACACCCTGGATGTGGATGATGTCGTACTCGTCAAGATCCTGATCTGCCAGCCAGTCAACTGCATTCTCGCCTTCCTTTTCCATATCGGAAACGATGGAAGCTACATAAAGGCTCGGATCTGCATCGATGGTACGGTCAAACAGGATAACGCTGATGCCTGCATCGTTTGCATCCTGAAGGACAGAGTCCCAACCAGCCGTATCAGCTGCGGAAAGAAGCAGGTAATCCACTTCGTCCTGGATGAACTTCTGTGCTGCTGCGATCTGCTCATCATTCTTCAGGCTGTATGCGAAGGAAGCGTCATAGCCGTTCTCCTCGTTGAACATAGCCTTCAGATCTGCGTCGTTTGCGGTACGATAACCGGACTCGTTCGGGTCGTTGTTGATGATACCAACTTTGATCAGTTCGCCGGCTGCTGCATCTGCTACTGCTTCTTCTACAGCTTCCTCAGCTACCGCTTCCTCAACAGCTTCCTCTACAACTGCTTCTGCAACTGCTGCGTCAACAGCTTCCGAAACAGCTGCCTGCTCAGCCGTCTGAGTCTGACCGCAGCCTGCAAGCATGCCTGCTGCAACGGCGCCCGTGAGCAAAACACTTAAAACTTTCTTTTTCATCTTTTACCCTCCTTTGTTCTGGGACGAAAATCGCCCCGGTTGGTTTTACATGGACGATTATAAAAAAAAAACATCGAAAAAGCGATGCACAAATTTCATAAAAATGTTCTATTTTTTATTAGAATATGAATAAATTATGAACAAAAGTTGAATATTTTATTCTTCCATATTTTTTTTCGGAATAAAAATTTCAACTTTTGTTCCGCTTCCGTATACGCTTTCCACGGTCAGACCGAATCCTTCTCCGTAATTCAACCGCAGACGTTCCGCTACATTGGACATGCCAAAACCCGTATTGTCCGGAGAAGGCTTCTGCCGGCCATCGATGATACGCAGCAGCTCCACCAGCTCCTCTTCCTTCATACCGATGCCGTCATCCGCAACCACAATAACCAGACGATCCCCCCGTTCCTCGGCGGTGATCCTGATCATCCCCATCCCGCGCTTATTCTTGATCCCGTGATACAGGGCGTTTTCCACGATGGGCTGCAGGGTCATTTTGATAATACTGCATGAATAATACTGGTCGGGAATCTTGATTTCATAGCTCAGAATGTCCCGATAGCGAAACTGCTGGATCTGCAGGTAGGCTTCGATATGGCTCAGCTCCTCCTTCAGCGGAATAAAATCCCTGCCGCCGGAAAGGGTCGTCCTGAAAAAGGTTGACAGAGACGTCACCAGGGAAGCCACATCCTCCTTGCGGTCATCCTCGGAAAGCCACACAATATTATCCAATGTGTTGTACAGGAAATGCGGGTTGATCTGCGCCTGCAGCAGCTTCAGCTCCAGTTTTCTGGAATTGATCTGCTCCATACGATTGTGCTCTACCAGTTCACCGATTCGCTCTGTCATACTGTTAAAGCTCGACGCCAGCGCCGATATTTCATCGCCCTGCCGCACATCCGCTCGAACATCAAACCGTCCGCGGGCAACCTCCTCCGTCACATGCACCAGCACATCAATGGGCTTGGTGATACTGCGCATGATGATGGTCGCCAGAATCAGGGTGACCACCGCCGTGGTGATCACTGTCAGAATGGCCGCATTCATGAGGACATTCCGTTGTTCCTCCATCTCACGACGCATGACCTCCATACTGACGGATTCGTAATAGATATACTCCGAGATCCGCTCCTGTACCAGCTCCGTAATAATCCTGATGTCCGTATCGAGGCGGGTCATGTTTTCATCGTAATGGCCGCTGACCTTTACCGTATCATTGATCTCATCCGCCCTTTTCTGCAGGGTTTCCAGAAGATTGACAATACTGACCAGACGCTCCTTTGCTTCCGGAGAGGTGGTTCCCTGATCCAGCTCTTCAAAGCAGCTTGTCGCCTCCTCAATCATGGAGTCCGGATTGGGCATGCCGATCTCTTCTTCCACCTCGTCCTTGGACAGAGAACGCGCCACCATCTGATACATGACGGCATCCATGTTTTCTTTAAACACCGTATTGTATTGGTTGGCTCGCGTGATATTCCGAACGATCTCATCGTACGAGGCGGCCACCCGGTTCAGCTGATAAACCAGAAACCCCGTCACAATGATAAAAGGCACGATCAGCACCATGCTCATGACAAAAAGCTTGGCTTTCAGCGATAGTTTCATGTACGGTTCCCCCGCGCACGGTATTCTCTGGTCGTCATTCCCTGGGTCTTTTTAAAGGTGGAGCTGAAATAATGCGGATCCTTGTACCCCACCTGATAGGCGATTTCAGAACTCCGCATGTCTGTCGTCATCAAAAGCTCTTTGGCTTTTTCCATACGCTTTCCGATCAGGTATTCAATAAAGGTCACGCCCATCTCCTGTGAAAAGATCGATGAAAAATGATTGGGACTGATATTCGCCACTGTAGAGACGGTATTCAGGGAAATGTCTTCATCCGCAAAATGCTCATCGATGTAAGCCACTGCCTCCCGAAGCAGCTTTCCATACTTGCTGGCGGCACCGCTGTCCCTGATCTGAATCGCAATACGCAGGTTATGCTCGATATACTGCTTTGCTTCCATCCAGGAGGTCATCCTGCGTACAACACTGTTGATATCACCGGTTTCCTTCTCCAGCTCCGTGATCTCCACACCCATTTCCTTCAGAAAACGGGCCATGGAAAAATACACATCCATCATGATATAGCTCAAAAACAGCATGGATTGGACATTTTTTTCTCCGATAGAACGGAAAAACCGGTCACAAAAGACAGGCACCTCGCTTTCTGTTCCGGTCCGCAGGAAGGTCTCAATCATCTTGTGTGACGTTTCATCAATCACCGTTGTATCCAGGCTGAGAGCCTCTTCCTCCTGCACGGCAGTTTCTGCCGGTTCTTCCTCCGGTTTACGTTCCTCCTCGATTTTTGCGGCAACGGATTTGATGCTCTTCAGCAAAGCAGCCGGTGAGATCGGCTTCAGCAGATACTCCGTCACCCCAAGTCGAACCGCCTCCTGCGCATAGCTGAATTCATCATAACCGGAAAGAATGATGATCCTGGTGTCCGGCAGCTCCTTCCGGATCCTTTCCGACAGCTGCAGCCCGTCCATAAACGGCATCTTGATATCCGTCAGCAGAATATCCGGCCTGATTTCCAGAATCATGGGCAGTGCCAGCTCTCCGTCACTTGCCTCTCCGGCAAACTCGATCCCTTCTTTTTCCCAGTCAATATGCTTTTTGATGCCATCACGCATGACAATCTCGTCTTCCACCAAAAAAAGCTTTATCATACTCAGTATTCCCGCTCCTCCAAGATTTCCTTCGTCAGCCGTGTCACCAGATAAGAATTATCCACTACCCAGATCGCACGGATCCCGCTGTAAGTCGAAAACTGTCCTTCCTCTATATAGGTCATATGCTCCGGCTCTTCCCCCTGTTCCATCTGATCGATCATCTGCACCAGACGCTTCCCATACAACGGACTGCATTCGGTGTTTACGGCGATCTTTCCCTCCAGTGTCTTCTGCAGACCGTCATGGGTCGCATCAAAGGAAAGCACCAGAATATCGCCGGCTTTGATGTTCATGCCAACCCGGCCGCCGGCTTCCTGGATCGCGTCTATGGCTCCGTAGGCTTCATTGTCATTTTCGCAATAAACGACTCTGATCTCCCCCGGGTATTTCCGGAGAAATTCCTCCATCACTTCCTTGCCCTTCGCCTCTGTATAATCCCCGGTCTGTTCCTCCAGAAGCGTCCAGTTCTCATGCGCATTGACAGCTTCCTCCAGGGCTCTCGACCGACCGATCTGGGCTGTCGCACCGATGGTCCCCTGAATCCCCACAAGCTGTATGCTGTCCTCATAGCCTTCCTTCTGCAGATAGGCCTCGAGCCACTTCATCGCCCGTTGCCCCTCCAGATAAAAATCCGAACCGATCCACGCGGTATAGAGGCTTTCATCCTCTACCGATACGGCTCTGTCGATGACGATGACGGGGATCCCGGCTTCTTTCGCTTCCAGCAGAGCCGAATCCCATCCTGTCTCAACACAGGGATCCAGAATGATGTAATCCACATCCTGATCGATAAATTCCCTGATTGCCTTAATCTGATTCTCCTGTTTCTGCTGACCGTCATTAAAAAGCAGCGTGTAGGGACTCTCTTCAAAGGCCTGCTGGATGGATGCGGTGCTTGCCATGCGCCAGTCCGATTCCGAACCGACCTGGGAAAACCCTACGGTTACACGTTCTGTTTTCGGCGGTGACGATTCCTGTGCTGGTTTTGGGGGGACGCCGCAGGAAGACAATACTGCTGCCGAAAGCAGCGCAACCCCAGCAAAATGTAGATTCTTCATAGTGTTTATTGTAAGATATCTCCTGGGAAAGTGCAAATCGAGTAGGGGGATTTAATCCCCCTCTCACACCACCGTACGTGCCGTTCGGCATACGGCGGTTCAACATAACTTCAAAGCGTGACGCTCATTGTAATAGTCAAGACAGCTTACAAGCCCCGCCTTTGCCAACACTTCCTTAGAGATTGCTCGGACTACACACGTTTTGGTGGCAACCCAATAGTAGCGGTCTCCACAGTACGATGTTAGCCTCGCAAGGTCTTTACCAATCCCAAGTTTTTGCAATCCCCTTTGTCTCTTCTTCGGTACTTTCCACTGTTTCCAGATAATGACCCTGAGTCTTGTCCGTAAATGTGCGTCAATCTCTGCCATTGCTGTTTTCATAGAGCCAAGGGCATAGTAGTTTATCCACCCTCGTGTCACCTGATTGATTTTCGCAATCTTACTTGTGACTGTTCCAGGCATTTTTCTACAGGTCAGTTCTTTCAGTTTGCTCTTGAATTTCTTAACAGAGTCCTGATGCGGTCTGCATTTCCACTCATTTGCTTTGCTGTCCTTGTAGAAGCCAAAGCCAAGGTATTTCAGCTTCTGCGGTCTCGTGATATGGGTCTTGGTCATGTTGACCTTTAACCCAAGTTTTCTCTGAATCCAATCCGACACTGTTCGCATGACTCTTTTTGCACTCGCTTCGCTTCTGACTGCAATGACACAGTCATCAGCATACCTCGTGAATCGAAGTTCCCTTGCTTCAAGTTCCTTGTCCAGTTCATTCAGCATGATGTTTGACAGGAGCGGTGACAGATTCCCTCCTTGTGGGGTGCCGAGTTTGGTTTCTTCATAACCTTGCGGTGTCATGACTCCTGCTTTCAGGTACTTGCGGATAAGAGATTCTGTATCGCCGTCGTTGATAATGTCGTGAACAAGGCTCATGAGCCTGTCCTGCGGTACATTGTCGAAAAACTTCTCCAAGTCGATATCCACTATCCATTCGTAACCTTCATTCAGATAGACAAGTAGCTGTCTGATAGCCATTTCACAGCTTCTGTTCGGTCTGAAGCCATAACTCCATTCCGAGAACAGCGGCTCACACATCGGGCTTATCACCTGTACTATGCCTTGCTGGATTACTCTGTCCATAACGGTTGGGATTCCGAGTTTCCTCACTCCTCCGTTTGGCTTGGGTATTTCTACCCTCCTGACTGGCTGGGGTTTGTACTCCCTGTGCCTGATTTGCTCCCTGATACTATTCCAATGCTCTTTGATATAGTCTCCGAGTTCTTCAACCGTCACATCGTCTACTCCGCCTGCTCCTTTATTAGCACAGACTCTCTTATAGGCGGCGTTCATGTTGTCTCTGGACAGTATCTTTTCCAACAGTTCCGACATTGCCTTGTGTGCTTTCTCCTTTCCGTTCCCATGGATTCGCCCTAAGTTGTGCAGTATCTGCTCATTTACGTTTCGCCATTCCTGCTGTCAGGTATTCCATGGAGCATACATTTGATTACACGGTTACATTGTTCAGCCCTTTGACAGAGCCCATTTCAGAGCCATGCCTACTACGGCTTCTGCTGACTTCTCACAGTTCGTTGTTACTACGGCTAATGGAACCGTCTGTGAGACCTCGCGGGATAAGCCTGCCAGTCTTTCCTCGTCTACCTGCCTGATTTACGCACATGGGTTACGGTTGCCTTTTGGACTTCGCTGCCTTATGCCAGCTTATCCACCAAGTACGCCTTATATCAGGTTTCTGTTCGTCAGGCTACGATTTCGCTATCCCTTCTTCTCGCCCACACCTCGCAGTGTAAACCTTGGGAGTTGCTATGAGATTCGTCGGCAACTACGCCCCTTGTGGACTTTCACCACAGACTGACGGCATGCCCGTCATACGTAAAAAAGACCTCCCGGTTGTCGGGAGATCTTTTTCCTCTTTCGTATGGATCGGTTTACCAGAAAACATGTGCACCGATCACGGTTCCCGGATGTCCGCATGCGACATTTCGAAATTGTGTACATCCGCCGATATAATTCTCACCATTCAGTGCTGCCTGTGCCGCTGCGATCGCCGTCGCGCTGGGACCGGAGGCTGCAACCCGTGCCACTGCACCGCTCCCTGCCGGTGTAAACTGCCCCGGCGCATAGATCACGGAGCTGAGGGAGCCGCCGTATGCACCGCTGTGCAGACGGTTCATCACGACATTTCCTACCGCAACCTGTCCTTCATAGGGCTGGCTGCCGGACTCACACTGGATCAAAGCCGCCAGAAGCGTCACATCATCATAGCTCGCCGGTGTTGCAGCTGTCTGCGTCGCACCGCCTGTAGCCGCTACCTGTTCGGTCTTTGCTTTTTCAGCCTGCTCCGCCTGCACCTGTGCCTGCTCTTCTTCCAGCGTCATCGCCGTGGTCAGATCCAAAGAAACATTTACATAATCCGCAGACACATATCCCTCGGATCCTGCATAGGAAACCGCAAGCCATCCTTCCGGTGCGGGTGCATCGCTATTCACCGTCAGCGTCGTCCCTTCCTCGAGGGTACTGATCACACCTGCATCTTCATTGGCAGCTGCGCGGAATCTCAATCCGCCGGTCTTCGTGACCGCTTTCGTCGCTACGACCGAGGAAGCACGGTCAAAGGCTTCATCCCCGGTCACGCAAAAGTCCTTATTGACCCATCCGTCTACGGAACCGGAGCTGATGTGCACCCATCCGTCTGTTTCCTCAATCACATCTGCCGTCGCCGATGCGCCAAGCTTTCCGATCACTTCCGCATCCTCTCCGGCACCGGAGCGAATATTCAGGGAATCATCCACCACTGCCATGAGCTTTCCTGCCCATTCCGGATTCTCCACCGGGGCTGCCGGTTCTGCTGCCGGTGCGGCCGGATCAGCTGCGGGAGCTGCCGGGTCTGCTGCGGGAGCTGCCGGATCTGCTGCCGGTGCGGCCGGATCTGCTGCGGGAGCTGCCGGGTCTGCTGTCGGTGCGGCCGGTTCTGCCGCGGGAGCTGCCGGATCTGCTGCCGGTGCGGCCGGTTCTGCCGGGGCAGCCGGATCTACGATCGGCAATACGCTGGCGCCGCCAACAGGAATCACGGAAGCCGTCGTCGTCTCATCCAAAGCCGTATCCACCAGGCTCACCGGCAAAAGAGCTGCGCCTGCCACGGGTGCCGTGTCATCCTCGCCCTCTGCCACACGCAATACTTCATTCGGGATCACATCTATGGAAGCGGTCTGCAGGGAACTGCCTGCCGCATCACTGAGATACTTCACCACGCCTGCAGTGATGCTTTCTTTTCGCACGGTTGGCTGTTCTGCCGCAACAGTGACGACCGTCTCCGGCTCGGCGTAAGCAGCCGGAGCGCTTGTATTCGCTCCCGTCACCGCAGTCACCACCGCCAGGGCCCCTGCCAACATTGCACTTTGCACCACTCGTCTGTTCTGATTCATAAAAACCCAAAACCTCTTTTTCGTTTTGTTACATTTATTACATTTTTGTTACGAAAAAGATGATAGCATGGTTTTTTCTGTTTGTCAAATGTTAAGTTTTTTTCTGTTATCCCCTTATTTCAAGGGATTCCCGGTTCACATTTTGCTCAGTTCAACTGCCGTCTGCGCTGCGACCCTGGCATTGTTGTAAACCAGCTGAATATTGGAATCCAGGCTGTCGCCTCCTGTAATGTCCTTGACTCTGGCCAGAAGGAATGGTGTCGTATCTTTTCCGTGAATGCCCTGTTGTTTTGACTCTTCCACTGCCTGATCAATGGCACGGTTGATCGTATCCGGATCCATCGAGTACTCCTCGGGAATCGGATTCGTGACGAGGATACCGCCCTGCAGACCGAGCTCCTGTTTTACATGAATGACCTTCGCCAGTTCCTCCGGGGTATCAATGCGATAATCCACGGACAGTCCGCTCTTTCTCGTGTAGAACGCAGGGAGCTCCTCTGTCTGGTAACCAAGCACCGGCACACCCTGTGTCTCCAGATATTCCAATGTCAGCGGGAGATCCAGAATCGCCTTGGCTCCGGCACAAACCACCGTAACCGGCGTATGCGCAAGCTCCTCCAGATCGGCAGAGATATCAAATGTCTGCTGGGCACCGCGGTGCACCCCGCCGACACCACCGGTGGCAAAGATTCTGACACCGGCCATGGCAGCGATGACCATCGTCGTTGCCACCGTAGAAGCGCCATCCATCCCCTTCGCAACGATCACGGGGATATCGCGCCTGGAAACCTTTGTCACACCCTGACCTGTCTTTCCGAGATATTCAATCTCCTCCTTGGAAAGTCCTGCCTTCAGGCGTCCGCCGATGATCGCCGTCGTCGCGGGGATCGCTCCGTTGTCCCTGATCACCTGTTCCACATTCAGTGCCGTCTCTACATTTTGCGGATAGGGCATCCCATGGGAAATGATTGTCGACTCCAACGCCACTACCGGCTTGTTGTTTTTGACTGCTTCCGCCACCTCCGGCGCTACATCCAGAAATTGTTCCAAGCTCATAATGATCCTCCTTTTTTGTGTTTCTTCTATAATAATTGTTGTTTATATTCCCGCCCTCTCCAGAATCGCGGAAATACTCAGGTTCTCATGATTTGTGGCCGCTGTCTCCAGCGTCATGCTCGCGGCCGCCATTCCCAGCATCACGCAGTCCGGAAAGCTGTATCCGTTTGCATACCCTGCGGCAACGCCTGAAATCAGCGCATCTCCGGCGCCGTTTCCGCTGATCATACGGCTCGGCAGCGGCGGAATCAGTCCGCTGACCTCCCGGTTCGCGTAATAGGCTCCTTTCGGGCCCAGGGTAATGATGACCTGCTGAACGCCTTTTTGCAAAAAGACCTCTGCCGCATGGGCAAGAGACGCTTCCCTTGTCACATCGATGGTCTCTCCGATCAGGATCTCGGCCTCCAGTGCATTCGGTGTAATCGTATGTATCCTGTCAAGAACCGGCAGGAATTTTTCCGCCTTTTTGCAGGAAACCGTCTCCGCAAAGACCGGAATCGTTGCATGGTTCAGAATATAACTGACGCTCTCCGCGGGGATATTCGCATCCACGACCACAAGCGCGTTCCGGTTGATGATGTCCATCTTTTTTTCAAAAAACGCGGGGGTCAGAAGGTCAACGATCCCCATATCCGAGATGGCCAGCTCCATATCCCCGTCATCTCTCAGGATAAAAAGATAGGTTGAAGTCGGTGCCTCGGCCGTCCGGAGGCATTCGTCCATATTGACAGACAGCTCCCTGCAGCTTTCGATAATACGCCGCGCATGCGTATCTTCGCCGATGGCGGAAAGAAAGGTGACATGACACCCCAGAAGACTCAGGTTATGCGTAATGTTGCGCCCTACTCCGCCCAGGGATACCGTGACATGCCCCAGATTCGAATCCCGCGGTATCAGTTTCTGATCCGGCTTTCCGCCGATATCCACATTTGCCGCGCCAACCACGGCAATTTCCTTTGAATGATCCATCATTTCCTTTTCTGTTTCTAACCTTTTTTCTTTAACGCTGCATAAGAGGTGACGTAGACCTCCCGGTCATGAACCGCGTGCCGGTGCGATAAGGGCTTTCCGCCGGCTTCCATCGCACACAGCGCTGCCATGCTTCCTTTTTCCAGGATCATCGCCACCGCTTCTGCCTCTTCCTCATCCTCACCGACACAAATGGCGCCGCGTCCCTTCAGGAACGCGGCTTCCCGTCCGTCAAATGCTGCTTTCAGTTCTTTTTCGGATGGTTCTGCTGAGAGGGTGGGGACGGTCACCCCGACCGCCATGGCAAAATCATCCAGATAGGCTTTCATCTCGCTTTTTCCATAGCTGCTCCAGTGCCAAAGATAGGGAGTGTCCGTAAAAACAGCATGCTTTGAAAGCACCTGCCGTGCCTCAGGATCCGGCCGACACCCGCTGCCGGCGCCTGCAGCGATTTCCTTTATGATCCATTCCTTCTTATGGTCATTCGTCACATGAACCGTAAAAATCTCCTCCGCAAAGGCCTCCAGCGCATGGGCGACATCAAAGGCCTCCTCGTAATCCTCGCCGATGCAGAGCGCACCGTGATTTCTCATGAGTACACTCTTCGCGTCCGGGTGCTTTTCCATCTGCTTCGCCACATGATCCGACAGCTCTTTTGATGAAGACGGACCGTAGGCCGCACAAGGCACGGTTCTCCCCAGCATGGCATACCTGGTTTTTTCTTCCGGCGAATTCTGATACGTTTTGAAGTCTGTCCCCAGCACGCTGATCGCGGAAGCATATGCCTGATGCGTATGAACCACAAATCCCGCCTCAGGGTGGATCCGATAGCTCTCACGGTGAACGCCCAGCTCACTGGAGGGCTTGATCTCCCCTTCGTAGGTCCCGTCTGCCACATTGACAATCACGATATCCTCCGGCGTCAGATCCTCGTAAGCTCGTCCGCTGGGGGTGATGACAAACTGTGTCTTGGAAATCCTCGCGCTGATATTGCCGTAGGTCCGCACAATCAGCCCGCTCTTCTGCAATGCCTTTCCGGCACGGATCACGAGACTTCTTCCCTCTTCCAGTGAATAGATCATGTTACAGCCTCTTCAGAAGTGCTTCTCTCTGCTCCTCATAGCCCGGCTTGCCAAGCAGTGCGAACATGTTTTTCTTGTAGCTCTCTACACCCGGCTGGTTAAAGGGGTTCACGCCCAGGAGATACCCGCTGACACCCACCGCAAACTCAAAGAAATAGAAGAGTTCGCCGAGGAAGAACTCATTCTGCTCCGGGATATGGATCATCAGGTTCGGTACATTCCCGTCCGTATGCGCAAGCACGGTTCCGTTCATGGCGCTCTTGTTTACGAAATCCATATCCTTCCCTGCGAGATAATTCAGCCCGTCAAGGTCGGTCTCTTCCTTCTGGATCATAACGGTCTCTCTGGATTTCTCCACATTCATCACGGTCTCAAAAAGGATCCGGTTGCCGTCCTGAATGAACTGTCCCATGGAATGCAGATCCGTAGTGAGATCCACCGATGCCGGGAAAATACCCTTTTGATCCTTGCCTTCGCTTTCCCCGTATAGCTGCTTCCACCATTCGGAAACGTAATGCAGACTCGGTTCGTAGTTTGCAAGAATCTCCACCGTCTTGCCCTTGCGAAGGAGAATATTGCGGATCGCCGCGTACTGAAGCGCGTCGTTCTGTCCATAGGGCGTCTCCATGGCAAGCTTCCGGCCCTCCGCAGCGCCTTCCATCAGCTTGTCAATATCTGCGCCGGAAACAGCGATGGGAAGCAGACCCACTGCTGTCAGAACCGAGAAACGTCCGCCGATATCATCCGGTACCACAAAGGTTTCGTAGCCTTCCTCCGTTGCGAGACTCTTCAATGCGCCTTTTGCCTTATCCGTTGTGGCGTAGATCCTCTTCGCCGCGCCGTCTTTCCCGTATTTCTGCTCGAGTTTTTCCTTGAAAATGCGAAAGGCGATGGCGGGTTCTGTGGTCGTCCCCGACTTCGAGATCACATTGACGGAAAAATCACGCTCTCCGATTACGTCACAAAGACCTGCCAGATAGGTACTGCTGATGCTGTTGCCGCAGTAATAAATCTCAGGGGTCTTCCGTTGTTCTTTGGTGAGGTTATTGTAAAAACCGTGACGCAGGAACTCAATCGCCGCACGGGCTCCGAGATAAGAGCCACCGATCCCGATCACCACCAGCACTTCGGAATCCGACTGGATCTGCTCCGCTGCCTTCTTGATCCGGGCGAATTCCTCCTTATCATAGTTCACCGGAAGGTCGATCCAGCCCAGGAAGTCATTCCCCGCGCCGGTTTTTTTCACCAGCTCCTCTTTTACAAGCGTGACCTGCTTTTCCATCTGCTTTACTTCATCCTCACTAATGAAGGTCATCGCTTTTTTAGCATCAAATGTCACTTTACTCATACTTCGTCTCTCCTTTTCTCCTCGCAGGAGCAAACAGTCTTTATCATTTGCTTTCTGCGGCTCGTTCTAATAAAATAGGTTATATCCGATTATAATACGAAGCAGATGAAAAGGCTAGTGTAACGCGAAACAAAGGAGGCACATTTCTTTTATGAAAAAGATCATCCTGACCGGCGGCGGTACGGCAGGTCATGTCACGCCAAATATCGCACTTCTCCCCTTTCTGAAGGAAAAGGGATATGATATCGCATACATCGGTTCCTACACAGGCATTGAAAAACAGCTGATCGAAGCGCAGGACATTCCCTATCACGGGATCGCCTCCGGCAAGCTTCGCCGATACCTTGACCTGAAGAACCTTTCGGATCCGTTTCGTGTGATCAAGGGCTTCGGTCAATCCTACAAGCTGCTGGGAAAGCTCCGTCCGAATATTGTGTTCAGTAAGGGAGGTTTTGTCTCCGTTCCCGTGGTACTGGCGGCAAAAATGCGCAGAATTCCGGTGATCATACACGAATCCGACATGACGCCGGGGCTTGCCAACAAAATCGCCATCCCTTCCGCCACAAGGGTCTGCTGCAACTTTCCGGAAACGGTGAAGCACCTTCCTGCAGAAAAAGCGATCCTTACCGGCTGCCCCATCCGTACGGAGCTCCTTACGGGGAACCGCGAGACCGGCCGGACCGTCTGCGGATTTGATGACAGCCGCCCGGTTCTCATGATTATCGGCGGCAGCACCGGGTCAAAACGGATCAATGAAAAAGTCCGGGAAGCGCTCCCGGAACTGTTAAAATCCTATCAGGTACTGCATCTTTGCGGAAAAGGAAATCTTGCGCCGGATCTTGACGGAACGAAAGGCTATAAGCAGATCGAGTATGCCGACCAGTCCTTAAAGGATCTCTTTGCCCTTGCCGATATCGTGATCTCCCGGGCCGGCGCCAACGCAATCTGTGAGCTCCTGGCGCTGAAAAAGCCAAACATCCTGATTCCGCTTTCTCTGGAGGCAAGCCGCGGCGACCAGATCCTGAATGCGGAGTCCTTTGCGGCACAGGGCTACAGTTTCCTGCTTGAAGAAAAAGAAATGACGGCAGAAACGCTTGTCTCCGCCGTCAATACGGTCTATCAAAAACGCGACAAATATGTGGCTGCCATGGAAAAAAGCCCGCAGTCCAATGCTGTACAGAAGGTCATTGATTTGATCGAAAAGGTGGTTGGATAACGACCTTTTCGTTACTTTCCGCGATAACGGATGGAGACGGAAGAATCCTTGGATTCGCAATAGAAACCTTTCGTCCCCTCTTTGCGGCTTCCGGCAGGAACTTCAGCAGGCGGTACGACATCCGGTCTTTCTCCCTTGATCACCAGGAGAAAATCCGTATCACCGCCAACCGAGATATCTCCGGGTTTTTCAAACGTCAGGCCGCTGATATCCACCTTGCCGGGATTGACAAGGGTAAGGGTACCGTTATCCCCTTCTGACAGATAGATCCGACCTGAGATCGCAAGATCATGCCCTGCGCAGTCAATGGTGAAATCCTTCTTAATAGAAGTGTCTACCGTAGCATTGGCATCAGAAGCAAGCGTCATCTCGCTGTTAAGTCCGATCGTCTGGCTCACAAGCTGATCATACTCCGGAGACCCCGTGCTTGCTTCTTCCTCCGCAATATCTCCCGATGCTGTTTCTGTTGCTTCTGCCTTCGCTTCTTCACTGCCATCATATTTGATATCGTATCGAAGCAACCGTGAACTGAACTTGAATTCGCCCACCCACAAGTGTCCGTTGGAATACGCCAGATAGGTCGGTTTGAAGATGGAACCGTCCGTCGCAATACTATGGAACTCATCTCTGACAGTACCTTCATATTTGGTATACACGGGATAATTATCCAACATTCCCATCGAACTGCACTGTTCAAACTCCCTGTCTGCAATTGCTGCATCCAGCGAATCCCAGATCCTGATCTCATTGTTATCAGCAGCGAGAAATTGACCATTCGGCAAAAGGATCGCATCTTTCACAATTTCAAAATCAGGATGGAACCCTTCTCTATGGATATGCGACGTGCTGAATACTTCCCCATATACGCTCAGATCCGAGACATTGTAGACCGTCACTTTTCCCTCTTCCTCTTTCGCTGCCATCAGATAAGTCCCATCGCAGGTCAGACCGGATATGTATGGGGCATCCACTTGATTGATCGCGTTTTCAAACGATCCTGCAGCATCTGACAGCGGGAGTTTAAAAAGTTTTTCATCTGCCTCGGAATATAAAAAGAATCCTTCGTCGCAAGTCTCAATCCTCGAACGTTCTCTTCCGATGCAATGCTCAAACTCGATCCGTTTGTCGTACAAGTCTCCCGTAAGCGGGATCTGATTCCAGATCAGCAGCGAAGAATCCGTCAAAACCATCATCCTGCCTTGTTTATCCACCGCCACATCGATCGGGCTGTCCCACTCTGGCGGAAAATGATACACAAGATCAGGAATCGCATGATCCGTGTCCGGGATCGTCTTATAAATACAGATCAGACCGTTATAATCGTCAATAAATACCAGGCTGGTTCCGTCTGATGCAGATGCAGGGTTCTGGTACTGACTCCGAAGCACACTCATACTCCTGACATTTTCATCCGCGCCGATAAATCCTGACGGTTCCATATAGTTATCCTTCGTAACCTTTCCGTCATAAATTGCAACAAATCCGCTATTGTAATACGGAATGTATGTCTTCCCGTCAATATAAAGCATCTTGTTATAGTCACCATTACGGAAATATTCGAGATCTGTGTTTAAGATTGTCGCAGCTGTTTGATCAGCACTGTCGATCAGACCGTCATAGATATGAAAGCTTTCATCATTTTGTGCCGAACCATACAGATCTCCGTCGATGATCGCACCTCCAAGCTGCAGATCGATATGGAAATCAGCATCCCGTCCGTCGTTTGGATAAGTACGCCATACATGGCTCCCTTGCGAGCCCATCTGATATCCGTCCCCGCTCCAGCCAAGATTATGATCGCCGATCAAGAGATAATCTCCGTCAGAGATCACGGTTCTGGGCGTTCCTCCTGTATTGATCACCTGATCCGCAGTCTCACCGGCAATCGCAGATTCCACATCATCCCAAAAAGCCACCTGACCGGCCTCGGTACTCGTTGCGATGAGTTTCTTTCCGTCACTCCACACTTCCCATGGCCACATCAGGTCATTTTCAGCGTTGACCGATGTGATCACATGATCCGCTGCCGCGCCGTTCTCTGTCGGAACGGAATCCCAGACGAGCAGACGATTATTATTGGTATCAGCGACGATCAGTTTCTCTCCGGCAAACGTGACTGCCACCGGCCAGTTTACCTGATCCATCCCGATACCGGCTGTAAAGCTCTCAAAATCTTTTTGTCCGAGCACCACATCTGCCTGCGTATTGCCCGTTGGCAGGGAATTCCAGATCAAAACCCTGTTATTCCAGGTATCGCAGAGCACCAGATGTTTGCCGTCCGAAGCAATCCCGTTGGGGTGGTTTAACTGCGTTTTGCCGCATTCGGCAGGAAAGTCCGACATGATCAGATTTGCGCGCATATCCGCGTTCAGCTTCTCCGGCGCATCCACGGGATCTTTCGCCGTCTGATAATCTCCCGGATTCACATCCACATAGACCACATAGCCTTCATTATTGATCCAGTGCTTGATCACATTGTCATCTTCCGCACTTTCCATATCAGTGGGTCCATTTTGAGAAACGGCAGATGAATCATCTGCCGTTTGGGAAGTCGTCTCCGTTCCTTCTGTAGTTGCCTGTGCAGGGGCAGTGCTCCCGCAGCCTGCCAAAACTGTCGGCAATGTCATGCCCATTGCCAGCACAACCGCAAGGTATCTGGTTGTCTTTCTCATACAGAGCCTCCTTGATTATGATTGCAGAGATGTACAGATCTCCTTCATTTCCTCATCCGTAAAGGTTTCATGTGACCAGTTAAGGATCTGATCTTTGCCCTGATAGCGCGGGATCAGATGTACATGGAAATGGAAGACCGTCTGGCCGGCGGTTTCGCCGTTGTTTTGTAGAACGTTAAAACCGTCACACTTCAAGACATCCGTCATGTGCTTTGCCATCTTCTTCGCCAACGGAAGTACCTTTGCTGCCGTCTGATCATCAATCTCATAAAGATTCGCGAAATGCTCCTTTGGAAGGATCAGCGCGTGCCCTTTTGTCGCCGGGCTTGCATCCAGGATCACCGTGAAATCATCATCCTCATAGATCTTATTCGTCGGGATCACCCCGTTCGCCAATTTACAAAAAATGCAGTTGTCGTCTTTCATCTCACCAGTCTCCTTTCAGAACACAAATACCTGATCCAGCATCCGTAAAGTCTTGAAATTGCCTTTTGCAGACATCATCCCTGTCATAAAAGCGCGCTGGAACGTCATCCGGCCGCTCACAATTTCCTCCATCACCTGCGCGGTAACTTTCGCGTAGATATCCGCATTCTCCTGCTGCCCGTAATGGATATTCAACTCGTCGTTATGAACCTCCACCACCAAAGGCTTTTTGCGCCCTTCGATCATGAAAAGATAGGTGGCCGCAAAATCCTCCTGCGGAGCAAAGTGCTGCTGCAGATCCAGGATATACGGCGTCTCATCATCGGAACTGTCCTGTCCCATCAACCCGCGAAACATGGAAGTCAGTTCCTCCAGGTCTTCCTTCTGCTTATTGACAAAGGTGTCATCTGACACATAACGCGCCAGCTGATCGCTCTCCTGCGGCGTCAGATCCATCTGTCTGGTACGGAGAACCGTCTGCTTCACAGCCTGATTGCTGCTCGGAAGACTCCGGATCTTCTGACTGATCGTCCGGTAAAGGTTCTCTGCGGTCTTCTCGATCAGGAGGTTGTAGCTCTCATTCATTTCAAAGACTACCAGATCCTCAACATATCCACAGATCCCGGCACAGGGGAGTCCGCCAAGGATCTCCCAGGCGTTCTTTAAAGTCAGCTCGCCCTCTCGTTCGCCGTAAGTCGTGGACATCACCACCGGCTGCATATAGGTCGACGCGATCTTCTCCTTGTCCCCGTATAGCCAGCAGGCATCCAGAAACTGCTGCATGAAGCCGCCGATCCCAAGCCATTCCACTGTCGTGGCCAGAATGATCCCATCGGCATCCTTTAAAGTCTGCGGCAGCGTGGAAATGCTGTTTTTCATCTCGTAAATGTTGTAGCGGGAAACCGTCACATTCAGCTCATGCAGGACATCTTCGATTTTTTGCAGAACATACAGGGTCGGGTCGTCAAGTACCCCCCGGCCTCCGTAATAGATGTTGATCTTCATGCACTAAGTATAGAAAATCCGCACATGATAGTCAATGTGCTATAATAACCATTATGAGTGATGCAGCGCCTGTTCCCTACCCGGGGCAAAATGATCAAAACGAATACGACACGATGCGGCTGTTCAGATCCGGTCCGAAGGTACCTGTGGTCTGCTGTATCCTGATCGCTGTCAACATCTTTGTTTTTGTTGTGTATCATGTCAGGTATGACACGATTGACGCTGTCTTCTTCAGCGCACACGGCGGCATGTACCCTCCTGCCGTGCATGAAGGCGAGTGGTGGCGGCTTATCACCTGTCTGTTCCTGCATGCCAACACGTATCATTTGATGAACAATATGATCATGCTGTTTGCGGTCGGCGCATTTGTGGAGGAAGCTCTCAAACCCCTGAAATTCCTGATCCTGTACTTCGGCAGCGGCATCGGCGCCTCTCTGGCCTCCTACTTTTATGCAGGTCTTCATACCGGTATGGTTTCCATCGGCGCTTCGGGCGCGATCTTCGGCGTTCTCGGCGCATTGATCGCCATTGTCCTTCTTTATAAAGGTCATTATGCGCGCCTGTCCTGGAAAGGTATGC
The DNA here is from genome assembly GCA_045661345.1 of Lachnospiraceae bacterium. Classification (GTDB taxonomy): domain Bacteria; phylum Bacillota; class Clostridia; order Lachnospirales; family Lachnospiraceae; genus RUG12461. The sequence goes on from JAZRFM010000015.1 coordinate 125,889, forward strand.
TGTTGCTGCTGGCTCTTTCCGTATACTACGGCTTTGCCAGCGGCGGGATTGACAATGCCGCGCATCTCGGTGGGCTTCTGATCGGCTTTCTGCTGGGGCTCCTGCTCTACAGAAAGCCAAAATTCTTTCCAAAACAGCGCTCGGTGAAAAGAAGCTGAACCTCTTTCTATCTCCGGGATTTCATAAAAACAGATATTCCTCATCCGCAAAGCGGATCCGGTCTTTTTTATGTAATCCCACGGGTGACTTATAGTTCACGGCATCTTCGTTGACATAAGTCCCGTTGGTCGAGTTCAGATCCTCCAGCAGGTATGCCTCGCCCGCCATGGTAATCTTCGCATGCAGCCGGCTGACCGCCGGAGAATGGAGCATTCCGCCGATTCCGTTTTTCGTTCCGATAAAAAACGGTGTTTCCTTAATTGTCAGATCCTTCTCTTCTCCCGTCCCGGTATAGCGCAGGATGCCTTTGCAGCATTCCTCATCCGGGTTCAGAAATGTCGTCGTTTCTTCATAGAAGGATGGTTCCCGGGGTGCCGAAGCATCCGGTTCTTCCTCATCCTCCACTACAAACCAGGCCTGTTCTTCTTTTTTTCCCTTCTTTTTTGACCTGGTAAACAGTCCGGAAAGAACGGATCTTTTTTCCGGAGGTGTTTCTCCCGCCGGATCTTCCGCAGGCGTATCCGTTTCTACCTCCGGAGCCGGCCGGTTTTGAATCCTCGACGCCGTCGGCTCTTTCCATGTGACTTCCCATCCCTTCCGCGCATTCCGGTCCATCAGATCCAAAACCCGGTAGGACGGTTCACCGGATCTTTCATAAGCCTGATATACCGCCTGTACCAGCTTCTCATCCTGATGATCGATCTTTGCAATCAGATATTCCAGCAATTCCCTTACCGGATCCGTCTGTACACTCTGTGCTTCCGGCAGAAAACAAAAGGAAAACTCCTGTGTCCCGTTCCTGATAAAAACATGATCCGGATGCAGACAGATCTTCTCCTCGCTGATCAGGTAGGGTGCGATGCGTTCATACAGAGCGGCTATCGCAAGCAACAGTGAAGAAAAGGCCTCCTCGTCCATTCGTTCCGTTTCCATCCAGCTATCCAGAGATTGTTGTCCGGTAATATCATAGACCGTCTTGCATACCCCGTTTTCCACCGCAAGGTCAAACGGGAGCAGACCCTTTACGCTATTATTCTGCAGCATTGCAAACTCATAATTCATATCCGGGCACACAAGTGTTGTCAGCATCATGCTTTGATTCCGGTTTTTTCGATATTCATTCTTCACTGATTTCCTCCCAAACAGTTCCCATTGTCCTGATTTCGTGGGCTTTTTTCACTTCATCGATCTTCTGGATGTCCTGATATTCACCTGCTTCCGCCGCCACTTCCGTATACAGGTCAATCCCCAAGGTAGCGGACGCCGCCATGACAAGGATGACAAGAGGGATCAAAACCGCTGCTTCTATTGTATAAACAGCCCTGACGCTTCCTCTGCTCCTTTTCATAACGCCAGCATCCCCACGTATGAGATCAATAAGAAAGGCAAATACGCAAATTCATGATTCCTGTCTTTTTTACGCACCACCAGCAGAAACAAGGCATAAAGCGCGGCCAGGATCTGACTCAGGCCAAACAGGATCAGATTTTTCTGAAAACCCAGAAATATCCCGGTCACAAACAGCACCATGCCGTCACCCAGACCCACTTTGCCCTGCGTAGCCACACTGACCAGGATCATACCAAGCCCAATAGCAGCTCCCCCGATAAGACTTCGATATTCTCCCCTCTGATGCAGCATATGACATACTGCGCCGCAGATTCCGAACACACAGATCAGCCATACCGCGATCCTGTGTTTTTTGACATCCTCCAGTGCTTCTATCCCCAGCATTCCCAGCACCATACATGATTCCACCATCTTTTCTTCCCCCTTTTTACATCCCGCATTTCGAACAGGGTCCTCTGTCGCATTCCGATAACCGTACCATCTGAATACTCCTTCGTAAGCCGCTGCAGTTAATGCTGGTGTGATAACTTGTACCGTAATCCGTAATATAATATGCCACTCCTGTCATTCGGTTTCCGCAGACTTCACAGGGGACATAGCGCGACCCATCCTTATTTCTCAGCTGGTCTAATGCCAGCCGGTTCACAGACCGGATGGTCAGATCCAGATAATTACAGTTCCTGTCCTTGTGATAGACGCTCCCATGCGGCGTGATATAAACCCAGATGTCCTCTTCCTTTTCACTATCCACCGCATCCTTCTGGTATCCATTCCATTTTCTTACCTTGCATTCCTGCTCTCCGAGAATCCATTTCGTACCAAAAAAATCCACCGGCAGTTTTACCCGGTAATCCGCCCTCAGATCAATATAGTCCCCCGCCGTTTCCGATCTGATCAAAGACAGCCCCGGCATTCCACCGATCAGGAAGCGGTCAGCCTGCTCCGGATCCGTAAAACCGGATTTGTATTGCCGATGCACTGCTGCATTTGCTACGACAAAGGAAGCGGGCGTAAGAACCTCTTCTCCGATCCCATAATTCTCCCCGAATGACGTAACAGACAGCGTCCGGCCCGTGTGTACCATCGCTTCGTAAAGGTTTTCCTGCACCTGTATCACGCGGAAGAAAAACAGGATCGCAACCAGAAATCCGGTAAAGAGCGGCACTAATACCGCCGCTTCCAGGGTAAAGGAGCCTTTCGACACAGAATGACAGGTGTGGACGAATGCCGCAGAGGATGTCTCCGATCCGCCTTCGGAGGGTTTTTTCCGGGATTTTGCCTGATAGAAAAGACGACATTGCATAGAATTGTCCATAGAGAGAAAGGATTTTTGAATTGGTTTTGTTTCCTGCGGCACTCGTCCACACCTGCCTTTCGTTAATGTAGTAAATAAGAAATCTTGTACTCCTGATCAAACCGGTAATTTCCCCGGTCAATATCACCGATCGTAACAAAGCTTAAAAAGAGCGGCCTGGCCTCGTAGAGATAGCTCACATCTATTTTCTGGATCATACAATCCATCCGGAAGGCGTTTGAACCCTGCTTCCTGCGGATATTCATCTCCATCATGTCCATGGTACGCATATTCAGCTTTGTCCTGTTTTCCAGCATCAGGAACTGGAACAGGTAATCGGAATAAGAAAGCCCTTTGCCGGTACTCTCCGTCCCTTCCCCCTTCCGGAAGGAAGTCGCTGCGTGGTAAACATCCGTCTTCCAGTCCGCTGCCGTTTTGATTACGGCAACCCTTCCGCCTGCAAGCAGTGTTCGGATCTCCATCAGGCTCTCTACCAAAGACCACGCCACAAGAATGGCCTGTCGGATGAGGGGAATCAGCTCGGGGGATAACGTCGCTCCCGCAATCGCTACCGCAATACTGTCGGCGACCGCCTTTTTTTCCAGGTCTGTCTGAAGATACGTGTAATTTGTCAATTCCCGGATTAAAAGGATCCTCTTCACCACGGACTCCAGATTCTCTCTGTCAGAGTCATGACCGCACAGTATGTATTCCAGCTCATAATCCAGCTTTTTATCCGGCTTCACCTTTGTACAGCATCCGAACTGTCGGTTTAGATACATCATAAAAAACAACGTATCCGCATAATTTGCACCTGTCTTCTCCGGATAATTACCCGTATAAAGTGTGCGTTTCAGCAGTGAATCGGACAAATCCGTCCGCTTAATCGACACTTCCTTCCCCTGCGGCATGACAAGTACCAGAGGAGAACTGCCGGAGAGCATATCAAACAGCTCTATCGGATCTTCATAATCCGTAGCCGGAGGGATCCCGTTCTTCGGAAGCTCTTCCCCCGCTTCTTTTGCCGCCTGCGCTGCAGCTTTGGCGTCGCTGATGGCCTGCTTCCCGGAAGAGACCGTCCCGGACGGGTCAAACCCGACTGTATCCGATTCCTTTGTGCCGGACTCTCCCTCCCTGACTCTTTTTGCAAATGCTTCAACGGCGATTGTCCCGATGTTTTCCTTCACATATTCCACTGCCTGCTTTCGAAAGGCCTCTCCTCCGTAGTCCGTCGCAAGCTCATAGAAATCAATGCTGCAGTCACACATATGCATTCGCAGAAGATCACTGCCAAAAGTCAGTTTGGGATTCAGATTGGCTTCGCTGAGCGTCATCATGCGTTCCGCGATACGTTTGATATTCTCCGTGCCTGTTCCGTAGGAATCATCCAGAAACAGAAGCCCGTATTCCTTCAGCAGTGCCACGTCATACTCCGCAAAGGCAGATTCTGCCTCCAAAACCCGATCCATATCCGCCATGCTGCGGAGGCACTTGAATCGTGCCCCCTCAACCAGCGTAAACAGCAGTGCCGCGATCAGCATCAGCGTCAGGCTCAAAAAGACGGTCATTTCGCCTTTTACCTGCCTTCGCATCATACTTTTCCGGCCTGGCTTTTGATTGTCTTGAAGATATTGTTTACCAACGTGGTCAGCTGATCCTTAAAGATCAGCACCAGACCGATCAGAACCACCAGTATCAGAATCAGTTCCACCACCCCGATACCGTCTTCCTCCGCCCAAAAGGCTTTTGCCTCCTCCAGCAGGCCGACCCCGCTGCCTGTGATTGCTTCACCCATAGTAATTTCCTCCTTTTTCACGATTACTTTTTACGACTTAAATGACAGAAACGCCGGAACCATCAGTATGACTACAATGACACCCAGCATCATAAGCATCGGTGCAAGCAGTTTCGTACCGGCCTCCTCCCCCAGCTTCTTTGCCAGATTTTTGCGCAGTTCAAAGGCCTCATCCGCTTCTGCAGTCATTAATGCCGTCATCCCCTTTGCACCCTTCCGCAGATTTTGTACGATCAATGCGGAAAGCTTCCTATACGGACGGAGTCCACAGCGTTCCCCAAACTGTTCATATGCTGTGCGTTCCCCCATCCCGTCCTTTATCTCACGATAGGTCTGACGCATTTCCTCATAGGCAGGCCGTTCCGTCTGTATTCCCGCCTCTTTTTGTTTCTCATACATCGTAATGATCCGTTCCCACGCCATACTGACCGTCATTCCCGCGCCCAGAAGCAGCGACAGCTTATTTACGATCTCCGGATAGTCGGACAGCAGTTCCTTTTCCCTCTCCTTATGTCTGTCCGCCTCTTTTTGTTTTTCCGAAAGCTCGACCAGCACTGCTGCAATCACTCCCAGCGCCAGGAAAATCAATGCGGTATGGCTCCGTTTTTCCTCCCAGGCAAGCGCATACCCCGCCGCCTGATCCGGCAGCACCATTTCGGATTCTCCTGCCCGGTTCTCATGATCCAGAAAGTACGCCCTCAACTCCGAAAAAACGCTCTCCAACGGCGTCTTCTCCCGGGGATACACGCAAAACGGGAACTCATACAGACGGCTTTCCTCTCCATACGTCATCTCCACTGTTGCCGTCACAAGGGATCCCTCCGGTGCTACATTTTCCTCCTGTATACTTCCGTCCGGATTCATCACATCATAATCATCAAATCTCCATTCCGCTGAGATCAAGCCGTCAGCAAGCTCTTTTTTCAGTACCACCTTCTCCGTAATCCGCTCCATGGAAGCATTTGCACCACAGAAGCTCTCTTCGATCTCTTTCTCTGCACCTTCAAAGAGCTTTTCTTTTTCAGTACCCGCCAGGATCTGTTCGGGAATTGTCACGGTATACTCCGTTTCGGTCTCCAACTCCGGGACTTCCAGCCTGAAGGCTTCCACACTCTCTCCTCCTCCGGCCTCCTTTCTGGGCAGGATCAGAGCATTTTCCTGTTTTTGTCCCCATTCCTTTCCCTGGATCACAAGCGCAAGCACGGCAAAAGCCAGGAACACCTTGATGCTCTTTTGGTATCTCTGCAGCCATGGCCACTTCTTCGGATCAGCGCGGGGGTTTTTGCATTTCTGCTTATTTTTACCTATCGTCATATCTGCATACTCCTTATTTGTGCTAAATTCAACCTAAATCTTGATATTAACAATCCTTTTGGCGAGGATCACGGACCCGCCATAGGCCGCCAGGCATACTGACATCACCAGAATCCCAAGCGGGTTTTTATAAAGAACACTTAAGAACCCCGGAGAGGTCAATCCGATGTAGAGCAGAATGAACAATGGCATCACACTCATGATTCGCTGTTCCATCCGTTTCGCCGACATGGTTGTCTGAATCTCCCGCTCCAGCTCCACCTTGTCTCCAATCCGCATTGATGTATTCTGAATAATCTCCGTCATATCACCGCCGCCCCGTTTGGCAAACTGAAATACCTGGCAGAAGCTCTGTACATCCTCCACCCCGCTGCGGAACGCAAAATCCTGCAGCAGCTTTTCCATGGGCGTGTTCAGGCGGATCTGGCGGTTCATACGCTGCAGCTCCTTTGTCATATCCGCTTCCTCTCCCAGAAACCGTTTCATATCCGCCTCCGCGTCTTTCCAGGCATTTTCCATGGAATAACCGGCATGCAGCGCACCGGATACCGACTGAAGGCACTCCTTAAACTCATAGCGCAGCCGTTCCCGTCGATTTTCCGCTTTTTCTTTCCTTGTCTTCTTTATCCAGAACGGACAAAAAGGGATCAGCAGGAGCAATGCCCACACGCTGTGGTAAAACAGCCAGCTGACCAGGACACCGATCAACAGCATTGTCCCGAGACAAATAACCCAGTCCTTTCTATAAAACCGATATTCTCTGTAATCCGGCTGCCATTCTTCCTTCTTCATTCGTATTTTCATGAAGATCCTCCAATCCATATCCTGCAGCAAACAGTTTCCCTGTGTGCTTTAATTCTCCCACCCTTACCCATTCTCCGAGGATACGGCCATTCTCTTCTCCGGTTTCCTGAAAATGGAACAGTGGATGCAGCTTCACTTCCCCGTTTTCCATGCCGTCCAGTTCCACGATATCCAAAAGCTTCCTGCTTCTGTCCCGGAGTCTTCCCAGATGCACCAGAATATCAATCCCGGATGCGATCTGCGAGCGGATCGCCGTGAGGGGCAGCTCCATCCCCATCAGTACCATGGTTTCCAGCCTCGAGATCATATCCATACAGGAATTAGCATGCCCTGTAGAGATGGATCCGTCATGCCCCGTATTGTATGCCTGCAGGACATCCAGACACTCCCCGCCCCGGACTTCTCCCACGATGATCCTGTCAGGCCTCATTCTCAGGGAAGTTTTCACAAGATCCCGGATCGTGATGGGTTTCACACATTCCATATTTGCATTCCGTGTTTCCATACGTACCAGATTGGGGACGCCTCTGATCTGCAATTCCGCTGAGTCCTCAATGGTGATGAGTCGCTCATCCTTCGGGATAAAATTCGATAAAGCATTGAGAAATGTGGTTTTTCCAGAGCCGGTTCCGCCGGAGATAAATATATTATATTTTGATTTAACAAGTGTGTTAAGTGCTCCGACTATCTCTGTTGAGATGGAATGCAATGTCAAAAGCTTTTGCATGTTAATCGGTTCCTTTGGGAATTTCCGGATGGAAACCGCCGGTCCGTCGATGGAAATCGGCGACAATACCACATTCACCCTGGCTCCGGTCTTCAAACGTGTATCCACAATCGGAGACGCTTCATTCACAACTCTGTTACTGATCCCCACGATCTGCTGGATCAAATCCTCCAGCTTTTCCCTGGATTCAAAGCTTTTCTCCCACTCTACCAGCTCACCGGCTTTTTCATAGAAAATATGATCCTTTCCATTGATCATGATTTCCGTAATCTCTTCATCATCCACCAGCTGCTGCAGGATATCCAGTTTGCGGAGTGAGTCAAACAGTTCCTCTGCCATTCTTTCCCGTTCATTCAGCCCGATTCTGTTTGTTTTTGCCGCTTCATCCAACTCTGACTCTATCAGTTCCTGCAGCTCATCATCCGCCAGCTCACGATCCGGGTCCAGGTGCTCATATAAGCGTTCTCTCAGGTCTCTAATTTCCATAGCTTTCCCCGGCCTCAAAAATCTGCCGTTTTAACGATTCTCCAAATTCTCCCCAAAAGATCTGCTGTTTCATTCGAAGCAGGCCGCCGGTCTGTCCGCATTGCTCCTGCAGCTTCAGATACCGGATCTTCTCTGTCAGCTGCTCACCCCCACCGGTCAGATACTGTTCAAAATGGCGAATCCTGTTGTAATTGATCTCACTCTCCGATATCGGACAGTAAAACTTCTCGCATTTCTGCATCAGCTCCGCGAAGCCGGGAATCATGGCTCCAAAGTCCATCACGATTACCTGATAGTCCGTTTTCTCACACAGGAGAGCGATCAGATGCTCATAATCATCCTTCGTTGCTTCGTGCAAAATCTCGGGGTTCTGAGCCGGCGGGACGTAATCCGCATGCTCCGTTTTATATAGCATGGTTCCCAGCTTCTGATAAAACCGTTCTCCCCCCTTTCTTGCAAAATAAAGCAGATCACCCAGATCCGTGGGATAGGTCTCGTCAAAAAGCCCCTCAAACCCTGCGCAGTCCATAAAGTTCAGATACAGCACCCTTTTCTGCTCTGCCAGGATTTCGGCCAGACCCAGTGAAAATGCGATCTGCAGATCGTGACCGTGGGGAGAATATACACCGATCAATTCCTTCCCACCCGGGTAAATTCCCTCTTCTGTCCGGAACTCACCGATCAATCCGTAGATTTCACGCAGAATCGCATCTACTGTCTGATACTTGTAAATGGTCGGGAAATCCCGCCATTTTTCCGCGACCATCCCCTCATTCATCAGAATGAACCGCGTGATTCCGGCATAGATCCGGTCATTTTCAAAAAACATTTCCTCCATCAGTGCCGCATGAAAGTCCATCCTCTCTGCGCTGCCCCAAAAGACTTCCGGATCGCTGAACACATATACATCCGAATGCTTCTGTTTCTCCCCCGCAAGATAGGCAACCAGCTTTTCACAATAAGACGGATCCGCCACGCAAATCGCTATTCTTGGTTTATGCAAGATAACACCCCCTTACGCTGATCAAATACCCCACTAAGATTGCTACCGAAAAATGAATTCGGTTATCCCAGTAATCCGTTTCCGTCTCCCCGTCTCCATACGGTATCCATAAGCCGGTTTCGATCACTCCCCGTGCATACCGGCTCAGTACACGCAGCCGTTTCAAGAGCACGCCGCGAAGCAGTAATTTTATCAGCCCAATCAACGCTGCTGAAGCAAAAATATACATTATCGTACAAAAATACCGATCTTTATCCAGGAACACTCCCAATACCGAGAGCAGCTTTATATCGCCGGCGCCCAGCGCTTTGATACGATAAAACAGGAAAAAAAGTAGGATTGGAACACAACCGTTCAAAAGAAAGACAAGAATTCCACGTGGTCCATTCAAAATGATTTGATATGGTAATCCGAGAAAAAGTCCGAAGAGAATGAGACGGTTACTGATTTTATCTGTTTTGAGATCCATCCAGACAGCTGTCATAAGCAACGTCAGGACGGAAAGGATCACAACATTCCCACATGCATCACCTCGCTTTGTGAGTGCGAGTATACGACCCTGTGCAACCCCTGTCTATAGGTTTTTTTCAAAAAAATCCGGTTCGGCGTTTTGTCCAAAAACTGTATGGGGGAATCCAAAGAAAAGACGGATCAGACTTGATAATACAGACTTTGAGGATGTCAAAAGCCTGTTTTTTTCGTTTTTTCCTTCTATTGATTATGCATGAATCCGCAGAAATGTGAGGTATTCACAAAATTTTGGGGGTGATTTTTGTATAGTATGCGAAAATTGATTTTTTCTTCCGACTTCTTTTCGCTTCTTTTTCGCCTCATGATTTCTTCTGCTCCCCATTTGATTCATCCCTGTTTTTTCGTGACCTTTACAGAGATATGGTGATGGTTTTTGCGCGGAAGCAAAACACTTCTTCTAAATATTTAATGTAAATTTTATTTTAAGTATTGTTTCGGCGCCATCAGACTGACGTCCGCTTGCAAAGAGTCGCAAACAAACCCCTTGCTTTTACCATGAAATACCGCTATAATAGGCTTGTTTCAAGTTTGCAGATGTAGTACATCGGTAGTATATCAGCTTCCCAAGCTGAGGAGGCGGGTTCGACTCCCGTCATCTGCTGTTTTGTAAAAATCCGCAGTCCTTTGTGTATCAAGGCTTTGCGGGTTTTTTATTTGCTGAAAAAGTACAATAAAAAGAATGGCTGGTATAAGTGAGCATACCGATTTTTGGAACAAAGAAATGCAATGATACCAACGGCGGCGAGAAATCTTTTGAAGATGGATCGCCGCCGTTTTCTCGAATAAAGGGATGGCTGTGGATGCAGGCTCAGAGCAGAATGTGGACAGTATGAAGAGTGATGTCAAAAAGGTACTATATTATTTCTTCAGTGCCTGTGATATGGTTTCCATAGAACACAGAGGAAACATCTTATTTGAAAGGAGAAAATCGTGAAGAAAAATATACGCCTTGTCCTGTTGGGAGAACTCGTGCTACTGATCGCGCTGATCCTTGGAAACGTCTTTTTGGGAAGCGGGGGGTTGTCTGCGGTTCGGTGGTTCCTCGATCTGCCATCTCTGCTGATCATTATGGTGGTTTTGATACCCGGTCTTTTGATCATGGGTGAATGGAGGGACTTTATAAAATCTTTTTCGGTTGGCATTAAACACTACACTCTTTTAGAACTGAAGAATATTACAGAAGCGGTAGGGGCAGCGCAGAAACTGACTGTTTTCGGAGCCCTTTTTGCGATCATCATATCCACAGTCCTGATTCTGGGACAGATAAATGACGTTTCCAAGCTTGGTCCGAACCTGGCAGTCTGCTTCCTTGCAGGGTTTTATGCGCTGATCATAGAGTTTTTCCTGCTTCCGCTCAAGCTGAATGCAGAACGAAAGATGAACGAAGAAATGGACTTAGGGGATGAATGATACTGAGATCACAAAAGCGAAATACCTCGAAGTGGCTCGGAGGTACGCTTTCACAAAGCGGGAGCTGGAACTGGGCTTCTTAAAGGTGTCAGGGTTTTCTAACCGGAGGATCGCATTTATGCTCGGTATTTCAGAGCAAACGGTCAAAAATCATTTTTCGCATATATATGAGAAAGCATGGGTCCCCGGGAGAAAGGAATTTCGGGAATTGTTTTTACGGGATGAAAGCGCCTGCAAATGACCATATGCGTGATTGGCATTATATTGTTGTAAAGGATCGCGAAGTTACCCGACGTTTACTTAGTATAGTTCCCTGGGGAATATCTGATGCCAGAGGGACTGAGCATCAAAAAAGCTGTCGCACTAAATTAGTGCGACAACCCTTTGAACTCGATTCTTGGCAGATATCGGGTATACATATCCGATACGGTGTAAGGAATGTTTTCCTGCTGCAGCACTTGGCAGAATAGATCGAGGGGTGTCCGGTCCTTTCCAAGCAAAGTACAGCAGAAAGGACAGATTCGGCAAAAGGAGCCAGTTCCTTGACTGGCTCCCGCAACTTTTTTATTTTGCATCTGGAATCTCGATCGTCCATCCACCATCATCCATCTGATACATCCATACGATGTCACCGGGGTTTAGCTCATCGTCTCCGTTGTATTTGCAGATGACAATCTCATCATTTTCACTTTGTACGTTGTAGTGATTATCATACTCATCCTCGGGAAGCTTTTCTACGACAGTACCGAGCATATCAAAATAGACGATTTCCTCTTCCGTTTCCAGCACCCGTACGTGTGGTTCTGCGGTTTGTGTTCCGCACCCGCTGATCAGACCGGCTATAGAAGCATTTATCATGAGACATACTATGATCATTCCTTTCATCACGCTGTTCCTCCTTTGTACTTGATTTTAAGAAAGGCTACGGAAATGATCCGTAGCCTCACAAACATTATTGCATGGGTTTCAGTTCATGCTCCGCGATCTTCGCGTTTTCTGCGACCCAGCCGAGATCCGGCATATGCATCCGGCAGATGTAGTACCACTCGGTATAACGCCAGACAGCCTGCTTGATCTCGATCCGGTCATAGCTAGATCCATCATCATCAACCAGAAGGACGAGATCACCAACTTTGAACTTCGCTTCTGTTGCTGCTTCACTTGAACCTTCCCCACCGGTCATCTGTGACAGTATTTCGTCATCCAGTTTCATGTTTTTGTGATCTGCCATAGTGTTTTCCTCTGTATTGATTTATGCGTAACTTAAGTGTTTCTCCCAAATATTGATCTCGACAGGATGCCCTGACGGATGATTCTCTGACTCAATATCGTATTCCCATGTATCAAAGAAGCTCTCAAAATGGATCTTTACAATCCTGCCCTTTACGATAATAGGCGTTCCATTATAGACCTGCTCGAACTGCACATAATCACCCATCTTGAACTTCGGTTCGGTGGTTGCAGCACCGTCTGTTCCGCCCGCTGCGGTTGCCATGATCTCATCATCAACTTTCATATTCTTGTTATCTGCCATTGTCGTTTCCTCCTTCTTAAGTTACGGTTGTTTTTTCGTTTCTTGCCTTATTATACGAACCGGCAAATCCCTGTGTTACAGATTTTGCGTATTCGGTCGATTCTGATGTCTAAGTGGTCGTATCTTGAGAAAATCATACATGAAAAATCGCTAAAAAACCACTATTCTCGCTATTCGGTAGTTTTTTGGGGATATTTGGTGCAGTTCGTCCGTGATCGATTAAGCTGACATTGGTTGAAGATACTACTTGACTTACACAGTTGAATTGCAGCAAATCGAAAGGGCTGTAAGACTATGATTCTTCTATGGGAAGGAAGATCATTAGAGTTCATACGTATCACCAAAAATCTTCATGAATGAAAGCAGTGCCCCGGGCTCACCCCGGGGCACTAATAGAAATGATGAGAAAAAGTTATATATCATGAAGATCCGGCGGGTCTGAGGAAATCCGACAACGACATTCCGGTTCCTTTTTTCTTCTGAGGCGAAGGGGCAATGGGGGGACGCTTCCGGGTTCCGTGCGGAGCACCCATAAACTGCGACAGCTGGCTCTGTTTCGGTTCGGACAGCACCTCCGATAACTGCCGGGAAAGCTGTATCGCCCGGTCCTCCGCTCTCCGGACATCTTCCTCCAAACCCGCGATATTCCTCTGGGCGCTTTTAATCTCGCTCTGCAGAAGCCCATCTGCCTCCTCCAGAGCCTTGATCCTGTCTCTTTTTTCCTTTATCTGTTGATTCAGGGCTTCAATTCTGTGTTTGTTCTTGCGGCTTTTTTCTTCATTCGCGGCCTGAACCAGCTGATCCTCCAGTGGTCTCACTTCATTGCTGAGCACGGTTTTCTCTCTGGCATTATTGCCCAGTATCAGCGCCGCTCTGTCGAGTTTTCCCTTCTCCATCTTTATCTGCGCCTGCAGATCCGGGGTCATTCCCCCCCTAATCAGGTCTCTTCGAAGCTTGTCACGCTGCTCCTCCTTGGTAGAGATGATCTCGGCGGCCGAATCCTCTGTTCTTCTGTTCCATGTACGAGCCTCATAGCTTTCCACACTAAGAAGGCATCGGCGCTCCCTTGGGGTAAGCTTCAATTCTGTCTGCCTGTTCTCAAAAGCAACCTTCCGGGCATTGACAGCCTCTGCTTCCAGCGCTTCTTCCTCTTCTTTCTTTCTCTGTTTCTCCTGTGCCTGTCTCTGCTGTTCCTCCAGTCTCCTCTGTTCTTCCTCTTCCGCTTTTTTCTCCGCCCTTTTGTTTAATTCAGCTGCAATCTGGTTCTTAAGCACGGGGCCTATCGTACTCCTGGCCTGCTCACGGTCGAATTCCTCTTTCGGGATTTCTTGCCAGGAGACAACTGCCATCGGTCCGTTCTCATCGAATTTCGCCATGGAAAACGCGGACGCCCGGTTCGCAAACTCCCAGGGTGTCATATGATAGGCCTCATTCATCAGTTTTTCACGCTGTTCCACAAATGCGACCGCCTTGTTCAGAAACTGCCACTTCCCGGAAAGCTCCTCATAAGTATCCTTTCCGATCTCCCGCATCGCGTCAGTACAGCTCAGCACAGCAGATATGACGGTGCGCAGCTCTCTTGCCTTATTCCGGAATGACGGGAGTCCGCCGGTATCAAGAAATAAGTTTTCCTGATTTCTGGCTTCAAAAAGCTGTCTCGTGGTATTCACGGTCATAAACCTTGTAATATCGTCGTAAGCTCTGTCTATGGAAGTCATTTCACTTTCGATTGCCTGCTTTACGGCGGCTTTCCCGGCTTCCATATCACTTATGATCCTCAGGTTCTCAAGATGTCTCTTCATCTCTCCCTCTGTCACAATGTCGTAATCCGGATCATACTGCATCTTCACAACCTGATGGTTGTCCGGCAAAACGCCATTTGGAAGCCGATGGTAAAGAAGCGCCAGATCCGTAAACAAAGGCTCCTTCAGAAGCGCATCCTGCTCCGGATGCTCAGAGATGACAGAATCGAGAGCTCTTGCTCCGTTTTCCCTCGCTTCCCTCGTTTTTTCGTCTCTTTTTTCGAACTCCTCCTGAATCTCATAACCCGTCATCGTCTGAAGCCGTTCCCGTTCCTCCCGGCTTAAGCCCGGCATCTCACTGAACACTGTGCCGATCGTTCCGTTTACTACGCCGATGCGGGCAGCCATGGGTTGTTCCCGGAGTTTTTTCGTCGAATCAAAACCCTTGATGTCCACGCCATATTGTTTCTTAAAAAGGCCGGCAAAGTCGGAAAGAGAGCCCGCATAGCTTGCTCTGTCCTCTTTCTTCATCAGAAGATACCTCACACACTGCTCCGCACCATTCGCATAGTATCGCAGCAGGGTTATATCTTTCTCCAGGGTCTCGATATAACTCTTGAGAGGTTTCCTTGCTTCCTTGTTCTGCGCCTGGCTGGCGCGCGCTTCCAGAAGTGCGATCCTATCCTGGCGTTTCCGGATCTCCAGAAGATAATGCCTCTGATCCGCATATGCTTTTTTTATGATCTTTCCATCCTCTGTTTCTTTCCCGCTGCTGTCCGTTATGCTTTCTTTGGAAAGCAGGTTTATGAGCTCATCCGGGATCTCGACGGAAGCCTTCTGCCTCATTTCGTTCTTATATTCTCCGGTTTTGGCAAAAGCCTCCGCCTGCGCCTTTCCAATGAGCCGCAGCCTGTTTTCGGGCACAGAATAAAAACGGTATTTTTCCACCGCCAGAACAAGATGCTTCTTCGTTTTCTCCGAAGGGCTCTTCTGTTCCTTTCTGATCGTAGTGATCAGATCATCGATCACGGAGAGGTATTCTTTGTTGAAGGCGTTCTCTCCCTGCATCAGCACGTCCGTCCCCGCTCCGGTCCTGATGGCTCCCTCAAGCTGCTGCTTCTGACCGGAAAGCTGAACAAGGTCGATTCCGGTCAGATCAGGATATCGTCCGTTGCTCCTTTTCAGAGCTTCCTCCTCCTGTTTATCCGTTTTTTCCTGATAGCATTCCTGTTTTCTTCGAAAATCCAGATCCTCCTGCAGCGCTCCGGCAGAATGGATCCTGTCCGCCTGCCTCCTCAAGGATGCGTCCCTCTGCATCTGATGTATGCGGGAGGTTCCATTCAGATTGAACTCGTACTCTCTGGATACATGATATATATTTTCGTAAAAATCGGTCTCATGCTGATTCAGGGCTTTCTCGGAAAGCAGGTCGCTCATGGCAGGCATGGTAAATGCGCTTTTTTCAGCTTCTTTTTTCAATGCCTTACGGAATTGTTCATTTACTTCACTCATTCGGTTTCCTCCCTTGTGTTTGAAAAGCCGTATCTCCTGAAGTCCTCAGAGGTTCCGTCTCCGGCAGGAAACAGAATCGAAGCCCGGACCTGTTCTCCTGCCTCAGCCTCCGGCACCAGTTTTTTCAGCAGGGATTCGACATTCTGATCCAGAACCGCGCATCTTACCGGCGTCTCCGGCACATATTTCCCTTCTGCCGCAAGCTTTGCGTATCGGAGCAGAGCCATCGTACACACAGGGTTTTCCGCAAAGAGCAGAGAGAGTACCAGCGCATCCTCCTCTTCCTTCACCAGAATCAGTCCCTTTGGCATATCCTGATCCATGAAAACACCGCTGATACGCGCTTCATAAGCGTCCCAATCCAGAGAACGACCTGCCGGCACAGGCGTCTCATACTCCGCCATCTGCCTTAACATCAGGTTTTTCCCGTTCTGATCCAGATTCTTTAGCGGAATCACATTTCGAAGCCCCTCGTACCCATAGTTTTCAAAGCTGTCATCGATATCGGAGAGTGTGAATTCGTATACCTTCCCAGGCTCCGGTGCCAGGTTAAAGGCATCCTCCGGGAAAAAATCCGCCATACCGGAATCCTTCGGGAAGACCGATACCACTCCGCGGATCCCTTCTGTCATAGACGCATTCTGGACGGCTCTCCTTACCAGGTCGATCCCATAATCCGTAAAAGCATAGGGTGCTGTCGTGTCAACCCATTCGATCTCCAGATAATCCCCTCTGCGTCGGTACAGCACCACCCCGACAATGCCGTCTGTCTCCTTCTCCGTATCCATCGTAAAAAAGCCGGACAGCCCCTGCGCAGAAAGCCTTTCCCTGAACACCTCCGGGATCAGCGGCATCAGCACCGGCAGCTCCTTTTCCGTGATAACCTGATCAAGATACACTTTTCGTTTTTCTCCTTTCGCGTAAAGCTAAAACCAGTAAACTCCCTCCAGCATTTTCCCGCGCACAGCGCCCGGAACCATTCGCTCCACGATCATTCCCGTCCTGTTTAATACTACGGGAACAAGGATTTTCTGGCCGGGCCCGTACTTTTTTTCCAACCGTAAGAATGCGTTTCCCAGCATAGCAGCCAGCGCCGTTTTATGCGCTGTATAGGCACAGGCGATCACGAGATATTCTCCTTTTCTGGAAAAGAGAAGCATTCCGCAGGGCTCGCCGGCGTTCACGCAAATCAGACTGTCCTCTGAAATATAATCATTCCAGTTCAGATAAAGATCCACAGGAACCGGCCTGTCATCCTTCTGCACCATGCTTTCACATGCCACGAGAAGTGCCGGATCTGCGGCTGAAACCGCCCTGCACGTCAGAGACTTTGCGGCCTTTTTCAGGAATTCCTTTTCTTTTACCTGCTCAAGGGAAAACTCATAAAGGTTGTCATAGGTCACGCGACATTCAAAACCGCTCATCATCAGGCTGTAGCGAAATTCGTCCGGATCCTCGAGCTCGTCGATATGTATTTCCAGAAATGCTCCCTTCAGTCGATTCTGATTGCGGAGATTTTCCGTCCGGAGTAGATAACGTAAAAGACGTGCCCTTTCCATCGGCAGAACTTTTTCGCGAAAATATTTGAGCCAGACCAGCACCTGCCAATCTTCCAGGGAATATGTGATATATACCGCTTCCGGGATTTCTTCCCCACCTGCGGCGTGGTAGATCAGCCCGGCGTATAATTTGCCCGTTTTCAGCAAATCCATATAGGCATCCGGGATCTGGTTTTCATAATCAGGGAGCTCTTTTTTCTCGATCCTTTTATTCTGAAGCATGATCGCCCCCTTTTTCACATCTTTCCGTAAAGATATGCTTTAGACCTTTCTAGTGTAACTCAAAAACGTTGAAATATCAAGGAAAGTTCCTGCTTTTCGTTGTCTGAAAAAAGTGCACAGCCTGCATCTTGATGGCCGCCGAAGACGGAGTCAGGGGTCCATACCCATATCAAAAAGAATCCTCAGGCCCCTATTCATATCAGGAGCTTGAGGATTCTTTTTGATTGGTTATCAGTTGGCAGCACCGGATAGTCTGCTCACTACGCCGGGGGAACCGTCATGGCCGCGATGATCTCCTCGGTTTTCTTTAAAGCGGCTTCCGCATCATTTCCTTCCATATCGAGACCCACGGCACCGATGCATTGCGTATCCTTCACGCCAAACATCAGGCGTGTCAGGGATTTCACGTACTCATAGCCGAGGTTCAGGTTACCGACCTTTCCACCGGAGGTCATGACATAATAAAGCATCTGTGCATGGCAGAGACCTTCCGGTTCTCCGGTTTCTTTGTAACGGAAGGTGATGCCGTTCACACAGATGTGCTCAAAATACATCTTAAGGATCGCCGGGAAAGACAAATCCCAATAAGGTGCCGCGATAACGATAATATCCGCCTTCGAGAACTCCTCGGCATAAAAATACTCCGGATCATCAAAGGATTTTTTCTCGGTCGCTCTGTCTCTCCGTACCAGGTCAGAGTCATGGAGGGGTCTCAGCCCCCGTTCCTCCTCTTTGAGCACAAGCTCACGAATCTTGCTGCCGCCGTTATGCGCATAGCATTCCGTCAAACGCCCGAGAAGCGCATCCGCCAGACGTTTCGTACGGGATTTGTGTCGTACGCAGGCGTTAATAAACAATATCTTTTTCATAAAAATTTACTCTTTTCTTTTATACACCTTTCTCTATTGTACTCATTTTCAGGGAAAAGAAAAGATTAAACTTTTTTTGCGGATTTCCTTTTATTTCCTACTACTTCCAGCACCTGATCCACATTCTTCACCGGAAGAATCGTCAATTTGCTCTTTACTTCTTCCGGTACATCGTCCAGATCCCGCACATTTTCCTCCGGAATCAGGATCTTCTTTAATCCGGCGCGCTGTGCTGCCATCAATTTCTCCGGAAGGCCGCCGATGGGAAGCACCACTCCCCGTAAAGATACCTCGCCTGTCATACCGAATTCCGGACTGACTGCCCGGTTTGTGGCCAGTGATGCCAGGGCTGTAGTCATAGTGATCCCTGCAGAAGGACCGTCTTTTGGAACCGCACCCTCCGGAACATGAATATGAATATCATTTTTTTCAAATAATCTGGCCTTTTCCGGGTACATGGACTTCACCAGGCTCACCGCAATCTGGGCCGATTCCTTCATCACATCTCCCAGCTGCCCCGTGACAGTGATCTTACCGGATCCTTTGGTAAACATCGTTTCCACAAAGAGGATTTCTCCTCCGGCCTGTGTCCAGGCAAGACCCGTCACAATGCCCGGTTTTTTCTCCTCCAGCACACGATCATGACGCATGGGCTGCTGATCCAGAAACTCCCGCAATCTTGACGGTCCTACGGTGATGGACTTGCGTTCTCCTTTTACCAGCTTCACCGCTGCCACGCGGCACAGCGTATCCAGCCGTTTTTTCAGACCCCGGACACCGGCTTCCGCCGTATAATCCGCGATGATCTTCTCAATCGCTTCCTCTGTGACTTTCAGATTACGCACTTTGATTCCCATCTCATGCATCGCCCTGGGTAAAAGATGTTTCCGTGCAATACTGTGCTTTTCTACCGCTGTATATCCCGGAAAGCGGATAATCTCCATCCTGTTCAACAGCGGTTCCGGGATGGTATCGGTGGTATTTGCGGTACATACGAACAGTACATTGCTCAGATCATAGGGAACATTCATGTAATGATCCGTAAAGGTATTATTCTGCTCCGGATCCAGAACCTCCAATAATGCACTGGAGGGATCTCCGTTGTAATCCCTGCTCAGTTTATCCACTTCATCCAGTACCATCACCGGATTTGCGGAGCCGCTCTTTTTCACACCGTCCATGATCCTTCCCGGCATTGCACCGATATAAGTGCGCCGGTGCCCCCGGATCTCCGCTTCATCTCTCACACCGCCGAGACTGACACGAACATATTTCCGGTGTAACGCCTTTGCAATACTCTGGCCGATACTGGTCTTCCCTGTGCCGGGTGCGCCCACAAAGAGAAGAATAGAGCCGGACTGGCATTTCTTCAGATTCATCACGGCAATCTGCTGTAATACTCGATTCTTCACCTTTTTCAGACCGTAATGATCTTCATCCAGGATCTTTTCCGCTTTCTCCAGGTCTATTTCCTGCTGTTCCTCTGATTTCCAGGAAAGGCCTGTCACAAAATCCAGGTAATCATAGAGCATGCCATATTCATGGCTATTCTCTCCCTCCTGTTTCATACGGTTCAGAACCTTCTCCGCTTCTCCCCGGGCTGTATCGTTCATCTCCGATTCTGCGATCAGCTTTTCAAACTTCCGGACATCCGAGACGTTTTCCGGATGCATTTCATCCAGTTCTTTTTGCAGAAATTCCATCTGCTTCCGGATCGCATCCTCACGATAAAGCTTTTCGTTCGATTCTTCCTGCGCGTTAGCCGCTTCCGTACTGATTTTGAGCATCTCGAGGGATTCGTAAAGGATTTTTTCCATGAGATCTGTACGTTCCGCAATAGAATCCGTTGCTACGATCTCATATTTTTCCTCATTCGTTACAGGAAGCTGATAGCTGATGGTTGCAATCATCTCGCTCATGGTCTTCCACTGCATAATATAATTACGCGCCATCAGACCCCAGCGGGAGCCGGAAATGAAGTGCAGGTATGCGTTTTTGACGTTCTCATACCTTGCTGCCTGTTCCTCATCCGACAGATCCTCGATATCCGGTCGTTCTTCAACCGTAACCTTAATCTCTCCCTGCTTCATGCGGATATTCCTGACATTCAACCGCTCTGTCGCATAAATGCCAATATTTCCGTCCTTGTCGATCCCTTCCACCTTACCCGCAATGCCGATACGATAGAAATCCTTCGCCGTGATATCAGAGCGCTTTTTATCCTCCTTCAGCATCAAAAAGACGACTTCTTCGCCTTCCGCCGCGTTTTTCTTCACATGCTCACTGAAATACTCTCCGGAAAAGTAGAAAGTGACATTCGGTACGATGATGATATTGTAAAAAGGCACTACTATCATTCTTTTCTCCTTTCCTTGTTAGCACTCAGTCTCTTAGAGTGCTAGTATTTATATTATAAACCCTTTCTTTGCAGTGTCAAGAAAAAAACGTTATAATCAGTACATGAAAAAACGACTTTTATTATTAAGCACCTTTTTGATTCTGACATCCGCCGGCTGCGGTGTATCCAATACCGGTACCAGCGGCACGGAATCTCCTCCGGATACGTCCGCCGCTGTGAATACAGAAAGCAGTACCCAGGCACTCCCTTCCACAGAGGAGACCACGGAAGAGACTACCGAACAGGCTACCGAGGAGGAGCCGGAACCCGTATCAAAACGAGAGGCCCTTCTCGGAGAAGAGCCTGTCAAGGGTATCTATGTTTCCGCATGGGTCGCCGGGACCCCGGACAAAATGGAGGAAATGATTGCCGGCGTCGACGCTACCGAGCTCAATACCATCGTCATCGATGTAAAGGACGATGAGGGACACATCGTTTTTGAGACAGACTCCCCCTTGATCGCGGAGACCGAAGCGACCCGCGTCCTTGTCCATGACATGCCTTCTCTCGTGCAGACCCTCCACGATCATGGAATCTACGTTATCGGACGTCTTGTGTGCTTCCGGGATGCATACATCGATCAGGTTCATCCGGAATGGGTCTTTCATAATACAGACGGATCCGTCTATCGCGACGAAAAAAGCTTTGTCTGGATCGACCCAAAAAACGAAGAGGCTCGTGCTTATCTGATGGAAGTAGCGGACGAATGTGAAAAAGCAGGATTTGATGAGATCCAGTTCGATTATGTCCGCTATCCGAACAAGCTGCCGGAAGAAGCA
The DNA here is from genome assembly GCA_045661345.1 of Lachnospiraceae bacterium. Taxonomy (GTDB): domain Bacteria; phylum Bacillota; class Clostridia; order Lachnospirales; family Lachnospiraceae; genus RUG12461. The sequence continues at coordinate 147,377 of JAZRFM010000015.1, forward strand.
GCCGGTGTAGACGGTGATGGACGCAAAGCAGCCATTACGGATTTTGCTCACTTCGCGAAAGAACATTTTGAAGAGCTTTCCATTCCCTTTTCCATGGATGTATTTGGGATCGTGATCAATGCGGAATATGACCGGAAGATTGTGGGACAGGATTACGCGGCGCTTTCCTACGAAACCTCCTGCCTCTCACCGATGGTCTATCCTTCACACTATGCGGATGGCACCTACAAGATTGAACATCCGGATCTGTATCCCTACGAAGTTGTTTACGCTTCCATGGAAGAATCCAAAAAACTCCTGGATGAGGCTGCGAAAGAACACGAAGCAGCCGGAGATGCAACGCCTCAGGCCATCGTCCGCCCATGGCTGCAGGGCTTCACTGCCAATTATCTGAAGCACTATATCAACTACGGAGCGGAGGAGATCCGCACACAGATTCAGGCAACCTACGACGCAGGCTATACGGAATGGCTGATCTGGGATCCCTCCGAGCGTTATCCTTGGGACGCATTTCTGCCGGCAGAGACTGAGGGATCAGAAGAAGCCGCTCCAGATGACAACGCGACAGAGGCTGCAGCGGAAAGCTCCTCAGATAAAGCAACGGAAGGCAATGAATAAGCCTTCCGTGCAGTCTGTTACCCTCCGAATATCGCAGTGATCGTCACGCCACCTGCCGGCATGGTAAAAACGAAACCTCCTATGCTTTGATCGTACGTATACTCTACTGCGGTTCCGTCAGAGGTCTTCGTACATGTCAGAGTCTGCTGTGAACCAACCGTCGAATCTGCCCAAAATCTAACAGGCGTGTCGAATCCTACTTCATCCGCGTCTACCCATTCCTGACCCTCCTGCTTTTTCACGGTTAACGTACAGTTTGTCGCCTGCTTCGTGATGTGATATGTAATCGGAGAAGGTTCAAACCAAGCATAATAGCCTGTATCTTCCCAGGCTTCAGCAAGGGGAACCCCAATTTGATACTCTCCTTCATTCCATCCGGCCCAGGTGTAGGAATACTCTTCTGTTGAAGCGCATGTCGGCGTAGGGCCTGCATAGACAGGCCTTTCTCCCTGTTCAACGATCTGCTCTATCAGCAGCGACTCATCCCAGTTATAAAATCTCACCGTCACCGGATGTTTCGGCGTGTTGATCCAATGCGCATAAAACACCTTATCCCCGGTATCGGCTGCGGAAATGGCTGTTACTTTGGTGCCACCTGATTGTGCTGTATACCACCCGTCAAAAGCATAGGTATAGGCCTCCGTTTCTGCCTTTATCACATCCGTCGGAAGCACCGCTCCTACACCCTGTGTGTATGACGTAATGTTTCCGCTCTGGATCGTTCCGCCTTCCGGATGCAAGGTCACGGAATAGACTCCTGGCGTCACCGGGGGAGTGGGTCCTACTGGGGGAGTGGGGTCTGCCGGGGTAGCGGGATCTACGGGCGCGGGTGTCGTTCCCGGAGTGGGAACTGGCGTTTCACCCGGTATCACCGTTCCCGGTATGACAGCACCGTTGATCGGAATCTGTGCTGTGGTACCTGTCCCGGCATTCCTTGTGCCTGTCCGAGTGTTGTCAGTACCGTTATCACCCTGCTCATCTACAGCGCCATCTGCAGAAAGAGCGGGAGCGCCCTGTGTCGCGGTTCCCTGCATCGTAGCATCAACAGAGCCCTCTGTCGCAGCGGCCAGCATCTGCTTGATCTCTGTCTCCGAAAGATTGCTTCCTGCTGATTCCGTTGTGCTCGCCTTCATGGCATCCGACACGCCGCCAAGGAGTTCCAGCAGCGCATCTCCTTCAATTCCGGCATCTGCAGCTTCCTTGCAAACCTTTTTCATGGAATCCATCGCGCCATCCATGAGTTCGGAAAGGGAGTCTCCTTCGTAGCCCGCATCCGTACCTGCATCGAGGACCTCTCTCATGCCTGTTAAGATGGCGGTCTCCAGGTCCAGATCATCTCCTGCGATCTCCGATGCTTCTTTTGCAGCTTTCATCATCTCTTCTGCGCGTTTGCCCATCAGCGGAATGGTATCGGACTCTCCAAAGATGGGGGTGCCATTTACGCTTGTAATTGCCGCAAGCGCAGCGATCTTATCTCCGGAAAAACCAGTCGAATCCAAAACGCGGATGGTCAGATCCTCACTCTCTACGATCGCATTCAACGCTGACGGCGGAAGATCCTCCTCCTTGAAAGGCTCCAGTTGGTAAGAGATAGAGCCCCCTCCTTCCTCATTGTTTTCAATATGGATCGTGGCCTTCTGTCCGGGCGGGACCTGAATCGTAATCTTTTCATGCGTGAGGGGATGTTCTGCCACAAGTTCCACAGTACCGTCTGTCACCATCAAAATCGGATTTCCGTTGCTGTCTACTCCTACATACGCGGAGGTTCCCCGAATCCCACAGATCAAAGAGGAGGCCTTAACGTCAAAGGTGTATCCGTCTTCCAGTTTCTCTGTCACATTAAAAAAGAGGTTGCCTTCCTTCAGGTCGAATTCCAGGGCTTTTCCCTTTGCATGAACCTCGGCCTTACTGTTCTCCTCCATCGTGATGAGTTTCGTCTCATCCAAAGACAGCATGATCAGGCTTTCATCTCCTGTCGTAATGCTCTGTCCGGAGGAGAGCCGCATCTGTTCTTTGACCGACTGCTCTTTTCCGTTTTCATCATAGAGATTGACAGTCCCGACCAGCCGCTGAAGCCGCATCATGACTGCCGTCACCCCGCCGTTATGCGAAGTAACGCCGATCACAACCCCTGCAATGACACAAACAGCAAGAACCGGAAGAAGTACAAGAAGCAGCTTCTTCTTGCTTTTGCCGGTTTTTTCTGTCGATTGACCTTGATCCTCTGATGATAATGCCATATCTCTTTTCTCCATCCTGTCAAAAACGCAAAGCCATCAACTACTCCATCACTAAGTTGATCATATCACAAAAACATCACTTCTGCCATGCCTCGCTCTCACGGAATAATTGCAGCAGCTCTCCGTCTATCTGTCCATCATCCCGCATTTTCTCAAGAATCGAAAATGCCTTCTCGGGCGGCATGGGGGGCTTATACGGCCTATCCTCTGCGGTAAGTGCATCATAGACGTCGATAATGGTCAGAAGCCTCGACTCTTTCGGCAGTTCCGACTCTGTCAGTCCTTTGGGGTACCCCTTCCCATTCAAATATTCATGATGCGATCCGGACCAGAAAGGCACATCCTTATAAATCCCTTTGAAATTCATCTTTTCAAGCATTCTGGCCGTATAGACCACATGACTTTGGATCTTTTTTCGTTCTTCTATCGTCAGTGTCCCTTTTTTTATGGTGATGCTCGTGAGTTCCTGCTCGTTGAGCAGCGGGATCTCTTCATTTTCGGCTGTCTTACAGGAGATCGCAGCATAAGATCGCAATTCCGCAACCGTTTCATCCGTCAAAAAGCCTGCACGGTTCGCAGAATCGATCGCTTCCCACGCGCTTTTCAACTGTGCTGCTTTTTCTTCACACGCCGCAGCGTTTTCCGGATGCTCCAAGGCCTCCACTTTTTCCATAAGAACAGCGATATCCACGCGGTTTTTGATCCCGTCATAAAGCGACCCCAGGCGATCCGGCTTATCCAGCAGTTCAAGCGGGACGATCAATTTCCCGATATCATGGAGCCAGATGCTCATCAGATAAGCATCTTTGGCATCTTTCGTAAAAGTCCACGGATTCCCCGTGTCATTCAGATAGTCGATGAACCGGTCCGCATAATGCACCATGCTCCGGGTGTGATTGGCATTATAGGAGCTTCTGGCATCGATCGCATCCACCATCACCTCTACAAAAGAATGCAGCATGTCATTCACTTCTTTTGCCAGCTGATGATTATTCAGGCTGACGGCTGCAAGCGAAGCGAGCGCCGAGATCACTTCCTCATACAAAGGATCAAACGGTATGGTCTTTCCTTCCTCATCCTGCGCATTGATGAGCTGGAGCACCCCGATGGGCTGGTTTTTCTCATCGTCCATAGGGATCACCAGCATGGATCCGGTGCGATAGTGGTTGATCGCATCATATTTCTGTGCGCCGGTAAAATCATATTCCGTAGATTCATAGATATCCGGAATATTGATCTTTTTATTGTCCAGCGCCGCGCAGGCGCATACATTTCCGCGTCCGAGCTTCACCGGCGGCAGGTTCACGTTGCTGCTCTGCTCCGCCATACTGGTGCCTTTGGATTTTGTATAGACCGTATGGAAATGAAGAAACTCTCCCTCCAGAATATAAACGGTTCCCGCATCACAATGACAGGTGTCCATGGCCTCAGTCAGGATCTTTTGCATCAATTTGTCAAAATCCTTTTCCACGCTGAGATCGAGTGCAATCTTGATCATGCGGTCAAGACTGTATGTTCTTTTCGGTGTCGTCGTCATAGTCGTATGATCTCTCCCTCTTTTGCAAAAGAAATCCGTTCTGTCTTCACTTTGTCTTCCCATTCTTTCAGAAAGCGATCTGTATGTCCGGGATCATGATGTACGATCTTCAGCTGCTTCACATGCGCCTTTTCCATGATGATCAGCCCCTGAGAGACCGTAGAATGTCCATATCCTCTGCGCGTTTGATACTCTTCTTCCGTATATTGTCCGTCAAAAAACAGAAGATCGGCATTTTTAGCGAAATCGATCAGCGTACCCTCTGTCGCCTCGTCATATTCATAATCCGTCGCATAAACAATGCTTTTTCCATGATAGGTCACTCTGTATACCGTGCTGTCCCCGGGATGCACGGATTTTGCAGCGTCGATTTCCATCTCGCCGATCATCACGGGGAACTGCGCATCATGCGTCGTGACCCTGGCCGGATATACATCAAGCCCGCACGGCCATCCGGGATGTCTGAAGATCTGATCGATCTGCTCCCTGAGCGTGGTTCCCTCCTGTTTTCTCGCATAGAGGTCAACGCTGTGCCCCTTATCGTTCAAATGCGGAATATACGGCAATCCCAGCACATGATCCAGGTGCATATGCGTAAAAAACACGGAAACAGGATCATCCGGAATATCAGGCGCATTCAGGATACCGTTCCCTGCATCCAGAAAAATCGATCTTCCTCCGGCCTGCACCAACAGGCAGGACGTCGCACCTCCATATTCCAGCGTATCTTTCCCCGAAGTCGGGGTGGATCCCCTGACTCCGAGAAGCGAGACCTTGATTTCATCTGCATTCGTTCCGTTCATAACAACAGCCTTCTCCTCTCCCCCTCATCGGACAGTACGCTCATTGTCTTATTTCAGATTTTCCACCTTCAGCACTTCAAACCCTTCGGCCTTGCCCTTCAGCTTGATCGTTCCGCCAAGAGACGTCACAGTCACTCTGTCTCCGAGCTGATCTGCCACGGAACGGCTGATGTAGACCGTCCCTCCCGGGGCATTGGCTTCCAGTCTGGCTGCGGTATTGACCGTATCACCGATGGCTGTATAATCCATATGGCGTTCAGAACCCATATTTCCTACAACGGCCGAGCCGTAATTGACACCCACGCCGACGTTCAGTTCTTCTCCGATCTCGGATTTCAGTTCCTCGGACACGCCATGTGCGCCTTCTATGATCTCCATCGCGGTACGAACGGCATGATAGACGCCATCCTCCTGCGGCAGCGGCGCGCCCCAGAATGCCATCATCGCATCACCGACAAATTTATCCAGCGTTCCATGATTTCGCTCCACACAGCCACTTGCCATGGTCAGATACTTATTTAGGATGTAGACCACTTTCTCGGGATCCAGCCTCTCGGACATCGTGGTAAACCCTCTGACGTCCACAAAGAGTACCGCGATCTCGCAGCTTTTTCCGCCCAGCCCGATGTTTTCCGTGCCTTCTTTTAAGATCTCTTCCACGATCTCCGGCGCCACATATCGTTCAAAGGTACGTGTGATCTCCCTCTTTTCCATCGCAGAACGGATGTAATGCGCTACGATCGAGACCAGACATCCTGCGATGACGCCCACCGGAATCCACAAGGGATGCATCAGATAACCCGCATTGTACAGCGCAACACAGATGAGCAAAGACCCAACTGCTGCCGCAGCGGTGATGATCACAGAGAGCAGCACTTTGGTGCGGAGGCAGATGAACGTGATGATCCATGTGATCGCAAAAAGAAGGATCAATTGAAGCAGATCCGGCACTTCCGTCTTGTAATCATTTTTTAAGATGGCATCTATGACATTTGCATGCACCTCGACCCCGTACATCTGCTCATTCCGGGCGATCGGGGTAAAACAAGCATCCTGCAGTCCTGTCGCATAAGGTCCGATCAGAACAATTTTTCCTGCATAATAATCCGATGGAACAGTCCCATCGATCAGATCGGCCACGGATACATGATCATAATACCCTCCCGGCCCTGCAGTATAGGACACGTAAAACATGCCTCTGCTGTCCGTCGGCGGTTCCGTAATCTCCAAGCCCTGCTTTTCTGCATAAAGCTTGGCCGCCTGATACCCGATGGAATAGACTTTCTCACCATCCGGCTCGAGATATAACATCGCATGCCTCATGATCCCGTCGGAATCATACATCGCATTGACATGCCCCTGCGTCGTGACATCTTTCAGCGCATCATAAGGCTCATCGTATGCCAAAATGGCAAAATCATCCATATAATAGCCGTTCGCTGACTCAGCGATCTGACTGTCAAACGTTGCACCCGTTGCGGTCACGACACATCCCAGTTTTTCTGCTGCATCAGCCAGATGCTGATCTGCCTGCGGATCTGTCTCGCCGGAATACAAAGTATCGATCGCCACCACAGCCGGCTGATTCTCAGGATCAGCAGCCAATGCGTCCAGCGAAGATGCGATCACATTTCTGTCCCAGGTCTGATAGGGGCCGATCCGGTTTAACGCATCTTCGTCAATCCCAATGACGACGATATCCCCACTTGTCACCTGCGGACGCTCAAACAGGACATCCTGCATCCACCTGTCCAGTCTTGTCAATGCTCCCGCTATCACTAGAAGCACAACAATGAGTGCCACGATACATGCCTGAACTGCTCTGTTATTGAATATTTTTTTCATCTGTCCCCCTGACCGTGATCCATCACTTTTTTCTACCTGTCTCTATAGAATAGTACATTTTTCGGCTCTCTACAATACATCTGTCTATGCAAAAAAGGCCTGACCTTTCGGTCAGACCTCTTTTTGCTCATCATTTCAGCAAACCGTTATTAATAGTTGCAGAACATGAAGTATTTGTAACCGAGCGGGTTGCTGAAGAACCCGGTCAGGTTCTTGTCGATCATATACAGATCCGTGTAGAAATACAGCGGGCAGATGGCGCCGGTGCTCATCAGCAGATCCTCTGCCTTATGCATCAGGGCATAGCGGGTCTTGCTGTCGGTACAGGACTTGATGTCGTTGATCAGCACATCATAGGTATCAGCCCAGGTACCGCCGGTCACCTTGGTATCATAGCCAAGATCCGTCAGATCCAGATCATAAGCGCCGACCTTCTCGTGATCCCCGCGGCCGAACTGTACATCGTTGTTACCGGAAGCTGTCGTCCACATATCCAGGAAGCAGATCGGATCATTGTAGTCTGCAAGCCAGCCGTTACGTGCGATGGAGTAGTCTCCGTTCTTTCTGGTCTCAAGGAAGGTGTTCCATTCCTGGTTCTCCAGATTCATCGTTATACCAACTGCGGACAATGCGCTCTGCAGGTACTCACCGATTGCCTTGTGACCTTCGGAGGTATTGTACAGATAAGTCATGCTCGGGAAATTCGTAAACTTCGAGGATGCCTCATCATAATCGTAGTATTTCTTCAGCACTTCCACACACTTGTCGAAGTTCTCCTGCAGTGCAGCAGCATCGACATTGTAGTAGCCGACAAAACCACTGTTGTCTCCGGCATTCTCATAGAATTCGGATCCGTCTGCATCGGTAAGACCCATTGCTACGAAGGAAGAAGCCGGAACCTGTCCTGCCTGTCCGATTTCCTCTACAATGTAGTTACGGTCAAACAGAAGAGAAATCGCGTTGCGGATCTCCGCTCTTGCATTTTCTGCCTCAACGCCGGTAAGACCGCTGCCTTGCGGAAGAATGTCCTCGTTGATGTTCCAGCAGACATAGTAGGTTCCCAGCTGACCCTCTACCTTGAACTCATCCGGATAATCCACCTTGAGCTGTGCAATCTCGTTGGTCGGCACATCGTCGATCATCTGCCAGTCTCCGTTCTGGAAGTTTGTCAGCATGTTGTTCGCGTCATCAGACAGGAAGAAGTTGATCTGCGGCATCGTGATGGTGTCCGCATCCACAAAGTTATCGTTCTTCTTCAGGGTAATCACACTGTTGTGCTCCCAGGAATCCATGACATACGGTCCGTTGTTTACATAGGTAGCCGGATCTGTTGCCCAGGACTCATTGGAAACTACATCCTCGCGTACCGGGAAATAGGTCGGGAATGCGAGCAGCTCGTTCCAGTACGGAACGGCATTGGTCAATGTAACAACCAGAGTCTTGTCATCCGGTGCTTCTACGTTGAGCTTCTCGTCGCCGGTTGCTCCCTCAGCCCAGATGTCTTCATAGCCATCAACAACCTCAAACATATAACCGTAGTCTGCACCAAGGTCTACAGAAGCGGCACGGTTCCATGCGAAAAGGAAGTCTCCCGCGGTCACAGGCTGACCATCAGACCATGTAAGGCCGTCTTTCAGAGTATAGGTGTAAGTTACGGTTCCGTCAGCGTTCTCTACGCCTTCTACCAGCTCTTCAGCGCAATCCGGTACGAGCTCCAGTGTCCCGTCATCCTTCTGCTCCCATTTTGCAAGTCCGGAAAACAGGTGCACCAGCATCGTAGCACCATCAACAGCACTGTTCAGTGCCGGGTCAAGTGATGCCGGCTCGGAAGCAATACTTACGCTGATCCCTTCCCCGGTCGCTGCTGCTGCCGTATCTGTACCGGCATCCGCTGCTGCCGTGTCAGTACCGGTGCCTGCACTCTCTGTACCGGTCGTCGCTGCAGCGCCTGCATTTCCTGATACTGCCGAATCACCGCAGGCAGCCATAGAAAAGATCATTGCGCCGGCAAGCATCAATGCAACAAATTTTTTCATAATGATACTCTCCTTTCAAAAATCGTTCACATCTATTTCAAAAGCGGAATCTGCTGCCTGTATCACAAATCCCGCCATGAAATCAAACTCAGTCGTTGATCTCTTTTACCCGGTGACATGCCACAAAATGACCGGTATCTACCTCTTCAAAGGAAGGCATGCCGTCACGGCAGCTGTCCTTTGCATAAGGGCATCTGGTATGGAACGGACATCCTGTGGGCGCATTAAGGGGACTTGGAATCTCCCCCGTCAGTGAAATCCGCTGATTTGCTTTTGCAACCTTCGGATCGGGAACCGGAACTGCGGAAATCAAAGCTTTTGTATAGGGATGCAGCGGGTGATCGTAAATATCCGATGCCTTGGCCAGTTCCACCATGCGTCCCAGATACATCACCGCAATCCTGTCTGAAATATGACGAACCACCAGCAAATCGTGGGCGATAAACAAATATGTCAGACCCAGCTTCGTCTGGAGATCATCAAACATATTGATTACCTGCGCCTGTATGGATACATCCAAAGCGGAAACCGGCTCATCACAGACGATAAAATCCGGATTGACCGCAAGCGCCCGGGCGATCCCAACGCGCTGTCTCTGACCGCCGGAAAACTCATGGGCATAACGCGCCGCATGTTCGGAGTTCAAGCCGACATACTCCATCAGCTGCAGGACTCTTCTGCGTCTTTTGTCCTTATCTTTGTATTCCGGATGATAGGAAACGTTTACATCCAGAGGCTCTGCAATAATATCGGAAACGGTCATCCTGGGATCCAGTGAAGAATACGGATCCTGAAAAACCATCGTTGCTTTTGTCCGGAAATCCTCAATATCCTTTTTTGTCTTAATCGGCTTCCCGGCATAAATCACTTCGCCGCCGGTGGGCTTATAAAGATGCAGTAAGGACCGGCCTGCAGTCGTCTTTCCGCAGCCTGACTCTCCCACAAGCCCGAGGGTTTCCCCTTCCATGATATCAAAGCTGATATCGTCCACGGCTTTTAAGGGTTTCGCTTTTCCAAAACCCACATTGATATCGAAGTACTGCTTCAGATGCTTTACCTGAATGAGAGGCTCTTTTTGCGTACTCATGCGGTTGCACCTCCCTCTTCAGCTGCCATTTTTACATTCATCCAGCAAGCCGCCGCATGATCATCATTGATCTGGAAGCGCTCGCATTTTTCACGGATACAAATCTTCATAGCTGCGTCACAACGCGGCGCAAAAGGACAACCCTTCGGCATATTCAAAAGGTCGATGGGCGTTCCTGTGATGGGTTGAAGCTTCTCGCCCTGATTATCAGCGGTGGGAATGGATCGCATGAGTCCCTTGGTATATTCATGGCAGGGATTATAAAAGATCTCGTTTTCCGTTCCCTGCTCACAAATAGAACCGGCATACATAACAATCACTTCATCACACATCTGTGCCACAACGCCAAGGTCATGCGTGATCATAATGATCGCCATTCCGATCTTTTTCTGGATATCCTTCATCAGTTCCAAAATGCCTGCCTGGATCGTCACATCAAGGGCTGTCGTCGGCTCATCCGCGATCAGTATGTCAGGCTCGCAGGCCAGCGCCATGGCGATCATCATACGCTGCCTCATACCGCCGGAAAACTCATGGGGATACTGCTTCATCCGCTTCTCCGGTTCGTTGATGTTCACAAGCTTCAGCATCTCGATGGCGCGTGCCTTTGCTTCTTCCTTATTCCGGTTTGTATGCAGAAGAATCGCTTCCTTCAGCTGCCGTCCGATGGTATAGGTCGGATTCAGGCTCGTCATGGGATCCTGGAAAATGATCGAAATCTTGTTCCCGCGGATTTCCTTCATGACCTTCTCGCCGGCACCGACAAGCTCCTGTCCGTCATACTTTATGGATCCGGAAACGATCTTTCCGGTATTGGCAAGAATCTGCATGATTGAATAGGCCGTCACGGATTTTCCGGATCCGGACTCTCCCACGATGCCAAGGACTTTGCCGTAATCCAGATTAAAGGAAACGCCGTTCACCGCACGCACTTCTCCCGCGTCGGTAAAAAATGATGTATGCAGATCTCTCACTTCAAGCAAAGCCATGTCTTTGCTCCTCCTATACTAATCCGGTAACCGTCTGAAACAATACGCCATGTTATGAATTCAACTTCGGATCAAAAGCATCCCGCAGACCGTCTCCAAACAGGTTGAGAGACAACACGATCAGAGAGATCACGATCGCCGGTATCACAAGCCGGTACGGATAAGAGCTGAGTCCGTTCAAAGCATCCGAAGCCAGTGATCCAAGGGACGGCATGGGCGCATTGACACCCAGTCCCAGGAAGGACAGATAACTCTCCGTAAAAATCGCACTCGGAATCTGAAGTGCCGTAGAAATGACGATAACGGAAATACAGTTCGGAATCAAATGCTTTCTGATTACCCAGCTTCCTTTTGCACCCGCTGTCCGCGAAGCCAGCACATATTCCTGCTCGCGAAGGGACAGAATCTGACCCCGTACTAGACGTGCCATGCCAACCCAATACAGCAGCGCAAAGATAATGAACAGGGATATGATATTGGAACCTATTTTTTCCAGAACGGTGCCCTCCAGCGCCCCTGCCAGCGTCATTCGCATCACGGAAGCAAGCAGGATCACCATCAGCATATCAGGTAGTGAATAGATAATATCCACGATACGCATCATGACAATGTCCACCTTACCGCCGGCATAACCGGAAATGGAACCGTATATGATACCAATCACCAGGACGATGATACTGGCAAAAAACCCAACCGCCAGTGAAATACGCGTCCCGTACACGACACGGATAAAGTAATCCCTTCCCTGGGAGTCTGTGCCAAAGATATGCGGAAATACCTTTTCTCCCTCTGCGATCCTCGCCTGCTCTGAAGAAGAATACTCGAATGGATGCAGATTGTTGAAAGACGCATCCATGGGCTGTCCCGGCTGCATCCCCAGCATGGTCTCATACTGATAAGGCCAGAACATCGGAACAAAAATCGACGCCAGCGTGATCACCACAATGACATAAAAGCTGATCATCGCAACCTTGTTTTTCCGAAGACGCCTGACCCCGTCTTTGAAAAAAGTGGTCGATTCACGCATCTTGACCATGTATTCTTTGTCTTGCTCGCTGGCAGGCATAAAATCGGAGAGATCTACCTGCGCGCTCAGACGTTTCAGATTTTTGTCCATCCTTTTCCCTCTATTCCAGATTAATTCTGGGGTCCACTACTTTATACAAAATGTCACTGACAAGGTTCATAATCACGATGAATGTCGCAAGTACAATCGTTGTCCCCATAATCAACGTGTAATCTCTGTTGATGATACTCTGCACAAATGCACGCCCGATGCCGGGTACGGCAAAAATCTGCTCCACGACAAGAGACCCGGTAACAATATACGCAAGCATCGGCCCGAAGTATGTAATAACCGGTATCAAAGAGTTCTTTAATGCATGTACAAAAATAATACGCCATTTTGAGACACCCTTTGCTTTTGCGGTACGGATATAATCCTGTCCCAGCACATCCAGCATGGATGATCTCGTCAATCGCGTAATATAAGACATGGGATATAGCATCAATGTGACGACAGGCAGAACCAGACCGGCCGCCGTCGAGCCGTTTGCAGGCAGCACATGAAATTTGATCGCAAAAATAACCAATAACAGGGATCCGACAATGAAAGAAGGCATGGAGACAAATGCCGTTGTTATGATCATGATGACCCGATCAAGAACCGTATTCCGGCGAAGTGCAGCGACGGATCCCAGCACGACACCGATTACAAGTGCAAGAAAAGCAGCGATCACACCAAGTTTCGCCGATGTTTTTAATCCATCCCCGATAATATCAATTACCATCCGTCCACGCTGCTTTAAGGATGGTCCCAGCTTCAGCTGAATCACGTCCCCGAGGTATGTCACATACTGCACCCCGAGCGGCTTGTCCAATCCGTACTTCGCCTCCAGTGCTGCCTGCGCTGCCGGCGAGACCGCTTTCTCACTCATGAACGGACCCCCCGGTACCGCGTGCATAATGAAGAAAGTCAGCGTGATTACCACCCAGATGGTAAACACTGCCAAAATCAGACGTTTGATGATATATTTCAGGGTTTTCGGGTTCATAGCGTCCTCTTTTTTGTCAGAAAAAAATGCAGTACAAGCAATATGTCTGCACCTCTTTGTACATTCTATATAAAAAATACGAACACATTATATACTCTCCGGGGCGGAAAAGTCAATATTTTTCGGCATTTCACTGACTTCTCTCATAAAAAATGCCCAGTTCCGGAATCGAACCAGAGACACGCGGATTTTCAGTCCGCTGCTCTACCAACTGAGCTAACTGGGCCTAATGAGTAACGATATTTAATTGAAGAATTGCGGGAGCAGGATTTGAACCTGCGACCTTCGGGTTATGAGCCCGACGAGCTTCCAGACTGCTCCATCCCGCGTCGTTATGAGCACTTAATGAGGACAAGCCCCTGGCGACGTCCGAATTTAGTGCGATACATGCCGAACCCTTAGTGAATCGAGGACCTTGTCCGAAGATGAACTTAGTCGTTCGGCGCGTTATGAGCACTTAATGAGGACAAGCCCCTGGCGACGTCCGAATTGTGCGAAGTATCTTTACTGGGTGGAGATGGATTCGAACCATCGAAGCAATTTGCAGCAGATTTACAGTCTGTCCCCTTTGGCCACTCGGGAATCCACCCATTTCTGTCAGAAAAGCTCCTGACAAGGTTAGAGTATAGCATAATCCTATCATTTACACAAGTGAATTTTTAATTTTCTTCCCAATTTTTCTCTTTAAAATATCCACTCCGCCAAAATCGCATACAGCTCTCTCACATAAAAAGTAGGAAAAAGCCATATCGCTGTCTGTCCTGGTGCAGTTCCGAATGTCACTCCATTTTCTTTTGCTATCATTCCCGCACGATAACTATGATATTCGCTCGTTACAATCGCAATTCTTTCATTTAAACCATTTTCTCTTATAACCTCTTTAGAAAATGCAATATTTTCTTCTGTAGAGGTAGATGCGTCTTCTTTGTATATGCGTTCTTTTTCAATACCTTTTGCAACCAACCAGCGATACATGCATTCTGCCCCGGAAATATTTTCACCATCTCCTTATCCACCAGAAACCACACATGCTGCTTCCGGAT